>DASUEN010000193.1:0-2287 GCA_036275055.1 Thermoanaerobaculia bacterium
CGGCCCCCGATGCGCACCTGCCCCACGAGACCCGCCTGGGGCTGATCCACCACGCCCTGGAGCAGGCGCTGGACGAGTGGAAGGGGATCCTGCGCCAGATGAAGCGTCTGCCGGTCTCCGCCGCGGTGGCGGCCTAGAGAAGGCGCGCGCTTTGAGCCGCCCGCCCCTGGCCTTGCTACCACGGTCTCCGCTCGGACGTCCCCTGGTGGTCAGCCTGGTCGGCCTGGCTCTCCTCGGGCTCGCCGCCTCCTGTCTCGCCCAGCCCGCCGGCTCGCCGGCGCCTTCGGCACCGCCTGCCGGATTGCCCGCCGAGGTCCGGGCGACGGCGGCCCGGCTCCGCGACCAGGCCCTCCAGGGGACCCGGGCCTACGAGATCGTCCGCTCGCTCACCGTCGAGGTGGGGCCGCGTCCCGCCGGCTCCAAGGCGCACGATGCCGCGGTGGCTTGGGGAGTGAGCAAGCTCAAAGAGCTGGGATTCAGCAACGTCCATGCCGAAAAGGCCATGGTGCCCCACTGGGTGCGGGGTGAAGAGTCCGGGGAGATCGTGGCCCCGTATCCGCAGCCGGTCCACCTCGCGGCCCTGGGCGGCAGCGTCGGCACCCCGGACGGAGGGATCGAAGCGCCGGTGATCGCCGTGCCTTCCCTGGATGCCCTCGACGAGGTGACCAAGCTCGATCCGGCACAGGTCAAGGGGAAGATCGTCTTCTACGACGTCCACATGGAACGTACCCGCGACGCCTCGGGCTATGGAAAGGCCGTGAGAGTGCGGGGAGCCGGCGCCTCCCGGGCGGCCAAGCTGGGAGCCGTGGCCGTGCTCATCCGCTCCATCGGCACGGACCACAACCGTACGCCGCACACCGGCGCCATGGACTATCAGGACGGTGTCGCGCAGATCCCGGCCGCGGCCCTCTCGGTCCCGGACGCCGAGCTGCTCGCGGCTCAGGTCGCGACGGGCAAGCCCGTGACCTTCCGCCTCAAGCTGGGAGCCCACAGGCTCCCCGAGGTGGAGACGGCGAGCGTGGTGGGGGACATCCCGGGCCGCGAGAAGCCGGAGGAGATCGTCCTCCTCGGCGCCCACCTCGACTCCTGGGACCTGGGAACGGGCGCCATCGACGACGGCGCAGGGATCGCGATCGTGACCGAGGCCGCCCGCCTCATCGGGCAACTGCCGCAAAAGCCGCGGCGGACGGTGCGCGTCGTCTTTTACGCCAACGAAGAGTTTGGAACGTCAGGAGCCAAAGCCTACGCGGAAGCCCACAAGGCCGAGCTTTCCCATCACGTCCTGGCGACCGAAGCCGACCTGGGAGCGGGGCGCGTCTGGCGCATCGCCTCCCGGGTCGATCCCGCGGCCCTTCCCATCGTGGCCGACCTCGCCCGCCTGCTGGAAGTGGAGCAGGGAAAAAACGACTCGGGAGGAGGAGCCGACCTCGGCCCCTTGAGCCCCGCCCACGTACCCGTGGTCGCCCTGGCTCAGGACGCCACCGCTTACTTCGACTACCACCACACCGCCAACGACACCCTGGACAAGATCGATCCCAAAGACCTGGACCAGAACGTCGCCTCCTGGGCCGCGGTGGCCTACGTCGCCGCCGAGATGCCGGGCGATTTCGGCCGGGCGCCGGAGGTTGGGGGGCGGGAGTAGGTGGCCTCAGGGCTTCATCTTTCTCATTCGCTCAGTCGTTCTTCTTCGTTCTCCTTTTTTCGCCGGCAGCATTCGCTGAAGGATTTCGCGCCCTTGACCAGATCTCCGTAGGTTGGGGGAGCGGCGCAGGGATTCGGCGCGTTGCAGACGTCCGGCGGGCAGATACAACCTTCCTGAAGCTTCTTGATGATCGTGCGGGCAACACAACGTCCCAGTTTCATGCCTTGCTCGTGATCCGAGCGCCAATGAATGCCGGCCCACAGGCGTGCCATTCCCGTGTTGTCGGCGAGTTGGTCGAGCTCTGCGGTGGAATCAGGGAAGAAGAAAGAGAGGATCTCGCTCGCTGCTCCTCCCACGGTGCTGTGGCCGGAGGGATACGCAGGATGCCGGGGAGTACCGGGTGAGGGATCCGGCGTCAGGCGGCGATCGCCGTCTCCGGATCCAGCCGCATTCACCTTGTGGTTGAACAGCACGCTGACCCGGTAGTCGTACTCGGTCGGCCGTGGACGAAAACGCACGTCTTTGCGATCGGTTAACCACTTGTAATGCCAAGCCGCGAGAAGGGCGCTGTGGATGGCCACGTCGAGAGCCATCCACACCAGGCTCTGCCGGGGAGGCGACCATCCTGTGGTCGGCAGCAGGGAG
>DASUEN010000194.1:0-37659 GCA_036275055.1 Thermoanaerobaculia bacterium
GAGCCCGTAGGGCGGCAGACCGTAGCCCAGGCCGTGAGCCCTGGGCCAGGTGACGGCTGTCCCCTCCTTGGGAGCGAAGCCTGGCCAAGAGCGCCCTTGGCAGAGTTGGAAATGAGGCGCCGAGGCCGCCTGCCAGCCCAGGGCTCACGGCCTGGGCTACGGTCTGCCGCCCTACGGGCTCCCGGCGAGGGCCTGCGTGCCTCTTCCGCATCAGCGACCGGGAAACGGTCGATCCAAGCCACGAGTCGTTACGACCCCTCTTGACCCTCACGTTACGTGAGGCTCTACCGTTAGGTCCAGCACGGAGATTTTCAGCTCCGCGCTGACTGGAGGGTGACCCGATGAGGACTTTCGCCGTTCTGACGATCGCGGCTTTGGCTCTCTCACAACCGATCGCAGCCCGAGGTGACGTCATGCAAACAGATTCTGTCGCAACGACTTTCGTCGAAACGCCGCTGACCCTGGAGGTCGACGGCATGCGCTTTCCTGCCATGCTGACCGTTCCGGCGGCGGGCGATCCCGTCTCCGCCGTCCTGCTCGTGCCTGGCTCGCTGTTCCTTGACGTGGATGGCGACTATCCGAGTTGGAACGTTCATCCCCACATGTATGCCGACCTCGCCCGGCAGCTCGCCGCGCGGGGTCATGCCGTCCTGCGCTACGCCAAACCGGGACCGGGAACGGGCACGGTGACCTTCGATCGCGAGCGCGCCCAAGTGCACCTGCATTTCGCGGAGCGCGTCGTGGTGGCGCGGGCCGCCCTGAAAACGCTGCGGGACGGCCTGGGAGAGAAGGCCGCCAAGATCCGTACGTGGACCGTGGCAGGGCACAGCGAGGGGGCGGTCGTCGCCTCCCTGCTCGCGGCTGAGGAGCCGGCGCTCGCCGGCGTCGTCAGCCTCTCCGGCCCTTCGACAGGTTTGCTCAGCATCATGCGCGATCAGGCTGCCGCGATGCCCGGGGCCGGCGATCTTTCGTTTTACGATGACGCGCTCGCCCGCATCCGCCGGGGAGAGCCGCTTGCGCCCGAGGCCGCCCGCCATCCGCAGACGGCGATGCTGGCGGGCATGGATCCAAAATCCTTGGGTTATCTCCGGGAAGTGGACGCCGTCGATCCCTCGCAGGCCCTGGCCGCGGTGGATCGTCCGGTGCTCCTCGTCCAGGGAGGGCGGGACGGCAGCGTCCCCGAGAAGCACGCCCACCGGCTGCGCGAAGCCCGGGGAACGAAGCCGTCCGAGCTCGTCTTCCTCGACGATCTCCAACACTTCTACAAGCACGCCGAGCCGGGGATGGACCCGCAGGCCGCTTTCGCCCTGTCCACTCCGACGGACCTGCGAGTGGCCGAGGCGATCGACCGGTGGGTGCGCTCGCTGCCGAAAAAGTGATCGAAACGGGGCTCCAGCCGATGGATCGACTGGAGCCCGTGAGTGGAGGCGGTCTATTTGACCTTGAACTGAACCGTGTGCGTGACCGGGTCTCCGGCGGCCGAGAAGCTCAGCAGGTAGACGCCGGCCGCGTAGCCGGTGGTCTGCAGGTTGAAGACGTAGCCGGCGAGCGTGGAGTCGAAGGTGAAGGCGGTGCCCGCGCCTTGCAGCGCGACCGGCGTGCCGTCCGATTTCCGGGTCACGCCGAGCGCCGTCACCACCTCGGCGGCCGACGACTGGTTGGCGCCGACGAAGTCGACGAGTTGGAGCTTGATGGGGATGGGAAGGCCGCTCTTCGTCGCCTGCGTCTGATCGAAGAGCGCTTGGATGCCATAAGTAACCTGATAGGTCACGGAGGCGCTGGCGGCGTTGTCCGCGCCGTCCAAGGCGTTGACGGCGAAGCTCTTCGAGCCCACGGACGACGTATCGATCGCGGTACCGTCCGCCACCGGACCGGCACAGCTCGCCACACTCGAGCCGCCGGCATCGGTGCAGTGGTAGTTGGCCAGCACGCTCTGGTTGAGGGTGTAGGCCTTCACGACCGGCGCGGTGATGTGAGCCACCGGCGCGGTCCGGTCGATCTTCACCGCGATCGATTTAGCAGCCTCCACGTTGACCGCAACGTCGGTGGCCTTGAAATGGACCGTGGTGGTGCCGTCGGTCGTGATGGTGAGCGCAGCCGTGTTGCCCGTCACCGTCGTCTGCGCGACGACTTGCGCCCCCGTGGTCCAATACGTGAGCGATTGCACGCCCGAGCCATATGGGCCGTCCGAGGCGGTGAGCGTCACCGTCACGTTGGCGTTGTTCCACCCCGCGGCGTTGGGCGAAGGCGACAGGGAGGCGGTCGTCACGGGATCGACCGTGTCCTTGTAGCGTGTGACCAGGAACTGCCCGAGAGAGGTCGCGCGGGCGTAGACGGTGCGCGTGGCGAAGTTTTGCGACGGCGTATCGGGCGGGAAGATCGTGCGGTCCACGAAGTTGGGGACCGGCGGCGGCTCGCTGTGCAGGACGCGAAGCGCGCTGAAGATGACGGAGTTGTTGATCCCCGGCACGTGGAAGCTGAGCGTGATCGGTCCCGTGAACGTCGCGGTCGTATGGATCTCGAACGCCAGGCTGTCGGCGTTGACGAGGTATTCGCCGGGCACGCCTGTGAGCGAATTCGGACTCACCGGCGTGATGCTGGTGTAGCCCGCCGCCGTGACGGTCGAGAAGGTGACGGTGACGCCATTTTTCGACACCGTCACGTTGTTCCCTACAGGCGTGTTGGGCGGCGGAATGGGCTGCCACCTGGGTTTGGCGTCGTAGACGGCGACGTTGTTGGTCAGGTTGACCGGCCCCGTGCCGTCGCTGTTGATGAGATAGATTTCCGAGTTGCCTTCGCGGTAGTAGGAGGTCAAGGCGAGGTGCTGGCCGTCCGGCGACCAATCGGGCGCCGTGTCGTAATTCGTATAGACGCTGACCTGCGTGGCGCCGCTGCCGTCGGCGTTGACGACGAACACTCCGGCCTGGTTGCTCGGGCCCTGGATGAGGATGCGGTAATAAGCGAGCCGCCCGTCGGGCGACCAGACGGGGCTGTAGTTGGGATCGGCCGAGTGGCTGACGTTGACCGGATTGCTGCCGTCGGCGTTCATCACGTAGATCTGGTACTCGTGTATGAAGGCGATCTTGCCGCCGTCGGGCGACCAGGCGGGCGAGTAGTCGTCGCCCAGGGAGTGGGTGAGGTTGGCCTGCCCCGTGCCGTCGGCGTTCATGACGTAGATCTCGGAATTGCCGTCGCGATTGCTCACGAAGGCGATCTTCGTGCCATCGGGCGACCACACGGGTGAGCTATCGGGCCGGTCCGAAACGGTGCTGGTCAGGCTGGCGCTGTTGGTGCCGTCGACGCCGATCACGCCGATCCCATCGCTGGTGGAGAAGGCGATCTTCAAGCCATCGGGCGACCAGGCGGGACGGGAGGTGGAGCTCACAAGCGCCCGCTGGCTGCTGCCGTCGGAGCTCATCAGGAAGAGAGCGCTGCCGCGCAGGAAGGCGATGGTGCTGCCATCGGGCGACCACACCGCGTCGTGATCGTTCGCGGCATTGTGAGTCAAGTTGGTCTGGCCCGTGCCATCGGCGTTCATGACGTAGATTTCCGAGTTGCCGTCGCGGAGGCTCTCGAAGGCGATCCGGCCGCTGGCGACCGCCCGTGGTCCCGGGAAGGCCGTGGGAGAAGGCGGCTGCGGCGGGTACGAAGGCGGCGGTGGCACCGGGGTGAGGCTCGGAGTCAGCAGATAGAGGTAGCCGTGGACGTCCGCCACGAGGATCTTGCCGTTGTCGCTGATGCCGTAGGTGTTGTTGAGCACGACGCCCGCGCCGCAGGTGAAGTCGTTGAGATTGCTCAGCACGCCGCCCTGGTAAAGGAAAGGCTTTCCGTTCGCGATGCCGACTACCGAGCCGGCGCCGTTGATGCCGGAAGCGTCGCCAAAGCCGCCCGCGGGCGCGTTGAGGTCGTGGAGCCCGGTGCCGTCGTAGAGGAAGGCGTGCCGCTCCGCGTCGCCCGCCGTCAGCGAGGAGCCCGCCACGGCGCCGCTCGCGTTGGTAATGCTGGGAGGGACGCCGAAGCTGCCGAAAGAGGCAGGGCCCCGCGAGAAAGTAATGCTGCCGCCGAGTGACACTGTGTGCGGACCCGCAGGGTCGTAGACGACGATAGGACCGGCATCGGAGTTGAAATCGGTGTGGACCTTGGCCACCACGGCGCCGAAATCGGTGAGGCGCAGGACCTCCGCCGTCTGCGCAGCCGGCGTCAGATCGATCAGCGCCGAGCCGTCGAAGAAGAAGGCGTGCTGCGCAGCGTCGGAGGTGTTCGAAAAGCCGGCGACCTGGCCGGCGGCGTTGACGAACGTCGCCTCGCTGTGCGTGCCCCCAGGCAGCACGCCGAGGTCGCGCATCAGGATGCCGTCGTAGAGGAACGCGTGAGAGCTGCCCCCCGCGACCTCCGCGACGCCCGCCACCTGGCCGGCGGCGTTGACGGCGGTCGCGATGCTCCACGTCCCGCCGGGGAGCACGCCGAGGTCGTGCATGCCAGTCTCGTCATAAAGGAAAGCGTGCTGCTGGCCGCCGGCGGTCATCGCGTCGCCGGCGACCTTGCCGTTTTCGCTGATGGCGTGGGGGTAGCTCTGCGCACCGCCGAGCGTGCCGAGATCGGTCATCGTGCCGTGATCGTAACGGAAGGCGTGCTGCTCCCCGGCCGCCGTGGTCGCCACGCCGATCGCCTGCCCGGCGTCGTTGATGTCCACCGGCAGGCTGAAGGTGCCGCCGAGCGTGAGCTTGTGCGCGCCCGAGGCGTCGAAGAGCACGGCGTACTGATCAGGGGACGAGCTGTCGGTCCCGATGGCAAGGACGGAGCCCTCTTCGCTCAGGGCCTTACCCGGCTCGTTGAAGCTGACCTGGGCGCCGGCACCCAGCAGGGCGGCGAGGTCGTGCATGCTGCCGTCGTAGAAAAACGCTCGATTCGCCAACTGACCGAGGACGTTGCCCGAGCGCGAGAACGCGAACGCTCCGCCGGAGGCGAAGCCACCGAGCGTCAGTTGCGTGAGGCCGTAGCAGGTGGCGGGCGCCGGCAGCGGCGGAGCGGCGATGTAATTCGTCACGGTCGTGGTGTTGTTGCTGGAATCGGAATCGAATACCGAGCTGGCGACGCGGAAGACCGCTGGAAGCGGCGTGTAAGACGCGCCGGTGGCCGTGGCCAGCAGCGTGATGGTCTTCACGTCGCCGGCGGCCATCGTTGGGAAATCACACTCGAAGCTCGTGCCCGGCGCGATCGTGCACGTGCCGCCGGCATCGTCGGTGATCGAGCTCAGCGTCACGCCCCCCGGAAGCTGGGCCGTGACGACGACGTTCCCGGCCGGGTTGGGGCCAAGATTGTGGATGTCGACCTCGTAGCTCACCTGGCTGCCGGAAGGCACGAACAGCGGGCTCACGAGGGCAGAGATCACCATGTCGGTCATGGGAGGCAACGGCGGCTGCCACTTCGGCGGCCCGTAGTGGGTCGGGAAATTGGTCAAGTCGACTCGCCCCGTACCATCGGCGTCGACGATGTCGATGCTTCCCGTGCCGTTGCGCCGGCTGGTGAAGGCGATGCGCGCACCATCGGACGACCAGTCGGGATCGGTGTTGTATTCGACGCCTGAGCCTACGACTTGCGTGTCCGAGCCGTCGGCCAACGCGATGTAGACGTTCGCGGCATCGTAATTCTGGTCGGTGAGCACGCGGAAATAGGTCAGCTTCGTGCCGTCGGGCGACCAGCGCACCCCCCGTGCCGCATCCGTCGAGGAGTCGATCGCAGTCAACCCGCCGCCGGCCACGTCGATCACGTACAACGTCGAGCTGGGGAGGGCGCTGCGGCTGAAAGCGATCCTCGTGCCGTCCGGCGACCAGGAGAAAAAGCGATCGTCGTCCGCGTCGTTCGACAGGTTGCGCACGCTCGTGCCGTCGGCATTCATCACGTAGAGGTCGGCCGGGCCGCGATCGCCGGTCTCCGGGTCCACGGTGCTGCGCAGGAAGGCGATCTGCGAGCCCGACCAGGCGGGCTCCGCATCGAAGATTCCATCCGCGCCGGTGAGCTGTACCTGTGCGAAGCTCCTGAAGTCAGCCGGGGTGACGAAGAGGTCGCTGCCGGTGATGAGATTGAGCTCGTTCACCCGCCCGCGCATGAAGGCGAGCCGCGCGCTGTCGGGCGACCAGGAAGGCGAGCTGTCCACGTCTCCAGGAAAGTTCGCGACGTTCATGACCAGGCTTCTGACGGTGTCGAAGACATAGATCGTGCCCGCGCTGCCATCGGTGCCGAGGGCGGTGAGCGCGAGCTTGGTGCTGTCCGGCGACCAGGCGAGCCCGGTTTGGCGCCTGTCCGGTGTGTAGACGATCTGCACCACGTTGCTGCCGTCCGCGTTCATCACGAACGCGGCCGGCAAATCCGGTGGAGCCGCGCTGGTGAAGGCGATTTTCGTGCCGTCCGGCGACCAGACGTAGTCGCCCGGGCTGCCCGGGTCATTGGCGCCGGGATTGTGCGTGAGGTTCACCTCCCCCGTGCCGTCGGCGAGGCGCGTATAGAGGTCCGGGTCGCCGGTGCGCCGCGACTCGTAGAGGAGACGCGCGGCGTCGGAACTGGTGACGGACTCCGAGACGACAGCCGCGGAGCCCGAGGGCCTGGAGCGCGATTGCGCGACGGCTCGAACCGGCAGGCCGGCCGACGCATCGAGGGCGGCGCTGAGCCAGCCGAGCCCTAGGCTCAGGGCCATCAACAGGCCCACCCATCGCTTGGACGAAATGACTTTCATGTTACCTTCTCCTTGTTTGAAACTGGACAGAGTTGAACCATTCAAAGAAATAGACCGATTGATACCTTGGGAGACCAGACTCCCGCGCACCGAGCTCTTGGATCAGGGGCTCGCTAGGGGATGCGCGTTTCCGCAGGGAAAGTCGTCAGGGCATAGGCGCTAACTTTGCTCAGGAGCGCCCCCGCCCAAGACCCTCATCACCCCGGCCCTCTTCTCCCATCGCCCTCCCCCCGACCGGGAGAAGAGGGGGAACAGCCAGGAAGGGACGACAGGGACAACAAGGACAACAGGGACGAACAGCAAGAACGCTTCAACCGGGTTCCCCTCTCCCGCCGTTTTCGGCGATACAATCCAGCGAGACCGTGCCGTAGGAAACAGGAGACTGGAGAGGAGAGCCCATGCTTCGCACGCAGACGCTCAACCGCGCAGGACTCGTGGCCCTGACCCTGGTGCTCGCCGGTGCAGGCCGGCTGAGCCTGGCGCAAGGGGCTCAGGCGCCGTCTCCCGCTTCCCCGGTCGAGATCACCAAACCCGGATCTCCGCCCCAGGGAACGGTGATGACGGGCGAGGCGGCCGTCACGCTCGCGTCGGAATTCTTCGACTATCGCTCCCCTCGGCCGCGAGCCGGGATATCTGGCAGCCCACTCCCGGTGACGTCGCGCATCTCGAGAAGCTCCTGCCGGACTTCATGCATCGCCAGAAGCTGCCGTCCGACTACAAACCCCTGCATGAGTACTATCGCCAGTACGTGGGAACCGTCCGGGACGGGAAGAAGCTCATCGGCGTCTCTTTCGTCCATTTCAGCATCCTGAAAGCCATGGCCCGTCTCGAATCCCTCCGGGGCAAAACGGACGATTGGAGGAAGAATCCCATCATGGTCAACGACGGAGGCGCCTCCGTCTTTCACCTTCAGTTCGACCCTGCCACGGGCTCGTTCAGCAACCTGCGTTTCAATGGGGTTGCGTGAGGCGAGGGGCACCTCTGGTAGACGGTCCATTCGATGAGGCCTGAAGGGCCACGATATCATCGCACCCTGTTGGATCTCCTGAGGTAATCGCGTCCGCCAACCCAGCCCGTTGGACTGGGCATCTAAGTTGTCCCTGGTCGTTGGCCCGGATAGACCTCGCCGCTAAACGCTCCCACCCCTGGCCAAGCCGATCAAGCCCGATGGTTGCTCGAAGAAATCGGAAATAGCGTTTCCCGTCGCCGGGGCTGGTCCGGAAGATCACAAGCCACTCGCGCGGCGGTCATTCTGTTGGATTGTCAGGAAAAAGAAAGCGCGCCGTGGCATCCGCAACCCGGACGTCGATCACGCTACGCTCGCCGTAGAATGCAACGCGGCGCAACATGTCGCCGATCAATGACTCGTCCGTATAAGGATGCATCACGATAAGCTTGTGGCAAAAGAACTTCCAAGCGTAGAGCTTCCCTTTCTCTTGTTTTTTAGGCCCTCGCCGCGCCCCCTTTTCGATGCGCTCTGCCAGGACCTTGAAGAATGGATTGCTTGCGCTCTGATCGTCCTTGCCCTTATTCCTTGCCCATGCGTTCCATTCGGTAAGGATCTCGGCCAGGCGGCCTGCTGCAGACTCACCCTCCCCCACCGAAGGCAGCTCCAATGGGAGAGCTGTATGACCCAGATAGTAGGTGAAATGGGGATTGGCATAGATGTGCTCGGTCCATAGATGCTGGTTCACCCGCCATAGATATCGCATCAGGCGTACCACATCGCCACGATTCTCCCAGTAGGCACGGGATGCTGTCGCGATCAGCTTGGCCTCTCTCGCGGGAACGTAGGTCATCAGCAGTTGGTTGCAATGGCCAGCGCTAAGACGGAGGAAGCGCCCCCCGGTCAAAGGCAGCGCTGCACGCCGGAGCTCTTCTTCAGGCGGGCGCATCTCCTCGAAACTCACTCCCGATGTCCCTGCACTCTGAATCGCGGCCTGCTTGTCAACTGCGTAGAGGTCGATCGGCAAGGGCGGGTCGGTCACCAGACGGGTGTCCGACATGCCGAGAGATATCGCCTCTTCGGCGCGAGCCCGCAGCAGCGCGGTCCAGCCCAAGATCGATTGATAGCCGCGCAGCCCAAGGGTTGCAAGATTGAAGTACCACTGCATGATCCCCTGCGCACCTCGCGACCCCTCCAGGTACTGGTTGAACGGCTGATGAGTCAACTCGGAGCGGTCAGATACAACAGGCCTCCGAGTCATTTGATAGATAGCTGCGAGCTTTGCAAGGTCTCGCTCGTCCATCTTGGTCGCGGGATGCTCCAGATAATCAGAGTTGCCGTCGAAGTGGCTTCCGACGCTCAATTCTTGGCCAGATTCCATCGCGTGAGCAAACAAGAGGCCCTCTCGATAGACGCCGCGATTGTCATCCTCGCTGATGTAGGCGGTCTGCCCTGCCGAAAGCGTCTGCGCCCACCGCGTGGTGCGCACGAGGAGGCCGCCACACGGATAATAGCAGTAGAACGATTTATGGCCATCGATCGTGATCGTGTCGGCAAGCTCGATTCCGCGGAAGGCTTGGCGGAGCTCAGGAACCGTCAAGTAGGCACCTCCATGGGCTGCGTCGACGTGCAAGAAGAGCCGGTTGTGGCATGCTCCCGCGATTTCGTTCCCGCTCTCTATCCGGTCAATCAGTTGTTTCATGTCGTCGCCATTTTTCCATGCCTTCCTTGCTGCCTTGAAGCTGTCAAGGGCTGCGCTCTTTGAATGGAGCTTCTGGTTGATGGCATCCTTGATCTCCTGGACCTTGCTGCGCAGACGCTCGCCGACTTCCTCCAGCGACGGCAGAGCCGTCTTGGCCTTGGTGGCCGCCGCTTTGTTCAAGACGTTCGCGATTTCCTCGATCTCGTCGACGTACCCCGTCTCTGTCTTTCCGGCGATTGCAACAACGGCAATGACGAGAGCACTATCCTCGACATCCGCCAAATTCCGCTTGAGCGCCTCGCCATCCAGAATCCAGGGGTTTCTGGAACCTGCGATATCAAAGATGTTGCCCGGAGCGACTCCCGCCTGGAGTGCTGCCTTCTTGACTGAATAGTGGGCTCCTTTCGAAGTAAGAACGACCAGGCGGTCCTTGCTCCAGATCGAACGGACCAATTCCCAGGCCAGCATCGGGCCGAGCCATTGGACTGCGCCAGGCCAGCCAAGCAAGTAATCGAAGACGGCATTCCTGGCAATCAGCAGCGCGCTGATATTTGCGATCGTGCCCCCAACGACGATCGTGCCAGTCGGCTCCTCGCGTTCCCAGCGTAGAAAGCGTTCTGCCGGCAAAGTAGGCGTCGGTAACCTCGGCGCTGGCACGTGGGTTTCCTGCTCTGCAACACTGACGGCGCTATCCCACCCCACCAACGTCAGCAGCCACCTGATAACGGCCTGCTCCATGTGAGTCACGCATGGTGATACTTTGCCAATAATAGCATTCTCGTTCAGAAACGTCGCCACGATCGAGGACACGTAGCTGATCATATTGTCATGTGGCCCCAACTCCCCCATGAACCTATGATTCATACGAAGGCTGGGATTCGTCTCTTCGTCGAGCTGCACGAGAAAGCGATCGAATGTCCCAGGCTCGTTCAAACCCAGGCCGAGCGAGCCGAAAATCTTCTGCCATTGATTTTCCGATACGCTGCTTTCCACGGCAGGAATATCGGGTGCTGCGTTGTTCAGTGCGAATCGACGAAGCCGAAGCGTGCGGCGCTCTTCCTTTCTCAGCTCCGACCAGGCTCCCATGGCTTCTTTCACCAGAGCCATCGCCCCTTCGAACTTCCCAGGGGGGAGTAGGTACCAATCGAAAAGAGCGCGTTGTACGGTGGTTACAGCTTCCAAGAACCGGTTCTTGTTGCTGCCCATGGGATCGAGGAAGAACTCCTGGCGAATTTCGAGAAAGCGCTGCAACTCGGCATCGGTCCAGTGGGACAACTTAGTCATTATCATATCTCCCTGGGATCAAGCAATTCTGGATGCGGAGAGGCTCAGGCCTGCCCTACAAGTGACATGGCGATGTTGAAGGCACTATACTGAAGTCTGACCGCCAACCTCTAATTAACCTTTCCCCATTCCGCCCCAGAGTGCCTATCGCTGTCGAAGCCACCGCCGGAACAGCTTGCTTCGGTCGATGTATGCCTTTCATTCTATGGGTCAATAAGATTCTACGCCTGTTCCTTGTCCACGTCAACACCACTACTCGGCAACGTAGAAGTGAACAGTCCTATGGCTGGCCCCCCGGCTGACCCGGTGGGCAGGTTCTCGTTGCCCATTGCCTCGGCATCTTGTACGTGCGGCAGGGCGCGAATTGCAGCCGGCGATGATACAGCGCATCAGATGCCCTCTCACCACGAAAACCCGCCATACACCGTAACGATCTGCTCGGGCGAGTCGCTGAAGCCCTGGCTCCTGGCTACCTACCCGGCCACGAAAAAGATCATCAGCGCCGAATTCAAAGCGATCCAGACTTTGCTTTAGGTGATCCAGACCTTGGTCCGGACGACCTGGAGCTTGGTCTGAGGGACTCGCATCGAGGTCTGGAGGGTCCCGACCCCGATCTGAAGGACCTGGAGCGAGGCCTTGAGGGTCTGGAGAATGGGCTGACGGACCCGGAGATCGATCTGGAGGACCGGGAGCTTGGTCTGCGGTATCTGGAGCTCGGTCTAGAAAATCTGGAGCTTGATCTGGACGGCTTGGAGATCGGGCTCGACGACCTGGAGATCGGTACGCTCGAGGCTGGCGATCGACTCGATCAAGCGTCTCGTGTTCTCAGGGAAACTCTATGTTTTTCAGGCTGAGCGGTCAAGCTCTGATCCTGCCTCGATTTCCATCATCGCCTGAACCTTCTCACGGCACTCCGGAATCCGCCGTCCACGCGGCACGAAGGTCCCCGGGTTGAGCGTTCCCTGCGGATACTGGGTCTGGAGGAAGGACGAATTCGCCACTGCCAGGCCGGCTTGCGAGCCGGCCTGGCGTATCCCCGCCACCCCCTGTCCTCGCTTGACAAGACATCGATAGCTCTCTATTCTTTGCAAGCTATTTTGGCACTCAACCCAGGAGGATCGCATGCGAAAAAGGATCGCGAAATTAGTCCTCAAAAGAGAAACTCTCACGGAGCTTACAGGCGAAGGCCCGCTCAAAGTAGCCGGTGGAGATACGGGCGCTACCTGCGGCTATACCTGCGCCTCGGAATGTTGCCCAACGCGTCCGGCGGGTTGCTTCAAGACCACGACTGAATAGGCGCCTAGCTGAATGAGTGACGTTGCGTTCCTGCGTGAGCAGCTCCGCAAGGGGTACTCCGACGATCCCTGGCATGGCCCCGCCACCACGGTCGCCCTGGAGGGGGCGACGGCTGCGGAGGCGGCGGCGCATCCCATCCCGGGGGCGCACAGCATCTGGGAGATCGTCCTCCACTTGACGGCCTGGCAGAACGAGGTCCGCCGGCGTCTCGGCGGCAGCGAGCCGGCCCTCCCTGAGGAGGGGGACTGGCCCGAGCCGGGCGAAGTCTCCGAGACGGCCTGGCAGCGGGACCGCGAGCGCCTGGGAGCCTCCCTGGCCGAGTTGCTGGAGGTGATGTCCGGGCTCGCCGAAGAGGACCTGGAGCGGACGGGAGGCTCCATCTCCGACCGCGATCCCGCTCTCGGCACGGGCGTCACGCACCGGGCGATGGTCAACGGCCTCGTCCAACACAGCGCCTATCACACCGGCCAGATCGTGCTCCTCCGCAAGGCCCTGTAAAAGGAGCTGGTATAATCGTCGTCACCGATGAACAAGACGACCGCCCTGCTGGTCCTCGTCCTCAGTCTGCCTGCCGCCGCGGCGGAGGTCCCTCCTCGGGACGTGACGCTCTCCGCGGCGCCGCTCACTTCGGTTCAGACCGTGGCCTTCGGCCCTCTCAACCGGGGCTGGCTCGCCATGGACGACTCCGTGCGCGACGAGCAGGGGCTCCCGCCACGCTATGCGGTCCCGCAGCCGGTTCACCTCTCGCCGTGGACGAGCGGCACCTGGGAGGAGCTGGCGGACGGCACGCAGCTCTGGCGCCTGCGCATCCGCGCCGCGGGGGCGACCTCGCTCAACCTCGGCTTCACGCGCTTCCGGCTGCCGGAG
Organism: Thermoanaerobaculia bacterium; assembly: GCA_036275055.1. Lineage (GTDB taxonomy): Bacteria > Acidobacteriota > Thermoanaerobaculia > Multivoradales > UBA5704 > DATARR01. Next base: position 12,829 of record DASUEN010000194.1, read on the forward strand.
GGCGCGCGGCTCCGCGTCTATTCCGCCGACTGGGAAAGCGTCGTCCGCCCCTTCACCCCGGAGGACAACGCGGCGCATGGCGAGCTGTGGACGCCGGCCGTGCCCACGGACGACCTGGTCGTCGAGCTGACGGCGCCGGCGGCCGTGCGCGACGCGATCGAGCTCGAGCTGGGGCAGATCGGCCAGGGCTACCGCGTCTTCGGCGACTCCGGCGGGATCAACCCAAAGTCGGGCTCCTGCAACATGGACATCGCGTGCCTCAACAGCACCGACTCCTGGTTGCAGACCTCGCGCGCCGTGGCCTTGATCACCATCGGCGGCAGCGTGTTGTGCACCGGTTCGCTGGTGAACGACACGGCGGGTGACCTCAAAATGTATTTCATCACCGCCTTCCATTGCGGGCTCAACAGCTCCACTGCCGCGTCGCTGGTGGCCTACTGGAACTATCAAAGCCCGAATTGCCGCACGCCGGGCTCTCCCGCCAGCGGCGGCCCCGGCGGCGGCCAGCTCAACCAGTTCCACACCGGTTCCATCTTCCGTGCCGAGAACCAGGCGTCGGACTTCACCCTCGTCGAGCTCGACGATCCGCCGGTTCCCGCCTTCAACCACCATTGGGAAGGTTGGGACCACACGAGCGGCGACGTCTCGTGCCCGCAGGGGAATTGCTACGCGTGCAGCCCGGCCTCGCTTTGCGCCGGTATCCACCACCCCAACGGCAACGAGAAACGGATCACCTTCTCCCAACAGGCGATCGAGCCCATGCCTGGCGACAGCACCCATCTCTGGGTGCACTGGGATCCCGACCCGGTCTTTCCGCCGAACCCGAGCCTGGTGATCCCGCCGCAGGTCACCGAGCCCGGCTCCTCCGGCTCGCCGCTTTACAACAAGGATCGCCGCTTCGTCGGCCAACTGCATGGCGGCCCTTCGGCCTGCGGCGCGACCGGCGACAACCTGTCGGATTATTACGGCCGCTTCAATACCTCGTGGAGCGTCGCGGCCCCTTACCTCGATGCCGGGAACACTGGCGCTTCGTTCATCGACGGCCGGGACCTCACTCTCCCGAGCCTGCTGTTCGCCGATGGCTTCGAGAGCGGAACCACCGCGGCTTGGAGCCAGAGCTTGCCCTAACGGGCTCGCGGGAGCTGAAGCGGCGCCTACCGCCCCGCCGACTCCCGGATGAAGCCGGCGACATCCGCTTTGAATTTGCGGTGATCCGCGCGGCGCGTGTACACCATGTGGCCGCACTCGTAGTAACCGAAGCGGACGCGCGCACGGTCCGCCGCGGGCAGGCCCATGTGGGCGACGGCGTACTCGCCGTCGAAGAAGGGCGACGCGAGATCGTAGTAGCCGCCGGCGATGAAAACCTTCATGTCCGGATTCTTCATCATCGTCTGCCGTAGGGTTTCGGCGAGGTCGGCATAGCGGTTCTCGTGATTGGGGAAGTGCCAGGGAAAAACCTTGTCGTTGAGGCGCTCGTAGACCAGCGCGTCCTCCCGGTAGCCGAGCTCGCGGCGCAGATAATCCACCGTCGCCTCGGCGAACGGCGCGTCGTACCGCGTCAGGCTGGGATCGAATTCGCCGGTCTCCCCGGCCGCGTCCAGGTCGGTGGTGGTGAACCTCGCGTCGATCCGCCCGATCGTCTGGCGCCGGTCGCGCAGAAGCTCCTTGCAGAAGCGGGCGTGCTCGACCCGCAGGTTGGACCGCTCGACGTAGTCCACGGAGAGACCCATGTAGCGGGCGAGCTTCTCGGCGACGGCCCGCCTCCTCTCGGCCGGCAGCCAGTCCCCCTGGAGCAGAGCCGGACCGTACTCGTCGAGGGCGAACCGCCTCACCTCGTCCAGCGTCTTTCGCAGGTCGCCCGATAGCTCGGAAGGGAGCTTCTGGTGATACCAGGCCGCCGCCGTGTAGGTCGGCAGGAACGTGACATAGGGCATGTCGTTGCCGGGATCGAAGCTGCGCGTGAGGGCATTGAGGGCGGTCGAGATCAATACCAAGCCATTGAGGCGGATGCCGTAGCGGTCGAGCAGACGGGCGGAGAGGCCGGCAGCGCGGACCGTGGCGTAGCTCTCGCCGGCGATCAGCTTCGGGCTCGCCATGCGGCCGTTGCGCGTCAGCCAGAGGCGGATGAAATCGGCCATGGAATCGACGTCGCTCTCCAGACCGTGGAACTCCTTGGCGTCGACGCCGGGCGCCGGCCGGCTATACCCGGTGGAGACCGGATCGACGAAGACGAGGTCCGTCACGTCGAGAATCGATTCTTCGTTGTCCACCAAGCGGACGGGAGGCGGCAAAGGAAAACCTTGCGCATCGAGATCCACCCGCTTGGGACCGAACGCTCCAAAATGGACCCAGACGGCGGCACCGCCGGGTCCACCGTTGAAGGCGAACGTCACCGGCCGCTCGGCGGGATCTTTCACTCCGTCCCGCGTATAGGCCACGGAGAAGACCGCCGCGCGCGGCGCGCCGTCCTCCCCTCGCAGGATGAGCGTGCCGGCCGCCGCCGTATAGGCGATCTTCTGTCCCTCCAGAGTGAGGACGTGCTGGGTGTGGGAGGTCCTCTCCTCCAGCAGCGGCTTGGCCTTTTCCTGGGCGATCGCCCCGGAAGGCAAAAGGACCAGACAGGCCAGGATCAGACAGCGCATCGGACCGTTTCTCTTCGGCATTGCGAGGGCTCTCCCGGAAAACGTGGCTCTGCCAGCCACGGGCGAGGGACGGCCGGGCCAAGGGACCCGGCCGTCCATTTCTTGAAGGTGTACTATCTTCACACAGGTAATACTGTGCGAAGACGAACCCATCTATCGCTCAGGCCGGCCCTGATCCTTCTCGGGCTTCTGGCTGGCCTCGACGTCGCGCGCGCGGAGCCGCGGCCGGGGGTGATCTGGTCGCTCCACCGCCGCGAGCTCGGCTTTTCCGATTGGCGTTCGCGGCTGGCACTGGGGCTGCGAGGCGAGGTCTGGATCGGCGGCGGATCTCCCGCCGGTACTCCCGGCGGACTGCTCTACCACTGGCACCAGGGCGAGTGGTCGCCCTCCCCGGTCCAGGCTGCGCGCACGTTCGTCCTCGCCGTCGATCCTGCCGGCACCCTCTGGCTCTGTCCGTACTCGCCCGCCGACGAGTCCACCTATGCCGGGCTCCACGTTCGGCGCTACGACGGCCGGGACTGGCAGGAGGAGGTCGTGACGCCGGGGATCTGGCCCCAGGCAATGGCCATGGTCTCTCCCGACGAGGGTTGGATCGGCGGCAACAACGGCAACCTGCTGCACCGGACCGGCGGCCAGTGGCGGCAGACGGCCCTTCCCCTGGGCGAGGAGGAGCGCCGGGGGATGAACATCCTGGCTTTGCGGATGTCGAGCCGGGAGGAGGGGTGGCTGGTGGGGGCCCAGGGCCTGGTGGCCCATTATTTCGCTGGACAATCGGCTGGGCAATCCGCCGGGGCATGGCGGCTGGTCCCGGTGCCGGCGGCGATGCGGTCGGAGAACCTCTACGCTCTGGACGTCACCACCGACGGCAGCCTGTGGGTGGCGGGGAGCCGGGGGCTGCTCGCTAGGCTCGACGCTCACGGGTGGCATTCCTTCGCCGCCCCCCATCCGTTCAACCTTCTGGGTCTGGACATGGTCTCTCCCGGCGACGGCTGGGCGGTGGGGGAGTATGGCACCATCCTGCGCTGGGACGGCAGGGCGTGGCGGCCGCAGGTCTCGCCCACTCTCGCCAGCCTCTATGACGTGGCCATGGCCTCTGCCGGGGAGGGCTGGATCGTGGGCGACGGCGTGCTCCTGCGTTCCTCGCCTCGGGACACGCCCCTGCTGCGCGACGCGTCGTTGCGGGACCGGTATCGCATGTCCCGCCAGCCGGCTCAGCAGATCGCGGCGGTGGACGCCGACGGGGACGGCGATCTCGAACTGTTCTCGCTCCAGCCGACTTCGATCCATCTCTACGAGAACCGCGGCGAGGAAGGCTTCTACGAGATCCCCGGGCTGCCGGCGCCCCCTCTGTCCATCCTCAAAAGCGCTGCCTGGGGGGACGTGGATGGCGACGGCGACCTCGACCTGCTGGTGCTGAGCGGCAGCCCCGCCGCAGCCTGGCTCTATCGCAACCTGGGAGGGCTCCGCTTCGCCCCGCCCGAGCGCCTCGCCGTAGGGCCGCTCGGCGACGCCGACTCGGCAGCCTTCATCGATCTGGACGGCGACGGCGACCTGGACCTCTACATCACCAGCGTGGGCCCAGTCCGACAGACCAACCAGGTGTACCTCAACGACGGCTCCGGCCGGTTCCCGCTCGGCACCGTGTCCAACGGCAGCAAGGGCCTCGAGATGTTCACCCTGTGGGGCGATCTGGATGGCGACATGGACCTCGACGCCGTGCTGGGTAACGGCGGCCAGGAGCTGTCGCTGCTGATCAACGAGGGGGGAAGACTGCGCGACGCCACCGCCGGCTCAGGGTTGGACGTGCCCCTGGTGGGCGAGGGGCGGATCTTTCAGGGCGCCCTGCTGGACCTGGACCGGGACGGCGACCTCGACCTGCTGCTCCTGGGAGAAGGGCTCTACGTCTTCCTCAATGATGGCAAGGCGCACTTCCGGCGCGACGATTCGCTGTTCGACCCGGTAGTGAACAACCCTGTCGTGCCCAGCACCTTGAGCAGCACCGGCGACCTCGATCACGACGGCTTCCCGGAAGTGCTCCTGCAGACCGTGAGCGGCGGCCGGCGCACGGTTCGTCTGTTCTCCCGCGGGCCAGATGGCCACTATCACGACATCGCCCCCCAGCTCGGCCTGGCGGACCGGACAGGCAATGCCGCCCTGTTCGCCGATCTGGACGGCGACGGCGACCTGGACCTCTACATTGCCAGCTCCGAGGAGAGCTACCTGCTCGAGAATCTCGCGGACGATTCCGGCTACCTCACGGTCCGGCTGCACGGCGATCGCAGCAACCGGTCGGCCGTGGGTGCCCGGGTGCGGATCTACGGAGCGGGACATCTCGGAGAACCGGCCTTCCTGCGCGGCCACCAGCAGCTCGGCGTGGGCTTCAATCCCTCGGGCGTCCAGAACCTGAGCGCCCTGCACTTCGGCCTCGACGCCCGGCGGCGCTACGACGTCGAGGTGACCTTCCCCAGCGGCCGCCGGGTGGTTGAACGGAGCGTCGCGACCGGCCGCACGCTCGACGTCGACGAGAGCCCGCCCGGGCTGCGGCAGCTCGTCCTCGGCTGGCGCTGGAGCCGGCGCGCCTGGCGCGCCGCCGATCCCCGGCGGGAGGGCGTCAAGCTCGGGCTGGCGGCGCTGATGCTCCTCGGCTGGCGCCGGTACGAGGGCCGCCGCCCAGGGGCCAAGCTCCTGGCGCGCCGCTGGGGACTGGCGGCGGGGCTCTTCGGCGGCTACCTGCTCACCGCCGCCTGCCTGGCGGCGGATGCCCGGCCGACCGCTCAGGGCCTGCAACTGCCAGGTTTCGCCGGTGCCCTCGGCCTCCTCTCCTTCGCCGATCGCCGCCTCGGCGCCTGGCGCAGCTCGCACCATCTGGGCTCGTATCGCCTGCAGGAGCTGCTGGGGGAGGGGGGAATGGGAGCGGTCTATCGCGCGCGCAACGTGGTGACGGGCAAGACGGTGGCGCTCAAGGTCCTCCATCCATGGATGATGGAAACCGAAGAGCATCGCGTCCGTTTCCTGCGCGAAGGGCGGATCCTCGCCCGGCTGGAGCATCCGAACGTCGTCAAGGTGTTCGAGACCGGGGAGGTCGACGGCCGCGGCTACATCAGCATGGAGCTGCTGGCGGGCGTGCCGTTGCGCTGGCTGGTGCGGCAGCGCGGCCCGCTGCCGCCCGCCGCGGTGCGGGCCCTGCTCGCGGCGTGCTGCGACGCTCTGGGTTACGTGCACCGCCGCGGCGTCGTCCATCGCGACGTCAAGAGCGACAACCTCTTCCTGCTGGAGCCCGAAGCGGCACTCCCCGTGGACGAGGCCGGCTGGCAGCGACGGCTGCGGCTGATGGACTTCGGCCTGGCTCACGCCAGCGACATGAACACGCTCACCGGGCGCCCGGCGTTGCTGGGCACCCTGGCCTACATGCCGCCGGAGCAGTTGCTGGGGCAGGCCCTGGACGCGCGCTCGGACCTCTACTCGCTGGGAGTGGTGGCCTATGAGGCCCTGACGGGCCGGCTGCCTTTCGAAGCCGGGGACGAGGGCTCGCTGCTGGCCTGCATCCAGACCGCCGAGCCGGTGCCGCTAGGGCAGTGGCGGCCGGACCTCCCCGTGCCCCTGACGCGGCTGATCGAGGGGATGCTCTCCCGGTCTCCCCGCGGCCGGCCCGCCTCGGCGGAGGCGCTGAGCGCTGCCCTGGCCGCCCTCGGGCGCAGCGAGGGCGGCGAGCCGGACGTGCGCGGTGCACTGGGAGAGACTGGCGCGAGCGTGGGCGCGACGGCGGCGGACGAGCCTGCCGTGGGCTCTGAAACCTGGCAGGAGCTGTATCGCGAGGCCCTCTGCCGCCTGGAGGAAGGACGGACGACCGAGGCCCACGTGCTGACGGTGGAGTGCCTGGCGGAGCTGAGGAAGGCCCTGCTTCCTCTGGAGAACGAGCAGCGGGAGAGCTATTGCCGGCAGCACGGCGTGGCGGCGGCCCTGGAGCTCATGGGCCGCCTGAGCGATTGACGCTCCCGAGAGGAGGAGGATGGGAATGGAGGTTCTGGAGTCCCTCGACGAGGCGCAGCGGCGGGGGGTCGAGCGGCTGGGCCGCAAGGCCGTGGCCCTGGAGCGCCTGCTCGCCATCAGCCAGGAGATCTCGACCCTGGACCTCGCCACGGCGCTGCGGCGCATCCTCCACCACGTGCTGGAGCTGACCGGCACCGGCCGCGGCGCCCTGCTGCTGGCCGAGGAGGGAGGAGACCTGCGGGTGGAGCTAGCCGTGAACCTGGACGGGGACCTCGCCGGCGAGGACTGCGCCGTCAGCCGCTCCGTCGCCGAACGGGCCCTGGCGGCCGGCGAGGTGATCGTCGTCGAGGACGCGCTCGCCGCGGAGTACCGGGAGCAGGCCAGCATCGTCGAGCTTGGCCTGCGTGCCCTGCTCGCCATCCCGCTGAAGACCCGGGAGCGCAGCCTGGGCGTGATCTATCTCGACACCGACTCGCCCCAGCACCGGGTTAGCGACCTGGACCGGTCGGTCCTCGCCGCCTTCGGCTCCCAGGCGGCCATCGCGCTCGACAACGCCCGGCTGTACCAGCGTCTCCAGGACGACTACTTCCTCCTGCGGCGCTCCGTCGAGGAGTCGTTCCGCTTCGACAACATCCTCTACCGCAGCCCGGCCATGCACCGGGTCTGTGAAGCCGTCCGCCAAGTGGCGGCGAGCGACGTCACCGTGCTGATCCAGGGCGAAACCGGCACCGGCAAGGAGCTGGTGGCCCGCGCCGTCCATTTCAACAGCGGGCGCAAGAGAGGCCGCTTCCTCGGCCAGAACGCCGGGGCCCTGCCGGACAACCTGCTGGAGAGTGAGCTCTTCGGTCACCGCCGGGGAGCCTTCTCCGGCGCCCTGGAGCACAAGCAGGGGCTCTTCGAGGCAGCCGACGGCGGCACCGTCTTCCTCGACGAGATCGGCGAGGCGTCGGCCGCTCTCCAGGTGCGCCTGCTGCGCCTGCTGGAAACCGGCACCTTCCGGCGAGTGGGGGAGACGGCCGATCGCCGGGCGGACGTGCGCGTCGTCGCCGCCACCCACCGCGACCTCGAGGAGGAGGTGCGGGCCGGCCGCTTCCGCTCCGACCTCTACTACCGGCTGAGCGTCTTCCCCATCCGGCTGCCGCCGCTGCGCGAGAGGCGGCAGGACGTGGAGCTGCTGGTGCACCACTTCGTCGAGCGCTTCAACCGCGAGCTCGGCCGGTCCGTGCGCTCCATCCCGCGGGCGACCCTGGCGCGGCTCCTGGAGCACGACTGGCCGGGCAACGTCCGCGAGCTGCAGAACGTGATCCAGAGGCTGGTGTTGCTATCGTCTGGGGAGGAGCTGGCGGGGTTGGACGCAATCCCGACTGCAGGTTCCACCGCTCCGCTTCCCACGGTGCAGGCCTCCGAAGCCGCACCTCCCCGCACGCTGGAAGAAGTGGAGCGCGATCACGTCCTGAGCGTCCTGCGTCAGGTCGACGGCAACCAGTCGGAGGCTGCGCGCCTCCTCGGCCTCAAGCGCGGCACCCTGCGCTGGCGCCTCAAGAAGCTGGGCGTCGAGTCGTAGCGCCGCTGGCCGCGGGCCGCCACCCTGACTGGCCGTCCGCCGCCATCCGGCCGCCCACAGCCGGCCTCACCGTGGCCGAACCCTTGTGGAGAAAAGGTTTTGCTCGTGACATCCCCCCGGCACGAGTCTTGCGCAATCCTTGAAGCAGTCTGGCCTTCGTAACGATGGAAAGGAAACCTTTTCAGAGAGGAGAAAAGTGTATGAATCTCCGGATTGCCAAGCTCATCGCGGTGACGTTCGTGCTCTGTGGGGTGGTGGCCGCCGGCCTCGCCAGGGCCGACGTCGAGCTACCCTGCCTGCCGGATTGCACCGCTACGCCCTGGGAGGTGCCGACCCAGGAGGCCTGGCTGACGCTGCCCAGCGGCTGCGTCATCCAGGTGGGGTATGCCGTGCGCCGCAAGGCTTGCGGCCAGTTCTACGATATCGGCATCAAGTGGATGAGCCCGTACAATCCCAGCGACCCGGCCTGCAACTGTCTCAACGGTATGCCGATCAGTCAGCTTCTGGACATGGTCACCAAGATGCTCCTGGAGCAGAACCCCATGGGATTCCCGCCGCAGACCCCGGGGCAGTGCAGCACCAACTGGCGCGTCATCAAAGGCTCATGCTGGAGCAAACAGATGATCGATTATGGCGGCGGCACCCTGTATCCGACGTATCGGCCATGCAGCCAGACCGCTTGCTGTCTCAAGCCGTACACCGTGTGCCTCGACAGTTGCGGCAATCGCAGCTCGAAGAACAATGCCTATCCCGACTATGGGAGCTGCCCAGGCGCGGTGCCACCACCGTACGGCGGGGCCTGCGAGCCCGTCTGCCAGTAGCCGAAGGATGAGCGTGCCGGCCGCCGCCGCCCGGGATTTCAATCCCGGGCGGTCGTCCCTGCTGTCCCTGATGTCCCTTTTTGGCTGTTCTCCCTCTTCTCCCGGGGAGGGGGATCTCACGACGCCGGGGAATCGTTCGGCGGCAGGTCCGGCATCTCCTGCAGCAGCCAGCCGATGATCTGCAAGCCGGGATGGGACAGCTTGCTGTTGACCAGGTCGGCGACCACTTTGAAGGGTCCGAAGCCCGTGGCCTGGGAGGCATTCGCGACGTCCTCGGCCGTCCAATCGGCTTCGATCACCAGGTTCCGGACCGCCACGAAACCAATCGGCAGCGCCGGCAGGGCGCCCGCGTGGCCCTTCGCCGAGAGCGCGCCCTTCGCGAAGGTTGGAACGTACCAAAAAGGGCTGTTGACGAAGGCATCCCCCCACCACCGACGCCCGGCCTTCACCAGACAATAGTCGAAGGAGATTCGTACGCTTTTGGTCTTGACGGATTGAGTTGGCGCTTTGCTGCCGAGGTATTGATTGAAGGCAATCCGATGGCTCACGTCCAGCGTATGGTATTGCTGAAGGTAAACGTCGTGCAGGGCCACGCTGGTCAAGGGCGCCGCAACGACGGCCTTTTCCTTCACCACGGCGGCAGCGCCCGCGTTACGCTGGACGACCGGACGGGGCAGGATCACGATGGGCCTTGCCGTGGCCGCCGGGGCCAGGTGGGCGACGGCGGGGGCGACTCGTGCGCTCCCCATCGCCACCGTTTCGGCCGCCACCGTCTCGGGCGCCGCCGCTGTTTGAACGGCACGTGCTCTCAGCAGGATAGGAGCAACGCTCCTGCGTACCGCCGGCTGCACTTCGTGCGACTGGAGAGCCTGGATCATCATGGTGTCGTTCAACTTCAGCTTCCACAACTGGTTGACCGCACCAGCGTCCGCCGGCGCGCTCGTCTCCGTCTCGCTCACCTGCAGCGAGTGACTCGTCCAGACGTCACTCTTTCCCGGGTCGTACCAGCCCTCGGGAGTCGCCCGGGACGGCCTGTAGCTCCCCATCTCGCCCGTCGTCGATTCGAGGCGCACCGCGTCCCACGTCCGCAACGCATCCGCCTTGACCGAGCTGAAGGCATCGAAGATCGCCTGCTTCGAGTTGTCGTCCAGGCCGGCCGGGACATGTGGGCACGCCGGGTTGAGCAGGAGGTCGTAATAGGTGTGGTCGATCGCATCTTCGGAGAGGACCAGGTTGATCCCATCGCCGGCTTCGCAAGGGACGTGGTTCACCAGTTCGGAAAACTTCTCCACCGCTACCGTCGGCAGGTAGCCGAGTTCGGGATGGTGCGGATCGAGGAAGTCCGAGTCGGACAGGACGGAGCCGAACTTGTCGAACCGGAAGCGAACGGGACTCCCCGTCTCGGTCTTGAATTTGTCGAGGAAAAAATCTCTCAACGGCTGGTAGATGGATGCGAGTGAAATGGCCATTGGCGTGCCTCCCGGCGTATGAACCCTACCTGAACGTTCTCGAGCGAGGGGCTCACCGGGACACCGACGTTCGGCGCCACTCCCGGTGAGCCCCTCGGCTCCCGTCACTTCGGCTGCGTCAAGAACTGGGACGAATCGACTCCCGGAGACAGCGGATTGATCGTCGACACGTAACCGATCAATTGGATGCCGGGGACCGTGAGGCTCTCGCCGCTCGCGTCGGCCGAGAAGTTCCTCTGCTCCCCATGATGGCTGTAGGACCCGTTCACCGAAAACGGCCCCCAACCCACCGACGTGGAAGCGGAGCTCGTCGCCGAGTGGGAGTCCCAGTCCGACTTCCAGTTGCTCCACTTCAGGGAGAGGTCCTTGATGAAGATGAGACTGGTCACGATCGAGGGCAGGAAGGTTGGCTCGATGGCGTTCTGCGGCAGCTCCTGCCCCATCAGGGAGCTCGAAATGCAACCCTTCTTGTAGTCTCCCATGAGGAACCAGTTCTTCAGGCTCAACAAGGAGTTGTCCAGCCAACGACGCTTGACGTCCGCCGCACAGTACTTGAACGAGATTTCGAGGCCGTTCGTCTGGATGCCCAGCGAGCTCTGCTGATCCGCGTGGTTGAAGGAAGCGCTCGCCGACCAGAACCCGACGTTGAACCCGCCGCCGCCACTGTAGGACGTCGCAGACGCCTGATAATGACTCTCGGCATGAAAGTCCCGGCTGGTGTACTCGGTCCAGCCGTCGTCGTTGTCGGGGTCGTACCAGCTATTGGGCAGGATGACCGTATACGGGATCTCGCCGATGCCTTGGAATTCGTTCAGACTGTTGATGAATCGCTTTTTGGCTCGCGAGATGAGGGCGATGGCCGGATCGGTGCCTTGCGCGGCCAGGGTGTCGATAGCGTTTTCGATTTCGTGCTTGAAGCCAAAGCTTTGCCAGCGGTCCATCGCTTCGTCCGCGTCGTCCTGGTAGGAAGTCCCTTCGATGGGCCAGCTCTGGAGCTTCATCGGATCGGTGAAGGCGCCGGCGTACGCCTTGTGCCAAGCCTTCACCTTGCTCTTGTAATCGTCCTCGTACTGCATGTAGGCCTGGTAATGGGGCGTCGGATTGCCATCCTTGTCCATCAATTTCGCCTGCGCGTTTTCGTAGGCCTGTTTCATTGCAGGGTTGAGGACCGATTCGGTCGGTATGCCGTTGGCGCCGGTGATGATCGCATACCACGAGTCGCTGACCGTGCTCCCGGGCATGACCTCGTACCGATTGTTCATTTTCAGCTTGTCGTCGGTGAGGAGGAAGGTGTTCAGGTAGGCTTGCTGCGACTTGGCGATCTTCGCTGCGAAGACCTTGTCGTCATCCAATGGACCGCTGCCGGTTTTCGGCGCGTCCTTCGGATCGGAGGGGTTGGCCTGGGGAATGGCCTTGTCGAGGTTGCCGCCCAGCGGCGACCACGGATTCGCAAAGTCCTCCTTGTGGATCGGCAGCCCGATGCTGCGAAAGGCGACGAAATAACCCTCCTGCATCTTGTTCGTCTGAGGGTCGAGGCCAACGCTTTTCAATTCCAAATCCTTGAGTATTTTGAAGACGTCCTGGGACATGACGAGCTCTCCTGTCACTTGGCTTCCGGCGAGCATTCACCGGCGGCGCTTTTCCCGGATTAGGCGGGATCAGGCCGCACGCCGTTACGTTCACGATCGAAAAAAACGAGACGATTTTTCTTTGTCAGAAAACTGGTGAACGCGGCGAAAACCTCAGGGGGACGCGTGCCCTGCCGGGCGCGTCTGATAGAAGGAGGGATTGTCACGAGTGTATCCGGCGCCGCCCGAGGCGCTCCCGACCCAAGGGCCGTGAGGCTCGACGTGCGCTGCTCGATCATCCTTGTCAGAAAGCGGGCGAACGCGGCGAAGACCTCGGTGAGCCGCGTTCCCTTGGCGGGACGGGTCTGACAAAAGGAGGAATTGTCATGAGTCAACTCACAGGACAGACAACCGCTCGCTACGGAAGCCCATATCGAACGGAGACACTCGCCGGCGCGACGCTCGTCTTCTACCTCCAGGGGACCAGGGAAACGGGGACGGCTTCCTCCCGCTGGGGATGGCAGCAACTCCCCGGCAACCGGTTGCCAGCGAGCGAGATCGGGCGCGCCACCGTCCAGGCGAACGGCAGCTACGACGTCGAGCTCAGGGACTACCGGGAAGGCGGGCTGGTCGTCGCGCTCGAGGTCCGCAAGTTCGACTATGCACCCGCCACGGGCAAGGAGGCCGCGGGCCTCCTCGGCGTGGGAACGCCCAGGCAGTCGGAAAAGGGCATCTCCCTGGACGTCGAGCTCCCCACCGCTGCCTACTGCGACATCCTCAAGGCTCTCGATCTCTGGCTGGTCGCCGGCCGGGTCTCGGACTGCGGCAAGCCGGCTGTGCCGCTCGGCGGCGCCAACGTGACCAGCTTCGACCGCGACCTTACCCAGGACGACAACCTCGGCACGGCGGCGACCGATGCCGGCGGCAACTTCGAGATCTACTTTCCCGGCTCGGTCTTCCGTCAGATTCCGGCCCTGCCGCCGCCGTTCGACGCCATCTCGCCGTTCGAGCTCATCGGCGGACCGGACATCTACTTCAAGGTCGAGGTGGGCGGCGTGTTCGTGCTCGACGAGCCGTCGGCCACGGGCCGGACGCCCGGGCGCGAGAATCGCTCCAACTGCTCGTTCACGGAGCTCTGCGTCCAGGCTCCGACGTGGACCCCGCAGACGATCACCCTCTGGTCCTACGTCGGCAACTACCAGGTGCCGGACGGCGGAGGTCTGCACGATTTTGGCGCGGACGGCCTGACCGCCAGCGGCAAGCTCGCCTTCACCGGCTTCCCGGACTTCATCGGGCAAGTCTCCCAGAAGTACCTCGGCGAGGCGGTCAGCTTCCGTTTCGTCTATGCGGAGTGGACGGACCTGGCGGTCGCTCCCGTCTATCCCGGCGACTTTACCCAGCAGCTCAAGGGCCCGCAGATCACCAGCGCACCCTACGGCGCGATCTACACGTTCATCGGCCCGCACCCGTGGAATTACTCGCTGACGCCGGTCTCGCCGGCGCCCGACGCCAACGGTTGGATCGCCGTCGAGCAGAGCCCGAACTTCGTACGCGACACCGGCCGGATGATCCAGCTCGATAGCACCCAACTGGTGCAGGGGATCGACGAGAGCGGCCCCGACACGGCAGGCGCCGGTCTCGCGGTCCCCGGGCCCAACCAGGACCGGCCGCGCAAGTTCTCCTTCGTGCTCGAGGTCAAGACCGCCAGCTCTTCCTTCGCGCAGACGGTCCCGGTGGTCCTCCATCTCAACAACTCCCTGGCGTACCTGCGGTACAACCTCCAGGAGCTGGCGATCAGTGGCTGCAACCCGATCTCGCCGGCCGGCGGGGTGATCACCGTCCACCCCCAGTACTCGGTCGGCCATCCCTATCTCAACAGTTACTCGATCGGTATCCAGCGTCAGGACGGCATTGTCGTCACGCCGCGCAGCGACAGCTTCGGCCCGCACGGTGTGCTCTGGACCGGCACCGCCGGCGAGTTCGACACCTTCCTCGCGACCTACAACGACGTGGCGCCGTGCTCATACCGGAGCTGGATCACCTGCGACCGCCGCCTCACCGACGGCTACTCTGGTACCGGCAACCAGGAGGTGCTGCGGACCTTCTGCACGGATTGATCGGTTTTCCTTGTGCGGGAGTGCGACCGGCAGAGGGCTCGCGCTCCCGCGAGCAGTCGAAATTTGACATACTCCCCCACCATGAAGAGAGCCGCTTCCTGGGTTTGGCCCCGTCTGTCGCATTGCCTGGTCCTGGGCGCCGCCGTCCTGGCGCTGGCGAGCTGTTCGGTCAAGCGCGTCGCGGTTCACGCGGCGGCGAACGCCCTGGCCGGCGGCACCGACGTCTACGCTGCCGACGACGACCCCGAGCTGGTGCGCGCGGCGCTGCCGTTCGGCCTCAAGACGATCGAGGCCCTGCTCGCCCAGGACCCGCGCAACGCCAAGCTGCTGCTGGCGGCCGCGAGCGGCTTCACGCAGTACTCCTATGCCTTCGTGCAGCAGGAGGCCGACTTCGTGGAGGAGCGCGACCTCGCGCGGGCCACCGAGCTGCGCGCCCGGGCGCGGCGGCTCTACCTGCGCGCCCTGGGGTACGGCTGGCGCGGGCTCGAGGTCGATTTCCCCGGTCTGCGCGCCAGGCTGCAGGCGGAGCCGGAGAAGGCGGAAGCGATCCTGACCGGCATGGCCGGCCTGAAGAAGGAGCACGTGCCGCTGCTCTACTGGACGGCCAGCGCCTGGGCGGCGGCCATCGCGCTCGCCAAAGACGATGCGGAGCTCAGCGCCGACCTCGCCGTGGTCGAAGGGATGATGCGCCGCGCCCTGGCGCTGGACGAGGGCTTCGGGCAGGGGGCTCTGCACGACTTCTTCCTCGTCTACGAGGGCTCCCGGACCTCGGTGGGGGGCTCGCTGGCCAGGGCGCGGGAGCACCTGGCCCGGACCACGGCGCTGTCGCAGGGCCAGCGGGCGGCGCCGCTCGTGAGCTTCGCCGAAACCGTGGACGTGGGCACGCAGAACCGCGTAGAATTCGAGCGTCTCCTCAACCAGGCTCTGGCCATCGATCCTGACAAGGTGCCCGGGCAGCGGCTGGCGAACCTGATCGCCCAGCGCCGGGCGCGTTGGCTCCTCGGGCGCACGGACGCGCTGTTCATCGAATGACCTCGATCCAGAACCGCATTCAGAGAGGTAGTGAGTATCATGGGGAAGATTCGACCAGGGAACCGATCGCAGCTCATCCGGCGCCGCCTGTTTTTCGTGGGGCTCCTCGCCTTCACCCTGGCGTGGAGCCCGGCGGCCAGGGCGCAGACGCCGCCGCTGACGTTGAAGATGGCGACGCTCGTTCCCCAAGGCTCGTCGTGGCACCGGATCCTCCAGGAAATGGCGGAGGAGTGGAAGACGGCTTCCGGCGGGCGGATCGCCGTGCGCCTCTATCCCGGCGGCGTCGCCGGCGACGACCCTGTCGTGGTGCGCAAGATGCGGCTCGGCACGCTCAACGCCGGCGTGCTGACCACCGTCGGCCTCGGCGAGATCGACAAGTCGGTCTATGCCCTGGGCGTGCCGATGATGTACGACTCCTACGACGAGGTCTACGGCGTGCTGGAGACGATGCGTCCCCTGCTGGAAGCACGGCTCCAGGCCAAGGGCTTCGTCGCCCTCGCCTGGGCGGACGTCGGCTGGGTGCGGTTCTTCAGCCAGAAGCCGGTGGCGAAGCCGGACGACCTGCGCGCGCTCAAGCTCTTCACCTGGGCGGCCGACACCCGGGGAGTCGAGCTGCTCAAGGCGGCGCGCTTCAACCCGGTGCCGCTGCCTTCGACGGAGCTCGGCACGGCGCTGCAGACCGGTCTCGTGCAGGCCTTCAGCGTGCCGCCGGGAGTGGCGCTCATCGCGCAGTATTACAACCACGCCAAGTTCCTCACCGATCTCGACTGGGAGATGCTGTTGGGGGCCGTGGTGGTGACCAAGGACGCCTGGGACAAAATCCCCGCCGACGTGCAGGTCAAGCTGCGGGCCGCGGCCGAAACGGCGGGCCGGCGCTTGCGCGAGGAGATCAAGACCGGCACGGCGCGGGACATCGAGGCGATGAAGAAGCGGGGCCTGACGGTGGTGGCGGTGGACGCCGCGGCGCGCCGCGAGTGGCACCAACTGGCCGACGGTCTCTACCCCAAAATTCGCGGCTCCATCGTGCCGGCGGACGCCTTCGACGAGGCGACACGCTCGCTGGCGGCCTATCGCGCCGCCCACAAGGCAGCATCCCCGAAGTGAGCCGCGCCGCGCTCAGGCGCTTGCCGCACCGCGCCGAAGAGGCGATCGTGGTCGCGGCGCTGCTCGCCGCGATGCTCCTCCCCCTGATCGACGTCGTGGGACGGCCGCTCGGTGGCTTCCACGTCCCCGGCGGTGCTCCCTACCTCCAGCAGCTCACCCTTTGGATCGCTTTCCTGGGCGGCCTCCTGGCGACGCGGGAGGGCGCGCACCTGACCCTGTCGACGACTGAGCTGCTGGGCGCGGGGCGCCGGCGCCGTGCCGCGGCTCTCGCCGCCGGCAGCGTGGCCGCGGCGGTGACGGCGGTGCTCGCCTACGGCGCCTGGCAGGTCGTCCTCGCCGACCGCGAGCAGGGCAAGCTCCTCCCCGGCGGCCTGCCGCAGTGGGCGTCCGAGTGCGTGATGCCGGTGGCGCTGGCGCTCATCGCCCTGCGTTTGGCCTGGCGGGCCGCCGAGGGCTGGCGGGGGCGGTTGGCGGCCCTCGCCGTGGCGGGTGGCGTCTTCGCGCTCGGGTGGCTTGCCCCCCAGGCCCCGGCCCTCGCCTGGCCGCTGGCGCTGCTGGTCGTCGCCGCGGGGCTTTTGGGCGCGCCGGTTTTCACCGTCATGGGCGGTGTGGCGCTGGTGTTGTTCTTCAAGGACGCCGTTCCCCTATCCGCGGTGCCGGCGGAGATCTACCGCCTCATCGCCTCGCCCACTCTGCCGGCCATCCCGCTGCTGACCGCCTGCGGCTACGTGCTGGCGGAGAGCCGGGCCTCCTCGCGCCTGGTGCGCTTCTTCCGCGCCCTGTTCGGCTGGATGCCGGGGGGAGTCGCGGTGATGGTGGCCGCGGTGTGCGCGCTCTTCACCACCTTCACCGGCGGCTCGGGAGTGACGATCATCGCCTTGGGCGGCCTGGTCTATCCCATGCTGCGCGAGGAGGGCTACAGCGAGGGCTTCTCCCTCGGCCTCGTCACCGCCGCCGGCAGCCTGGGCCTGCTCTTTCCTCCCAGCCTGCCGGTGATCCTCTACAGCGTCGTCGCCGGCAGCCGCGACATGAACGCGCCTGCCGACCAGCTCTACCTCGCCGGCCTTCTGCCCGGGTTGCTGCTGGTGATCCTCGTCGCCCTGTACGGCGTGTGGATGGGTCTCAAAGCAGGCGCGCCGCGCCATCGCTTCGGCTGGCGGGAGCTGGGCCGCTCGGCCTGGGAGGCGAAGTGGGAGCTGCTGCTGCCGGTCTTCGTGGTGACGCTGTTCCTCTCCGGGATCACCAGCCTGGTCGAGACGGCCGCCGCCGCGCTCCTCTACGCCATCCTCATCGAGTGGCTGGTGACGCGCGACCTCCGCCCCCGGCACGGCCTGCCGCAGGCGCTCGTCAAGTCGACGGTGTTGACCGGAGCGGTCCTCATCCTCCTCGCCTCGGCTTTGGGACTGACGAGCTATCTCGTCGACGCGCAGATTCCGGACCAGCTCTTGTCGTGGGTGAAGACCCACGTCGAGTCGAAGCTCCTCTTCCTGCTGGCGCTCAACCTGATCCTGCTGGTGCTGGGGAGCGTGCTCGAGATCTATTCGGCGATCATCGTGCTGGCGCCTCTCGTCGTACCGCTGGGTCTCGCCTTCGGCGTCGATCCGATCCACCTCGGCATCATCTTCCTGGCCAACCTGGAGCTGGGATTCCTCTTCCCGCCGGTCGGCCTGAACCTCTTCCTCTCCTCTTCGCGCTTCAACAAGCGCCTGCCGGAGCTCTACCGGCACGTCGTCCCCTTCTTGTTGATCCTGGGCCTCGGCGTGCTGTTGATCACCTATTTTCCGCCGTTGAGCCTGGGCTTGCTGCGGCTCCTCGGGCGATAAGGCGCCCTGGCGTCTCATTCATGCTAGGATTCAAAAAACAACATAAGGGAGACCCGAGATGCGAACTCTGCAATCCCCTTCGCGACGTTGGTCATTCGTCCTGCTGCTGGCAGCGCTCTGTGCGATCCTCGGCATCACCCAGGGCCTGGCCCAGACTGCCCAGCCGGCGCCGGCCGGGAACCCGCAGGCCCCCACGGCCACGCTTCACGGCACGGAGGTCACGGACTTCCTGGCGACCTTGTCTGCCAACTCGGCTGGCAGCCAGAGCGGCTCCGGCGCGGCCGGGCTGCTGCCTCCCGCCCCCGAGCTCCGGCAGACCACCGCCAACGGTTGCACCAGTGACTACCAGTGCCTGCCGGACAAGCTGTGCTGCCGCGCCTGCGGCTTTTTCGGCTGCACTCTCAAGGCCTGTCTGACGCCCGTCGACGGCCATTGCCCAGCGATTCCATAAGGGGAGCTGATCTCGCCGCCGCGCCGCTCACAGCGGCGGCGAGCTTCCTCCCGAGTGCGCAGCATTCCCTCTCCCAGGAAGCCAAAGCAGGGACTACAGGGACAACAGGGACACCAGGGACGAAACACACCAGGCGCGTGTCCCTGTAGTCCCTGCTGTCCCTGTAGTCCCTTGTCATACAGTCTCCCCTCTCCAAACCACTCAAGGCATGACCGGCGAAGAAATCGAAAGGCTTCTCGAGGAGCTCCACCCGGCCAGCGCCGGCTGGGCCCTCAGTTGCTGCCGGTGGGATCGGGAAGAAGCCGAGGAGGTGTTGCAGATGACGTATCTCAAGGTCCTGGACGGCCACGCCCGCTTCGACGAGCGGTCGAGCTTCGCGACGTGGCTCTTCGGCGTCATCCGCCGCACGGCGGCCGAGCGGCGGCGCAGCCGGTGGCTGCGGTCCATGGCCGGCCTGCGCTGGCGCGACGGGCACCCGAGCCCGCCGCCGCTTCCCACGCCCGAATCGCTCCTCGGTGCCGCGGAGACGAGCCGCTCTCTGCGCGCAGCCTTGCAAACCCTGCCCGGCCGCCAGCGCGAGGTGCTCCATCTCGTCTTCTATCAGGACCTCACCGTGGAGGAAGCGGCGCGCGTCCTCGGCATCTCGTTGGGCAGCGCCCGCACGCACTATCACCGCGGCAAGGGCGGGCTTCAGCAGCGGCTCGGCCACCTCGGCCAGGAGGAGAAGCCATGAATCACGAGAAGGACCGCGAGCTTGCGGCGGCCTTCTCGGCCCTGCGCCGGGAGGAGCAGGAGCAGCTCCCGCCCTTCGCCGACGTGGTACGGCGCGGCCGGGCGCGTACTCTGCGGCGCGTAACGCCCCGGCGTCTCCGCCTGGTCTGGGCGGCCGCGGCGATGATCGCCATCGCCGGGCTCGCCCTCTGGCTCGGCCTGCGCAGGCCGGTGCCGCAGACGCCCGCCGGCATCCCCTCGCTCGCCGAGTGGCGCTCGCCCACCGATTTCCTGCTCGAAACCTCCGGCCAGGAGATCCTCGCCGCCCCGGCGGGATGGAGCCGGAGCGTGCTCGATCTCGAGACCCATCCCCAACCCCCTGAAAGGAGAGACCCGTCATGAAATCGAAAACCTTTTTCTTCCTGCTGTTCGCTACGCTCGCCGCCGTCGCGGCGTGGGCCGAGCCCGCGGGCGACGACCCGATCGCCAGAGTCGTCTTTCCCCCCGAGCTGGTGATGAAGTACAGCCAGGAGATCAACCTCGACGAGCGTCAGCGCACCGCCATCAAGGAGGCCGTGCAGAAGGCCCAGTCGAAATTCGTGGACGTGCAGTGGGAGCTGCAGACCGAGAGCCAGAAGCTGGCCCGGCTCCTCCAGGCCCGGCCGGTGGACGAAGCGGCCGGGCTGGCCCAGGTGGACAAGGTTCTCGCCCTGGAGCGCGAGGTGAAGCGGACGCAGATCACGCTCGTCATCCGCATCAAGAACCTGCTGACCGAGCCGCAGCAGGCCAAGCTCACGGAGCTGCGGGACCGCAAGGAGTGAGCCGTCCGGCCGCAGAAGGCATGCTTCGGGAAGACCCTCCTGGCGGACGCTCCGAGCACCGCGGCTGAAATTGCTGCCGGCTTCGCCTCACCTCCTTGAATGAAATGCGACCGTGACCCCGGTGGGCGGTGCGGCTGGCTGGCTGCCATCCGGCTCCGGTGCGTCCCGGTCGCTCCATCCGAAAGGAGGCTCCGATGAGACGACGTCCGCTCTGGCTCCTGGTCTTCGCCTTCGGCCTGGCGCTGGCTCCGGCCACAGTCCCAGACCTCGCAGCTCAGTCGCTGCGGGTCCGCAAGAACATCGACGTGCTGATGCTGGACTCGCAGGCCTATGGCAATTTCCTCTATGCCCTGCAAAAGATCAAGGAGCTGCCGCCCAGCGACAAGCGGAGCTTCGCCTACCTGGCGAGGCTCCACAACGACCGCCGGGTCGGCCCCTGCGAGCACGGCAGCGAGCTCTTTCTGCCCTGGCACCGGTCGGTCCTGCTCGATTTCGAGAATGCGTTGCGGGCGGTCGATCCGCCACGCACCGCGAACGTGACGCTGCCCTATTGGGACTGGTCCAAGCCTCCTTCCGGCAAGCGCTTCCCCCGCGTCGCCGAGGATCCGGCGAATCCTCTCTACCGCGCGGGGCGCGACGGCTCCGATTCGCTACCTCTCCCGGAGGAGCTCCGCGACATCCTGCGCCTGCCGACCTTCGCCGAGTTCGGCGGCGAGAAAGACGGCGGCTATGGCCAGCTCGAGGCGGGGCCGCACAACTACATGCACTCTTGCTACGTTGGCGGCGACATGAGGTCCGATACCACCGCCGCCGTCGATCCGCTCTTCTGGATGTTCCACGCGTACATCGACCTGCTCTGGGCGGAGTGGCAGAAGACCCACTCCGGCCAGCCCGTCTGCCTCGATTGCAAGCTGCGCGGCATGCCCCGGAAGGTCGAGGACGTGCTGGATACGAAGCGGCAGCTCAGCTACGTCTATGAATACGGCGGCACCCGCTCCGTTCCGTTGGTCACGGCCAGCCAGCTCACGGCGTTCAAGAGCTCGCCACGGGAGACCGGCCCGGACTCGCCGCTCAGCGTGCCGATCGCCGTGCCGGCTCCGGACTTCGTTTCCGCCAGCCTCCGCTTCGAGGACGTGGAAACCCCCGCCACCTCCTATCGCGTCGACCTTTATATCCATCCGGCGGAGGTCACTCCCCACCCTGGAGACGAGACGTTCGAGCGCGACTATCACGCCGGCTACTTCGCCATCTGGGGCTCGGGCGGCGGCCAGGAGGGGGGCGAGGAGGGTGATACACACCGCGGCCACCATCCCAAAGCGGCCGGACTGTCCGTCGACGTCAGTGCGGCCCTGGCGCGCGCGGCTTCCAAAGGCGGCGGCGAGTGGCGGCTGACGCTCGTCGTGCGCTCCTGCCTGAGCCATACCGATGTCGCCCTGAAGCTCGGCAGCGAGGTGCGCTTCCGCAGCGCAACCCTGCAACTGGGGGAGGACTGACCATGGCTGCGCCACCGCGGGTACCTCGCTACGAACTCCACATCCGGCCGCTTTTCCGGCTCATGGACCGCGACGCGATGCAATGGTCTTTCGATCCTTGGAGCTACGAGCAGGTCAAGGGCAAGGCGCGGGCGATCCTTACCCGGATTAACCTGGAGCCGCAGAATCACGGCCTCATGCCTCCTCTGGCCGCCGGGGGTCCCTGGCCTCCCGAATGGGTGTCCCTGTTCCGGCGCTGGGTGGAAGCCGATTGTCCGCGGCTCCAGCTTGGAACGGGCCGCTACGAGGCAGCGCTCGCCGACGGCACGCTGACGCTCACCGCCACCGGTGAGTTTCCTGCGCCGGGGTACCGGGCCTGGTTCGACCGCCAGCCGAGCCCGCCGGGGGGGACCCGGCAGTACCTCTTCTACTTCGAGCCTCCGGACGGAGCCGCGCCACCGGCCCTCGAGCCGTTCAAAGTCCGCCAGGAGGATCCGGTGAGCGAGCCCGTCTCGCGCGTCATCGTGATCGATGCGCAGGGGGCGCACGAGATCCCCGTCCGGCAGGAGGTACCGGCGCTCTGAGCAAACGGCTGGTGAACGGATCCATGCTTGCCCTGCGGAAACGAGGCGGCGGCCACGCGTTGCGGCCGCCGCCGGGTGGAGGTTGGACGTTACCCCCCAGGCTGCCCAGGCAAAGACTGGGGGCAGGGGGCGGGAGCGCCGGGACCGCCGCCGGAGCTGGCCGGAACGCAGACCCACAGGCAGTGGAGATAGGTGCAGCCCGTTCCCTTGTCATAGGGGTCCCAGGTCGACGCGTTGGGATTGCAGTGGCAGGCCTGGTGGAGGCATTGGCCGGGCGGGCAGGCGGTGGCGTTTATGCCCGTCTCGCAACTTTGTACGGTGACCGGATCGCCCGAAGCGGCCGGAGAGACGCCGGCAATGAAGTTGCTGGCCATCGGCAGCGCGGTGTCCGGCTTGCCGTCGCCGTCGGTATCGACCATCACTTGCCCGCTGTAACGCGGCGCCGTCGCGTAGGTCCACACGGCCATGCTGCTCGGTCCCAGCGTGACGCGGCGGGTCAGGGTGCGCTGCCCCTTGAGGTCGCCGTTGACCGGCGTGAAGGTCAGGCGGACGTTCAGCGCCAGCGGCGCCACGTAGCTGCCGCCGCTCTTCGCCGTGTGGGTGATCCTCATGTCGGTCACCGGCTGCTCGCCGTCCAGCCGCGCCGCCACGTTGTATTGGCCGCAGCCGGTATCGACCGGCTTGACGCTGGTCAACGACAGCGCCAGCAACTGGATGCGGGTCACCGCCTCGCCCTTGTCGTTGAAAGCCGCATTGTCGAGCCGGTGGACGATGGTGTCCGCACCCCCCAGGCTGCCGGCGGGCTCCACCGCCAGGGGAGAGCCCTGGAAGATGACGCGGCCGGTGAAGGGCTTGGAATTCTCACAGAAGAATCCCGCCGGAATCGGATCGGAGCCGAAGCCCGTGTGAGTATGCCCCGCCGCCGTGGTCCACAGGTCGACCCCCGCGGGGATCACCTCGGCGAACAAGGGACAGCTCGCGGCCAGCGCGAGGACCAGAGCTCCACAGAAAGCGAAACGCACCAGGGTCTTTGACGCATGCATAGTCCTACTCTCCTTTCGTCAAAGTGGTCGCAGAACATGGCCCTCCCCCACTCATCCATTTGCAGCCATGGGTTGCGGTCACTGGGTTCGCTCGAGGCCGAGACGCAAAGGGCCCCTAAAGATCAGGGTGCCTGCAGGCCCTCCCGGCGTGACAGATTTCCTGAAGACTATGATTTTAGAAGAAGGGAGCAAGCGGCGGCCACGCGTTGCGGCCGCCGCGAGGGGAGGTTACTGGGTCGCAACCTCGGCGCAGACGGGGGTGGCGACCAGGCCGTCCTTGCTGCCGCCGGGCTTGGTGACGGCGGCGCCGGCACCGCTGCGGACGCAGACCCACAGGCAGTGGAGATAGGTGCAGCCCACCCCCTTGTCATAGGGGTCCCAGGTCAGCGAGTTGGGGTTGCAGTGGCACGCCTGATGGAGGCAGTAGCCGGGCGGGCAGGTGGTGGCGTTCGAGCCCATGGTGCAGCCGGCCACGGTCACCGGATCGCCCGAGGCGGCCGGAGCGACGCCGGCCACGAAGTTGCTGGCCATCGGCAGGGCGGTGTCCGGCTTGCCGTCGCCGTCGGTATCGACCATCACGTGGCCGCTGTAGCGCGGCGCCGTCGCGTAGGTCCACACCGCCATGCTGCTCGGTCCCAGCGTGACGCGCCGCGTCAGGGTGCGCTGCCCCTTGAGGTCGCCGTTGACCGGCGTGAAGGTCAGGCGGACGTTCAGCGCCAGCGGTGCCACGTAGCTGCCGCCGCTCGTCGCCGTGCGGGTGATCTTCATGT
Source organism: Thermoanaerobaculia bacterium (assembly GCA_036275055.1). Lineage (GTDB taxonomy): Bacteria > Acidobacteriota > Thermoanaerobaculia > Multivoradales > UBA5704 > DATARR01. The sequence goes on from DASUEN010000194.1 coordinate 36,811, forward strand.
CGGTCACCGGCTGCTCGCCGTCCAGCCGCGCCGCCACGTTGTACTGGCCGCAGCCGGTATCGACCGGCTTGACGCTGGTCAGCGACAAAGCCAGCAACTGGATGCGGGTCATGGCCTCGCCCTTCTCGTTGAAGGTCGCATTGTCGAGCCGGTGAACGATGGTGTCCGCACCGCCCAGGCTGCCGGCAGGCTCCACCGCCAGAGGAGAGCCCTGGAAGATGATGCGGCCGGTGAAGGGCTTGGAATTCTCACAGAAGAATCCCGCCGGAATCGGATCGGAACCGAAGCCCGTGTGGGTATGCCCCGCCGCCGTCGCCCACAAATCGACCCCCTCGGGGATCACCTCGGCGAACAAAGGACAGCTTGCAACCAGCGCGAGGGCCAGAGCCGCACAAAAAGTGGCACGCACCAGGGTCTTTGACACCTGCATAGTCCTACTCCTTTCGTCAACGTGGACGGAGAACATGGCCAATCACCCATCCATCGCAGCCATGTGCTGCGGTCCACCGGGTTCACTTGAGTGGAGACGTATGAGCCTCTGATAGGTAAGGTGCCCCCAATACGCATCGGCGAGACAAATCGTCCAGAACCTATCGTTTCAGAAGAAGACGACCTGCTTTCTAAGATGTTTCCCGCAAAAGGGGAAACTATCGATTCGTCTCGATCCGCCGCGAGATTTGACAAGGAATGACAAGCTGGCGGCCCATTCTCCTTCTTATCTTTCGGCAACGGCCCCCCAGTGCAGCCCCATGCGGTCTCATAGGCGCTAACTTTGCGGGGAGCGCCGCCCGCCCAAGACCCTCATCACCCCGGCCCTCTTCTCCCAGCCTCCCCCCCCACCGCCCGGCG
>DASUEN010000195.1:0-28779 GCA_036275055.1 Thermoanaerobaculia bacterium
CTGCTGTGGGGGAGGAGCGGAACAGGTCCTCGCTCGACGCCGAAGACGAGCGGCTGGCGCTCATGGCGTCCACGTGGGCGGAGATGGTGGAGCGGCTCGCTCGCGGTATCGAGTCCGCGGTTCTCCCCCTGTGGACGGGGAAGGGCAAGCTGTGAAGGTGGCCACGTTCACCGTCCGGGCATCCATGGCGCAGTCCGTGGCCTGGAAGCGGGCGGCGGAGTCGGAAGGGTTCGCTTCCTGCGGCGCCTGGCTTGCCGGAGCCGCAGACGCCTACCTCAAGCTCCGGGTGAAGGCAGGGCTTCCCTTGCCTCTGGTTTGGCGGCACGGGCGGTTCCGCGTCACCCTGGAGGACGGCACGGACCTGGAGGTACCGGGCTGGATCTCCCGGCCTTTTGGGCTCTTTCACGGCTCGCCGGATGGGCCGCTCCCGTGGGGCCGCACACACTGCTACACCCTGGTCTACCTCCCGGGCCGGCGGATCGTGGCCACGTTCCGGTACGCCCGCCAGTGCCGAGCCCTTGCCGCGGAGCTGGCGGGCGTTTGGGCGCGTAGCGGCGGGGAGGAGGGGGACATCCGGGCGGGACCGCTGATAGAGCGGCATGAGAGGGAAGCGACGTAGTACCGGGCCGGCTCCGCGAGGGGCCGGCCCTTTGTGTCGCACGCCCCGCGGAGTGCTCTGGTTTGCTGGCGCGGGCGTGCATGGCCACGGTATGCCACATTCGGGTTGCCGGTAAGTTTGCCATGATCCGCCATCCACGCTATTGACCGCTGACAAACTTGGTGGTAACGTCTCACCTTGCCATGGAAACCGCGACAAAGACCACCCTCGACAAACTCAGCGAAGCGCGGAAGTGCTCCCGCAGGGCGCACGAGCTTCAAATGGAGCTAAAGGAGGTCCGGGAGCGCGAGACTACCTTGCGCGGCGAGATCCGGCAGCTTCTCTTGGCGCTCGACATTATCGCGGTGAACGACTCTGAATTTGCCGCGGAGATTCAGCCGGTAAAGGACTTGTTCGCCAAGTACCAGAAGGAGCTTGTCAAGTCCGAAGAATCTGGCATCTACCCTGAGCCCGAGGCTCCTGAGCCCGAGAAGCCGACCACGTTGGCCGAGATTGTCCAGGAGATCACCGCCAGCATGGAAGGCGAGTTTAGCGCCGGAGACGTCCGGAAGCTCCTCTTGGAGCGGGAACCGGAACTGCACAGCAAGAGCCATGCGGCCTCGATTACTACGGCCCTGGCACGACTGGCGAAGGACGGAGGAACGCTAGAGCGAATTTCAGGGGACGGAAGAGGCAAGAGAACGATCTTCCGTCGGAAAGGAAAGGTAATGCCGTGAGGAGGGACGAAAGCCCTGGTTGAGTGTTCGGCGCGGCAAAGGGCTCTAAGGGGAGGGAGTAAGAGGGGCCGGCTACCCGCCTAACCTTGGCGGGAGCGACGGGTAGCGCGGCCAGTCGGACAGCGTTTAACTCGGGGCGGTTCCGGGGTCCAATCCCCCGGGCCGCCCTCTCAGTGCGGCGGTAGGTCAACAGGGGTAGACCGCGAGGGCGCCCACCTTCGAGACGCGGGTCCGAATCCCGTCCGCCGCTCCTTATCTTACGCGCTCATGGGCGGCGGGGTCAAACTGACTCCGATGTTTGTCAAGTTCTGCCTTGAACAAAGCCCGTCCTCCTAAGCCGTCAGCAACTCCCGCACACTCCAGGGCGCCCGGCAGACTCCGGCGGCCATGGCGGGCGTGCAGCCCTTCAGCGTCCGGTGACTCCAGGTGAAGTTGTAGCTCGCCACGAACAGGGAGACGGCCGCCCGCAGGTTGTCGCGCTTCTTGGAAAAGCCAGTCGTTAACCTTGTGAATCTCCGGGACATCATTCTAACGTGGAGATTGATTCTTTCCACGTGACTTGTGCAAATCTTGGACTCCGCCGGGGTACCGGAAATAACCCGCTTCTCCGTGGCTATTATGGACGGCGGAGAATACCGCCGTTCGCTGTCCAGTCCCTCTCCCGAGTACGATTTAATAAGCTGGGCGTAATCAATCTGGCCGCCGAAATGTGATTCCAAAGCGGCGGGGTATCCGTCGAAACCGTCTGTCGAGACTTGGAAGCGGCCCGCGCCAACGGCTCCGGAGAGTTTCGCGGCGAAGATGCTGGCATCCTCAGAGGTACGCCGTCCGACGTGGTGCGCGAGGAGGAGTTTAGAAGCCCGCTCGACTGCCAGGAAGGTATAAGCGTCGCCGATTCCCGGGCTCGTGATTCCTTTCTTAACCTTCGTCTTCTCCTTCATTTTCACCACGGACCACAGCTCGTCGCACTGCACGTCTTTTACTTCCACATTACGGACAAGGCGGTTTAGGAGCGCGTCGCACTTGGCGCCAACCTTCACCAGGAGCCTGCAAATCGTGTCGCGGTGAACGCCCGTGACCCGCTCCGTGCTGCGAATCGAGGAGCCTTCCGCGAGGAGCTTGACGCAAAGCTCGGCCTTGTCCATGTCCAGGCGCATGCTCCCCAGGGGACGGGGCGGCACGATGCTGAAAGAGACCTTGCAGGCCCGGCAGAAGCGGCGGGGGTTGCCGGCCTTGTCCTTGCCCCACCGGATGACCGGACCGCCGCAGGACCGGCAAGCGGTCCCTTCGGGGGCGGTCATGGGATCGAAGGGGGAGGCGTTCATGGCTTGTTCTCTGATCTGTCGTTATTGTAGGCATAATAACCCCACGTGTCAATAGGGTAGAATGAGAATCGTCCATCTTGACCTGTGGAGTTATCCGGCCTACAATGCCGACATGGCAAGACCAAAGGCTGATAAGACGCAAACCGCTGCCCTCCGTCTGAGGTTGCTTGAGGAACACGAGGAGCTGATCCGGCAAGCCGCCGAGCTGGCGGGGATCAGCGTCTCCGCTTGGATGCGGGAGAGGCTGATCCGCGCCGCACGGCGGGAGATCGGCCAAGCGGGCCGGTATGAACCTCCGGGGGAGGCTCAGGAGTAGCAGACCCGTTAGCCAGCGGTAGGGCGGACGGGGGGCAGCGTAGGAATCGCGCATGGCGTACCTCCGGCGTATTGACCGGTGACGCTTTGCGGAGTAAGATGGCGTTTCTCTAGGACGCTCATCCGTTGGCCGCAAGGTCCACGGGTCGAGTCGAAAAGCAGGTGGAGCGGGAGGGGATCGAACCCTCGGTCAGGGGTCTCAAGTCCACGGCCGAGCACCAGCCCCCGCCCCGTTTCTGGGAGCCCCGCCACTGGCGGGGTTTTCTTTGCTACATCGCTTTTTCTTCCTCTCTCACACCCCAAGCCTCCCCTTCTCTCCGGTACCCCGTCAAGCGCAGGCGCTCCCTTTTCCTCCCGGTTTTTCTCCAGGGAGGAAAAGCAAAGCGAGCCTCGGTAGGCGTTTTGGGAGTGGCGCGTTTCCGCGCGGAGAAAATTACCGTGTAGAATAGAACCCTAAAAGGGCGTGGCTAGGAAGTCATGAGCCGAAAGCTGGTCCCCCACGGCCAGCCCGCCGCGCCGCCTTTCCTCTCGTGGGGTTGTGCACCGTGGGGGGTGCGAATGCCGCCGAAGCGCGGGGGACCAGGCCGTCCGACCAAAGACGATAAAGAGGCGGTCCGGGAGGTCTGGCGGCTCCGGCGCGACAATCCCCGAATAGGCTACAGAGAAGCTGCGCGAAGGTACTTCCAGGAACACCCCGAGCGACTCGGGAAGACGACGCTCGAATCCGCCGCCCGGCGCGTAGGGGGCAAGGCGGCACGATGGACGGCAATTGCGAAACCATCGGAGCGCGAGCGACTCCGCCGGCTTGAGGACTACCTACTCATGGGCCTCGCTACTGTTCAAGGAATCCTAAAGCGCTGGGATAAATTCGCCAAGAGGGGGCCTGAGAAAGAGGAAGGGGAGTAGAATGGGGACCGTCAGGCGGGGCTGTCCAGGGCTCCGCGCTCCCTCAGACGGCCCCGATCCCGCCGCCCCCCTCCACCGCCAACACAGTCTTAGGACACCACCTGTTCCGGAAGATCGGCCCGCTGCACCGGGAGGTCACTCTGACGCCCCAGGGGATCGGTCCGTCGCTCCAGGACATCGGCTCATCGTACCGGGATGCCGATCCGACGCACCGGAATAGCGAGCCGTTGTACCGGGTCATCGTCACGCCGCTGGAGCAGCTCGTAGGGTGTGGCCCTCTGCGGGCGGGGATGGCCGCCTGCCGGAAGAGCGCTGCCAGGGCGTTCAGCTCGGCAAGCCGGAGGCTAATCCGGCCACGTCCCACTCCGGCAAGGTAAACGAAAACGTCGTTCCCTCTCCCGGTGTGGTTTCGAACCAGAGCTGGCCGCCGTGGCGTTCGATAATCGCTTTGGAGATGCTGAGGCCGAGGCCGGTGCCGCCTTTCTGGCGGGTCGAGGAGGCGTCGGCCTGGGCGAACCTTTCGAAGACGCGGGATTGGAACTCCGCCGGGATTCCCCGGCCGTGGTCGGTGACCGAGATGCGCAGCCAGTCGCCGGTACGCTCGGCGCGGATCTCGACGGCGCGGCCGCGCGGTGAGTGCTTGGCGGCGTTCGAGAGGAGGTTGGCGAGCACTTGCTGGATGCGGTCGGTGTCGGCGCGGACCCGCGCCGACGGCTCCGCGGCGACGATCTTCAGGTCGACGTCGTAGAGGTTGGCATAGGCCCGGTTGCTCTCGACGGACTGCTCGACGAGTGGCATCAGCTCCACGCGGAGAGGACGGAAGGCCATCGTCCCCGATTCGATCTTTTCGATGTCCAGGATGTCGTTGACCAGCCGCACGAGACGCTCGCTGTTCCTGGCCGCAACCTCGGTCAAGGTGCGGGCTTTTTCCGGCAGCTCGCCGGCGACTCCTCCCAGGATCAGGCCGAGGGAGCCGCTGATCGAGGTCAGCGGCGTCCGCAGCTCGTGGCTCACCACCGAAATGAAATCATCCTTGATCTGTTCCATCTTCTTGCGTTCGCTGATGTCGCGGGCGGCGGCGTAGATGAGCTCGTCGTCGAGGATCGCGGTCGCTCTCCAGGAGAGCCAGACGTAGGCGCCTTCCTGGGTCCGGTAGCGGTTTTCGAAGTCGACGGTGATGCCGCCGAGGGCAAGCCCTTCGGCCTCGCGATACGTCTTCTCCAGGTCGTCGGGATGGATGAAGTCGACGTACGGACGGCCCATCAGCTCGGCGGGAGTCCAGCCGAGCGTCTTCTGCCAGGCGGGATTGAGCTGCTTGAAGTAGCCGTCGAAGCCGGCGACGCACAACATGTCCAGGCCGAGGTCGAAGAGCTGGTCGCGCTCCTGCTCGGCGCGCGTCCGCTGCTCGATCTCGTCCTCGATAGCCGCTTCGCGGTCGGCGAGCACCTGGGAGAGATGGGAGTAGGTCCCTTGCAAGCGGGCGAGCAGACGGCTCGTCGTCTGGATGATGACGTCGACCTCGCGCGGGGCACCGGTACGCAAGGGCGCGAGATCGGGCGGCGCCGCTCCGAGCTCGATGCGGTCGAGGTGCGCCGAAAGCTCTTCGAGCGGCCGGGTGACTCGGCGGGCCAGAAGGGTGGCGAGGAGGATGGCGGAGAGGAAGGCCGCGACCATCCATGCCAGGATGAGCCACGCCTGCGGGATCGCCCGGAGGTAGATCTCGCGGACCGGCTGCTGGATGACCACCGTCCAGCCGAGGCCGGGGACCTGCGAGCGTCCAAAGAGGACACGCGGCACCGGCGTGCCGGTGAGGCGGGCGCCCTGATCATCGATCGTCACCGGAGACAGCGGTGCGTCCTTGCGGGTGGGCCCGCTCCAGAGCAACTGGCCCCGGCCGTCGATGACGAAAATCTCCACCGCCGGCAGAGGTTTGTAGATAGCGCCCACGGCGCCCAGCCGGCTCAGGTCGAGAGACCCCTCGACGATGCCGCCGAACGTGCCGTCGCGGGCCCGCCAGGGGGCCGCGATGGCGACGATCGGATCGTGCCCGAAGCCGCGGCCGAGGAAGACATCAGAGAGGTAGGGCCGGCCCGTGGCACGCGCCTGGCGGAAGTACTCCCGGTCGGCGACGCTCTGCTGCACCGCTCCCGGGGGAAGCGGACCGCCGCCCAGGGTGAGATGGCGCTCGCTGGCGATGAGTTGCCCTGCGGCGTCGGTGACGATCAGGGTGAGGATCTGCGGCGACCGGCGATGAAACTCCTGCAGGCGGCGTTCGAGCTGGGAGCGGTCCGCTCCGCCGATCTCTTCCACCGTGGCGGTCAGATCGAGGATGCCCTGCCGATGCTCCTCGATGTTGGAAGCCGTCAGTTGCGCGATGGCTCGGGCTGACTCCTCAAGGCTTGCCTTGCGGCTGCTGATCGTGTCACGGAAGTAGAGCAGGAAGCACACCGGGCCGAGCACGGCGACCGAGAGCGCGAGCGCCAGCGTAAAGGGGACGAAAAGCTGGCGGCGGAGCGAGTGCTGCCGCAGCTCGCCGGTTCCGCCGGCAGACGGGTGTTCGGTACGCGCGCGCATGCCGTCGTCTCTCGCTTCGTGAAGCGGGTGGTTGACGCATGATAGCGCCTCCTGGGCTTTCTGGGCAAAGCCGGGATGTTGAGCCGACGCACTGGAATAGCGAGCCGTTGGTGGGCGGCGAGGACGGCAGACTGGTCGCCGCACCGCCGGAGACCCTCGTCACCCATAGGCGCTAACTTTGCGGGGAGCGCCCCCCACCCAAAACCCTCATCACCCCGGCCCTCTTCTCTCAAGGAGTCTGGAGGAAGTGAACGTCCGGCCGGCCGAGGACTCCAGCCTCTTCCATGACCTTCCGGAGCTCCTCGGAGCCGACGAGATTGCGGGCGCGGCCGAGGTCCACCGCCTCGAAGAGGACCACGACCTCCTGAGGGTCGTCGGCATTGCGCAGCACGTGCCGCACCGTCAGCCCTGCCTCCTGCTGCCTCTCCTGGTCTGCGTCGAAGTAGGGGCGCCAGCGGTCGTAGTCCTGCACCTTGTGAACGACGAGAAGATAAGACATGGTTTCATCCCTCCCTGGGGTCGGTTTCAATCCTCTTCTACGGGGGAGGGCGCGATTTGGATGAAGCGACGGCGCGCCGTCCTCCGAAGGTCCATAGTATTTAGCGGAGCCCGGGGCAGCGGCAGTCAGAGGCTCCGGTAAACCTCTCTTCGGTTTCCGACCCTCACGATCAGAACGACCAGCCGGTCGTCTTCAACTTGATAGACGATCCGATAGTCCCCACGCGGATTCGGTACAGCTCTTCAGGAGACTGGAGCTTCGAGGCGTCGCGTGGCCGCGGTTCCTCCTCCAGTTTTTCGATTCGGGCAAGAATCCGTTTCTGCGTGCTGCGGTCGAGCTTGCGGATCTGGCGGCCCGCAGCAGGTGTGACCTCGACGGTATATTGCACGACGAGGAGGTCAGAGTCCCAACTCGGCCTTGAGGTCGGCCAAGGAGGTCGTGCCCTTCTCCCGGGCTTCGCGCAACGCCTCGCGGGCATCCTCGATGTCGGCGCGATCCTCGAGTGACTCCACGAGAGCGAGGTCCTCGACCGGGACGACCGCAACGAGCTCCTCGCCGGCTCGGGTCAAGACTATCCGCTCTTTGCCGGAGGCGACACGGCGGAGGAGCTCGGAGAACTGTTCCTGGGCCTCGGTCGTGGAGAGAGTGGTCATGCGGTTTCCTTCCAGCGGGAAATGTACTCCAAAAACGAGGCGTGCACTGAGGTCTTACGTGCCCGTTCGCCCGTTCGCTGAAGTCCAGGGTCCAGGTGTCGTTCTCACCCTCCCGGCGACTCCGTCGCCGCCAGCAGCCCGCGCATCCCTCGTAGCGTCAGGATGGCCTGCTCACGGGCTCCATGCTCCACGGGCTCGGCGGCGTAGGCGGCTTGGACGTAGAGGTCGGTGAGGCTGCGCGCCGGATCTTCGAGGCGGCGCAGGTGGCGCGGCAGGGCCTGGAGCAGCTCGTAGGGCGTGGCCCTCTCCGGGCGAGGATGGCCAAGGAAGCTGAGCAGGGCGAGAAACCTCTGGTAGGCGGCGAGGACGGCCTCGCGGGGAGGCAAAGCGTCAAGGTCTTCGAGATCGGTCAGGGGATCGGGCCCAACTTCTTCTTGCGCCTTCCGCGCCGGACGGGTGAAGAAGCCGGCGAGGCGGGCCAGCAAGGCGCGTAATCGATCGGTCAGGCTCCCCCACCAGCCCCCGAGAAGAGGCCACAAGCGCAGCAAGGCCCACAGGCCCGCCACGATCAGGAGGAGGACGAGCGGCACGATCAGCCATTTCGCCAGCGTCCCCAGCACGTTGAGCAAGGCAGCGGCCGGGCCTCCCAGGGCCGCGGCGTCGCGGAAGGGCTGGCCCGCGCCACCGGGATCCGGCTGGTTTCCCTGGCCAGCGGCATTCGCGGGAGGTTGCTGGCTGGGTTTCTTGAGGTTGTTGGTCTCCTGAAAACCGCGATTTTTCTCCTCGCCCTCGCCCTGGGCCGTGGGAGGTCGCAGTCGGCCGCTGCCCTGGAAATGAATTCCCGGCACGGCCAGGGTGCCGATGAGCACAACGGCGAGGAGAGCCCCTGCCAAGGCTAGACGCCCTGGCACGAGGCTCGGGGCAACCTGGGCGCCTGCCCTCTCGGCGCGGCGCAGCGTATCCAGGGCGGAGCCGGCGGCAAGGACGACCCCGGTGGCGAAGAGGAAGATGACGACCGCGGCCTGAGCCCGTATGCCGGTCTGGGGCGCGGCAGCGAGGAGGATGGGCTCTCCCAGCGCGAAGGCGAGGAGGGCGAGGGCCGCCAGACGCGCCACGGAGGCGGCGGGGTTGGGCGGCACGGTCCGCGGCTTTTCCCGGCGTAGCGGACCCGGCAGCCCGGTCTCTTCCCGGCGCCGCTGCCACCAGTTTTCCATCTGCAACCGCTCCAGGCCGTAGAAGTGGAGCCCTGAGTTCGGATTCGGCGGCTGATCCGATTCCGGGCTCAGGCTACGCGTCACCCTGGTGGCGAAGCGCCAAACGGCGGCGACGATCAGCAGGTCCGCGAGCCGCTCGCCGACCGAAACTGCCCGTTCCTCCCACGGCGCCACCAGGATCACCAGGAAGGTGGCGATGGCGAGGGCCGCCGTGTAGCACCCCTGAAGGTCAGCATCATGGGTGGCACCGCCATAACGGTAGCGTTCGATGAGCACCGTGGCCACCGCGAAGCAGAGGCCGATCCACTTGAGCGCCGGCCCGCCGCCCAAGAAAGCCGAGCGCACGTCCACCAGGTAGAACAGGAAAGAGGCCACCATGGCGATGACGGCGGCCGGCACCACCACGTGATGGGTGAAGAGTGTCGCCAGGGACTCGAAGCCCGGGTTCTCGTCGTGCAGGCTCACAGCGCGCCGACTCCCAGGCTCTCCAGATCGGATTCGTCGCGCACCGGATAGACGGGGATGCTCGGCGGCAAATCCGCGGCACCAGGGTCTTGTCCAGGCTTTTGAATCCAAATCACACCGGCTTCGAATCCCGAGCGGCGCAACCCGCCGAGCACGCTCCCCAGGCCGGATTCCAGGTTGGGGGTCACGACGAGGACGACCAGGGAGCGGGGCAAACGCGGCAGCTCGGAGGCGAGAAGCTCGGGAAGCGTGAGGCCGGGAGCCAGAGCCAGGCGCGCCAGGGCGCTCCCCAGCCGCTCCCATTGCGGGCGTCCCCGCCCGGGAGCCACCTCCACGGGCCGGAAGGCGGAGATTCGCCGGCGGGCTCCGGCCTCCTCCAGAGCGTCCTCCAGGCGGCGAAAGCTCCCTCCGGTCCAGTCCGCCGGGTAGCGCTCGGCCGCGTCGCCGCCATTGGAAAGCAGGCCCACGGCTTGGCCGCCACCGAGGACGAATTCGGCGATGGAGGCCGCCGCCGTCACCGCGAGCTCGCGGGTGGGATCGCTCTCTGTCTCCCCTACCGCAGGCCAGGCGGCCTTCCCCATCTCCACGGCGAGGAGGACGCCTTCGAGGACCGCCGGCTCGTAGAGCTTCACCTGCAATCGCCCCGAGCGCGCCGTGGCCCGCCAGTGGATGCGACGCAAGCCGTCCCCCGGCCGGTACTCGCGCAGGCCGAGGAAGCGGGAGGGATCTTCGAACAGGCTGCGGCGCCGGGGGACCTCGTGAACGGGCCGGTGGCCCAGGGGCCACCCCTGGCCGAGCGGCACCACGCGGGGGAGCACGGTGACGAAACGCACCTCCGGGTCCACCCGGAAGCGCCGCACCAGGCCAAAGGGATCACTCGCCTCGATCACCGCCGGCCCGATGCGAAAGAGGCCCCGGCGCGTGGTGTGGAGGACGCAGATGGAGCGCAGCGTCTCGTCGCTCGCCAGGGTCTTGAAGCCACATGCCGCGCCCTCGACGTCCAGACCGGGCTCGACCTCGTCGCGCCAGAAGAGCCAGAGCGCCGGCAGCGGCTTCTGGTTGCGCAGCACCAGGCGCGACTCGATCGATTCGCCCAAGGCGAGGGTTTCCACCATCTCCGCGGTCTCGCTTCCCAGGCTCCGCCGCACCTCCAGACCCAGAAGACTGGCGGCCGGCAGCAGCGCCGCGATCCCCAAAGCCGCGAGGGTGACCACCGCGGCATAGAGGAAGAAACCGGCCGAGAAAAGGGAAAGGAGGAGGGCGATGGCCGCGGCCGTCAGCCCCCAGCGCAACACCTGGCGGCGCCGCAGGTCCCGGATTTCGCGGCGGACCTCCCCGGCCGGCGAGTCCGCCGCGGCCGTCGCCGTCATCGCACGGGGGTGAAGTGGCCGCCGGGGAAGGCCGCCGGCCCGGGATCGATGATGGGCGCCGGCACCAGGCCGATGGCCTGATCCACCACCTGCTGCACGGTGCGCTTGGAGAGGCGCCCCTCGGTGCCAAGGATCACCCGGTGATAGAAAATCGACGGGTAGAGGCGCTTGACGTCGTCCGGCAGCACGAAGCTGCGGCCGGCGAGGGCGGCGCGGGCCTGGCAGACGCGGTAGAGCCCCTGGGTGGCGCGCGGCCCGGCGCCCAGCGCCAGCTCCTTCGAGGTGCGGGTGGCCGCCGTCACCTGCACGATGTAGCGCCGCACCTCGGGGTGGACGTGCACCTCGCGGATCTGCTCCTGGAGCTTGCCCAGCACCTCCAGGCTCAGGACCTCCTTCACCTCGGCCAGCGGATCGCGGCGCTCGCCGCTCTCCAGCATCTTTTCCTCGGCGCGCAGGGTGGGATAGCCGATGGAAAGGCGCATCAGGAAACGATCGAGCTGGGCCTCCGGCAGCGGGAAGGTCCCCTCGTGCTCCACCGGGTTCTGGGTGGCGATAACGAAGAAGGGGCGCTTGAGCAGGTAGGTGTTGTTGTCCACGCTCACCTGGCGCTCGGCCATGCACTCGAGGAGCGCGGCCTGGGCCCGGGGGGTGGCGCGATTGACCTCGTCCGCCAGCAGGATCTGGGTGAAGACGGGGCCGGGGCGGAACTCGAATTCGCCCGTCCTTTGATTGAAGACGCTGGAACCAGTGACGTCTCCGGGGAGCAGGTCCGGGGTGCACTGCAAGCGGCGGAAGCCGCCGCCGAGGGTCCGCGCCAGGGCTTTGGCGAGGAGGGTCTTGGCGGTGCCGGGCACGTCCTCCAGGAGGAGGTGCCCCTCGGCGAGCAGGCAAGCGAAGACCAGTTCCAGCACTGCCCGCTTGCCGAAGATCACCGTCTCGAGCTGCTGAAGGACCGCCTCCGCGGCCTGCTGGACCTGTTTCACGGATCTCTCCCCCTCCGCGGAAAGCTTGCCCAGTGCAATCGTAAAACTCTACTGTTTTACGACGGGCGAGGGAATTCCGTCACGAACGTTTCGGATAAGCTTGCCCGGATGTCCACGGCTCGCCTGCAGCTCGCCGAGGCCCACCGCATCGTGGTGAAGCTCGGAACGCACGTGGTCACCCACGATGGGGTGGAGCTCGCCCTGGGCCGGCTGATGGGGCTGGTAGAAAGCCTGGCGCGGCTGCGGCTGTCGGGGCGGCAGGTGGTGCTGGTGTCCTCGGGCGCCGTGGGCATGGGGATGCGGGTGCTGGGCCTCACGGAGCGCCCGCGATCGCTCGGGCTTCGCCAGGCGTGCGCGGCCGTGGGCCAGAGCCACCTCATGGGGGTCTACACCCAGGCTTTCGGCCAGCTCGGGGTGACGGTGGCCCAGGTGCTGCTGACCCAGGAGGACCTGGGAGACCGCGAGCGGGCGCTCTGCGTGCGCACCACCCTGATGCGTCTCCTGGAGCTGGGAGCGGTCCCCATCCTCAACGAGAACGACAGCGTCAGCGTGCGGGAGCTGATCGAGTACCAGCGGGTGCAGGGGCAGGAGTCCGGGCCGCCGGCCTTCGGCGACAACGACGGCCTCTCGGCCCGCGTGGCCGTGAGCCTGGACGCGGACGTCCTCCTGCTGCTCACGGACGTGGACGGCGTCTACACGGCCCATCCGTCGCACGACCCCAAGGCGACACGCATCCCCGAGCTGGCCAGTGTGGACGATGAGATCCTGGTCCTGGCCGGGGGCCATTCGGGAGGGGGCACCGGCGGAATGAGCAGCAAGTTGGAAGCGGCGCGGCTCGCCTCCTCTGAGGGAACGGCCGTGCTCATCGCCGGCGGCGCGCAGCCGCGGATCGTGGAGCGGGCCCTGGCAGGCGAGGACGTGGGCACGCTCATCGCCGCCGCGGACCGCCGGCCCGCAAGGCAGCGCTACATCGCCATCTCCGGCCCGCGGCGGGGCGCCCTGGTGGTGAACGACGGCGCCCTCCTCGCCCTGGTGCGGCGCAAGGCGTCGCTGCTGCCCATTGGCGTGGTGACCGTCGAAGGGGATTTCGAAAAGGGGGACGTGGTGGAGATCCGCGACGGCAGCGGCCGGGTTCACGGCCGCGGGCTCGCCAACTACGACGCCGCGGCCTGCCGGCGCCTCGCCGGCCGCCACAGCGACGAGATCGACGCACTGCTGGGATTTCGCTCTTACGACGCGGTCGTCACCCGGGACAATCTCGTCATGGGGTCCGTATGAGCCTGCGCGCCGCGGTCCTCGAAGCGCGCGCCGCGGCCCGAGCCCTCGCCGCTCTGGACGCGGAGCGGCGCTCGGCTCTCCTCGCCGGGCTGGCGGAGGCGCTGGACGATCCCGCGACGCGCCGGGAGGTCCTCACCGCCAACGCCGAGGATCTCGCTGCCGCCCGCGAAGCCGAGGCGCGGGGCGAGTTGGCGCCGGCCCTCGTCAAGCGGCTCGGGCTGGACGGCACCAAGCTGGACGCCGTTTCGGATGGCCTGCGCCAGCTCGCGGCGCTGCCGGATCTCGTGGGCCAGGTGACCGCGCACCGGGAGCTCGACGCGGGATTGATCCTGAAGCGCGTGACCTGCCCGCTGGGCGTGCTCGGCGTGGTCTTCGAGGCGCGGCCGGATGCCCTCGTCCAGATCACGGGCCTCGCCTGGAAGAGCGGCAACGCCGCCGTGCTGAAGGGTGGCCGCGAGGCCCGCGCCAGCAACCGCGCCCTCGCCACCGTGGCCCGCCGGGTGCTTGGAGGTCACGGGCTCGATCCCGGCGCGCTCCTCCTGTTGGAGGACCGTTCGGAGGTGGATGCCCTGCTGGGCCTCAACGGCCTCATCGACCTGGTGATCGCCCGCGGCTCTTCCGGCTTCGTGCGCCACGTCCGGGCGAGCACCCGCATCCCGGTGATGGCTCACGCGGACGGCATCTGCCATCTCTACCTGCACGCGCCTGCCGATCCTGCCATGGCCGCGAAGATCGCCGTGGACGCCAAGACCAGCTACCCGGCGGCGTGCAATTCGATCGAGACCCTGCTCTGGGATACCGGATCAGGAGAAGCTCTGGACGCTTGCGTGGAGGCCCTGGCTCGCGCGGGCGTGGAGCTGCGGGGCTGCCCAGCCACCCGCGAGCGCCACCCGGAGCTGCTTCCGGCCAGGGATCTCGATTGGGATACGGAGTACGGCGCCCTCATCCTCGCCATCAAAAAAGTGGACGGATTGGATGGGGCCTTGGCCCACGTCGCGGCCCACGGCTCCCGGCATACGGAGGCCATCGTCACGGACGACGAGGCCGCCGCCGCCCGCTTCCTCGCCGAGGTGGATGCCGCGGGCGTCTTCCACAACGCCAGCACCCGCTTCGCCGACGGCTACCGCTTCGGCCTCGGCGCCGAGGTGGGGATCAGCACCGACAAGCTCCACGCCCGCGGTCCCGTGGGAGTCGAGGGCTTGCTCACCTATCGCTGGCTGCTGCAAGGATCGGGACACGCCGCCGCCGACTACGGGCCGGGCCGGCGGCGGTTCACTCATCGGGATCTGTAGGTAACCATAGGCTTCGATGTTGAGCGGCAGGCGATCGAAGACGAGCCGTTTGACGACGACCAGGCGGAGACCGGTCGCGAAATGAAGCTCACCCGAGACTCGTGCCAGCGAGTACCCTCGCCGCACAAAGGTCAGTGTCGTCTGCCTGATGGAGGGGAAACGCTCGACCAGGGTATACAGAAAATGCTCGTAGTCTTCAGGCGTACGAAACGGGTTCGTCATGCGGCGGCTCGGATCAGCCCCTTCAGGCTGGACGAGCCTCCTTGCGTTCGCTGGATTTCGTTCCGGTATTCCGCCTGCCGGGTAAGCCACGTCCGATAGACGCTCGCCCATTCGCTGAAGTCCAGGACCCAGGCGTCGTTCTCCGGCTCTTCGCCGCTGGCATAGGCTGCATAGAAGGTTTCGGAGCGCAAGCCGTACTTACGCTCGAACTCCAGAAGCTCCTCTTCGAGGGCGTGGATGTCGGTGAGAATCTCTTGAGGTAGCATCGTCCTGATCTCCACCGTCATTATAGACGTTGCGCCTCCTCAAATCAGCCATCCGCCTTCTGACTCAATCCTCAAAAGCCTGCCGCAGAATCCTCACCAGCAACTCGCGGCGGAAAGGAATGAGGAGCGGCTCCAGGTCACGGCGGGCGAGGGGCGGCGGGGGTGGAGGCGGAGGCTTGAGGGTCACCGCGGGGAGGGGGAAAAGCTGATCGATCGCCTCTTCGGGGTTGGTGCGCGCCGCCGCCATGCGCCGCTCGGGGGAGGTCAGGAACTGGAAGGCGCTGTGGATCCGGGCGAACTGCTGCGGGGCGAGCTCGGGCGGGTAGCGCCGCACCAGCTTGCGGTAGGCGCGCGTGATCTCCTCGATAGTGGCCGAGGGCAGGACTCCCAAGACGGCGTGAGGGGTTTCCAAAGTCACCTCGCTCTACCCGTCATGGGAGGTCTATCTGGAGTTGGGGAACGGCGGCTCGCCGCCCGCGGCGCTTCTTCGGCTGCCGCGGCCGGGGGTGAGACTTCTTCTTCAGCTTGCCGATGGCACGGACAGCGTGCAGGCCCAGGTTGAGAATCTCGTGCCCTTCCTCCGGAAGCTCCGGCGAGGCGAGGAGCTTCTGGAGCTTCTTCTCCAGGAGCTTGAGGTGGCTCCCCTCGGCGGCGATGGCAAGCCTCGGCACGGACTGCCCCCAGAGCTGCCAGCGGTCGTCGAGGCGGTCGATGGTGGCCTGAGCGAGGCTGGCGCAGGCCACGTCGACCGTGTGCGGCGCCCAAGGCGCCAGAGTTTTATCCAGCAGCAGGAAGGCGGCGAGCACTCCTTCCCACCCGGCAACGCTGGCCAGGAACTCCGCGAGCCGGTTCTCCAGCTTGGGCCGCTCCAGCCGCCAGCAGTCAACGGCCAGCTCGGCGGCGGCAAAGCCGGGTTGCCCTCCCAGAGTGGGCCGCAGGAAGCCCAGCCCATCGCGAACCGCATCGAACATCCATCGTGCGTCCCCGGTGCCGCTCCCCAGAGCTTCGAGGCTCACCGCGTTGAGGATCAAGGCCAGCTCGGTGCCCATTTCGCGGGCCACGAGCTCCGTCACCTCGGACCATTCACCGCTGGCGAAGAGGGGCCTCACGGTGTCGAGGATGCGGGCCAAGGTCCGCGACGGCTCCTGGGCTGCCGGGACCATCAGCCGCTTCGCGGTCTCCAGGGCCTCGGGATTCACCGGCGGGAGGCCCGCGATCTGGGAGGTCAAGGCTCGCAGAGTCGCCGGTGGGGCATCTCCCGCAATGGCCCCGGCCACTCCCGCGACCAGCAGGCCCGGGTCGCCGGGCTGATGCTCCAGGAGAGCGAGGGCCACTCCCGCCATGGGCGCGCAGTAGCGCATCGCGTCGCAGAGGAGGAACAGCTCGTCGCGCAGCTCCCGCGCCACCTCGCGGCGCTGCCCGGCGGGAAAGCGCCGCCCGATCTCCCCGGCCATCTCTCCCAGGCGGGCGAGGCAACGGTGGAGGAAGCCCTCGGAGAGGTCCAAAGCATCGTCGTCGTCCTCCTCGTCCTCCCCGAACCGGGCCTTCCGACTGCGGGCCCACAGCTCCAGGCTCCAGAGAGCCGCGAGAGCCCCGCTCTCGCACGGGGTCCGGCTCCGGGCTCGCAGGAGGAGCGCCAAGTCTTCATAGCGCTCCGTGGCCAGGAGCTGCTGGGCTTTGAACCGCTGGCGGAGAGCCTCCTGGCCCGCTGACGCTCCTCCCGCCAGGTTCAAGTGGTGCTCCAAGAGCCTGGGATCGGTCACCCAGAGCTCCGCCAGCCCAACCGGTCCCTCCCGCGCCGCCACCCGTTCCAGCACGCCGCGCCAGCGCAGCTCCACGGCGCGGCGGAGGGGAGCGAGCAGGGGCGGCCCTGGGGCGTCGAGCACCGCGGACAGAGAGAGCGAGGCCCCCGTGCCGCGGATCCACTCCTCCACCGCCTGGCTCGCCACCGCAGGAGCCTGGCCGTCAGGCTCCGGCAAGCGGGACAAGCGAGCCTCGAGAGCGTCGAGGCCGCTGAGCAGGGACAGGCACCGGCCGGCTCCATCGAGGAAAGCCTTCTCCGCCGGTGCGAGCTTCCGCAAGGCCTCCACACGCCGAGCCAGATCCTTGCGCTGGGCTGCGCTCAGCAGGAAAGCACCGGCCTCCACTCCCCGAAGAACGGTGAAAAGCTCCGCAGCCGCCTGCGGGAGCGCACGTTTCTGCGGCGACTCCTGCAACGAAAAATCGAGCTCGTCCGCAGCCAGGGCCTCCAGGGCTAAAAGAAGCTCGAGCGGGATGTCCGCATCCATGAGGCTGGCCGCGGCCGGAAAGGCCAGCCGCGAGCGGGCCTCGTCGAGACGGCCGGCCGCGAGGTCCAGGACCGTCTCGGCGAGCAGGCCCAACGGCCGCAGGGGACCGTTGCGGCGCAACGAGCGCAGGAGGCGTTCGAGCCGGCCGAAGTCCGCGCGGGCAAGGCTCTGCCGCAGGGCGCGGTCGGCCGCCTCCGCCCACTGCGCGGCGAACGGCGAGGCCCGGAGGTCCGTGCCCAGCTCGGCGGCCCGAGCCAGGAGCTCGTCGTCCGCGCCCCGCCGGTACAGCTCTGCGAGCTGCGCCAGGGCCGAAGCCTGACGTTTCTGCTGCTTCTTGAGGCTCCGTTTGCCGCTCACGGTCCGACCGCGGCCTCCTCGGCCTCTTCCAGGACTTCCAGGAGATCCTCTTCCGCCAGGTCGACGTCCTCGGCCTTGCCGGGATCGCCCTCCGCGCCGGCCAGAATCTCCTCGTAGGCCGCGGCGGCCACGGTCAGACGTTCCTTGAGCCCCCCTTCCGCAAGGCCCTCGGCCAAGGCCCGGGCTTTACGCAGGATGTAGTTCTCGACCGGCCCGGCGGAGGCGGCCTGCGCCGTCTCGCGCGTGCGGGTCGAAAGGGTCACCACCTTCCGGTTGCTGGTGCCCTTCTGATGGACGGTCACGCCGATGACGCCGTCGAGGTCGTAGCGGAACTCCACCACCAAGGGACTGTTGACGGGAATCGGCTGGAGGAGCTTGAATTTGAAATCGCCGATCAGGGTGTTCTCGCTACAACGGGGGCTTTCGCCCTGGTAGACCTCGACCGCCACCTGCTCCTGATCGTCCACCAGGGTGCGGTAGACCTCGGAGCGGGCCACCGGCACCTGGGTGTTGCGGCGGATGATGGTGGAGAAATGATCCGCCTTCGGCCTCCCCCAACCCCATCCTCCTTCGAAGACGTTGTCCAGGGTCTTGATGCCCAGGGAGTGCGCCGCCACGTCCACCAGGATGTGATCGAACACCTGGCCGCCGAGGATCGCTCCTTGGATGGCAGCACCAAAAGCCACGCAGAGCGCGGGATCGACGGCGTGCTCCACCGGGCAGGAAAAGCGCGCGGAGAGAAGCTCCTGCACGCGCGGGATATGAGTGGAGCCGCCGACGAGGATCACCCGGTCGATCGACTCCGCCGCCAGGCGGGCTTCGGTCAAGGCGCGGTCCACCTCCGTCAGGGCGGTGGTGAGCAGAGCGTCGATGAGCGCCTCGAAGCTCTGGCGATCCACCTCCAGGTCGAGGTGAAAGCCGCCCAGCAGCGCCTCCTCGATCACCCGTGCGTAGGGTTGGGAAGAGAGGTCGATCTTCGCCCGCTCCGCCGCGTCCTGAAGGCGCGCGGCGAGGCGCAGGTCGTCCGGCAAATCACGCGGTAGATTGCGGCCCGACTTCTGCCGCAACTGCTCCGCCAGGTGGTCCGCCAGCAGGTGATCGAAATCGTCGCCGCCGAGCTGGTTGTTACCGCAGCTCGCCCGCACCTCGTTGATGCCGCCGCCGATCTCCACCACGGAAACGTCGAAGGTGCCGCCGCCCAGGTCGTAGACGAGGATCCGCTGAGTATCGGCTCCGGCGGCGGGACCGGGAGCGCTCACTACCTCTGGCCGCTCCCCCTCTCTCGCCACCAGCGGCTCCACCTTGCGGGCCACCAGGCGGTCGTAGACGAGAGCCGCCGCCGTGGGCTCGTTGAGGATGCGGACCACTTCGAGCCCGGCCAGCTCTCCCGCCCGAATGGTGGCGCGGCGTTGCGCGTCCCCAAAGTAGGCAGGCACGGTGATGACAGCCCGCTCGACCGGCTCGCCCAGAGCCTCTTCGCCCCGTTCCTTCAGATAGCGGAGGATCTCGGCCGACACCTCCTCGGGCAGCAGCTCCCGGTCTCCCACGCGCACGGGAGCGGTCTCGCCCATGCGCCGCTTGATCGAACGCACCGTCCAGGCAGGCTCCAGAACCAAGCGGTTCCGCGCTCTGCGCCCCACGAGGAAGCGGCCGGTCTTGGAGTCGAGGCTCACCACCGAGGGGACGATCGGCTCGCCGTCGATGGTCACCACGCGCGGCCCCTCCGCCTCCATCACCGCCAGGCAGGAGTTGGTCGTTCCCAGGTCGATGCCGAAGATCTTCTTTGGCTTCTGAGTCATTGAGCTCCTCGATCGCAACGGTTGACGACGACTCGCGCGGGGCGCACCACCCGCTCACCCAGCCGGTAGCCGGGGAGGACCTCCTCGACCACCCAGCCGTCCGGCAGGTCCGGCCGGTGCGCCACGCCGCTGGCCTCGTGCCAGCGGTCGTCGAAAAATTGGTTTTGAGCGGGTATGGCCTCCAGCCCCAACGAGTGCTGGAGGTTGCGGACACGCACCTGGAGGAGGGAGAGCCCTTCGCGCAGGGAGACCGGCGCCTCCTCCACCGTCTCCTCTGGATTCGGCATCTGCGGGGTCTGCGCCATCTGGGATAGACGCAGGAGCTGGAGGATCGCCTGATCCAGCTCCAGGAGCGTCCGCACTTGGGCGGAATTGAGCCCGGAGGGCGGCGGACCGGCTCGCTCAGGAGACCGGGGGAGCCGGCTGACCGCCTCCTCCACTCGCGCCTGGAACAACTCCTGCGCATGCCCCTGGCGGAGCACCGTCTTGCGTAACGAGCCCAGCTCCCGCGCCAGGGTATCGAGCAGCGCGGTCTGGGGGATCTCCAACTCGTCGGCGGTGGGCGTCTCCTGCACGTCGGACCGCAAGGTGTCCCTCCTCTCTTCCGAGCGAATGATATACTCGAAAGACGGATGATGGAAGGGGCTTCGTCGTCGCCGGAGCGACTGATCTCGTGTTCAGCCGCTCCCGGAAAGGTGCAGGAGTCCGTGTTGAGCAGCGACCTGCATGGGCAGGAACCCACCCGGTGGGATGGACTGACATCTGGCGATCCCGTAAATTTGCCTGCGGCTTCCTCACAGGGTTTCCACCCTGTTACACTTAAGTTATTGCTGATGAGAGGGAGGTGTACGTGGCGGAGCCCATCTCCGTCCTGATCGTGGACGATCACTTCATCGTCCGCAAGGGACTGCTCGCCCTTCTTTCGGAGTGCGACGACATCACGGTCGTCGGCGAGGCGGCCAATGGGCGGGAGGGCGTGGAACGCGCGGGTGAGCTGAACCCCGACGTCATCCTCATGGACTTGATCATGCCGCTGCTGGATGGGGTCGCCGCGACCCGGGCGATCCTCGAAAAGCGGCCGGAAGCTCGCATCCTGGCCCTGACCAGCGCCGCCGGCAACGAGAAAGTGCTGGAAGCGGTGCGGGCGGGCGCTCTAGGCTATCTCTCGAAGAGTGTCGAGCGGGCCGACCTCCTCGCCGCTTTGCACAAGGTGACCCGCGGCGAGCCCTGGCTGCCGCCGGACCTCACCCGCCGCCTGCTCAAACAGTGGGGAAAGCCGGCGACGCCTCCCGAAACGCTGACGGAGCGGGAGGCCGAGCTCCTACGGCTGGTGGCCAAAGGGCTCGCCAACTCCACCATCGCGGACCGCCTCCACATCTCGGAGGCGACCGTGCGCACCCACCTCACCCACATCTTCGGCAAGCTCGGCGCGGCCAACCGGGTGGAGGCGACCCTCTTCGCCTTGCGAGACGGCTGGACGACTCTCGAGGCGAGCCTCGAAGTCTAGGTCTAGGGAACCGAAGCGAGAGGCATGGGCCGGCGGGAGGCACGGGGCGCCGTGGACGCCACCGCCGGCCTGAGGGTGTGCAGCTCCTGCTCGGCTCGCCCCCAAGCCGCCACCAAGGCCGGGAGGAGCCCGGCGGCCTCGACGAGCTCATTGCGCCGGGCGAGCTCCTCGACTTTGGCGCAGCTCTGTCCCAAGGGGCAAACCTCCAGAATGGCGGCGGCGCCGCCCAGATCGTGCGCGGCCAGGGCCAGCGCTCTCGCGTCCCCCGCGGTGAGCGACTGGTGGATCTCAGCGAGCCAAAGCGGTCCCTGGTCCAGGAAGCTCGCCACCACTTGCCCGAGGATGTCGTCGCCGCTACGCAGCCCCAGCCTTTCGAGCGCCACCAGCGTCTCGTTCCGGGTGCGGCCGACCCCGGCCTGCGCCAACGTCGCCGCGAGGTCGGCGGCGACCTTGCTCTTGGGCAGGATGCCGTCCATGCCGGCCTCGCAGCACTGCTCCGCTTCGTATCTCCTATCGTCCCCGGTG
Organism: Thermoanaerobaculia bacterium; assembly: GCA_036275055.1. Classification (GTDB taxonomy): domain Bacteria; phylum Acidobacteriota; class Thermoanaerobaculia; order Multivoradales; family UBA5704; genus DATARR01. The sequence goes on from DASUEN010000195.1 coordinate 21,174, forward strand.
AGTGCGATCACCACGGTGTGGCGGCGGCAGGCGCCGCGCTCCCGCGACCGCAGCAGGCGGGTCGTCTCATAGCCGTCGAGCCCCGGCATCTGGCAATCCATCAGCACGGCATCGCACGCCTCCCGCGAGAGGATCTCGAGAGCCTCTTCGCCGCTCGCCGCCTCCAGGATCTCGAAGCCGAGACTGCGGACCTCTCTGCGGGTGATGATGCGGCTCACCTCACTGTCGTCGACGATCAGCACCCTGGGGGTGCCGTCGTGCACACTGGTTTCCATACTGCTCCTCCCGAGGTTCGAGCCCAAGGCTCTCACGCCGAACCTTACGAGATACATTACGCCTTTCTGAAAGACGCCGGAGAGGAAAGCGACGAGGGCGGCTGGTGCCTACGGGCACCCATCGCCGCCCGTCAGGCTGGCGACGGCGGCGCAGGCGTCGGCCTCGGCGACCGGGGGATCGGGCAGGCCCGGCGGGGGCGGGATGGGATGGGAGGTCTTGCGGAAAACCTCCCGCACCTGCGCCGGAGTCAGCTTGGGATTCTTCTCCAGCAGCAGGGCGGCGATACCGGAGACCTCGGCCGCGGCGAGCGAGCTGCCGGAAAAGAAATCGTAGGTGTTGCGGGGCGCGAGGGAGATGATGTCGACCGCGGGCGCCGCGACCGACGACGTCGTGCGTGCCGAGACCTTGACGAGCTCCCCTTTGAGGTCGTCGCTCCCCAGCACTCCGATCACGCCCTTGTAGCTGGCGGGGAAGGAGTGGCCCGCTCCGCCGTCGGCCGCCACCACCACGATGCCGTGCGACAGGGCGGTTCCCACCAGCTTGCCGAGCAGCGGATCCTCCGGCCCGGCGAGACTGAGGTTGACGATCTGCACCTTGAGGTTGATCGCCGAGTCCATGGCCAGGGCCAGCGTGTAGCTGTTGCACTCCGCCTCGCGCGATTCGGGAGTCCGCGGCCAGCAGGCCTTGAGGGCATAGATCTCCGCCCCGGGGGCCACGCCCACGATGCCGACGTCGTTGTTGGCCGAGGCGCCGATCAGCCCGGCCACCGCCGTGCCGTGGACATCAGTGGTGAACGTCCCTTCCCGGCGGTGCACGAAGTCGGCCGTCCCGGCGATCCGGCCGCGCAGGTCGGGATGGTCGAAGTCGACGCCGGTATCGATCACTGCCACCTTCACTCCCCTGCCGGTCGCCAGGCGATGGGCCTGCTCGACGTGCAGGGCCTGCGAGCCGTGCTGGAGATGGGCGTACGGATCGCCGCCGGTCTCGGTCTCGAAGGTGGAGATCGTCTGCGCCAAGTTGATCCGGGGATCGGAACGCAGGCGCTCGACCGTCTCGCGCGCCGAACGCCCCCGCCGCACCTCGAAGACCACGCAGTGCTCGCCGATCGACGACATCGTCCAGGCCACGACGACGCGCATGCCGTAGCTCTGGGCCAGCTCCGCCGTGGTCTGTGCCCAGATCGACGGCGGCGCTGAGGGGTAGGTGACCATGACCTGCTGAGCCGTCTCGGGCGGCGCCTCGCCGGAGTCGGACGCATGGCGCCCCGTCGCCGGCTCGGGAAGGCCCGCGCAGCCCAGAAGGAGAGGCAGGAGGAGGAGGGAGGTGAGCGCCAGGGCGCTCCGCCCCGGGACGTGGATCATCGGCTCCCTCGCGCGGCGTCGCCTCCGGAGACGGGCTCGGCGAGGACCACCACCGGCTCCGTGCGCAGGTGGGTGAGGACGACGGAGACGGGATGCCCCGCCGCCGCGACCTCGACGGTGTAGACCCCGAAAGGCGACGGGCCGGCCGTGATCTCACCATGGACGGCCAACAGCAGCTCGCGGATCTCCTTCTCCGTGGCCCGGGGCGAGAACATCAGCCGCAGGGACACGGTGCCGCCCGGCGCCGCCGCCGGAGCCGGATCGGAGAGGGTCTGGAAGGTGGCCGGCCCGGCGGAGGGCGAGGAGACCCGCGAACGCAGCTCTCCCCAGGTGACGAGGCCCACCAGCAGCACGATGATCGCCGCCTGTGCCAGCAGCGCGCCCCGCAGGGGGCGGGGGGTGGCCGAGATCAGCGAGCGCAACGGCAGCCGGCGCGGACCTGCGAAGCCCGCGGCACGGTCGCTCCCCTCACCGCCCGCTGGGATCCGCTCGGCCTCGTCGATGCGCGCCAGCACGCGCTGGAGTTGCACGGGATGAGGAGACGGAGCCGCGTCGCCCGCTCCCTTGACCGCTGCCGCCATCTGCCGGCAGGCCTCGATCTCGTCCTGACAACGGCGGCAGCCGGCCGCGTGCCCCTCCACCCGCTTGCGGTCCTCTGCCGAGAGAGTGCCGTTGGCGTACCAGGGGAGAAGCTCCCAGATCCGCTGGTGGCTCCGCTCGTCGTGGTCTTCGCGTTCGTGCATCGTCCCCTCCTAACCTGCATAGCTCGACACGCCCAGCTCCGGCAACAGCTCCTTCAACCGGCGCCGGGCGTGGAACATCCGCGTCTTCACGGTATTCACGGGACATCCCACGATCTCGGCGATCTCCGTATACGCGAGCCCATAGTAATAGGTCAGCTCCACCACCGCCCGGTGCTCCGGTGACAGGGAATGGAGCGCACGCCCCAGCACCGTCGCCAGCTCCCGCCGCGCCGCCAGACTCTCCGGCTCGCCCTCGGCCACGGGCTCAGGGCCCTCCGCCCCGTCCGCCGTCTCCGGCGGCCGCCGTGCCAGCGCCTTCAGAGCCTTGTGGTAGGCGATGCCGAAAATCCACGTCGACGGGCGCGAGCGGCCGTCGAACCCCGGCGCATGGCTCCAGATGGCCAGCATGACGTCGTTGACCACCTCCTCCACCAAGTCCGCCTTGCGGGAGAGCTTCAGCACATAACTGAACAGGCGGCGATAATAGAGATGATAGAGAGCCTCGAAGGCCTTTCGGTCTTTCGCGGCCACCCGCCTCAGCAGTGCCAGCTCGTCGTCCGGTGGCATTACGGTTCAGTATGTCCCGAAACCGGGAGGAAAGGTTCAAGGCTCTTGAACCCACGTTCATCCTTGGTGCTACAGTCCCTCCCCGAAATCTCAGGACCATGGAGGTTCGATCTCTCATGAAACAGTCGCAGCGACCCACCCGCCAGGAGATCCTCACCTGCGCCCTCCTCGCCGTGCTGGTGCCGGGAATGCTCGCCGGGGCCGAAAAACAGGCGGCGCCCGCCAGCCTCCATCTCCCGCCGAGCGCCGGCAAAGCGGCCCTGGCGATCGACCGCGGCGCCCTGGAGGCCCCCCTGCGCTTCCTCTCCGACGACCTGCTGGAAGGGCGCGGCCCGGCGAGCCGCGGCGACCAGACGGCGCGCCTCTACCTCGCCGCGAGCCTCCAGCTCCTGGGCTACCAGCCCGGGGCGCCGGGTGGCTCCTATCAGCAGGCCGTCGACATGGTGGGGATCAAGACCCACGCCCCCCAGACCTGGGACTTCACAGCCGGCGGCCAGACCGTGGCGCTCAAGTGGTCGGACGACTACATCGCGGCCAGCAAGGTCCAGGAGCCTACCGCGACGATCAAGAACGCCGAGCTCGTCTTCGTGGGCTATGGCATCCAGGCTCCCGAGTACCAGTGGGACGACTTCAAGGGGGTGGACCTCAAAGGCAAAGTCCTGGTGATGATGAACAACGATCCGGACTGGGACCCCAAGCTCTTCGAAGGGACCCGCCGGCTCTACTACGGCCGCTGGACCTACAAGTACGAGAGCGCCGCGCGGCAGGGAGCGGCGGGAGCGATCATCATTCACACCACGCCCTCGGCCGGCTATCCGTGGCAGGTGGTGCAGACCTCTTGGAGCGGCGAGCAGTTCGAGCTCCCCGCGGCCGGCGAGCCGCGCATCCAGGTGGCGGGCTGGGCCACGGAAGACGCCACCCGGCGCCTCCTCAAAGCGGCGGGGCAGGATCTGGACAAGCTCATCCAGCAGGCCAAATCCCGCGACTTCAAGCCCGTTCCGCTGGGGATCACCACCTCGCTCGACCTCACCAACGACATCGACAAGGTGAAGACGGCGAACGTCCTCGGCCTGCTGCCAGGGAGCGATCCCAAGCTCAAAGACGAAGTGGTGATCCTGACCGCTCACCACGACCATCTGGGCATCGGCACGCCGGACAAGTCGGGTGACAAGATCTACAACGGCGCCATCGACAACGCCTCCGGCTGCGCCCAGGTGCTGGCGATGGCGAAAGCCTTCGCGGCCTTGCCCGAGCGGCCGAAGCGCTCCATCCTGATCGCCTTCGTGGCGGCGGAAGAGCAGGGGCTTCTGGGCTCCGAGTACCTGGCGAAGCACCCGCCCTTCCCGCCGGGCAAGATCGCGGCGAACTTGAACTACGACGGCGGCAACGTCCTGGGGCGCACCCGCGACCTGACCTACATCGGCCTCGGCAAGTCCTCGCTGGACTCCCTGGTGAAGGCTCTCGCGGCGCAGCAGGGGCGCACCCTCTCGGGCGACCAGTTTCCGGACAAGGGCTTCTTCTACCGCTCCGATCAATTCAACTTCGCCAAGATCGGCGTCCCGGCCCTCTACCTGAAATCCGGCACCGACTACATCGGCAAGCCCGCCGGCTGGGGCAAACAGCAGGCTCAGGACTACGAAGCCCACCGCTACCACCAGCCGAGCGATCAATTCGATCCCAACTGGACCTACGACGGCATGATCGAAGACGCCCGCCTGGGCTTCCTCGCCGCCCTGTCGATCGCGAACAATCCCACGCTGCCCACGTGGAACGCGGGGGATGAGTTCGAAGCGGCAAGGAAGGCGGCGTTGAAAGCGAAGTAGGTGCCCGGTCGGTTTTCGGCAGATCGGAAAGGCGCCACCGCTACCTCTACTCCCGCCGGTTCCGCCCCCAATGTAACATTGGGGGCGAAGCGGTGGCGTGAATCGTGTGGGCGGCGCCCGTAGGAGACCCTTCGCCGGTAGTTGGAAGGACAGGTTGACCAGATAAATGACGAGGAAACGCCGCGGCGGACCTTTCTAGAGAGCAGCGGACAACTGCATTATGCTGGCCTCGTCGAGGAGCCACTGACCGTCCTGACGGTGGAAGGTGGCCTTGGAGCTTTCGGTGTTCTTGGCAGCGCCGGCCTTTTCACCGACCTTGTTCGGGGTCCACTTCCACGTAAAGGAACACTCCGCCACCTCCTCGTGAGTGGCCGGATTGAGCACGGTGACGAGCTCCTTGCGGGCCGTCGGCACGGTCCAGGCTTCCTCGCCGCCCGGCCCCCACGTGTGCTGCCAGCCGGCAGCAGACATCCGCTCTCCTTCTGCGGTCAGGACGAGCTTCGCGCCGAACGGCCTTCCCCACAAGACCTTGTCGGGCTTGACCTCCACCAACCCGAGGTCCAGGAACTTGATCGAGTCGTTGTGCTCGGCGATCAGATCGCTCGCCGGGAAGAGGCGATTCCGGTAGAGCACGAGCTTCGTGGATGCCGTCTCGGCCATGAATCGGGAAGCACGGAGCAGCCGCTCAGCCTCCGTCTTGGACAAGGTCTTGGGACTGCTGCCGGTAACGACGCGCTTCGCCACCAGGACGACGCTCACCCCTACGATCGCCAGGGCCACCACGGCCACGCCGATCAAGAGCACGACTCGCAGACGCTCGCTCATAGGCTCCTCCCCAGGTCTTTTGCGGCCTGAAGCTCTTCCAGAGGAGACACGGAGCTTGCAGCTTTGTTGAGCGGGGCTTTACCCCTGCTTTCCACCTCAACAAAGCAGCCCGTTCCGTGTCTTCGTCTCCAGAAGCCGACAGGCCGCGAGCCCTCCGGGTCTCTATGGCCTGACGAACGGGAGGACGAGACCATGAAACCCATCTTCGACGCCGGCCACGAGGAAACTGTGAGGGACCTGCCCGGTCCGCTCCAGTCCGGATGGTATCCAGGCATCTGGGCGCTGCCTGCCACCACGCTCTCGGCGGCCTCGCTGGTGGTGCTCATCGCGGTAGTCGGCTTCCTGCAGATCAGTGAGACGTCGCGATCACTGTTCCGATTGCCTGTCGCGTCCGGATGGCCGGCTCTGGCGGCGGCGGTCATGGCCTGGGCCGTGGCGCTGGTATGCCGCAACCGGCCGGGCCGGCACCTGCCCCGATACTGGGCCCTGTTCCTTGCCGCTGGGACCACGACCCTCGCGCTGGTGGGTTTCCTGGGCGGCGACTTGGCGCGGAGCCCGCTGGTCCACGCTTTCGCGCTGGCGTCCCTGGCCGCGAGCGTCACCATGCTGCCCCGGCTCCTGCCGCTCCAGCCCGACCGCTGGCTCGTCCAGCACATCGCGCCGCTGGCGCTCCTGTTCGTGCTGTTCCTGGCGCTGCCGGGCTCGTTTTACATCGGCCGGCGCGCGGTGGAAGACCAGAAGCGGCGGGTCGGGGAGACGATCGCGGAGTTCTCCCGGGAGGCCGGCGAGGTCCGTGAGGTCTCCGCATTCCCATGGTCTGCCAGCCCGGAGCGGCGGGAGGACGCCCTGCGTCAGATACGGCGGCTTCAGGCGCTGCCGCTGGAGCAATGGGTGCCGGATCGCTATCTCTGGCAGGGCGCTGCCGTCTTGGGTGAAGAGCAGCAGCTTGCGGCGGCGTATCAGAAGCTTCTCGACGCCGTGGTGGCGGGAACCGATCCCGCCCATACTCCGAAGCTCTGGCAGCCCCAGTTCGTCTGGGACCATGAAAGCCAGCGGTGGAAGCTCGATCCGGAGTTCCCCGATCTCAGCGCCGCCGTGGCCGGCTACCACACCAGGACCGGCCAGCTTCTCCAACAGCTCGCGCCACCCGCCGGAGACAGCGCGGCGCGGCGCGACCTCGCCGCCTACTACGAGCAGAAGAGGCAGGAGGCCGGCGGGCGCCTGGAAGCCCTGGCGAAGACCTGGAACGAAGACTGGGTGCCACCGCTGGTCGCGCCCGCAGGGCCGAAGCCCGCGGCGACGCTCTCACCGCTCGCCGAGTTGCTCCGGCATCCCTTGCCTCCGGACGGCGCGTTGCGGCCGGCAAGCCTCGAAAAACTCCTCGCGGTACGCCAATGGCAGACGCAAAGGCTGGCCGTGCCGGCCAGGGGCTGCGGTGGAAGGCAGTACCAGGAAGACGACTTCCAATACTTCCGAATCGATTGCTATGCCTACGCGGCACACCCTGCCGCGGAGCATCCGAGCGCCGATTTGCGGATCGAGATGAGGGTTGTCTACAAGTCGGAGGCACGCCGGCCCGTGGGTGCCGGCGACCTGCCCACCGAGGTGTACTTCCTGTTCCCCGTGCCGGCCGGCACCGAGCCCGCGAAGTACCGCGACGACGTGATGAGGGCGTTCGCGACCGCCGTGAGCGCGGAGCATCACGACCCAGTGCTTGCGATGACCGACCGCAGCGGCTTGCCGACCAAGGGATTCACTTTTGAAACCGGATACGAGCGCCGGAGACGCACTCTGAAGGTGGTCTCCCGCCAGCTTTCGGACCTCAGCGGCGGCGTTCCGGGTATCGAGGTGCGAGCGTTCTACCGCGACCGGTCGTTCTAGACCCGGATGCAAAGGAGCTTCAGCCCATGGCGAGCAAAGAGACGACCCCCGACGTATGGAACGACGACGCAAAGACGGTTTTCTATCTGCCTCCCAGCCTGACCGCCGCCAGCGCTCCGGCTCCTGCAGC
>DASUEN010000196.1:0-19696 GCA_036275055.1 Thermoanaerobaculia bacterium
ACTACCGTTGGTAGTCAGAGATTTCAATCCCTGGCGCCAGCGGAGTCGCTGACACCCTCTTGGCATGAGGTGACCAGTCATGAATGCCATTAAGGCTGTGGAAATGACGCGCAAGATCCGCGACGCTCAGCACGAGCAGTTGAAAGACAAGACATGGGAAGAGAGGGTGGCGTTCTACCACGAGCAAGCACAGGCGCTGCACGAGGCGCTCAAGGTGACGGCCACACGTAAAGCCTCATAGCGACTCCGCCGCCAGCAGCCGCCTGCGCAGCATCTCCAGGGCGATCTGGGCCGAGAAGCGGCGCACGCGGTCACGGTCTCCCGGCAGGCGGAGCCGGCGGTGCTCGACCTCGCCATCGCGCGGACCAGCCACGGCGACGTGAACAGTCCCCACCGGCTTCTCCGGGGTACCGCCACCGGGGCCGGCGACGCCGGTGATGCCAACTCCCCAGTCGCTCCCCAACTCCCGACGGACCCCCTCCGCCATGGCGCGGGCCACCGGCTCGGAGACGGCGCCGTGCTCGGCGATCATCGCCGCAGGGACTCCCACCAGCTTCGTCTTCAGCTCGTTGCTGTAGGTCACGGCGCCGCCCAGGAAGTAGTCGCTGCTGCCGGCGACGCTGGTGATCCGCTGGGAGAGAAGACCCCCGGTGCACGATTCGGCCGCCGTGAGCGTCGTACCCGCGGAGCGGAGCAGATCTCCCACCACACTCTCCAGCGTGTCCTCCTCGCGGGTGGTGTAGACGGCATCGCCCGCCAGCTCGTTGAGGCGGGCCACCATGGCCTGCAGGCGCGCCCGCCGCTCCGGCTCGGGTCCCGCGGCCGTGGCTTGGAGGCGGATCTCGCCGACGCTGGCGAGGATGGTGATCGCCTCGCGGCCGAATTCCTTATAGGCCGGCGCGATGCGCTCCTCCACCACCGACTCGGGGAGCCCGGCGATCTTGAGCACCGCCGTCTCGCGGGCGACGCCGCCGGAGCGTTGCGCAAGCCACTGCTCCAGAGCGGACTCCATGAGCCCTTCGAGCTCCGTGGGGACGCCCGGAAAAAGGAAGAGGGTGCACCCTCCGCTTTCGAGGCGCATCCCCGGCGCCGTGCCGCGGGAATTGGGAAGGACCTCCGCCCCTTCCACCACCTGCGCCTGCCGGCGGTTGACCTCGGGCATGCGCCATCCCAGCGCCTGGAAGCGGCTCTCCAGGGACGCCAGAACCTCGTCATCCTGATGAAGGGAGCGGCCCAGGGCGGCAGCCACAGCCTCCCGCGTCACGTCATCCGCCGTGGGCCCAAGGCCGCCGGTGACGAGGACGAGGTCCACCCGCGCCAGCAGCGTCCGGATCTCGGCCGCGATCTCCTCTTCCGAGTCGCCGATCACGGCCTTGCGCCGCAGCTCGACGCCGTAGCGGTCGAGGAGAGCCGTCAGGTGGAGCGAGTTGGTGTCCAGCCGGTCGGTGCCCAGAAGCTCCGACCCCACGGCGAGAATGGCAGCCTTCATGGCGGGGATGATATCGCAGGCAACCAGGCGATCCCGTGGAAAGGGACAACAGGGACTTCAGGGACTACAGGGACGAGGGTGCTTGTCCTTTTTGTCCCTGTTGTCCCTGAAGTCCCTGTTTCTTTTTCAAACCTCAAATCGGTGTGCAGCCACAGTCGCCGTTGTCGAACACTTCGCAAAAGTAACCCGGCCGGCAACCCGGTACGCACTTGCACCGAACCTTCTGGGGCACTTTGGCTCGGCCTTGCTGGCCCGCGAAAGCGGCAGACTGGCTCCTGGAGATCTGGAAGGTGACGAGGAGGACGAGCGCGGTCAGGAGGACTTTGATTCTCATCGGGCTTCTCCTTTCGGTCGAGCTCTCCCCTGATGGGAGATGCTGGAACGCAATACGGAGAAAGAGAGAACCCTGGATCACAGGAAGCACTACGGAAACCGGGCCACCACCAAAGGAGGCGCCTCGCCCTCGTCCGCCACGGTGAAGCAGGCCGCAAACAGACCGGCGAGCCGGTCGTCCTCCCGCCGCAGGTAGACCCGCGCGATCTCCTCCCCCTCAGTGACCTCCTGGCCGAGGCGGGCCTTCGTCTCCAGGGAGATCCCGAAGTCGATGCCGTCTTCCGGGAGCCTCCGGCCGCCGCCGGCCTCCCCGAGGAGGAGGCCGATCTGGCGCACGTCCACGGCGGCGAGGCGGCCCGGGCGCGGAGCGAGGAGGGGCTTCTCCACCGGCGCCAGGGGAAAAACCGGGTGCCGCAGCCAGGCCGGGTCCGCTCCCTGGAGGGCAGCCCACTGCTCCCAGCGCTCGCGCGCCCTTCCCGAAGAGAGGGCCTCGTCCATCTGGGCTCGTGTTACGGGGCGCCCCACGAGCCGGGAAACCTCCTCGCCGAGCGCGGAGGTGACCTCCATCAGATCCTCCGGCCCTTCCCCAGCCAGGCAGGCGAAGGTCTCCATCACCTCCGCCGTGTGGCCGGACCAGCGCCCCAGGGGCTGGCTCATATCCGTCACCAGGGCCGAGGTGGGCGTGCCCAGGGCGCGGGCCGTCTCCACCAGGCCGCGGGCCAGCTCGATCGAACGATCGAGCTCGGGGAGGAAGGCGCCGTTGCCCGTCTTGACGTCGAAGACCACGGCCGCGGCTCCCGTAGCGAGCTTCTTCGAGAGGATGCTGGCGACGATCAAGGGGAGAGAATCGACGGTGGCCGTCGTGTCCCGCAGGGCGTAGAGGCGGCGGTCGGCCGGCGCGATCTCCGCCGTAGCGCCGCCGATGGCCACTCCGCAACGCTCCAGCAGGTCCAGGCAGCGGAAGCGATCGAGCTCGAGGCTCAATCCCGGGATGCTTTCCAGCTTGTCCATGGTGCCACCGGTATGGCCGAGGCTGCGGCCGGTGAGCATGGCCACGGGCACCCCGCAGCTCGCGAGGAGAGGCGCGAGGATCAGCGACACCTTGTCGCCCACGCCCCCGGTCGAGTGCTTGTCGCAAACCCCCGGCACCTCGCGGGCGAGCTCCCAGCGGTCACCGGACTCCAGCATCGCGAGCGTCAGCGCCCGCGTCTCCCCGGCGTCCAGGCCCTGGATGGCGGCAGCCATCAGGAAAGCCGCGAGCTGACCCTCGCTCCACGAGCCGTCCGCGGCTCCCGCGGCCACCGCGCGGATCTCCTCGTCCGTGAGCCGCCTCCCGGCACGCTTGCGCTCCAGGATGCGATATGGCAGGGGCATGATCGTGTTTTTAGGCACCCGCAAAGCCGGGGGATGATAGCAGGGGCGCCCTGCCGATGCCACGAGGAGCCCGCGTTCCGTCGTTTGGCGCTCACATTCTGCCCGATGGGGCCTGTTTTCTGAAATTTGGACTCCATCCACCGTCGTTTGGGCTCCATCTGCCGGCGTTTGGGTAGTGGGGTTTTTACCCCACTATCGGCGTTTGGACTCCATCCACCGTCGTTTGGGGTCCATCTCCCGACGGTTGGGCTCTATCGAACGGCGTTTGGGGGCCATCTTTTGCCGTTTGGGCTCCGTCTTCCTGATTCTATCAACCGGCGTTTGGGCTCTGTCGACTGGCGTCCGTCTTCCGCCGTTTGGGCTCCATCTCCCGGCGTTTGGGCTCTATCTGCCGTCGAGAGGTCCCTATCGCCCTTCGTGGAGGTCCAACTGAGGATGCGGGCCCCAAATCGCAGGTGGATGGAGCCCAACCGGGTGATGGACTCCCCCTTCGAACCGACCGGCGGGACCAAACGACGAACCATGAGCCCATTCCCGCCGCACTTTTCGGCTATAATTGATGAATCACCTGAACGGGAGGCTGGTCATGGAACCCACGGAAAGTCTGGTATCCGAAACCCGCAGGCGGGCGGAAGAGGTGGTGGATGGCGCCGTTCGCTGGTCCTTCGGCTTCGGCCTGATCCCGCTGCCCATCATCGACCTGGCGGCGATCAGCACGGTGCAGATCAGGATGCTGAGGTCGCTTTGCGACGTCTACGGCGAACCGTTCTCGGAAAACGAGGGGAAGGCGCTGATCAGCGCGCTGTTGGGCGGCATCGTCCCCACCAAGCTCGCCTGGGGACCGGTGCGCTCGCTACTCAAGGCGATCCCCGTCGTCGGGCCGCTCGTGGGGGCGGCCGCGATGCCGTTGTTCGCGTCGGCGTCCACCTATGCCGTCGGCCACACGTTCATCCACCACTTCGAGTCCGGCGGCACCCTGCTGGACTTGGACCCCGCGAAGCTGCGCGACTACGTCGCCCGCCAGTTCCGGGAGGGCCGGGACAGCCTGCTGGGCAGCAAGCCCGCGGCGGAACCTGCGGCAGGCTAGCCGGGGAAGCCGGGCAGACCCGAGAGCCCGCCGAACGGCGAGGCGGCGCGGGCCGGATCGAGGGCGGTCACCTTCTGCTGCGCTTCCTGCCGGTAGGGGGACTGCGGGAACTCGTCCAAAATCCGCTGATAGGCTTGCACCGCCTCCTGCGGACGCTTGAGCTGCTCCAGGGTCACCCCCAACTCGTGCAGCAGCGCGTCCTGCGGCACCGGGTTGTCACCCTTCTCCAGCATGGCACGCAGCTCCTTGACCACCTCTTCCCCCTTCCCCTGCTGGCGGTCGAGGTGGATGAGGTTCAAGCGCGCCTCGGCTCCCAGCATCTGCTTCGGGTGGGCATCGACGAAGTCCTGCCAGATCTTGCGTGCCTCGGTGAGCTTCCCTTCCTCGGCGGCGATCTGCGCCAGGTAGAGGTGGGCGACGTCGGCCGCGTCGGTGGAGCCGTAGTCGGAGCGGACCTTCTCCAGCGCCTTCTTGGCCGCGGCCCGGTGCGCTTCCTCCGTGGGGAAGCTCGGCTCCGCCGGATCGTCCGGCTTGGCGCCGGTGGTCACGACCGGGGCCAGGTACACTTTCACCGCCTTCGCCAGGGCCTCCCCTGCCGCCTGCGCCTGGTGCGAGCGCCAGTAGTAGATACCGACGCCGAGGGCCACCAGGACCAGGACGCCGACCACCGCATAGACGATGGTCATGACGTGGCTCTCCGCGTACTCGACTCCCCGGCCCACCGCCGAGGTGAAGTCGTCGCGCTTGATCTCCTTGCGGGTCAGACGTTGATTCATCGACAAACTCCCGAAAAGGGTCTTCTCCAAGGGACGGGCGCGGGGCCCATGAGGTCCGGTCACTGCACGAAGGCGGCATCATACCAGAGGGGAGGATGGCGTCCAGTCCCCTTTGCGCCTCATGGCACCCTCTGGTAGGGTACAGCCGATCCGCCATGAACGCCGTGACGCGGCTGGCCTCCTCCCTCGCCTACACCCTCTGGCGGCCCATCCTCCGCCGGCGGCTCGGGTGCGTCGCCCTGGAGCAGATCGACGGCGTGCCCCTGCTGGTTCTCCCCGAGGTGTTCAATCCGGCGGTCTATCGCACGGGCTCGCTGCTGGCGCGCGCCGTGGCGTCGTGGACGCCCACCGAGCCATGCCGAGCGGACCCAATCCGGGTTCTGGACCTGGGAACCGGCAGCGGCGTGGGCGCCGTCTTCGCCGCCCGGCGCGGCTTCCAGACCGTGGCGGTGGACGTCAATCCCCAGGCCGTGCGCTGCGCCCGCATCAACGCTCTCGTTCACGGCCAAGAGGAGAGGATCGACGTGCGGCAGGGCGACCTCTTCTCCCCCGTGGCCGGCGAGCGCTTCGACCTCGTGCTGTTCAATCCCCCCTTCTTTCGCGGCGAGCCGGCGAGCGACCTCGACCGCGCCTGGCGCGGCACCGACGTCCTCGAACGCTTCGCGGCCGGCCTCCCTGCGGCGCTGGCGGACCGGGGGACCGCGCTCCTCTGCCTGTCCACGGACGGCGATGGCGAGACCCTGCTCGCCGCGCTGCGGTCGAGCGGGTTCGGGATCGAGACCGTGGTGCGGCAGGATTTCGGTAACGAGGTGGTGACCGTGTACGCGGTGCGGAGGGCCGGGCCATGAAGGGCCGAGTCCTCCTGGTCAATCCCCGCATGTGTCCGCCCAAAGCGGTGCGCATGCCCCTCTCGCTCCTCGCCCTGGGGGCGGTGCTGGAGGGGGAGCACGACTACCGGATCGTCGACGGCAACGTCGATCCGGATGCGCACGGCACCGTGCTGCGCGAGCTGGCGGCGGGTCCCTGCGACCTCGTGGGGATCACGGTGATGCCCGGGCCGCAGGTGGCGCCGGCCATCGCGATCGCGCGGGCGGTGCGGGCGGCTCACCCGCGGGTCCCGATCGCCTGGGGCGGCTACTTCCCCACGCTCTACCCCGAGGCGGCGATCAACGCGCCCTACGTGGACTACGTGGTGCGCGGCCAGGGGGAGACGACGCTGCGCGAGCTTCTGGCCGCCTTGCGGGACGGCCCGTCTGGGCTGGCCGGGATCGCCGGCCTCACCTGGAAGGACGGCGGCGAGGTGCGCCACAACCCGGACCGCGCCTTCCAGTCGCCGGACTCTTTCCCTCCCCTCCCCTACGAGCGCGTGGCCGCCGACATGGACCGCTACCTCCGCCCGAGCTTCATGGGGACGCGCACGGCCGTGCACCAGGCGGCCCTCGGCTGCCGCTACCGCTGCACCTTCTGCGGCGTGGTCTCGATGTTCAACGGCCTCACCCGGCTGGACACTCCGGCACGGCTCACCGCCGCGCTCACCCTCCTGCGCGACCGCTGGGGGGCCACGGCGGCCCAGTTCTACGACAACAACTTCTTCGATCGCGAGGAGACGAGCGTCCCCATCCTCGAGGCGCTGGCCCGCCTCGCCATGCCCTGGTGGTGCTACGCCCGGGCGGATACGCTGGCCGAGTTCGCGCCCTCAACCTGGGAGCTGATCCGCCGCAGCCGGCTGAAGATGGCCTACATCGGCGCCGAGGCGGCGAGCGACTCCGTGCTGCGGTCGATGAAGAAGGGGAGCCGCGTCGAGCACACCTTCGAAGCCGTGCGCCTCTGTCGCGCCCACGGCGTGACGCCCGAGCTCTCCTTCGTCCTCGGCGGACCGGAGGACCCGGAAGGGGAGATCGAGAAGACCTTCGAGCTGATCAAGGGCCTGAAGGCCGTGCACCCCGAGTGCGAGGTCATCCTTTATTTCTACAGTCCCACACCGCAGCGCGATCCTGCGACCGTGGCCGCATCGACGGCGCGCGGCGCGGTCCGCCTCCCCACCCTGGAGCGCTACGGCCCCGAGGGTCCGCCCCTCCCCACCACGCCCGAGGAGTGGACCGAGCCGCGCTGGATTCGCTACGTCTGCCACCAGGACGCGCCCTGGCTCACCCCGCGTCTCCGCCAGCGGGTGCAGGACTTCTCCACCGTCCTCGGCTGCCGCTTCCCCACCGTGCAGGACTATCGCACCCCCGCCTGGGGCAAGGCGCTGCTGCGCGGCCTGGCGAGGCGGCGCTACGAGAAAGGCCGCTACGACGATCCCTGGGAGCTGCGGCTCGCGAAGCGGGTGATCCCGCTGCGGGAGCCGGCGCGGGAGAGCGTGTAGGGCTTCACTCCCGCCCAACCTTTCCGAGGTCGAGCTGTGTCCAGGCGCGGACCTCGCCGTGCTCGCCACCAAGGGCGAAGATGACCTTGCGGGCGGAGCGCGGCAGCTTGAGACGCGCCTGCAGGCTCGACTTGGCGCCGGCTGGCGGCAGCCGATTGGCGCTGAAGCGCACCGGCAGCGTCTGCCAGCGCGGGTTTTCGCCGTTCTTGTCCAAAACGACGATGGAGAGCGTGCCTGTCAGGGTCCAGGTGCCCTCCTCCACTTGCGGCACGAGGGCG
Organism: Thermoanaerobaculia bacterium; assembly: GCA_036275055.1. Lineage (GTDB taxonomy): Bacteria > Acidobacteriota > Thermoanaerobaculia > Multivoradales > UBA5704 > DATARR01. Next base: position 7,703 of record DASUEN010000196.1, read on the forward strand.
TCGGCCGGAACCTCTACGGTCACTGGCAGCTCCTGCTTCAGCATGCTCAACCGCCGCAGGGCACCGGGGGTCACCAGCAGAGGGCGGTCGGCCCCGGTGCTGCCATAGAGCAGCCGGCTCTCGGCCTGCACCTGCGCCTCCGTCTCCCGCGAGAGGTCGGAGAAGCCGCTGCGCGAGCGGACCGCGAGCCCCGGCCGCCGCACCTCGACCCGGACGTCGTGATGCCTGCCGTCGGCCCGCCACTGGGGCGTGAAACCCAGCCAGTAGTAGGCGCTGGTGTCCGCCGTGACCCGCTCGAAAGCATTCAGGCGCGCCGAGTTGAGCATCGCCTTGCCGCCGGTCTCGCGGGCCATCACTTCCAGACTGTCGTGCACGCTGCGCTCGAAGTCGGTGGTGATGAAGTCGTGGGACACCGGCCCCATGGAGCCGGCGTCGTTCCAGGAATCCAGCATCATGCCGTGGAGCTCGACCGTGTAGAGGGTGTAGCCGAGGAGGTTCGCGGTTTCGTAGACCGCGGCGAAAATCTTTTCCGGCTCGGGGACGTTGAACGCGCTGGGCGCGCCGCGGTCGGGGGGCGGCGGCTCGGTGAACCCCCAGGGGCCGTTGAGGAGCAGCATCACCCTGCGTCCCGCCGGAGCCGGAGTGCCGCGCATCGCCGCCACCACGGCCCGGATCCCCAACCCGATCCCGCCGCCCAGGGACATCGTCGGCAAGCTGGGTTCCTGCGCCAGCTCGGGGTCGTCGCCGCCGGAGGGTCTTTCGGCCAGCTTGTCGCTGGAGGAGCGCTCCTGGCCTTGCTCGAAGGCGCGCGTCTCCGGTCCGGCTTTCTGCACCAGCTCGCGGTCGTTCCCCTCGGAGCGTAATCCGGCCAGCGCCAGCAGACCGAAGGTGGGGCGCTCCTGAGCTTCGGCGAGCACCCGCGCCAAAACCTTCCGGTCGCCGGTCCAGTCGCTCAGACGGTTGATCTTGTGGCCGTCGAAGGAGAGGACGGCCATGCGGTCGTGAGGCCCCAAGCGGCCGAGATCGGCGGCCAGCCGCTTCAACGTCTGGTTGCGCAGCGCTGCGATGGAGAGTTGATCGTCGATGTAGACCAGGTAGTTGGTGCCCACCGCTTCACCGGGGGCCGCCATCGCAGCGGGAGCCGGCGCGGATGGGGTTTCCCCGCCGGAAGCGGCGGCCTGCGGCGGCGAGGCTGCCTGCCCGGACTCGACCTCGGTAAAGTAGTCGATGGGCACCTCTTTGCCGTCCACGAGCACGCGGAAGTCCCGGGCCGCGAGCCCACGCACCCGCTCCCCCTTGCGGTTGGTGACCACGGCCTCGACGTTGACGACGCGGACGTCGATCGAGGAGCCGAACGAGGGCTGCGCCGGGAGCGCCGGAGCCGTCGGCGGATCGGCCGCGAGCGCCGGAGCCGCCAGCAGGGAGAAGAGCAGCAGGGAGAGGGGCTCGATCGCCACTCTGTATCGTAAGGAGAAACTCATACCTCCTCCTCATCGAAAAAGGTTTAACTGCACCTGAGCCCCTACGCAAAGTCGATGCCGGGCTAAAATGCACGGACTCCTAGGGTGGATCGTCGGAAAAACGTCCTCTTTGGGGGACAAACGGGGGTCTCGGGATCGGAGAAAACGGTCCGAACGGACGAATCCTCCGGCGGCACAAGCCAACCTCCTGATCGATCTCCCTACGACATCTCCGGCTGCGGCCACAGCCAGTCGCTGACCACCTTCTCCACCGGCCAGCCGTAGGTGTCGCGCTCCAGGCGCCAGCGGGCCAGGGCGCGGGCGGGCTGAGCCCAGGGTTTTCCGGAATTCCAGGCGATGCGCTGGTAGAACTTGAAGCGCTCGATGAGGCGATGCTTCTCCCGGCTCACCCAGGGACCGGCGGAGCCGATGAAGTCGAAGCGCGACCATTCGTCGAGATCGGCGGGAAGGACGTAGCCGTCGCGCACAGCGTCGTCGGTGATCGGCGAGCCGGGATACGGTTTGAAATAGAAGATCGGCGTCTCGAACTCCGGCGACATCGCCCGCAGGCGCTTGGCGAGGGCGAGCGAGGCGCTGACGCTCTCGTCGCTCTCGCCGGGGAAGCCGACGATGAAGGGGAAGATCCCCTTGACGCCATGGCGCCGGCATTTCTCGGCGCTGCGCAGCACCTGCTCGACCTTGATGTCCTTCTTGATACGGTCGATCATCTCCTGCGATCCCGATTCGACGCCGATCAGCACGCGCCGCAACCCCGAGCGCCGGCAAGTGGCCATCACCTCTTCGGGAAGGCGGTCCCCCTGATCCGCCCGCATCGTCGCCGCCCAGGTGATGGGCAGGGCGCGGCGCAGGATCTCCCCCGCCACCGCCTCGACGCGCGGCACGTAGGTGAAATACGTCTCGTCCTGGAAGGAGAGGTCTTCGAAACGGTAGCGCTGCCAGAGCTCGCCGATCTCCTCCCCCATCCGCTCGGGAGCGAGCCCCGCCCACTTGCGGTTGTAGATGAACGGATCGGCGCAGAAGGTGCAGCGGAAGGCGCAACCCTGGGAAGAGATGTAATCGAGCTGGCGCCTCCCCTTCAAATCGTAATAACGCTCGACCGGCAGCAGGCGGTAGTCGTGGGGGCGCAGGCGGTTCAAGTCCGCGAGCGGGCGCGGCGGATTCTGCCGGATCTCGCCGTCCGCCGTGCGATACACGCAGCCGGGGCAGCCGTCGAGGTCGTGGACGCTCTCCCCCACCGCCAACCGATCACAAATCTCATGGAAGGTGATTTCCCCCTGCGCCTGCACGGTGACGTCCACGCTCGGCTCCTTCAGGCACTCGCGGCCGAACATCGACGGATGCCAGCCGCCCCAGACCACCGGCAGATCCGGCCGGTACGCCTTGGCGGCCCGGGAGACCGCGACCGCGTCCGCGATCGGCGCGCCTGTGAGCACGGTCACTCCCAGGCAGAGCGCGCCGTCGAGATGAGCGCGCACGGCGGCCACTGGATCGGCTTCGAGGCGACCGTCCACGATCTGCACCTCGTAGCGCTCGGGATCGAGGTGCGAGCCCACGGCGACGAGCGCGAGCGGCATGGTGTAGAAGACCGCCCGCGGATTGTAAAGGACCACCCGCTGGCGCTTCATGCTGGAACCTCTCGCAAGGCCAGCGAGCAGACGCAGCGCCGGCAGGTGGCATCGCGCGCCGTGTCGAGCCCGCGGCGCCAGGCGATCGCCTCAGCCGAGTTGAGGACCGCCGCCAGGCTTTCTGATCGATACAGATTGCCGAGCGGCGGCTGGAAGAAGCAGGGGCGCACGGTGCCGTCCGCCTCCACCACGGCGGAGACCCAGGGGGCGTTGCACTCGACGGGCGCGAAATCTCCCTCTCCCAAGAGCGCGGCGAAATGGCGCAGCAGGCGGTGCTCGAGCTTCTCCAGGCTCTCGGCGATGAAACCGCGGGCGAAATCTTCCGCATGCTCCCGGGCGAGGGCGTCCAGTTCCTCTGCCAGGACCGGCAGGTCCTCGCGGCGGAGAGCCACCTCCGCGGCGCGCGTGCCGTCCCAGCCGCCGGGGCGGTTGAACGCTTCACTGGAGACGTCGGCGGCGAGGAAGCTGATGCGATCGAGCCCCAACTCCCGGGCGGCGCGGACCGTGGCCCGCAGATCCTGACAGTTGGCACGCTGCACGGTGCAGCGGCCGGAGACGGCGATCCCGGGTGCGGCGGCGCGGACGGCATTCACTCCCGCTGCGAGTTTGTCGAAGGCGTGAGGCACGTTGCGAATACGGTCGTGCACCTCGCGCGGCCCGTCCAGGCTCACCACCAAGTCGTCGCAGACGCGGGCCAGCGCCGCGGCGTCGCGCGCCAGCAAGAGGCCGGTGGTGAGGAGGGTGATGCCGATGCCGGCCTCGCGCAGCAGGCCGCAGACCTCCCACAAATGGGAGTGGAGCAACGCCTCGCCACCGGAGAGCACCACGCGCTCGACGCCCAGCGCCCGCCAACCGGTGAGCCAGCGCTCGACGTCCGCCGCCGTCAGCTCCTCGCGCCGCGTTTCCCGCCAGATGTCGCACATCAGGCAGCGGCAATTGCAGCGGCTGTGGGGAAAGAGGATGAGGATCGGCAGGCGCGCGATGGGATCGACGCGCGGCAGGGGCGGCGCCTCTCGCGAGTCCGGTAGGGGCCGGGGAGCCAGGAGGGTCATCGCCGCGCCAGCTCCAGCAGGTAGTGATCGGAAAGCCACGGCAAAGGCGGCACCGTTTCGAGCCGCCGTTCCCAGCGCGCGAGGGCGGCGGAGAGGCGCGGATGGCGCGTCGCCCAGCCCTCCCATTCCGTAGGCGGCAACAATGCGCCCACGGCACTGAGTCGCAAGGGACGGAACGCGGGAGCGAACGCGTGCCGCAGGGCCGCGGGAGCCGGATAGCGGACGGTGATCCCCCTCCACTCGACGCCCCCGCGCCGCAGCCGGCGAAAGGCTTTTCCGGGCTCACCCCGACGCAAGAACCCGGCCCACTCCCACGGGACCACGGGCCCCATGACGCAAAGCAGAACCGAGGCGCCGGGCCGCAGCAGATCCGCCAAGGTCCGCCCCACCGCCGCCAGGTCCTCGACACAGTTGAGCCCGCCGAAATTGGAAAAGGCGCCGTCGAAGGGACCGGAGAGCGACGCCAGGTCCTCGATCGCCAATTGCCGCACCTCGACCGTCCCGCGAAGCTCCGCCACCTTGGCCCGCGCCCGCTCCACCATCGCCTCCGAGGCGTCGGTCGCCAGCACCTGAGCGCCCCGGCGGCCGAGATGGGCGGCGTCCTCCCCCGTGCCGCACGCCAGCTCCAAAACGCGGTCGCCCGGCGCGAAGCGGACGTCCAGGCGGCGCTGCACGGCTTGGCGCAAGAGGGTCCCGAGCGGCGTGGCGGTGAAATGGGCGTCGTAATCGGCGGCCAGGGAGTCGAAGCCCTGGGACAGGGTCTTCACGCCTCCACCTCCCCCGCCAGGCCTGCCATGGCCTCCCTTGCCACCAAGGCCTCGGCCCGCTGCGCCGCCGCCAAAGCTGGATCTTCCGCCCGGTGCGCCGCCACCTCGCTACGCAGCCAGCGGTCGGCCTGCTTGTAATAACTCCGGGAGTGGCGGCCGATAATTTTATGATCCCGGTCCGTCGCCTCCTCCCACGCCTTCGGTGCAACCACCCGGCCGCCTGCGTCCTCGAAGTAGCCGGTGTTCTTGATCGGATAGGCCACGGTGGTGAAGAACACGTCCGGATTCGCCTTCTTGACGTGCTCGACGGTCGCCGCCATGTCCTCCAGGGTCTCCCCCTCGTACCCCCACATCAGGAACATCCCCACCTGAATGCCGTGGCGCTGGGCGGCCTTGGTGGCCCACTGCACCTGCTCTGCCGTCACCCCGCGCTCCATGGCGTCGAGGATGCGCTGGCTGCCGCTCTCCGAGCCGATCCACACGCGGTAGCACCCCATGCGGGCGAGGGTTTCGAGCACCTCCTCCCGCATCATGCGGTCGGCTCGGGAAATGGTTTCGAAAGGGAGACGAAGCCCGCGCCGGTCGAGCTCCGCCGCGTAGTCGAAGAGCCAGCGATGATTAATGGTGAAGACGTCGTCCGCGTACCACACCTGGTCCGGCTGGTAGCGGTCGCGGACGTGCTCCACCTCGGCGGCCACGTCCCGCGGGCTGCGGCGGCGGTGACTGAAGCCGAAGACGGCGTGCGAGCACCAGCGGCACTTGTAGGGGCAGCCGCGGGCGGTGATGAGGTTGACGCTCCCCATGCCGTGATGCGTCCGCCAGACCTCCACATAGCGCTCCTGGTCGATACGCTCGCGGTCGGGCCAGGGGAGGGAGTCGAGATCGGCGATCTGGTCCCGCTCCGGGTTGTGGACGACCGTCCCCGCTTCGTCGCGGAAAATCGTGCCGGCGACTCCGTGCAGGCGATGGGGACCGCTCTTCGCGAGAGCCGGCAGGAGCTGCGCCATCGTCTCCTCCCCCTCTCCAATCACCACCACGTCGGCGCCGCGGGCCAGGTACTCTTCGGGATAGCCGGCGGATTCGGGACCGCCGAGGATCACGGTCCACCGGTGAGCCTTCGCCGCCGCCACGATCTCCAGCACCGGCCGGCGCGTCATCAGGTTGGTGTAGAGCCCGATGACTCCAGATCCTTGGGCAAGCCTGGCGAGAAGCTCCTCGCGGGTGGCGAAGGTGGTGTCGAACATCTCCACCTCGAACCCCTGCCGGCGCAGGTAGGAGGAGAGATAGAGCAGCCCCAGGGTGGGATAGGGCTTCATGATCTCCCGCTCCTTCTCGTCCTCGGCGAGGAAGTAGCCGTGCGCAAGGAGGAGGTCCGGCATCGTCGGCCCCGGCGTCAATTCCACGCCTTGGAGAGGTCGGGCGGCGGAAGGGATTCGTAACCTTTGTAGACCGCGGTGGGCTCGGCGCTGCGGCAGGAGGCCTCCAGCCGGCCGAGCTCCAGCCAGTCGCCGGCGATGGCGTCCAGCTCGGCTCGAACGTTCCCGAGGTCCCCGCCCTCCCGCCGCTGGCGGTTGCGCAGGTCGACCTCGCGGTGCAGCACCTGGCGCAGCTTGCGATAGAAAGGCGTTTGATAGGTGCCCTGGAACATCATGGCGAGGTCGTTGCTGTCCTGCCAGCGGGTCTTCTCCCCCAGCTCGGCCTGCACCATGGCGAAAAAGCGGGTGCCCGGCAGCGGATAGGAGACGGAGACCCCGATCTCGTCCGGCAGGTGCTCGCGCACCATGCGCACGGTGGCGAGCACGTCCTCCAGCGTTTCCCCCGGGTAGCCGAACTGGAGGAACCAGCAGGCGCGGATCCCCGCCTCCTGGAGGCGCTGGGTGGCCTCGGCGATCTGCTCCACCCGCGTCCCCTTGTCCATGGCGTCGAGGACCTTCTGGCTGCCGCTCTCGGCGCCGAGCCACACCTCGGCGCAGCCGGCGCGGGCGAGCCCCTCGACGGCCAGGGGCGTCATCAAATCGGCGCGCGACTGGATGGTGAAGGGCACCCGCGCGTCCCGCGCCTCCACCTCGCGGGCCAGCTCGGCCACCCACCGCGGCTGGAGGCCGAAGATGTCGTCCGCGAACCAGAGATGGTCCGGAGCGAGCGTGCGCTTGACCAGGGCCATCTCCTCGGCGACGTTGGCCGGGGAGCGCATGGCGTAGCGGCGCCCCCAGATCGGCTTCGCGCACCAGTTGCAGTGGAACGGGCAGCCGCGGGTGGTCACCAGGTTCAAGCTGAAGTAGCCGTGCGCCTCGCGCCAGGCCGCGCGGTAGCGCTCGGCGTCGAGGAGGTCCCAGGCGGGCAGGGGGAAGACGTCCGGGTGGCGCTCGGGCTCGCGGGGGGGAGTCCGCCGCACGCCGCCCGGGACCCGGTCGTCCGGCAGGGCGAGCCCGGCGATCTCCTCGAGCGGCTTCGGCGAGCGGCCGGAGAGGGTATCGATCAGCTCGCGCACGGTGTGGTCCGCCTCGCCGGCAAGGCCATACTGGACGCCGGCCGAGAAGAACGGCAGCGGATGGTCCGAGAGGTCGGAGCCGGCGGCGAGCACGGTGGCGCCGTGGTCGCGCGCCATGCGGCTCATGCGGCAGGCGGCGGCGCGCGCGTGGTCGAGGCACATCTTGGACAGAAAGTTGAAGCTGTCCTCGTAGAGCACCACGAAGCGCGGCCGGTGGCGCTGGAGCACGGCGGCGAGCTCCTCCTCCCCCGCCGCCAGCATGGCGTCGAAGAGCGCCACCTCGTATCCCGCCGCGCGCAGGTTGGCGGCGGCGAACAGCGTCGCGAGCGGCGCATAGGGGCGCATCTTCTCGACCTGCTTGGGGTCGTTCTTGAGGAAGAACGAGTGGGCGAGGAGGACGTCAGCCATGCCGGATCAGCTCCAGTGTATAGAAAGTCCCGCCGCCGCGGGCGACGGGCAGCGCCGAGAGGAGCCGCTCCCAGCGGTCGCGGCCGGCGAAAGCGCCCGCGTCTTCCACGGGACGCAGGATACCCTGTCCACGGAGCCGCGAGCGCCCGAAACCCACGGCGAAGACGCCCGCGAGCTCGCGCGGCGTCCAGAGCCGGTGCGGCACCTCGACGCCCGCGATGCGGACGTTCAGAGTCCTCGTTTTCCGCCGGGGCCGCCGCGGATTGAGGACGTGCAGGAAGAGGACGCCCTCGGGCCGGACGAGCCGGGCCGCGGCGCGGGCAAAGCCGGAGAGGTCCGCCGCGGCGTTGAGGCCGGCGAAGGTGGAGATCAGGCCGTCGAAGGGGCCGGTGAGGCCCGCTTCCTCCAGGCGATTGAAGTCGGCAACGACCCTCGGCACCGAGGGGGCCCTCGCCGCCAGGCGCGCCAGCATCCCCGGCGAGAGGTCGCACGCGGTCACGGCCACGCCGCGCCCCAGGAGGTGAAGCACGTCGAGTCCCGTGCCGGCGGTGACGTCCAACACCCGCGAGCCCGCGGGAAAAAGAGCGTCGAGCCGCTCCCACAGCCGCTCACGCACCCAGGAGGACGGCGCCACCTGTGCGTCGTACTCCAGGGCGATGGCATCATAGGCGACCTGAACCGGGGAGACTTGCATCCTAGAGGTTCGGTGCCGCCGCCTGGGATATCCGCTGGATCGCCCACGACGAGAGATGGAATGACAGATTCTGGGAGAAGGACTCCACCACCACATGATAGTGTCCGGCCTCACGAGGTGTGTACCCGACCTCACAGATCTTTTCTCCGACGGATTGGCCGTCAGCAAGGTGCTTCAACTATTGCCCGCCTCCCTGCCACTGGTTCTTCAGCGCCGTATCAGGCTTGGCCTTCTGGGGACATTGGACCACATTGAACCAACCCCAGAGGCCGAGTTGGAAATGCATGGCCGGGTAGGTGCGGTACAGGTAGGTTCCAGCTTGCTTGAAGGGGCCGCCGGCCTGCGGGATCAGGATGTCGAGGTGGTTCGACGGGCCGTGCCCCATGTGCGAGCCCTGCCAGGCATTGAGGCTCGCCTGCCAGCCTCCCTTGGCCTGGTCTGTAGGCTTCAACTTCGCTAGCGTGTACGGCTCATTGGCACACAGGTTCGTGGTGCCCTGCTTCTGTGAGGCCCACAGGTTGGTCTGAGTGGTCGGCGCCTCGCAGTGGTCGTACGCCGTCATGTAGGGGGACTCGGACCAGTTGTGGCCGTAGATCTCGAACACCTGATCCGTGTTGATGCCGCCCGGGTGCAGCAAGCGGAAGCGCACCGACTCGCCAGCGCAGGCCGTGAAGATGGGCGTCACCGGAGTGAAGCTCGACGGGTTGCAACTGTCCGGAGTGCCCGAGAACGGCTTGTTCGTGTAGAGGCAGGAGAAGTCGGAGGGCGAACACGTATCGCAGAGGCGAGCGGGAGGAGCCCCCAAGAGCTCCGAGGCGTAGTTGGCGCCCTCGATCACGCCTCCCTGCATGGGGACGTTGTCCTGCGTGAAGACCACGAACTCCTTGAACTTCGAGCCGTCCGGCTCGGTCACCTCGGCCGTCGTGCCGCCGTCCTCCCATCCTGTCGAGCCGAAGGGCTCGACGATCAGGGCGCCGAACAGGCCGTGCCCGTACTGGTTCAGCACGTCTGGGGGGAGCAGGTTGGCACTACCAAACTCGATCGGGATATAACGCTTGTCATCCGTCGTTGCCTTAGAGTCAAGATTGCCGGCGTACCAGGAATAGGAGACCACCTCTCCGGGTCCGGCGGTCTGCTCCGGGTTCAAACCGACGTTCACCCCGCCGCTCGTCCGCACGTCGAAGCTCACGAGTTGGGGCCGCAGGCCAACCTGCAGAGAGGTGTTGGAAGGCAGGCAGCAGCAACAAAGCTGGTGGCCCTTCTGGCCGCACTTCGGATCATTTATCACGCAGCTCGGATCTATCGACTTGTACACGCAGCTTTGGGGCGCAGGATCCGGAGGGTAGTCGGCGTTCCGGCACCCGGCGGGGATCGGCAACTGCAGGTCGGAGGCTCCCTTGATCTGGGTGTTGGACGGGATCGCGTTGCGCAGGTTCACCTTGATGCAGTCTCCGGCCCCGGCACGTAGAACGAGCGGCGTCGGAGTCCAGTTCGACGACGGCGCGCAGCTCGCCAGCGGAGTGCCGGCCGGGCACCGGTAGAGGACGAGCCCCTTGGCATCCGAGAGGCCCTGGTTGTAGGTCAGGGTCTCGCGCACGGCCACCACGTTGTAGGTGCGCACCCGGGTCCCCTTCGGCTGGGTCTTGGGACAGATGTCGAAGGACTTGGCGGAGGGAGCGTTGTTCGGCACCGGGAAGAGATCCGCCTGCTGCTGGCCGTAGGTCCGTATAATCCCCCAGTTCCCCGCGGATTGCTCGAGGGCCGCCGCGCCCGGCTGATAGAGGAAGTCCGAGGTGGTGCCGCTCGCGGAGGCGGCGGGCAGCCGCGAGATCAGGTCGAAATGCTCCGAGATACCCATGACCTGGCTGTTGCGCCACCCGGAATCCACGAACGAGGGCTGCATCAGCCAGTTGAGACCCTGGATGGTGAAGTTGTGCGGGTTGAGGTGGGCGCCCGTCAGCGTCCGCAACTGGACATCGTCTCCGGGGTAGGCCCGCAACAGCGGCGTGAACGGATCGCCGGGCTGAACCCCTGCCGTGAGCGCCGGGTAAGGAGAGGTCTGGTCGCACGTGGCCTTGTCCTTATCCTTGCAGAGCGTCATGTTCCCTGCCGTGCAGAGCGCGTAGTTGTCCGAGCAGAAGTTGACCGGCTGGCAGGCCCCGGCATCGAAGGGACAGGTATGGCTCGCGTCACAGGGCTGCCAGAGGTTGCCCGAGCAGGCCGAGCCGCGGGGATTCGGGCGCGAGATCGAAGGATCGGAGCTGTACACGTAGGCCAGATCGCCCGCCTTGCTCTGCAGGATGGTGCCTTTGAACGGGTCCACGATGCGCGGGAAGAGCGGCTCGTTGCGGTAGTTGAACGAGAAGTTGTTCGTGGCCCCGAAGAAGGTGATGACCTCCGGGACCACTTGGTTCGTTTCCTTATCAATGGGCGGATCAATGGGCGTCTGAGCCCAGGCGTTCCAGGACGCGTCGGGGATCCCGACGAGCAGGTTGCACGACTTGAAGACGCCCTTGCGTTTCGGATTGGCAGCGTCGTAGGCCTGGCCCGAGCAATCCTTGAAGCCCGCGGGCTCGGAGGTGCAGGCCTTGAGGAAACCCGTCCTCAACCGGCAGGTGGTCCCGGAAGGGCAGGTGCGGACCGGAGAGGGCGGCTGCAAACCCACCGTGCTCACGTCGCACAGCGTCGGCGTCTCGGGGATCTGCCCGCTCTTCTCCTTGACGCACACCCCGTCGTTGCCGCAGAAGCCGCAGGGCTCCCCGGGCTTGCACGGCCGGGTGTCTTCCTTTGCGAACTGCTGCTTCCAGCTCGGATCCTGTGGATCGAGGATGAAGTCGCGAACGCCGAACGGCCAGTACATCAGCGTGGAGTCCTGCAACTCGACCAGGAACTCCCGGAAGCTCTCCTTCTGGTCACGGGTCTCGATGACCGCCTGCCACGTCGTCGGGCCGCCGTCGAACCGCTTGTCTACGATCTTGCCGGTCGCCGGATCAAAGCCACCAAAGACGTTGCCGTTCTGGTTCTCGCGCCACAGTGAGCCCTTGGGCTCCACCACCAAGCCGGCGTACAGGCCTGCCTGCTGGTGCGTCGAGGGACCGAAGTGGTCATGGGTGAAGACGGTGCGTAGCGTCCGGTCGTGGAACGGAATGCACTCGGCCGTTACCACCCCGCAGGCCGCCCGGTTGGAGGCGGTGCACTTCGCTCCGTTATCGGAACAGAGGCCGGCGCTCACATCGCAAGTGGCGTTGGGGGCGCAGTTCGAGATGTCGAGCAGTGTGCATGCCTGTTTGGGATCGTCGGAGCAGGCGCCGGTATTGTCGTAGAGCGGATCGGCGAACCAGCGCTGGATGGTGGCCTGAGCGCCCACCCAGATGCCGCCCGGCCCGTCGCCGAAGAACTTGATGGGCTTGGGGCTGAGCGGCTGCCGGCTCGTGCCGCCCACGTACTGGAGATCGAGCCCCCCTTCCTTGTTGATG
>DASUEN010000197.1:0-2700 GCA_036275055.1 Thermoanaerobaculia bacterium
GCGGTCAGAGGATTGTCGCCGGTGATCATCACGGTTTTGATCCCCATCCCCCGCAGCTCCGCGAAACGCTCGCGAATCCCCCCTTTGACGATGTCCTTCAAATGGATCACGCCGAGGACGCGCGAGCCTTCCGCCACCACCAGAGGGGTGCCGCCGGTGGTGGCGATCCCCTCCACCCGCGTGCGCACGTCGGCTGGGAAAGCCCCTCGCTGCCCCACCACGAAAGCCTCGACGGCGTCGGCCGCGCCTTTTCTGATCTGCCGGCCGGCGAGATCGACGCCGCTCATGCGGGTCTGCGCCGTGAACGGCACGAAGTGGGCGCCCAGGGCGTGAACGTCGCGCTCGCGCAGGCGGTACCGCTCCTTGGCCAGCACCACGATGCTCCGTCCCTCGGGAGTTTCGTCGGCGAGCGAAGAAAGCTGGGCGGCGTCGGCGAGCTCCGTTTCGCTCACGCCCGCGGCAGGGAAGAATTCCGTCGCCTGCCGGTTGCCGAGGGTGATCGTTCCCGTTTTGTCGAGCAGCAGCACGTCCACGTCTCCCGCCGCCTCCACGGCACGGCCGGAGGTGGCGATGACGTTCGCCTGGATCATGCGGTCCATGCCGGCGATACCGATCGCGGAAAGGAGGCCGCCGATGGTGGTGGGGATCAGGCAGACGAGGAGCGCCGTGAGCACGGTGACCGTCACCGGCACGCCCGATCCGGCGGCCTTGACGCTGTAGATCGAAAACGGCAGCAGCGTGACGGTGGCCATGAGGAAGACCAGGGTGAGTCCCGCGAGCAGGATCGACAGGGCGATCTCGTTCGGCGTCTTCTGCCGCTTGGCTCCTTCGACTAGCGAGATCATGCGGTCGAGAAAGGTTTCTCCTGGATTGGCCGTGATGCGGATCACCAGCCAGTCGGAGAGCACCTGGGTGCCGCCCGTCACCGAGCTGCGGTCGCCGCCGCTCTCGCGGATCACCGGCGCGCTCTCGCCGGTCACCGCGGCCTCGTTGACCGAGGCGACGCCATCGACCACCTCGCCGTCGCCGGGGATGGTGAAGCCAGCCTCGACGAGGACGACGTCCCCCTTGCGCAACTCGGTGGAGGCGATCTCCAGGTACCCGGCGTCGCGCCGCGGCTCTTCCAGCCGTTTGGCGACGGTGGTGCGGCGGGTGTTGCGCAGCGCCGCGGCCTGGGCCTTTCCCCGCCCTTCGGCCATCGCCTCCGCGAAGTTGGCGAAGAGTACGGTGAACCACAGCCAGAGGGAGACGGCGAGGATGAAGCCGGCCGGCGCCTCGCCCTTGCCGGTGAGGGCCTGGGCGAAGAGACCCGTGGTCAAAATGCTGCCGACGTACACCACGAACATCACGGGATTGCGTAGCATCAACCGCGGATCGAGCTTACGGAACGAATCCTTGACCGCCTGACGGACGATCTTGGGATCGAACAGAGACGTCTTGCGTCTGGACATGTCAGTTTCCTCCGGCCAGCATCTGCAGGTGCTCAACGATGGGGCCGAGCGCCAGTGCCGGGAAGAAGGTGAGCGCGCCGACCAGCACCACGACGCCGATCAGCAGCACGACGAACAGCGGCGTGTGCGTGGGCAGCGTGCCCGGGCCGGGGGGCACCTGCTTCTTCTTCGCCATGGCGCCGGCGATGGCCAGCGTCGGAATCGCCAGCCAGAAGCGGGAGACGAGCATGGCGACGGTGCCCGTGACGTTGTAGAACGGCGTGTTGGCGGAGATCCCCGCGAAGGCGCTGCCGTTGTTGTTCCCCATCGAGGAGAAGGCGTAAAGGATTTCCGAGAAGCCGTGGGCGCCGGGATTGGCGATCGCTTTCGTGCCGGCGCCGGTCACCACCGCCACCGCCGTCGGCAGCAGCACGGCGAGCGGCATGATGAGGACGACGAGCGAGGCCATCTTGATCTCGTACGATTCGACCTTCTTGCCCAGGTACTCCGGCGTGCGCCCCACCATCAAACCGGCGATGAACACGGCGACGATGACGAAGATCAGCATGCCATAGAGCCCCGAGCCCACGCCGCCGAGAATGGTTTCGGAAAACTGCATGAGGAAGAGCGGCACCAGGCCGCCCAGCGGCGTGAAGGAGTCGTGCATCGAATTGACGGCGCCGGTCGAGGTCGCTGTGGTCGCCGCCGCGAAGAGGGCCGAGCGGGCCACGCCGAAGCGCACTTCCTTGCCTTCCATGTTGCCGCCCGGATTGAGGGCGGTGGCCGTCTGGTCCACTCCGAGGGCGCCGAGGCGCGGGTTCCCCTGCGCCTCGGCCCAGTAGCCGAAAACCTGGAAGGAGACGAGGACGATCATCATCGCCGCCAGGATGGCCCACCCCTGCCGCGTGTCCCCTACCATCTTGCCGAAGGTGTAACAGAGGCCGGCGGCGAGCATCGTCTCGGCGAGCACGACGAGGAGATCGGTCAGCGGCGCCGGGCTTTCGAAAGGATGCGCGGTGTTGGCGTTGAAGAAGCCGCCGCCGTTCGTCCCCAAGTGCTTGATCGCCACCTGCGAGGCCACCGGCCCGAGAGCGATCACCTGCTCCGTCACCGGCTTGCCGTCGGCGTCCTTGACGGTTTCGATCATCGGCACGGTTTTATAGGATGAGAGCGTCTGCACCACTCCTTGCGAAACGAGCACCAGGGCGAGGACGAGCGACATCGGCAGCAGGATATAGAGTGTCGTCCGCGTCAGGTCGACCCAGAAGTT
>DASUEN010000198.1:0-43666 GCA_036275055.1 Thermoanaerobaculia bacterium
GTCGGCGAAGGTGGCTCAGCCCTGAATCCGGCGGGCGGCGAGATCGTCCACGGCACCGGGGTCATCGGTTTCGCCGGCGAGGTGCGCGCTCTCCCCTATGCCGAGGCCGGCGAGACCGGTGTCTACGGCGCGGGACAGGTCGGTGTCAAAGGCGCCGGCTCCACCGGGCGCGGTGGCGTCTTCGCGTCCGAGCGTTCGGCGCAGCTTCAGCTCGTTCCCGCACCGCGCACTCGCATCGTGGAGCAAGAATCGTTCATTCCGACAGTCGCCACGGAGCCGGGGCGGCTGGGTCCGTCGCTACCCAAGGCCGGGCGTGGCGGAGACCTGATGGCGCTGAGCGACGACCAGGGACAATGCAGCCTGTGGTTCTGCGTGCATGGCAGTAGGAGAGATGCTCCGGCCCGCTGGACGCAGGTCCTGCTCGGCCCGGCGTTCGATGGACGGGATTGAACCGGGGGCATCTGCAGAGCCGCTCTCTTCGGGTGTCGGACCCACAGTCCGCGTCTCCAGACATCGAACTGGCGCCTGCCAATCCAGAGCGATTTCTGGGGATCCGGGCGGTGTCTCCAGACATCGCCCCGATGTCTACAGATCCAGAGTGGTGTCGGGAGATCCAAGCCATGTCAGCTCACCCTGGGTCACCGTCTCCAGACATCGAACTGGCGTCTGCCGATCCGGAGCGATGTCTGGAGGTCCGGGCGGTGTCTCCAGACGTCGCCCCGATGTCTACAGATCCAGAGTGATGTCGGGAGATCCAAGCCATGTCAGCTCACCCTGGTTCACCGTCTCCAGCCATCGAACTGCCGTCTGCCGATCCGGAGCGATGTCTGGAGATCCGGGCGGTGTCTCCAGACATCGCCCCGATGTCTACAGATCCAGAGTGATGTCGGGAGATCCAAGCCGTTGTCAGCTCACCCTGGGTCAGCGTCTCCAGACATCGGACTGGCGTCTGCCGATCCAGAGCGATGTCTGGGGATCCAGGCGGTTGTCTCCCGGCGTCGCTCCGGGGTCGACAGATCCAGAGTGATGTCTGGACATCCAGGCCGAGGGGCGGCGTCGGCGCTACGGCGCGGTCTCCCTCTCAGTCGAACACCTCGGTCTGCACGGGGGACAAAGACGACAGACTGTTCACGATGAGGCGAGACAGGCCGGCGCCTACGATGGCTCCCACCAGGGCGAGCACGTAGATGAGCGCCGTCTCTTCGCCAGCCATGATCCCTCCGAGAACGGCCCCGATGATCTCGCCACCGAGCCACAACAGGACGGTCAGTAACTTGTACAGACCGGGCCTATGCCCTTTCTTCTCCGCGATGCCTCCGTTCTTCCGAGTCAGATGAATGAGCACCAGGATCTCCAGCATGACATCCTCCCTTTCCGATAGAGCATTGAACAGGTATGGATTTCCCAAGGAGACGGCAATGGCCTCTGACCCTGGGGGCTTGTCCCTTCGTCTCTCTATGACGGACATGCCGGAAGTATTTCAGGCGTCGAGGTCCGGTTCTCCCGTCCTCTTACCCGTGCCGGCCGCGTGACGCCGCTTGTACAATCTTGCTGACTTAAAAATATTCCCACCTTTTAGGGTAGCGGAGTGCTACTTTGCTTTCAGTGGGTGAAACAAGCACCCGCCGCCGGTTTCACGTAGAGACCGGGCCATAGAAAAGCACCACGTGGCTTTGAAAGGAGTTTTTGTATGCGAGCATTGCTTCTCTCCGTGTTCTCCGCCTTCCTCCTCACCCTCTCGGCCGCCAATGCCGGCCAGCTTTGGACCGCGACCGGCTCCACCGGCACGATCGATCCGGCCGTGATCTCGATCGCGACGATCGGCACCAGCAGCGTCGGCTTCTCCTCGTCGTCTTCCTCGACCACGCCGATCACCGTGCGCTACAACGTAACCCTGGACGACACGACGGCCCCGACGTGGACGACGCTCGAAATCCTCGCCAACAATGCGAACGTCACCAACGGCGTGATTGCAACGCTCTACTCCGTGAACCGTTCGAACGGTACCGTCACCCTGATCGCCTCCGTGGGATCGGCGGCCAGCGCGAGCACGCAAGCCTTCACGGGCGCCATCGGCACCTCCACGACTTTCGACTTCACCAACAACTATTACGTCGTGAAGGCCATCCTCTCCCGCGCCTCCTCCACGGCGTTCCCGACGCTGCAAGGTGTGCGGCTCTACTAAAAGCGCAAACCCACGGCGCGCCCGGGGTTTCGATCCCGGGCGCGCCGCTTAACAGCCAAGAAAAGGACACCAGGGACATCAAGGACATCGAGGACGAACAGCAAGAACGCCCCAGCCGGGACCCCTTCTCCCGGTGAGGGCATGCGGGAGAAGGGGCAGGGGATGAGGGTTTTGGGTGGGCGGCGCTGCCCGCAAACGCGCCCGGGGGCGACCGGCGCCATGCTATCCTGTCAATCGTTATGAGAATTTTCGGACATCGCGGCTGGCGGCTCGTTCCCGGGCTCCTTCTGGCCTGGGGGATCGCCGGAGCACCGGTTTCCGGCACGCCGGCGGCGAGACCGGCCCACGACGCATTCCCCGGGGAGGCAGACCTGCCACCGGCGCAGCTCACGCGCCTCGGGAGCGTTCTGTTCTTCGTCGCTGCCGACGCGGATGAAGCCCCGAGCGTCTGGCGCACGGACGGCACTGCCGCGGGGACTCTGCGGGTCCCCACTCTCGGAGATCCCGTGCCTGGAGGCGGCGACGTGCGAATCCTTGGCCAGATCGGCCAGAGCATGGTCTGGACGGCGCGCGTACCAGGCACTCTATACGACAGAGTGCTTTTCTCCGCGACCGAGTCGGGCCCTCGGTTGACCCTCGGCACCTACTCTCCGGCACCCCCAGCCAGCAATACCCGTCAAATCGACACTCCTCAAATCATCGGCGACCGGCTGTTCTTCCAGAATTGCCCGCCGGCCGGTTGCCGGATCTGGTCGACCGACGGCACAACCGCGGGGACGGGACCGGTGTCCGCTCTGGCACAGCTCACGGCAACCGACCAGGCGATCATGGGCAGCCTGGCCGGCAAGTGGCTGGTGATTCGTTCGCGCCAGGCCGTCTTCGCCTATGACCTGGCGGCAGACCGAGTCCTGTCTCTCCTGCCCCAAGGTGCGCAGTTCGTCGAGATCCACCCGGTTGGCGAGACGCTGTTCCTCGTAACCCGGACCGAGCGGTCGAAGCTCTGGGCCAGCCGGCTGGGCTCGCCGCGTGCGGCCCAGCTTTTTTCCGCCACGACGCTCGACGTCGCCGGCTGGCGTGGCGACCTGCTGTACTTTGCTCCCGACGGCGGCCGGCTCTGGGCGACCGATGGCCAGCCCAAGCACACCCACCCCTATACGGGAGCGCGGGTGGAGTCTTTCAGCCTCTTTGCGGACCGGTTGGGATCGGTCGGCTCGACCACTTTCGTTCCCGTGCCGGGCTACTACTTGGGAGCCCTGTACGGAACGGACGAGAGCACGCACAAGCTGCGCGAGTTGGTTCGGGTGTGCTCGTACAAATACGAGTGCCTGGGAACCAGGATGTCGGGAGTTACCGTCGCCGGCCGGCAGGCCTTCGAAACGATCGATCACAGCCTGTGGCAGTCGGACAGCACTCCTCAGGGAACGAAGCCTCACGACGTTCTCCATCTGGCCGACGAAAAGAGCTTCGCAGTGCTCGGCGGCCGGCTGGTGCTGGGCGCCACCAGCCTCGACGGCGAGCGCCAGCTCTGGGAGACGGACGGCACAGTGGCTGGAACGCGAGCTCTTTCCGACGGCACCCTCGACCAGCCGTTCATCGTAGAAGGGCCGCCGGTGCCGCTCGGCGATGCGCTCGTGGTGGCCGCCTTCCGCGAGCCCGAGGGATATCAGCTCTGGCTGGTTGCCGGAGGCCGGGCGACGCCGCTCACCGCGCTGCGGCACCCGCCGCAGTGACGATGTCCCGCAAAACGAGTCGGCCCCTCTCCTAGAACCACCCTACGCGCCTGAGGCGGTCTTGCCGTTCTCCCTCTTCTCCCAGAGTGAGGGAAATCCCGAACCCCGGACGTTGAGAGGTTTGGACAATTCGTTGCCCCTTGGCTCACCAGCGCGAATCTCCCTTTCCTCTGAGGGTCCAGGATGCAGCGGATGCAACGCCTTTTAGGAGGGTCTATGACTAGGCCTTATCTCATACGCCGTTCTGCCTCATCTCTGACTGCCCTGTTGGTCCTCGCAGGTCTTGTCGCCGCAGTGCCCGTAAGGGCCGCGGGGGCGGGAGCCCACTTGGCCGACTTCAAGTCCCGACCGGGACGCTTCACCGTCTTCGAGAGCGGCCAGGTCCGCCCTCTGGCGCTGTCACCGAGCGGGAAGTTCCTCTTCGCTGCCAATACACCCGACGACCGTCTCGAAGTCTTTCGCATCAAGAACAACGGCCTGGAGCTTCTCGTCTCCATTCCGGTCGGCCTCGAGCCGGTGGCCGTCGCGGCGCGCAACGACAACGAAATCTGGGTCGTCAACCATCTCTCCGACAGCGTCAGCGTCGTCGAGCTGACTCAAGGCGGGCACAGCGGCCACGTCGTGCGCACCCTGCTGGTGGGCGATGAGCCGCGCGACATCGTCTTCGGCGGCGCGCGGAGGGACCGCGCCTTCATCACCACCGCCCACCGCGGCCAGAACGTTCCTTACGATCCCCAGCTCACCACTCCCGGCGTGGGCCGCGCGGACGTCTGGGTTTTCGATGCCGATCACCTCGGCGGCACGCTCAACGGTACACCGCTCACCATCGTCACGTTGTTCACCGACACTCCCCGCGCCTTGGCCGTGAGCCCGGACGGCAGCAAGGTTTACGCGGCGGGGTTCCACTCCGGAAACCGCACCACGACGATCCACGAGGTCCTGGTCCCGAACGGTGGCGAAGCCGCGGGCGGCGTGCCCGGGCCCAACACCAACGCCGAGGGCGTGCCTCGGCCGGAAGTGGGGATCATCGTCAAGTTCAACGGCACCCACTGGGTCGACGAGCTCAACCGGGTGTGGGACGACAAAGTCCGGTTCTCGCTGCCCGACAAGGACGTCTTCGTCATCAACGCGAACGCCAATCCGCCAGCGCAGCTCGGCGGCACCGCCGGGTATTATCGGGGCGTCGGCACCATCCTCAACAACATGGTGGTGAACCCGGTGAGCGGCAAAGTCTACGTCTCGAACACCGAGGCGGGCAATGACAAGCGTTTCGAGGGTCCCGGCACCTTCGCCGGCCACAGCCTTCGCGGCCACCTCCACGAAAGCCGGATCACCGTCCTCGGCCCGGGAGGCAGCGTCGCTCCGCGGCATCTCAACAAACACATCAACTACGCCGTCTGCTGCGACGCGATCCCGAACGCCGAGAATGAAAAGAGCCTCGCTCTCCCGCAGGAGATGGCGGTCACGAGCGACGGCAGAACCCTGTACGTCGCGACACTCGGCACTTCCAAGATCGGCGTCTTCGATACCAGCGCGCTGGAGCACGATACGTTCACGCCGAGCACCGCCAATCAGATCAAGGTCTCCGGCGGCGGCCTCACCGGCCTGGTATTGCAGGAGGACAAGCATCGCATCTACACGCTGACCCGCTTCGACAACTCGATCGCCATCGTCGATACGGGCTCGGGCGCGGAGGTCGGGCACGTTTCCATGCACAATCCCGAGCCGCCGAGCGTGGTCGCCGGGCGCCCGTTCCTCTACGACACGTCGTTCTCTTCGAGCCACGGAGACTCGTCCTGCGCCAGTTGCCACGTCAACGGCGACTTCGACAGCCTGGCCTGGGATCTCGGCAATCCGGACGGCGCGGTGCAACCCATTCCGGGGCCGTTCGAGATTCCGCCCTCGGCCATCGGGCTGACGGACACCCATCACCCCATGAAGGGACCCATGACCACGCAGAGCCTGCGCGGGATGGCGAATCATGGACCGATGCACTGGCGCGGCGACCGCACGGGCGGCAACGACGCCCCGAGCTTTCAGCCGGACAGCGGCACGTTCGACGAGGTCGCGGGATTCAAAAAGTTCCAGGCAGCCTTCCCCAACCTCCTGGGGCGCAGCGGACCGATCGACGACGCGGCAATGGAGAAGTTCGCCACCTTCATCCTCCAGGTCACGTATCCGCCGAACCCGATCCGGATGCTCTCCAACCGGCTCACCCCGAGCCAGCAGGCGGGGCACGATTTCTTCTTCAACAACGTGTCCGATCTCGCCAACAAAGGCGCCTGCCAGTCATGCCATGTGCTCGACCGTCACGCGAACGAAGCGCAGGGCGTGGCCGCTCCAGGCTTCTTCGGCACCGACGGCCGCTATACCTTCGATGGCGGGGTGGAAGGGTTCAAGACGCCCCACCTGCGCAACCAATACCAGAAGGTCGGCATGTTCGGGATGCCGGACAACCCGGTCAATCCCGGCAGCGACGCCTTCATGGGCGACCAGGTTCGCGGCTTCGGCTTCAACCATGACGGGTCGATCCCCACGATCTTCCGTTTCAACAGCTTCACCTCGCCCAACGCGGGCTTCAACCAGTCTCCGGCGATTCCCGGCGGATTCCTGCCTGGACCGGCCGGCGATCTGCAAAAGCGACAGGTCGAGGACTTCCTGCTCGCCTTCGACAGCAACCTGGCCCCCATCGTCGGGCAGCAGACGACGCTCACGAAGGACAACGCCCCGACGGTCGGCGATCGGATCGACCTGCTGATCGATCGCGCCAGGGCGGGGGAGTGCGACCTGGTGGCCAAGGGCGAAGGCAACCACGGTGAAAAGGGTTATATCTATGACGTCGCTTCGGACCGTTTCATCGGCAACCGGAAGAGCGACGCGCCGATCTCCGATGCCAACCTGCGGTTGCGCGCCTTTCAGGACGGCGGTGAGCTGACCTACACCTGCACGCCGCCGGGCTCGGGCGTGCGCATCGGTATCGATCGCGACGAGGACGGCGTTCTCGACGGCGACGAAGAGGACGCCAAGAGGGGCCCGGCAGACGCGACGAGTACGATCCGCATTGGCGATGGAGGGAGCGCAGCGACGACTCCCGCTCGCCATCGGCGAGGTTAGATTCGTTACCCTTCCGAGCTTCTTCGGGACGTAAAGCAGCTCCCCCGTGATCGGATCGCGGGGGAGCTTCCTCTTTGGGCGCAGAGTGAGGGGAATCCAGAATTCTAGGCGTTAATACAACCGGACAATTCGTTGCGCTTCGATTCCCCAGAGAGAATTCCCTCTTCCCTGAGGGTCCAGGATGCAGCGGATGCAAACGCCCCTTAGGAGGTTCTATGGCTACGCCGTACCTCTCACGCCGTTCTGTCTCATCTCTGCTTGCTCTGTTGGTCCTCGCAGGTCTCGTCGCCGCAGTGCCCGCAGGGGCCGCGGGGGCGGGAGCCCATCTGGCCGACTTCAAGTCCCGACCGGGACGATTTACCGTCTTCGAGAGCGGCCAGGTTCGCCCCCTGGCCCTGTCACCGAGCGGCAAGTACCTCTTCGCTGCCAATACACCGGATGACCGTCTCGAAGTCTTTCGCATCAAGAACAACGGCCTGGAGCTTCTCGTCTCCATTCCCGTCGGCCTCGAGCCGGTGGCCGTCGCGGCGCGCAACGACAACGAAATCTGGGTCGTCAACCACCTCTCCGACAGCATCAGCGTCGTCGAGCTGACTCAAGGCGGGCACAGCGGCCACGTCGTGCGCACCCTGCTGGTGGGCGATGAGCCGCGTGACATCGTCTTCGGCGGCGCGCGGAAAGACCGCGCCTTCATCACCACCGCTCACCGTGGCCAGAACGTTCCGTACGATCCCCAGCTCACCACTCCCGGTATCGGCCGGGCGGACGTCTGGGTTTTCGATGCCGATCACCTCGGCGGCACGCTCACGGGGACGCCGCTCACCATCGTCACGTTGTTCACCGACACTCCGCGCGCCCTGGCGGTGAGCCCAGACGGCAGCAAGGTTTACGCGGCGGGGTTCCATTCCGGAAACCGCACCACGACGATCCATGAGGCTCTGGTGCCGAACGGCGGCGAAGCCGCGGGCGGCGTGTCCGGGCCCAATACCAACGCCGAGGGCGTGCCGCGGCCGGAGGTAGGGATCATCGTCAAGTTCAACGGCACCCATTGGGTCGACGAGCTCAACCGGGTGTGGGACGACAAAGTCCGCTTCTCGCTGCCCGACAAGGACGTCTTCGTCATCAACGCGAACGCCAACCCGCCGGCGCAGCTCGGCGGCACCGCCGGGTATTATCGGGGCGTCGGCACCATCCTCAACAACATGGTGGTGAACCCGGTGAGCGGCAAAGTCTACGTCTCGAACACCGAGGCAGGGAACGACAAACGTTTCGAGGGACCGGGCATCTTCGCCGGCCACAGTCTGCGCGGCCATCTCCACGAAAGCCGGATCACCGTCCTCGGCCCGGGAGGCAGCGTCACGCCACGGCATCTCAACAAACACATCAATTACGCCTCCTGCTGCGCCGCGATCCCCAACGCCGAGAACGACAAGAGCCTCGCCCTCCCGCAGGAGATGGCGGTCACGAGCGACGGCAGAACCCTTTACGTCGCGACACTCGGTACGTCCAAGATCGGTATCTTCGATACCAGCGCCCTGGAGAACAACACGTTCACGCCGAGCACCGCAGCTCAGATCAAGGTGTCGGGCGGCGGCCTCACCGGCCTGGTGCTCCAGGAGGACAAGCATCGCCTCTACACGCTGACCCACTTCGACAACTCGATCGCGATCGTCGATACGGGCTCGGGCGCGGAGATCGGGCACGTCGCCATGCACAATCCCGAGCCGCCGAGCGTGGTCGCCGGGCGTCCGTTCCTCTACGACACGTCGTTCTCTTCGAGCCATGGAGACTCGTCCTGTGCCAGTTGCCACGTCAACGGCGACTTCGACAGCCTGGCCTGGGATCTCGGCAATCCCGACGGCTCGGTGCAACCCATTCCAGGGCCGTTCGAGCTCCAGCCCTCGCTGTTCGGGCTGCTGGACACCCATCATCCGATGAAGGGACCGATGACCACGCAGAGCCTGCGTGGCATGGCGAACCACGGGCCGATGCACTGGCGCGGCGACCGCACCGGCGGCAACGATGCCCCGAGCTTTCAGCCGGACAGCGGCACGTTCGACGAGGTCGCGGGATTCAAGAAGTTCCAGGGGGCCTTCCCCAATCTCCTGGGGCGCAGCGGACCGATCGACGACGCGGACATGGAAAAGTTCGCCACCTTCATCCTCCAGGTCACCTATCCGCCCAATCCGATCCGGATGCTCTCCAACCGTCTCACCCCGAGCCAGCAGGCGGGGCGCGATTTCTTCGTGAACAACATCTCCGACCTTGCCAACCTGGGCGCCTGCGCTTCCTGCCATGTGCTCGATCGCCACGCGAACGAGGCCCAGGGAGTCGCGGCACCAGGCCTCTTCGGCACCGACGGCCGCTATACCTTCGATGGCGGGACGGAAGGATTCAAGACGCCCCACCTTCGCAACCAATACCAGAAAGTCGGTATGTTCGGGATGCCGACTATCCCGACTCTTCCCGGCAGCGACGCCTTCATGGGCGATCAGGTCCGCGGCTTCGGTTTCAACCATGACGGGAGCATTCCGACGATCTTCCGTTTCAACAGCGTCACCACCAACGGGGGAGGGTTCGACCAGTCTCCGGCGACTCCCGGCGGGTTCCTGCCCGGACCGGCCGGCGATCTGCAGAAGCGGCAGGTCGAGGACTTCCTGCTCGCCTTCGACAGCAACCTGGCCCCCATCGTCGGGCAGCAGACGACGCTCACGAAGGACAACGCCCCGACGGTCGCGGATCGGATCGACCTCCTGATCGACCGCGCCCGGGCGGGCGAGTGCGACCTGGTGGCCAAGAGCGAGGGGAACCATGGCGAAAAAGGTTATCTCTATGACGTCGCTTCGGACCGGTTCATCGGCAACCGGCGGTGCGACGCGCCGCTTTCGGATGCCAGCCTGCGGCTGCGCGCCTTTCAGGACGGCGGTGAGCTGACCTACACCTGTACGCCGCCGGGCTCGGGAGTGCGCATCGGCATCGACCGCGACGAGGACGGTGTCCTCGACGGCGACGAAGAGGACGCCGGGAGCGACCCGGCGGACGCGACCAGCAAACCCCGGCCGGGCGGTCGAGGGGACGCGGCCACACACTGCTCATCGTCGGCCGGTTGATCCCTCTGGAGCCCATCGCAGCGTTCCGAGCCCTCATCGTCGCCGCGAGTGCGCAGGGGGAAGTCTCCCCCTGCGCTCTGGCATATGATCGGGGGCAATGCCTTCCTGCTCCCAGCCCCGAATCCGCGGCTCTCGCAGACCCGTATGACAGTAGGGCCAGGCGCACTCGCGCGCCGGCCCGCGCTTCCGAGGGAGACTTTCGATGCACACCAAGATCAAGACCACCGTCGCGGCCCTGGCGCTCGCGGCTTGCGGATGGGCCTGCCAGGTGGGGGCCGACGCGGTCAACAAGGTGATTCCCGCTCCGGCGCTCGATACGCCTGCCGCCGAGGCCACCGGAGCCCAGACCGCGGTGCTCGCCGGCGGGTGCTTCTGGGGCCTGCAAGGCATGTTCGAGCACGTGCAAGGGGTGACGAAGGTCGTCGCCGGCTATGCGGGCGGCACCAAGGCGACCGCGCACTACGAGATCGTGGGCACCGAGACGACGGGCCACGCCGAGTCGGTGGAGATCACCTTCGATCCCAAGAAGATCTCCTATGGGCAGCTCCTGCGGCTCTACTTCGCCGTCGCCCACGATCCCACGGAGCTCAACCGCCAGGGTCCGGACTCCGGTCCCAGCTACCGATCGGAGATCTTCTTCACCTCCCCGGCGCAGGAGCGCATCGCCAAGGCCTACGTCGCGCAACTGACCAAGGCGAACGTCTTCAAGGAACCCATCGTCACCAAGATCGAGCCGATGAAAGGGTTCTATCCGGCGGAGGACTACCACCAGGACTTCCTCATCCACAACCCCAACCACCCCTACATCGTGCGCAACGACCTCCCCAAGATCGACGCCTTGAAGCGGGTCTACCCGGAGGTCTATCGCGAGGCCCCGGTCATGGTGAGCAGCGCCCGCTGACGGCGGCACTTGGGGCCTCGCCACCCCTGAGCATAGGCGCTGACTTTGCGGGGAGCGCCCCCACCCAAGACCCTCATCACCCCGGCCCTCTTCTCCCGCCCCCTCCCAGCCCCCTCACCGGGAGAAGAGGGAGCCCCCACCCAACAGCAAAAACGGTTCGGCCAGATTCCCCTCTCCCGGGGAGGGGGATGGGGTGGTCGGGAGAGGGGCAGGGGTGAGGGTCTTGGGCGGGCGGCACTCCCCGCAAAGTTAGCGCCTATGCCCTGAGGCCCTGGCTGATTCGCCCAGCGGGAGAGCCTCCAACCTGGATCACTTCGGCTACACTCTACCCCTTCATTGGGGAAAGAGTTGTCTCCAAGACTCATCGTGCTGAGCGGTCCGCTGGCTGGCCAGACCTTCCCGCTGGGTCTGGAGGCGCTCGCCATCGGGCGTCAAGCCGGTAACGACCTGCAAGTGCCGGATTTCGCCGCCTCGCAGCATCACTGCCAGATCGTGCCCGCGGACGATGGCTTCCTCGTCCGCGACCTGGGGAGCCGCCGGGGCACCTTCGTCAACGACCTGCCGGTCCACGAGCACCGCCTGCAGGAGGGTGACGTGGTGGCCGTGGGCGAGACTCTTCTCCTCTTCCAGACCGGCGAGAGCGAGACCGTCCGGAACGAGCTTCCGGCCTTGGCCGACGAGGGCTCCTTCACCGCCCGTACCACGATGCAACGGCCCCCCGGGCACCCTCAAGAGGAGGGGATGGAGAGCCGCGACTTCCGGATGCTGCTCCAGATTGCCACGGCCCTCCAGTCACCGCGCTCCACGGCGGAGCTGGCCCGCAGCCTCCTGGAACAGGTCCTCTCGGCTATCCCCGGCGAGCGTGCCGCCCTCCTCCTGGCCGACCGCGGCACACCCGAGATCGCCGCCGCCTTCACTCTGGACCGCCGGGGCTCCGCGGAGCCGTTCCCCGTCTCCCGCACCGTGGCCCAGCGGACCCTGGAAACCGGTGCGGCCCTCCTCGCCAATGACGTTCTCCTGGAGGAGAAGCTGGCCGGTGCCGAGAGCCTGTGGGCCGATCGCATCCGCTCCTTGATCGCCGCCCCCCTGGCGCAACAGGGGCGCACCCTCGGCTTTCTCTACGTGGACGCCCGGGAGCAGGGCTCTCCCTTCGGCGAGAGGCATCTCCAGATGCTGGCCGCCCTGGGCGGGCTCGCCGTGGGAGCGCTGGTCCACGTCCGGCAAACGGAGTGGCTGGAGGAGGAGAACCGGCGCCTCTCCGAGAGCCTCGAGCACGACATGGTGGGCGAGAGCCCGCGCATGAAAGAGATCTATCGCCTCCTCGGCCGGGCGGCGGCGGCTGGCTCGACCGTTCTGCTGCGTGGCGAGAG
This sequence comes from Thermoanaerobaculia bacterium, assembly GCA_036275055.1. Classification (GTDB taxonomy): domain Bacteria; phylum Acidobacteriota; class Thermoanaerobaculia; order Multivoradales; family UBA5704; genus DATARR01. The sequence continues at coordinate 12,411 of DASUEN010000198.1, forward strand.
CGGCACCGGCAAGGAGCTGGCGGCCCGCGCCCTCCACCAGGGGAGCCCGCGGGCCGGCAAGCCGTTCGTGGCCGTCAACTGCGCGACTCTTTCCGAGACGCTGCTCGAAAGCGAGCTCTTCGGCCATGAGCGCGGGGCTTTCACGGGAGCCGTGGCGCGCAAGATCGGCAAGGCCGAGGCGGCGGACGGCGGCACCCTGTTTCTGGACGAAGTCGGCGAGATCCCGCTCCCCCTTCAGGCCAAGCTCCTGCGCTTCCTCCAGGAACGGGAGCTCGAGCGCCTGGGGAGCACGCGGCCCATTCAGGTGGACGTACGCGTCGTGGCCGCCACCAACCGGGACCTGGAAAAGGCCATCCGTGAGGGGACCTTCCGCGAGGACCTCTACTATCGCCTCAACGTGATCACCTTGCACCTGCCGCCCCTGCGTGAGCGGCGGGAGGACGTGTCGCTGCTCGCGAGCCATTTCGCGGCCCTGATCAGCCGGCGCCTGGCCCGCCCCGTGGCAGGCTTCACTCCCGAGGCTCGCGCCTGCCTGCATGGCTACGACTGGCCGGGCAACGTCCGCGAGCTCGGCAACGCGATCGAGCGGGCGATCGTGCTGGGCGAAGGGGACCTCATCCGTCCCGAGGACCTCCCCGAGACCGTGCTGGAAGCCGGCTCCCTCCCCGGAATCGGCCTCGGGCGCTATCACGAGACCTTGCATGAGACCAAGAAGCGGCTGATCCGCGCCGCCGTGGCCGAGGCCGGCGGCAACATGACTCACGCCGCCGACCTCCTGGGCCTCCAGCCCACCTACCTCCATCGCCTGATCAACAAGCTCGACCTTCGCGCCGACCTCCGCGACGACGGCTGACGCGAGGAACCGTATCCGATCGTCCACACCGGCGTGTGGACGAAAGGGTACGGAAAAGAATCCTTTTTCCTCCGGCTGCCAGGCACCGCCGAGGGCGGGGCTGGTGTTGGCATCGAAACTGCTTTGACATCTCGTCGCCGGTCGTGAAATCCAATAAATCAGATGAATCCTTCTCCTGCTTCCCGCAGGACAAGAAAGGAGTGACAATGGCTCAAGGTACGTTCGACTTATGGCAGCAGACTTTCACCCTGTCGCTGATGTCCAACTCGGAGCAAGGCCAGAAAGGTACCGCGACGGAATTGGCGGCCAATCTGTCATCGACGATCCAGGGCCGATTGGGTAACTCGGGCCTCCAAAATTTGATCGGATCCTCTTGGGAGATCACATGGGGGCCGTGCGTATTCCAGGCACCGGATTCGACTTGTGCGGACAACGCCATGTACGTCGCCCACGACACAGTCAACGGCATCTATGTGGTCGCCATCGCCGGGACGAATTCCGTTTCAAAATACGACATCTTTACCGAGGACTTATCCATCAAGCCGATCTCGTGGCCTTACGGTGGCTCCGTAGCCTTCGGGACCAACATCACGACCGGAGCGAAAGCCGGAGTGGATGCGCTTCTCGGCATGCAGAGCCAAGGACAAACGCTTTTGTCGTATCTGCAGACCAGAGCCGATGCACTCAGATCCACACTCATCTTCACGGGACATAGTCTCGGGGGTGCGCTCTCCCCCACACTGGCAACGGCACTGACGGGGAAGGGTCTCAATCTCAGGGACTGGAAGGTCGTCTACGTCTTCCCCACAGCAGGGCCGACCCCCGGTAATGGTGCGTTCGCGACATACTTCTCCCAGACCTTCCCCCAGTTAGCCATGGGTTCGCAACCCTGGCAGGTCTGGAACGCAGATCTGGCGAACGGCCTGGACGTCGTACCCTGCGCTTGGAACGAGAGGACGCTTTCCAGTATCCCTACTCTGTACGCTCCCAACATTACGGCGAGCCCGATGGTCAAGGCTAAGGTGTTCGCATTGGAGTTGCTCGCCTTTGGTTCCGACTACACCCGGATCGGAACCGCGAACGTCCTCGAGGGCTCGTCCGTCCAGGGCTCCGGCAATACGGGGGCAGTTTTTGAGCAGGAAGCCCTTTATCAGCACATCTATGCCTATTTCCAGTTGCTGGGTATTCAGGCTCTGCTGGCCTTGACCGACAGCGCAGGAAAGCCGCTCTTCAATCCCCCCAACCCCTATGCATCAGCAGGTACTCACCCCGTGCTAGTCAGTGCATAAGCCGGCTGATCCCCGAAAATCGGATGATTGGTACGACGAACTGAAACCACAGGCGTCCTCCGGGAATTCCTCTCGGGGGAGCGCCGCCACTGAATCGGACTCTCTGGGACGGCATCGACTATGAGACAGGGCTCGTGCCGCCGAAGCAGTGAATGGCGGTATCATATGGCCCAGCGCCGAACCCTGCGGTCGAGCGCGAGCCTTTGACAGGAGAGCCGATGACTACTGCACCACCTTTGGAGACCTGGCCGAGCCTGCCCCTCGAGGATTGGGCCGAGACCTACGCAACCCTGCACCTCTGGACCCAAATCGTCGGGAAGGTTCGGCTCAGCCAGAGCCCGTGGCTGAACCATTCCTGGCACGTCACGCTGTACGTGACAGCCTGCGGGCTCACCACGTCGCCGATCCCCTACGGCGACATGACGTTCCAAGTCGATTTCGACTTCGTCAGCCATCAGTTGGTGGTGCGTACGAGCGACGGCCGGACCGGCGGCTTCGCGCTCGAGCCGCAGTCCGTGGCGACGTTCTACAAGCGTCTCATGGCGGAGATGGAAAAGCTCGGGTTGCACGTGGACGTCTATCCACGGCCCAACGAGGTTGCCGATCCCATCCGCTTCGATCAGGATGAAGCTCACCGAGCCTATGACCGGGAGTACGCCCACCGGTTCTGGCAAATCCTCGTGCAGGCGGACCGGGTCTTCAAAGAGTTTCGCACCCGGTTCATCGGCAAGTGCAGCCCGGTGCAGTTCTTCTGGGGCGGCCCCGACCTGGCCGTCACCCGGTTCTCCGGACGGCGAGCTCCGGAGCATCCAGGCGGCATCCCCAACCTGCCCGACTGGGTGACCCGGGAGGCCTACTCCCACGAAGTGAGCAGTTGCGGATTCTGGCCTGGCGGGGGCCCGATTCCCTATGCCGCGTTCTATTCGTACGCCTACCCGGAGCCGGCGGGGTTCTCGGCCGCGCCCGTGAAGCCGGACGCCGCCTTCTACAGTGCCGACCTTCACGAATTCATCCTGCCGTACGACGCCGTCCGCCAATCGGAGTCTCCGGACGACACGCTTCTCGACTTTCTACAGTCGACCTACGAAGCGGTGGCGAACCTGGCCGAGTGGGATCGCAGCTCCCTGGAACGAGACCCAGGTTGGCACAGATGATCGATTCTTCCCCGGCGAGCCGGCCACCCACCCTCCGACGCTGAAGGGCCCATAGGTTCTCTCCTGCGCCGAGCCGTCCTGGGCGGCGGGAAGTCGTTGACCTTGAGACGCAGATGCGGCCCGGTCTGTGAAGTTTCGTGCCGCGTATCTGAACGTCCACACCCACTGTGGACGATCGGATAGCAAATAGATCTCTTTCGCCCGGCTCTCCGGCTGCCGGCGCTGGCATCTATCCTGCGATGGTTTCGGAGAGCCGATCGATGACGACCCATGCGAATCGCAGAGATCCCGGTTCGAGGCGGCCTGGTGCCGGAACGTCCCGGAGCTCTATCGCCGCGGCCTGGGCTGGACCAGCGGCCGGCAGGAGGACGCCGAGGATGCGCTCGGCCAGGCGGCGCTCGCCGCCCTGACCAAGATGCCGCACGAATTGCAACCGGACGAGGAGCGCCGCTGGCTGCTGCGTCTGGTCTACAGCAAGTGCATGGACGTCCATCGCCACCGCAAGCGCTCCCGTTGCGTCGTCCGGGACGTGGACGACTCCGCTCTCGAGGAGGAGATCGAGGCCGCCGGGCCGGGTCTCGAATCGGAGCTGCTGGAAAGTGAGCTGATCGCCGTGATCCGGAACCGCATCGAGAGCCTCCCGCCGCGGTTACGAAAAGTCGCGGCGCTGCACCTCCTGCAAGACAAGCCATATTCCGAGATCGCCGACCTCCTGGCCCTCACGGAAGTCAACGTCCGCAAGCGCATGCAGGAAGCCCGTACCCTCCTGCGTGAGCCCCTCCGGGCCTACCTGGATGGAGACGTGCGCATCCAGGCTCCGCGCCAGCCGGCCGAAAGCGGGGGCAACCCGGGGATCGACGAGCCCGTGCCGCTACGGGCCTCCGGCTGGTCTCTGGAATACCTCGAAAAATACATGCAGCATCACCCACGCAGTTGGAAAAGGAGGTGGGAGCTGGCCCGCCGGTTGCGCGAGGCGGGCTCCCTGGAAAAGGCCGCCTTCCATTTCCGCGAAGCCGCAAGCCGCCAGCCGCGCCGCACGGAGCTCTGGCTCGACCTGGGCGCGACGCTCCTCCGGCTGGGCTGTGGCGAAGAAGCTCAAAAGGCCTTCGAGGCGGCGCTGCAACGGGTGCGGGACGAAGGAAGCCAGGCTCGGCTGCGAGAGATGATCGGCAGGTGCCGGGAGGCTGGTGGAGGACCGGGAGAGCGGTGAGGCTCGCGCACCGGAAAGGGAGCTGAAGGCTTGCTCCCTCCTTCTCGGAGCGCTCTTCCTCGCTTGCGGAGCGGTCCATCTCCTTTTCTCAACGCTCGCGCCGGCTTTCGGAGTGGCACGATCGCCTCTCTCAGCGCTCCTCCTCGCTTGCGGAGCGCTCGACCTCCCCGGGAGCGGCGCTCATCCTCTCTTTCTTAGCGTTCTTCCTCCCGGGAGAAGCACTCGTCCTCGCTTTCGGAGCGCTCATCCTCCCTGGAGGTAGCACTCCTCCTCGCTTCCGGAGTGCTCCTCCTCTCTTTCTTAGCGTTCCTCCTCCCGGGAGCAGCGCTCGTCCTCGGTTTCGGAGCGCTCATCCTCCCCGGAGGAAGCGCTCCTCCTCCCTTCCGGTGTGCTCCTCCTCCCTTCTGGAGCGCTCATCCTCCCTTTCGCGGCGCTCGACCTGGGCTGTTGCTCGCCGCCCTGGAAAAGATGCCACACGATCTGCAACCGGCCGGGCCCGGGTCGAGGAGAGCCGGGCTCCGCTGCGGGAGTTGGCCGGCGGGTGTAAAGAACCTGTGGAAGGGCCAGGCGGTTCGTCAGGCGTGATGATCGAGTAGTCCTTCCCCATGGAGCCGGTCACCACGGCGGTGCCGGCCGGTCGGCGTACACCAAGGTCAAGCTTCCGGTATTAGCTCGTGGCTGATGCGGCAAATGACACGTCATTCGCCGCGTCGGCACGTACATTAATTAGCCTTTCAGCACCAAGAGATGGCGCATTCCGGGCAGCTGTTACAGAGACAGTCCGCCAATTGACCGGGAGCGCTCTGCTGGCACCAGTTGACGCAGAGGTCGCAACTCGCCCACTCGCTGTAGGAGGGTGTTACGAAAGCCGCGCCAAGAATCAGAGTCACCATCATCAGCTTTGCGAGCTTCTGCATGTTCAGTCCTTTCCTCAAGAGAATTGGAACCGCCTTCTTCGAAGCCTGCGTAATCTACGACGAAATTCGATCCTATTTCGGCGTGAGACGAAAGATCGAGGCATGGAAGTGCGAGATGAGCCACTTCCCGCCTCCGCGCCGGAAGGCGAAGGTACGCCGCTGCACGGAGTCCGGGCTGCGCACGTTGAACGTCACGATCGCGGTATCGCCGTTGGGTAAAGTTTCCCGGCGTCCGGAGAAGCTCTTCGGGCGGAGAGCCGCGGCGCCGCATAGTGCGCGAACCGACCATGACCATGCGACGCCCGCACTGCGTACCGAGGCGCCGTGCTCCGCGTACGACATCGGCCAGCACTCCGGTCATTGCAAGGCGCAGGCGCGCAGGCGGGCCAACTCGACCGAGGACATCAGGTGGCACTGAGTGTCCGGGTTCGTCGTCGTCCCGAAGGCCAGGCAGATCCACTTCCTGCCGCTCGCGTCGAGGTAGACGTCGCGGCAGGTCGGATCGAGCGAGCCCAGGTTGTAGCACCCGTTGAAACTCCAGCAACAACTGAGCGGCACCGGTGCTTGCGGCGTCCCGGCCGGCCGCGCCGCACTGCAGACCTGTGGCGGAGCTTGGGGGACGGGAGCGGTCTGGGCACGGACCGAGCCGAGGGCAGGGAGGAGCGTGAAGCAGCAGGCGGCGAGGAACGAAGCTCTCGACAGTCTCATATCATCTCCTTTGGAACGAGTTGCACATTATCTCTCGCTACAATCTAAGGTGCGGAAGAACACCGGAAGCGAGCTATCTCCGTTCCGCGAGGAGCTGTAAGAACGGGATCGAGCGAGCCGGCTCGCAGGGGGCGGACAGAATAAGTGCCAAAACCGGCCCACTCTCCCGGTCGCGCTGAGGCGGCCAAGGCATCGGAGACCAAGCCTCTGGCGTTCGTTCACGGGTTCAGAGCGGGACGCGTCGCGGCACACGATCGTGCTCGCCGACGCATGGCACTGCCCACCGACGAAGATGCTCACGGCTTCTTTGGGTAGTGACGGTGCGGGGGACGAGGATGAGTGGGAGTGATCCCCAGGGTGCGGCGGAGACCGACCCGCAGTTCCTCCAGGGGAGTCTTCTGTCTCTCCATCGCATGGCCCTGGCGAGGCACCGTCTTTGTCTGGGTAGGGGGCGGAGCTTGCCTCCGCCCGAGGATGGTGCCTCGATTCGGAGGCGCACTCCAGGACGTCGAGGGGTTTTCACACCTCTACGTGCTCGTTCGAAATACCGCTAGACCTTCACCCGCTCCGGCGTCAGCGGCAGCCGATACACTCGCTTCCCGGTAGCGTTGAAGAGCGCATTCGCCACCGCCCCTCCCAGCGGCACGATCGCCGGCTCGCCGGCTCCCTGCGGCTCGACGTCGTCGTTTTTCACCAGTACCGTCTCGATCTTCGGCAAGGCCGAAAATCGTGGCAGGTGATACGTGTCGAAGGCGTGGTCGAGAACCTCGCCGCCGTGGAAGCGCACCTCTTCGGAGAGCACATAGCCGAGCCCCATGGTGATGCAACCTTCCATCTGCATCCTGGCGCCGTCGGGATTGACGATGATTCCCATGTCCTGCGCCGCCACCACCCGCTCGACTTTGATCGCTCCAGTTGCCGCGTCGACGGCGATCTCTGCGATCAACGCCACGTAGGTTCCGGCGTCGATGCCGCAGGCGATTCCGCGCCCTTTTCCTGAGCGGGCGCCGGAGCCTCTTGGCTTCCAGCCGAAGGCGTCGGCCGCCGCTTGGAGCACGTGGCGCATGCGCGCGTCGGCGGTGTTGCGCAGGCGGAATTCGAGGGGATCGATGCCGGCCGCGGCGGCCATGAGGTCGATCTGCGACTCGACGGCGAAGACGTTCATGCGGGCCCCGGGAGCGCGCCACGGTCCGGTCGCGAAGGGATGGACGCCCGTCCCCCGCTGCTGGCCGTAGTTGATATCGCCGAAAGCCTGCACGCGGGCGTTGGGAATGTCATAGAAAAGAGCCGCGCCGCGATCGCCCGCGGCGTAGACTGCGTAGTCCCAAAGGGTGATCTTGCCGTTGGCATCGACCGCTGACGTGACCTTCACCACCGATGCCGGATCGAAGGTGTCATAGAAAAACTCTTCTGCGCGGGTCCAGGCGACCTGCACCGGCTGGCCCGTCGCGACCGCCAGCCGCGCCGCCTCGATCGCCTGCCGGCCGGCGCTCTTGCCGCCGAAGCCGCCGCCGAGGTAGGGCGTGATCACGCGCACTTTCTGCGTGTCCACCTTCAACGCTTGCGCGATCTGATCACGCAGCGGGAAAGGTGTTTGGGTCGAGGCCCACACGGTCACCCGGCCGTCTTTCGGCTCGGCGACGGCGGTGTGCGGCTCCATCGGGGCGTGCGCGACGTAACCCTTGCGATAGGTCGATTCGAAGAGGCGGGAGGCGGCGGAGCGCGCGGTGGTGACATCGCCGCGGCGGTCCTTCTCCTCGGCGTGGGTCGCCGCCTTCTCGATGTGATCGAAAATGTTTTCGGGGTCCAAGTCCAGGGGGGTGGTCTTCCACTCGGGCTTCACCTCCGCGAGCGCCGCGGCGGCGGTCTCGGGATCGGCGGCGAGGACCGCCACGAGACCGTCGGGATCATCGAGCTTCACGACTTTCACTCCGGGGAGCCTCTCGGCGGCAGCGGTGTCGACCTTGAGGAGAGTCGCGCCGTGCGCTGGCGGGCGGAGGACGTGGGCGTAGAGGAGGCCCGGAGGCCGCACGTCGCCGGCGTACTTGGCGGCACCGGTCACTTTTTCCCGTCCATCGAACCGGCGCGGCGACTTTCCCATCACCTTGAACTGAGCCACCGAGCGGAGCACCGCCTTCTCATCGACCAGACGGGCGATCTTCTTACCCTTCGCGAGCTCGGCATACGTCACCTTGCGGCTCGGGTCGCCCTTCACGGACACGACGCCGTTTTCGATCACGAGGTCCGCTTTCGCGACTCCCAGCTTTGCCGCTGCCAGGTTGAGGAGGACGGCGCGCGCTTCCGCCGCCGCGGCGCGGAGGACCGGTCCGAACATGCGGGTGGTGAGCGAGCCGAAAGTCCCCATGTCCCACGGGCAGAGGTCGGTGTCGCCCAGCACCATGTCGATCGATTCGAGCGCCACGCCGAGCTCTTCGGCCGCCATCTGCGCCTGCGAGGTGAGGACTCCCTGCCCCATTTCGATCTTCCCGGAAAAGACGGTGACCCGGCCGTTCTCGCCGATCAGGAGGTAGGCGTTCAAGTCCTCGGGATACATCCGCCGCCGCTCCTGGGAGAACAGCTCGAGCGGACCGGCCGTCACCAGGATGGCGATGCCTCCGCCCACCAGCTTGAAGAACTGGCGTCGGTCGAGGCCGCGCGAGCTTTCGAGCACCGGGCTCATGGCTTGCCTCCTTTCGATGGATCGCCTTTCGCATGGGCGACGGCTTCGACGGCGTCGAGAATGCGGGTGTGCGCGCCGCAGCGGCAGAGGTTGTGCTCCAGGCGGGCGGCGATCGTCTCGCGGCTGGCCCCCGGGGTCTCGCTCAGGAGGGCAGAAGCCGTGAGGATCATCCCTGGAGTGCAGTATCCGCACTGGAACCCGCCGTGCTCCAGGAAGGCCTGCTGAACAGGATGGAGGGTGCCGTCGTGCGCCAGCCCCTCGATCGTCGTGACCTCTTTGTCGCGCACGGCGCTCACCGGAGTGATACACGAGCGAGCGGTCTCACCGTCGATGAGGACGGTGCAGGCGCCGCAGATCCCGGCGCCGCAGCCGTACTTGGCGCCGGTGAGCCCCAGGTCGGTGCGGAGCACCCAGAGGAGCTTGCGGCTGTCTTCGGTGTCGAGAGAGGCGGGACGGCCATTCAGGCGGAAGCGGATCGACCCTTTCATCAGGCACCTCAATTGGAGAGCGGTCACGGGCCGAGCCGGTACGCCACGACTCGCCCGCCCCGGACGTGCTCTCCAAATTTACACTGAATAGCGTACGGCCGCACCGCCCGTTGGGGTAGCAACTTCAGCTCGAGACCTGTCAGCCCGTCGTAACGGGTCCTCGTCACACCAAGACCCGGGCTTGGGGTTTCAATCCCAGACCGCTTAGATTAGGCGGCCTCCACGAAGGGATTCTCGTCGGCACTGCGCCCATAGACCGCCGGCACCGGAACGTCGAGGAAACGCAGGTAGACGCAGAGCTGGCCGCGATGGTGGTACAAGTGGTTGAGCATCAAGGTACGCACGACCTCCACCCGTGGGATGGTGAACACCTCCCGCTCACCGGCGGAGAGACGCCAGGGAGCAGCCGAAGCCTCCTCGTCGAGGCCGCCGAGGAAGGATCGCGCATCGGCCAGCGAGGTCTCCAGGGCTGGCAGGAGGGCCTCGGCGCTCGGCGGATTGGCAGGATTGAAATTCGCCGTCGAGGCATCGAAGCCATCGAGACTGGCCAATCGGGAAATGTTGCCCGGGATGTTGGCCAGGTGGAACGCGAGTTGGCCCAAGGTCATGGCCTTCGGGTGGGGCTGCCAGTCCAACCGGTCAGCGGGGACACGCTCCAGGAGGCGGCGGGTGGAGATCGCCTCCCGTTCCAGCTCGTTGGCGAGGGCCTGCGTGGGGTTCGGCATAGGGTTCTCCTTCTCGTGAGAGAGTGGCTTGCATTCCGCAAGTGAGCCGACTCTAACCGAGTCGCTTTCAATTTGCAAGCCTGAAGATGATACCCTCTTCTCCATGGCCTCGCCTGCTCCCTCCTCCCGCCTGGCGCCACGCTCGTCTTGTCCGATCGCCAACGCCCTCGACTTGCTGGGGGACCGCTGGACGCTGCTGGTGATCCGCGACCTGCTCTTCGTGGGCAAGCGCCGCTTCGGCGAGTTCCTCAGCTCGCCGGAGGGCATTCCGACCAACATCCTGAGCGACCGGCTGCGCCGCCTGGAAGAAAGCGGCGTGGTGGAAAAGGTCCCCTACCAGCTCCGGCCGGCGCGCCACGAGTACCAGCTCACAGCGAAGGGCCGGGACCTCTTCCCCGTACTGCGTGCCCTGATGGAATGGGCCCGCAGCCATGTGCCCGGCGTGGCGTTGCCGCCCCCGGGGGTCTTGGAGCGCTACGAGGAGAAGCTCCGCAGCCTCTCGGCTGCGTTGTCGGATTCTGAGGAGTCGCGTCGCGCGGCGGGTTGCCCGGAGGATGGAGGAGGAAGCGTGGATAGCAAGGATCTGACGTAGAATAAAGTGGATTCTTCCTGGAGGAACCGATGGCTGTGACCCTGAGAGTTGAGAACGTCCCCGAAGAGGTTGCCGCGCGGCTCGAAGAGAGAGCCAGGAAGTCGCGTCGGTCTCTCCAAGGGGAGCTCCTGAGGATCTTGGAGAAGGCCGTCGCGGAGAAGGACAGGCTCACCCCCAGGCAGGTCTTGGAGAAGGTTCGGTCGCTGAAGCTCAAGACTCCGGCCGAATCCGCCGCGTTCGTCCGACAGGACCGGGATGCCCACTAAGGGCCCGCCACGAAATAACCTGTCCATGCCCAAATTTCTCTAGCCGCGATCCTCCTGGCTTAAAAAATCGGTAAATGACGAACTTATTTCGCCGCAAGCCCTAAGATCGTCGTCGCTCTCCTGCTCCACCGCTCCACCTACCCCGACATCGTGCGAAACGATTTCTTTAAGTTTAAGTGGCGCGGTTGATGATCGGCAGTGAGCCATTAGATACGCTTCAGGGCGTTGATCACTGCGGATTGTTTGCGCGCCAGAATTCGGAGTCATTCCTCAATCCGCAGAGTTCCGACGTCGTCAAGGCTTCGGCGCAGATCGTCAAGAGAGCCGAAATCTATCTCCCAGACGTCTTTGCACCCCTCCGAGTACTGCGCAGCATTGTACTCCTTGGGCATTGAGAAGATTACCCGTACATCGGGATGCATGTAACAGAACAGCGCCGTCCCCAGCGCTTGCATCTTCGACCCCAGCGGAGACATCGTGATCGTATGGCTCTCCGACTTTTCTGCATGGATGCGCTCAAGCACCTGCAGAGTATCCTTGTAATCGAACGTGCTCACTTCATATTGGAGCATTGCCTCAGAAATTCCGTTGATCTTTTTCATAGCGTCGAGGCGCCAACTATCCTCTTTTAGATGAGGAACACCTAGTAACCATGCGACCTTCCCTCCTGAATTCGCCAAGAGCGATGGGTCGACGAAGCTGATGACGGCCTTGCTCCGCTCAGGCTTGAAACTAGGAAAGAGCACTAGGAAATCTGGAAGCGGATCCAGCGCGTACCCTGGATGATCGATGCTAGGCATTACTTCACTAACTCCGCGTTCGAGGCCCAGAAGGTCGTCCCTCTCCCATTTTTCCGGTTCGTGTTCATACTCCTTCTTGGTTGGGCGGTAGAGGGCGGCCTCCGAATAGATGATCCGGAGTCTGATATCATATTCTAGGAGAACCTTCATACACCGCAGCAAAAGACGGTTCGCGGTGACGCTGACGTCCAGTGTTATGCGGGGCGGTTTCTCTGACGCTTCACTCATAATCAAGTCAAGGAATGCCCTAAGTCGAGAGGTAAAATCTGTGGTATCCGCGTCCAGAGGCTCTACGTTCGGCGTGATCGCTCGGAGGTAGCTCTCGAGCCCGGGCAAGTTGACCATGTTGTTGTCCAAGTTGGTCGCGTACTTGAAATAAGCCGCGCGACGAGCCTTGTACCCTGCGTTCTTGAGACGTCTAGGGTGAGTCAGGCAACGCGGTTCGAACCCTAGCGCGCAGAGAAAGAGATCTTCAGGAGAATCTGATACGAGAGTTCTAGCGTCTTGCGGTGCAATGGAGCTAAGGTCGCCGAGGATATCCGGTAGTAGACGCCTAATTATCTTCGCCATACTATATTACCTTCTTGTACTCCGTGATGAGGTTGTACCGCCATCGAGTAGCTATCAATTTATGCTATTCCTCATAAGTCGAAGAGAGTTGGCCCTTCCGACTCGGAGGCCTTTTTGGGCCAGCACTTCCAGACCATGTCGCAAGCCCCACGCGGATCTGTGAGCAGGTACTTCAGCCAGTCAACGGGTCGCTTGACAGCATCGTTTTTTGAGAGTGCGGCGCTGAATGCGGGCAGATAAACTCGACGCAAGTGCCACCGCAGCGTAGTTACATTTCCGTGGCGCGAGAGCCCCGGCTCCATTTCTATGAAGATTGCTCTACGAATCAGTTCGCGAGCAAGCTGCTGCTGTCCTTCAGTTAGGGCCTCCACTATGGCGCCGTCCTTCTGGTCAAGTTCAATTCTTGGGCATTGCGACGGCGTAGTAGTGTTTCCTTTCTTCAGCCAGCGTCCGTGTTGAAGGATGTTGCGGACAAGTGTCCCAAACGCTGCCACGACCGAGTACATCTCCGGCCCACAGGGCACATGGTGTTTGATGGCCTCAAAAAGTTCCCTCGACACGCTGACAATGGCGTCATGCTGGATCGCCATGGATACACAGGACGTTGATTCCTTGGTAACGGCCCCGCGCTCAAAAATTCTCCGATATACCAGAAGAAGCGTCGATACGTCTCCGGAGCATACCTGTGCGATACAATCAAGTCCGTGGAACTGATCGAGAGCCCTTCCATCCTGTTTTTCTGCCAGGGCACGCCCCAGAGAGCTATGCGGCCACCGTGAAGGCCCGATTAGCGTGTCGGCGGTACCTCGGTACCCTGCAGCCTTGAGGCGGTTGTCAAGGAGTTCAACGGCGAATGCTCGTGCGCGCTCTACCTGATCAGAGTCATCAAGCGCAATAAATTCGCGCCCACAGTCGATTTCGACCATCTCGCGGCTGACATCTACTGTCGCACCAAGCGTGTCGGTGAGCTTGGATCCGTATTTCTCCGAAGACAGCTTGAAGATGTGTGAAGGTCGCCTCTCCCAAATCACATTATTTAGAATAGCTTGTACATCAAGAGGAAGGCGATGTGAGGAGAAATCGTCAACTAAAAATGTAATCCGTTTTTTCCCAAAGTATAATACCTGCCGTGCGAGTAGACTGCTAAGATCACCGAGAAACGCCTCGCTAGTGCAGGAGGTTAAATTGAGCCCCCTTAGCATTTGACCGTGAGTCGAAAACATCTCTCCCTCGATTGCCTCCGCTACCTGCACGAGGCGTGACACTCCCTGTATACGGGGGCGCGAGGTCGTGCCGAGAGAGTCAAGTATGAATCGACAGACATCTTCTTCTTGAGCGAGCCCGAAGCCCCAAAAGATCTCGCGGTCAGCCCTGGCAGCAATTATGGAAAGGGTCTGCACAACCTCTCGAGCCAGCAAGAGGTTAAAGTAGTGAACGATTTCACGTCGAAAGCGCTTGGCCAGGGCTTCTGTTCGTATCCAACCGAGCCTATTCTGAAGGTCGCTACTGCAAGAGATATAGAATCCGGCGATGCGAAACGAATCAATCTCAACCTCGGACTTGTGGAGGTGCGCCTTCAAGCTCAACCACCGGAACATTGTGGACTTTCCACAACCTCGTGGCCCTGTAACCAGGCACGGGTCCGGCCCATCCACCTTTTCCCGGAACGGACACGAGCGAGCAAACATCCTCTCAAGTAATTGATCATCTGCAATGTGCTCAGCGGAAATAATTCAAAGGGAGATGTTGGACTGACGTCCCGATCGGGGCGAGAGGTACTTGCACGTGTGTAAGCAAGGTCGAACTGCTTCATGATTTGAGCAGGCTCGCGGAGCGCTATGCTAGGTTCATCATCCAGCATTGACCGAAATAGGCGCGAGGCTTCCGTAAGGAAGCGGCGATCCCTGACTGTCAAGATTCGTCGCGCGTGCACGGTGTTCCACAGTAGGATGAGATGATCGACGAAATGACGGTGGTCGTCCTTGGGCTTTTTTGTGGGCAAGTCCGCCGCCTTAAGACTCCCCATGTCTATGATCTTAATTGACCATTCCGCAGGCAAATCGCCCGGTAAGGGTCGTGCAATAATCACGTTTCCTGCGTGCAGATCATCGTGCTTAAGATTGACCTTCTGAAGTACGCTTAAGCCTCCACATAGGCCCCTCACGTAGGCGAGCAGGAATGATGCAGTAACAAGCTCCTTCTGCTCCTTAACGAAGCACCTGAGCGTCAGCCCATCTATCCACTCTTCAACGAAGCAAACATATTTCTGGGGCGGGAGGCACCCCAGGGACAGCTCGACGAGGCCTGCGTCCACGAAACGCGCGAACTCTCGGTACGGCTCAAGGGCAGAGGCCCTTGACAGCTCTTGCAGGTAGGAGCGTTCTTGGTAATCATCGTAAATGCAAAGCTTTAACGCTCTACGACGACCAAATTCATCACGAACCCGCCAGACCACGCCCTTGAAGCCAGGTGCTATTGGTGCTTCGGGCGTGTACGTCTTGCCGTTAACTTCAACAGAAGGTGGCAGGAACTGCGGCTCAAGAAGATGGCGCCGCTGCTCGTCACTCAGTGCAGGGCGTTCCGACATCGTGGATCTCCTACTTGTGTTCCTGTTGAGTCAGTTTGTTCAGGATGCCTGCCGCTTCAGAGAACTTGGAATCCGAGCAAGCAGCGTTGGTCGACTAGGGAGATGCGTAGCATAGAAACTCACTACTCGTAGGTCTCGGAGGAGAGCCAACTCGGGCGTCTCCCTACAAGGGTACGCTTGGATGAGGGTTTCAGGGAGCTCCAAGACACTATCAGCCACGCCCATCCTCTTTCTTTGGCCAGATTCGCCAATCATCATTAGACCACGATGCGAATCTCTTATCCCAGCCGAGCCTCGGTAACATCCACCGCTCCCGGAAGTATTCGAAGATCTCACATTCCGATTGGCGGTGCCAAGTCAGTTGGCCATGCTGACCTTGAAGAAACTCCCTTGTATTCTGAGCGAGAGGGACGACGAAGACTTCCCGTTTGATCCCATGATAGATCCATTCGCTTGAGAGGTCGAGCGCGGCCAAGCTTTTCTTGATCACTTCTCGGCGATTTCGGAAGCCAGTTCCCCAAAGCTTCTGCTTCGCCGTCGGCTCGCAGTTCTGCTCTGCAAACGCCGTAATGGCTCCATACAAACCATTCGAAAAGTGAAATTCGCCAGACCCTTTGGTGAATCCAACACGTTGATAGAGAAGCCTTTCTCCAAGCCTAATTCTGTTATAAACAGAAGAACGCCCAAGAGCTGAAGTTGTTGTGATCATAGCAAGGCTACCATCGTGGACCTTGCCTCTGATTACCGACCGAGCACCGCCATATTTTCTCTTGAATACATCTCGTATCGTGTCACTCGCGGCCAACATCGCTACAAGCTTTCCACACAATAGGGAGGAGTAAGGTGGAACAGCCCCTAGCACGAAGGCGTCCATCACATTTCTTAGGCGCTCCTTGCGGTCGGGGAGGGACCAGCCCACCCATTCGTCACGAGGTCGGAGGCTGTATACCGGGTCTCCCAGGCCGATCAGACCTATCAACTTTCCATTGTGGCCGTCAACGACAAGAAACCGCAATCGCCGTCCATAACCAGACGAGACTGGAATGCTCCAATGCAGGCTCGCATATCGAAAGAGGAGCTCCTCCTCCGAATCAGGTAGGATCTCCACCAAGCGCGGAGAAATCCTCGAAGGAACAATTTCGCTTCCAGATGCGATGTGCTGCAGCAGGACCTTCTCCTTGCGGATCAGACCGTCTCTGGCCTGGTCGAGTCGATGTTTAACGGCAGTTTCGTGGAGCTCACGTATGCTCTCTTTAGAGAGTTCTTTTGGAGGAAGGATAGTGCCATTTTGGACACGGAAGCCTTGGGCTCGGAGGGATCGGATGATCCGACCTCGCAGGTCCATACTGTCAACTCGTTGATTCACTGATCGCTTGACCTCAAGGCATCTCCTTTGCATTCAATTATGGTCAGTGTTTGATTCTACGCCGGCTTCTTAACCTCGTCAATACGCCCTAATGGCGTTAGGCCTCTCGCGGGGGCTCTCAAGAAAGCCCGTAGACCCACTTGGGCCCTTTCCCGGCCCGTCTGAGCCCTGCAAGGACCCGGACTAAACGTAGTTGCTTCTTTCTCCCCTCTCCCTATGGGAAAGGGCTAGGGTGAGGGCCTCCAGGGTTCGACCCTGTGTCGAGTCACCACGCCGCCGTCTACCCGTGGACGCCGGTCCTGGCGCCAACGACGGGCCGGCGGCGACCTCGACGATCACGGAAGGATTTTTGCGCAGCTCCCTCCTCGATTTCGAGCGGTCGCGCCGCTTGCCAGCGCTCGCCGGGGTGTACCGAAAAAGGTATGATGCGGCATGGTTCGGTTCCCCGCGGACCACGGAAAAGCCTCTCCATTGGGTTGTCTCGGCGAAGAGGAATTTGGTGGAGTTACCGGCGCTGTGATGGACGACCTGGGATATGCCCTGAGCGTCCGTCGTCCAGCACGGCGGAATGCCACCTTCAGCCAAGGCGTGGAAGGGTGAGGGGCCAGGAGTCTTCGAGTTGGTCGAAGAGCATCGGGGCGATGCGTTCAGGGCCGTCTACACGGTGCGCTTTGAGAAGGCGGTCTATGTCCTGCACTGCTTCCAGAAGAAGTCGCCCTCGGGCGTACGCACGGCCAAACAGGATATCGTCCTGATCCATGAGCGTCTGAGAACGGCACAAAGCGACTACGAGGTGCGCTATGCGAGAAAAGAAGACTGAGACGGAAACCGTCGACGCGGGAAGTGGTGACGTGCTGGTGGATCTTGGCTTCACGGACGCCGGCGAGCGGAAGCTGCGCGTACAATTGGCGATGCGGCTCAACGAGCTGGTCGTGGCTCGCCGTTTGACGCAGGCGCGCGCGGCACAGATCTTCGGCATTCCGCAGTTCCACGTCTCGGAGCTCAAGAACTACAAGCTGAACCGATTCCCCTCCGAACGGCTGCTACACTTCGTCACTCTACTCGATCGCGATGTCGAGATCATCATCCGACCGAAGGCCGAGGGGCACGCGTCGGGGGTCGTGTCTGTGTCGGTCGCGACCTGAGCCGCTGCTGCACCGAGGCCGCCCGCCGGGCTCGGCTCTGCTCAGGAAGCTGCGGCCGCCGTAGCCGAGCGCTGACCAGAGAGTGTTCGAGCAGGAGCACTGTACACGCCCGTCGGATGGCAACCGTCAAGGAATCCTTGACAGTTCAACGGGAAGGCGCCCGTTCGGTGCAGCGCCGAGTAGAGCTCTACAACCTCGATGTCATCATCTCGGCTGGTTCCCGGGTGAAGTCGCACCGCGGTACGCCCCCCCGCCCAAGACCCTCATCACCCCGGCCACCCTGCCCCCCTCACCGGGAGAAAAGGGAGAACAGCCAAGAAAGGACACCGGGGACAACAAGGACGAGGGAGAAAACCAAGACCGCTCCAACCGGGCCCCTCTCCCGGTGAGCGGGGTAGCGAGGGGGCGAGAGAGGGGCAGGTGAGGGTTGGGCCGGCCCCGATGGGCCGCGCCCCCACCATCACAATGTAAAACGCGTCTGGGAACAGTCGGTCGGCGCCCGAATCGAGCCGATCAGACCTGGCAAGGCAGCGGCGGCACGTGCGTCGATCGGCAGGTGCAGTGGCACGGGTTCGTGCTGAGACAGACCGAATCGCACCCTCCGCCACAGACGCAGAGCGCTCGGCATTCGACGGGAGTACAGGAGGTCGCCCAATGCCACGGCAGATCAGCCGGAGGCGCCTGAGGAGTCTGAGAGGTCTGCAATTCGGCGAGGAAATCCGCATCCGCCGCCGGTGCCGAGACTGTCGTCGTGGGCGAGGAAGGGGACGGCGCCTGGGCGTGGAGCGGCAGGCCCACGACCGCAACGGCGATTAGACAGAGAGCGCACATCCAGAGCTGTCTCATGAGATACCTCCTAGTGAAGTTAAGGGTTGAGTCATTTGGAAACGATAAGCCCGCGGGCTCGCCCCAAATTCGGCGCGGAAGGCGCGGTTGAAGCTCGATACGTCGCCGAAGCCGCAATCGAAGGCGATGTCGATGACTTTGGCCGGCTCCGCCACCAGCCGGACCGCCACTTCGCGCAGGCGCGCCCGGAGAATGTATTGGTGCGGCGTCACCCCGGTCAGCCTTTCGAAGGTGCGGAGGAAGTGGAAGGGGCTCAAGCCCGCCTCGCGGGCCAGGTTTTCGAGGGTCAGCACAGCGTCGGGCTGACGCTCGATCGATCGCACGATCCGTGTCACCCGTGCCACAACAGAAGGCGGCGCCGGGCTCCCAGCGGTTGGGATGCTGTTCACCAGCTCCACCGCCTGTGCTGCGATCTGCAGGGCAAGCTCCTCCCACGCCACGTCCACGGCTCCCGTGAGGCCGGCCAGGCCAAGGGCCACCAGCGGCGAGAGCACCCTGAGGGGCGGCAGGCGAAGCTCGCGGAAGCCCGGCCAGCCGCCGCGGGCTCCAGCTTCAGCCGCGAGACGCTCGAAGAAGTCCGGAGAGTATTGGAACGACAGGCAGCGGTCTCCAGCGCCGTGCTCGTGCCCGCACTCGAAGCACTCGCCGGCGCTGCCGAGCAGGAGGGAGCCCGGCGTCATCAGCTCCTGGCCTGTCGCAGACCGGTATTGAAAGCTGCCCGCCGCGACGATGGCGATGCCGACGAGCTCGTGCTGCTCTTCGAAGGGGCGGTCCTGCGGGCCGGAGGTGCAGACCACGTCCCGCACCGTCCAGCCGTCCCCTTGCGCCAGCATGCGCGCGGTAACGCCTCCCGGGGCACCGCTCGCTGCCCGGCCCGCCAGGGCCCGATCCACTTCGACCGCAATTTTTGCCAAGAATCCGCCTCCTCCGGCCCCCTATAGTGGCATACCGGACGGAGGGCGACAACGCCTTCGATTCAACAACCTACACAAGGATGAGGAACCAAGACATGCCATCAACCCAGCCCGGTATCAACCACATCGAATTTTGGGTCAGCGATCTCAAGACGTCGCTGGCGTTTTACGAGCCGCTTTTCTCCGCCATCGGCTGGCGCAAGCTGGGCGAGGGCGAATTCGGCTCGGGCTCGTCGATGATCTACTTCTCCGAAAAAGCAGTGCCGAAAGTCGACTCCGCGGGCCCCCGCCACCTCTGCTTCCAAGCCACCTCGCGGGACGTCGTCGACGCGGTCGGCAAGCTGCTCGTCGATTCCTCGGCGACGATCCTCAGGGGACCGGTCGAGATGACGGATTACTCCCAAGGTTACTACACCGTCGATTTCCGGGACCCTGACGGCTACGTCCTCGAAGTGGCCCACACGCCCAACATGACGCTTTAACCTATCGGAGAGCGGCCTGGCGCCGATCAGGTGGAGACGGCCGGTACGCACCACCGTAGCCGCTGGCTCGACTCCTTCCGCCAGGCCGCGGCGCTGCCGCGTCGCAGGGTCAGCACGGTCACCTCTGAGGGCGTGCCGAGGCGCAACGGGATCCCCCAGTAGTTGGTCCCCGGGTTGATGTAAAGCTCGGAGCCGCCCTGCCGGTGACGGCCCATTGCGTGCTCCACGAACGGCGAGGCCACGCTCCAGCCCAGGCGCGGGATGGCGATCTGGCCGTAGTGCGTGTGCCCGCTGAGCGTCAGCTCGACCCCGCGGTCTGCCAGGGCTGGCCAGAGGGCAGGGTTGTGCGCCAGCGCGAGCGTGAAGTCGCCGGCGGGCACGTCCGCGAGCGTCCGCTCGATGTCCGGAGCCACCGGAGTGCCGCGCCGCCCCGCGGGATCGCCCGTGCCCGCCACCCAGAAGCGGGCGCCGTTGCGCTCGACCGCAACCGCGCGATTGACCAGCACGGTGATCCCCATCGCTTCGAGACCCCGGTGAACCATCGGCCAGCCGGCATAGACGTCGTGATTGCCGGGGATGGCGAAGACGCCGTACGGAGAGGAGAGCCCGCGGAAGGCCGCGGCGAAGTGCTCGACATCCCGCGCATAGTCGTCCACCTGATCTCCGGTGATGGCGATCAGGTCCGGCCGGGCCTCGCGGATCGCCGCCGCCACGCGGGCCAGGTGGCGGCGCGACGTGTGCGGGCCCACGTGAAGATCCGAGACCTGGACGATCCGCAGACCCTCGAGGCCGGCAGGGAGTTCCTCGATTCCGACGTCCAGATGGCGCACGGCGAGCCGGCGCACGCCCGCATACCCTAGGAGCCCGAGCACGCCGAGAATCACCGCCGCCGCCCCGAGCGCCCAACGGCCCGCGGGACCGCTGTCGGCAAAGGGGAGCCCCGC
Source organism: Thermoanaerobaculia bacterium (assembly GCA_036275055.1). Classification (GTDB taxonomy): domain Bacteria; phylum Acidobacteriota; class Thermoanaerobaculia; order Multivoradales; family UBA5704; genus DATARR01. The sequence goes on from DASUEN010000198.1 coordinate 32,947, forward strand.
GAGGGCGCCGAGCAATCCGGCCACGGCAAGCAGAGGCAGGAAAAGCTGCGCATACCAGAACGGCCGGACCACCCACAGCCGCGCCAACGCCGACGGATACGCAGAGCCGCCAGCCATTCTCCGGACCATCCACAGGCCCGGGGCCACACAAAGGAAAGCTGCTACGAAAATGGTGAGCCAGCCACCGGGAAGAACCGAATGGAGCAAGCCCCCGATCACCAGCCAGCACGCGGCTGTCCAGAGGCAGAGAATGGTGAAGATACGCCAGTACGTTCGCATGAAGAATTCAACAGAGGAGGGGCGGCGGGTATTCTCGCCAGTACGCTCTCGCGAGCTCGCCGCGGTGGCGGCAAGCCCTTGAAGGCGAAGAGTTTGGTAGAGTGGTCCGAGACATGGATCTCGAACGGATCCTCGGCGAGAGGATCGAGCCACGCTGAGGCTATGAAGGCCGCGGCGCCAGCCGCCGTCCCACCAGATACGCCACGAAGGCCACGGCGAAACCGACGAACCAGGCGTAGTGGTAAAGCTCGGCGAGGGGACACGGGACGGAGCCCGGCGGGAGGAGCTTCACCTCCTCCAGGAAGCCGGGAAGGCTCGGCAGCACACCCGCGACAAAAGCGACGATCGCGACGACGCTCACTCCGTTCGTGTAGCGATATTCGCCCTCCTCGGAGTAGAGGGCGTCGAGGTTGAGGCAGCACCGGCGATAGACGAAGTAATCCGCGATGAGGATGCCGCCGATCGGTCCCAAGAGGGCGCTGTAGGCCACGAGCCAGAGGAAGATGTAGCCGTTGGGATCGGCCACGAGCTTCCACGGCATGATGAGCACGCCCAGGATCCCTGTGATGGCACCGCCGGTGCGGAAGGAGATCCGCTTCGGTGCCAGGTTCGCGAAGTCGTTGGCGGGGCTCACTACGTTCGCGGCGATGTTGGTCGCCAGCGTGGCGACGCAGAGCGCCAGCATGGCCGTCACCAGCACCACGGGATTCTTGAAGCGGGTCAGGACGTCGACCGGATCCCAGATCGTCTGTCCGTAGATGATCGTCGTGGCCGACGTCACCGCCACCCCAATGAAAGAATAAAGCGCCATCGTGAGGGGGAGCCCCAGCGCCTGGCCGAACGCCTGGTCGCGCTGGGTTTTGGCGTAGCGGGAGAAATCCGGGATGTTGAGCGAGAGCGTCGCCCAGAAGCCGATCATGCCGGTGAGCGCCGGAAAGAAAAAAGCGAAGAACTGGCCGGCCTGCGGCTGGCCGGGATCGAAACGCGACGGCTGGGAGAGGATGGGGCCGAACCCGCCCGCCTCGCGATAGGCCCAGGCGAGGAACACCAATCCCAGCGCGATCAAGAGCGGCGCCTTGATGTTGAGCAGGAAGCGGATGGTTTCGATGCCGCGGTAAATGACCCACATGTTGGCGCCCCAGAAAAGGAGGAAACAGACGAGCTGCATCCCCGTGATCCCGAGCACCGGCAGCGGCGTGCCCGTGGCGAGAGACGGCACGAAGACGCCGAGAATCTTGTAGATCGCGTTGCCGCCGATCCAGGCCTGGATGCCGAACCAGCCGCAGGCGACGAGGGCGCGGAGGAGGGCCGGCACGTTCGCGCCGAGGGTGCCGAAGGAGGCGCGGCAGTAGACCGGGAACGGGATGCCGTACTTGGTGCCGGCATGGGCGTTCAAGACCATCGGCACGAGCACGATCAGGTTGCCGAGGAAAACAGTGAGGACGGCCTCCCACCAGCTCATGCCGCCGCCGATCAAGGACGATGCGAGCATGTAGGTCGGGATGCACGCGGCGAGGGAGATCCACAGCGCGGCGAAGCTCGCCATCCCCCACTTCCGCCCGGAAGCGGGCACGGGCGCCAAGTCCTCGCTGTAAAGGCGGCTCTGCCGGACGCCGGACTCGCTCACGATCTCCTCCCTCGGTTCAGGAGGCAGAGCATACTGCAAGGTGCGGCCTGCCCGGAGGGGTTCGAACCCCGACCCTACTAGACTGGACTTGGAACCACCGCGGCCGGCTCATCCCAGCCGGGCTTGCCGAAGCCGAGCCGGCGGGCAAGCTCGGTCTTGAGTGCGGGAATGCCTTCTCCCGTCACGGCCGAAATCCAGAGCGCGCCGCCGTTTTTCGCCTCGTCCGGCGCCAGGAGGTCCGTCTTGTTGAAGACGTTGACCACCCGCGCGCGATCCACGCCCAGCTCGTCCATCACCTGCTCGGCCACGGCGGCCTGCTCCTGCCAGCGGGGATGGCTGCGGTCGATGACGTGGAGCACGAGGTCCGCTGCCGTGACTTCCCCCAGGGTGCTGCGGAACGAGGAGACGAGATGGTGCGGCAGCTTACGGATGAAGCCCACGGTATCGGCGAAGACGGCCGTCCTGGCGCCGTCGATCGAGCCCCGGCGCAGCTTCGCGTCGAGCGTGGCGAAGAGCCGGTCCTCAGCCAGGGTGCCGGCGGCCGTAAGGCGGTTGAACAAAGTCGACTTGCCGGCGTTGGTGTAGCCGGTCAAGGCCACCGTGGGAGCCCCCGAGCGGCCGTGACGCTGCACTTTGCGGGTGCGCTCGATCTTCTCGAGATCTTCCTCCAAGTGCCGGATGCGGGAACGCAGCACCCGGCGGTCCTGCTCGAGTTGGCTCTCCCCCTCGCCGCCGCGCAGGCCGACGCCGCCGCCCTGGCGCGAGAGGTGGCTCCACTGCCGGGTCAGCCGGGGGAGCGAGTACTTGAGGCGCGCCAGCTCCACCTGGGTGCGGGCCTCTCGGCTGCGCGCCCGCTGGTCGAAGATGTCGAGGATCAGGGAGCTGCGGTCCATCACCGCCAGCTTGGTCAGCTCCTCGAGGTTCTTCACCTGGCTCCCCGAGAGGTCGTCGTCGAAGATCAGCAGGCCGGCGCCCAACTCACGGGCGCTGGCGCTGATCTCCTCGGCCTTGCCGTGGCCGACGAAAGTCGCCGGGTCCGGCGCCTTGCGTGCCTGGACGGCGCGGCCGGCCACCTGTGCACCGGCGGTATCGGCGAGTTGGGCCAGCTCGTCGAGGTGCTCTTCGACGACGTAGACAGGCTGGCCCGGGAGGACGAGCCCCACCAGGATGGCCCGCCGGGGATCGGCGGAACGGCGGTCGTCGGGACTTTGCAAGGTTCTTGGGGTCCGTGCGGTATTCTTGGCAGAGCTGGGGAGTAGGGCTACGAGTCAGCCTACTCTGCCAACATGGGAGCGACCCTTATGAATTCCCCTGCCGATACCACCGTCCCGCCGGCCGAGCCCGTCGCACCCTCTAAGGGCTCGCGCCTCGGCATGCCCGCCAAGCTGGGTCTCGCCGCCCTGGCGGTCTGCGCCCTGTCGGCCCTCTTCTGGCCGCGCGGCGAATCCACGTTCAAGGAGCCCGGAGGCTTCCTCTACGACGCCAACGGCCGCGCCACTACCATCGGCCCGCGTCTCGCGCCGGTCACCCTGGTCCATTTCTGGGCTACCTGGTGCCCGCCCTGTATCCAGGAGGTCCCGGCTTTGCAGCGCCTGTCCCACGACTTTGCCGGCCACGAGGACTTCTCGGTGCTGATGGTCGCCGTCTCCGACTCCAACAGCAAGGTCCAGTCCTTCCTCGGCCGCGGCGCAGGCGACATGGTGCTCTTCGATCCCAACTGGGACGTGGCGAACCGGTACGGAACCAGCAAGCTCCCCGAGACCTACCTCGTCGTCAAGGGCCAGGTGGTTCGGAAGTTCGTCGGCATGACGGATTGGGACAACGTCTCTCTGCGGCAGGAGATCGAGGCCAAGCTCAAGGGCGCGCGCGCCACCACCACCGCCGTCCGGCAAACGGGGACTTGATGCAGAGGGGAAGCCGCTCCCTCCGAGCCAGGGAGCGGCCTCGAGCCGGCTAGAAGTGGATAGAGACGCCGGCATGCGCCATGCCGAAGAACTGGACTTCCCGGAAGTTCACGTAGTGGCCCGAGAACTCGGCCAGGATGCCGACGTGGCGGGTGAGCGGCAGCTCGCCCGTAGCACCCACCGCCACGCCCACCGAGGTCTCCCGCTCGTCTCGTCCCGCGATCTGGGTACCGTTCAACCGGTAGCCGCCCAGCGCCAGATAGAGGCCGGAATCCAGGACGCCCTGGCGAGCCCGGTACTCGCCGCCGATCGTCAGGTACTGCAGGTCCGCGTCGAGCAGGGTGGTGAAAGGGTTGTCCTTGTCCAGCGCCAGCTTGCCGGCACGCAGGACGAGTTGGGTGTGCGGCTCGGTGACCATCCCCAGGTTGAGCTGGAAGCTCGAGTTGGTGAGGCTCCCTCCGGGATTGGCGTCGAAGGAGCCGCCGATGCCGCCGAGGAGACTCACGGAATAGGTGTAGAGCTCCTGCGCGCCGGCGGCGCCGGGAAGCAGCAGAAGGCCTCCGATCAGCAGGAGCCTGCCCAGCAGGCGGTGGTGTCGCGTCAAGATCTCCTCCTTTGCGGCGATGCCGTACTCGATGGCTGCGGTCCCGGAGGTCTCTCTCCTGGACTGTCCGGTTACTGAGAGTATAGCCTCACGCCTCGCTCTCTCCGGAGGGACGGGACCATCCCATGACCGACTCTGTATACGGATCAGAAACTCCCGGCGTCGCTCCGCCCTTCCGGCTGCTCGACCGGCTGGTCCATGCCCTGCTTCCCGCCCCATGCCTCGGGTGTGGCCAACCGCTCCCTGCCCGGGGCTCGGCGCTCGGGCTCTGCGCAGCGTGCCGGGCGGCGCTCTCCCGGCTGCCCGCACAGGCGTGCGCGGTGTGCGCCCTGCCGCTTCGCGCAGCCTACGCCCTGCCCGCAGGCTACCGGTGCGGCAATTGCCGGCAGGAGCCGCCGGCCTTCGACCGTCTGCTGGCGCTCTGGACCTACCTGCCGCCCTTGGACGCGGTGGTGCAGGCGCTCAAGTTCCGCCGGCTGGACTACCTCGGCCGGCATCTGGCCGTGGCCCTGGCCGCCGAGCTTGGCTCCCGTCTCGGCGAAACCGCCGGCTTCGACCGGGTGGTTCCCGTGCCCCTCCACTGGCGCCGCCGGCTGGCCCGCGGCTACAACCAGGCGGAACGGATCGCCCGCCCTCTGGCCGGAATCCTCGGGCTCCCCTTCGTCCACGCCCTCTCCCGCAGCCGGGCCACTCCGCCCCAGAGCCGCCTCGGCCGCACCCGCCGGCTGGCCAACCTGCGGCGGGCCTTCCGGGTGCCGCGCCCCCAGGAGGTCCGTGGGCTCCATCTGCTGCTGGTGGACGACGTGGCCACCACCGGCGCCACCCTCGACGCCGCGGCCGAGACGCTCAAGCGCGCGGGAGCGGCGGCCGTCACCGCCCTGGTGGTGGCCCGGACACCGCTCGATCCCACCCCTCAAGGAGTGAAGCGCAGCCCGTAGATCCCGCCGATCGAGCCGTCCTGCCACACCACCACGAAATTCCCTTTGGTGCCGATGTGCGACACGTCCGGGTTCGCCGGAGCCACCGCGTTCGGGACGTCCGAAACCACCTCGAACTCCGGGCCCGTGGGCACTCCCTTGGTGGTGTAGCGGCGGCCGTAGATCCCGACCCTCGATCCCTGGTCGGACTGCCAGACCACCACGAAATTCCCGGAGGGATCGTGAGAGATGGCGGGGGTCCGCTGGAAACCCGTAGTGGTGGAGTTGACGATGAACTTCGCTCCCGCCGGCCGCCCCTGGTTGCTGAAACGCTGGCCGAGGATGTCCGTCTGTGCCACCGCCGGCACGTCGTCGCTGTGCCACACCACCACGAAGGTGCTGCCGTTGCCGCAGGAGACGGCCGGCCGCAGGGAGTCCGCCCCCGGCACGGCCACCACCGTTTCGGCGGCGTTGAGCGGCACTCCCTTGGCTGACAGCCGGCGCACGGAGACCCCCTTGACGTTCGGTTCGAAGGGACGGAAGGCATCGACCGTCGTCCAGACGATCACCGGCCTACCGGAGGAATCGACACAGGCGTCCGGCCGGTCGCCGTTGACCAAGCCCGTGCTGACCTTGACCTGCGCTCCCGCCGGAACTCCCGTGGCGGTGAACCGGCGGGCCAGCACCTGGGGCGTAGTGCCCGGGAAGTTGGTACCCGACGGCAGGACTCCCGAGGGGAGCTGGCTCATCCAGATGACGATGAAACCGCCGTCGATCATGGGCGTAACCACCGGATTGTAGTCCAGCGGCACGGTGGGGGCGAGCGGATCGTCGACGTTCACCCGGAACGCCGGCCCGAGGGGCACACCGCTCGGCTGAAGCTTCTGGGCCATGATCTCGCTGTTGTCCTGCGTGACCGAGGACCAGACGAGAATGTAATTCCCCTTCTTGTCGCGGGTCACCGCCGCATCGTACTTGTCCGGGTCCACGGCCTGGCCGAAGGAGAAGTCGTCCCCCTGCGGGGCGCCGGTAGAGGTGAAGAACCGCCCGTTGATCCCCTGGGTGCTGGCGGCAGTCGATCCTTCCCAGACGGTCAGGAACGCGCCGGTCGTGTGGCCAGCCACCGCCGGCACGAACTGGCGGCAATCAGGGCATGAGCTGACGCGGAAGGGCGTGCCCTGCGGCACCGGTCCCGCCCAGGCGGCGGAAGCGGCCACGAAGAGCACCGCCAGAGATCCTCTCTTGAAGCCTGCTGCTTTCACGATTCGAAGCTCCCTTCGTAAAACAGACCTTATAGACACCTTACTCTAATACGGACCAGCCCTTCCTGGCGTTGGCGAGTCTGCGGTTTCCATTCCGGGGCTTGACGTGTCCAAATAGGAGGGGCAGGCTTGTTCCTCAGAGCCCCCGAGGAGGACCCGATGCACGGCTCCCGATCCTGGATGAGAGACCCTCGCGTCTACCAGATCCTGGTCCTCGCCAGTCTGTTGGCCTATGGCGTCTTCGCTCTGGATTTCGAGATCGGCGCCGGCCGCGCCTCCCTCCTCGTAGGGACCGCCCTCCTCACCCAGCTCGCTTTCACCCGGCTGTGGCACCTGCCGGCCTTCGACCCCAAAAGCGCCCTGATCTCGGGTCTCTCCCTCTGCCTGCTGCTGCGCACCAATTCGGCCGCGCTGGCAATCCTCGCCGCCGCGATCACCATCGCCAGCAAATTCGTGCTCCGCGTCCGCAACAAGCACGTCTTCAATCCCACCAACTTCGGGCTCGTGGCCCTCATGCTCGCCACCGGCCGGGTCTGGGTCTCCCCCGCTCAGTGGGGGAACGCGGCGTTCCTCGGCTTCCTCCTCGCCTGCCTGGGAGGGCTGGTGGTCAACCGCGCGGCCCGCAGCGACGTCACCTACGCCTTCCTCGCCTTCTATCTGGCGATCTTGTTCGGTCGCGCCCTATGGCTCGGCCAGCCCATGGCCATCCCTCTCCACCAGCTCGCGAGCGGCGCCTTCCTGATCTTCACCTTCTTCATGATCTCGGATCCGAAGACGACCCCCGACACTCGCGCCGGCCGCATTCTCTTCGCCCTGCTGGTAGCCCTCGGCGCCGGGTGCGTCCACTTCGTGCTCTACCGGCCCAACGGCCTGCTCCTCTCCTTGGCCTTCCTCTCCCCCCTGGTGCCGCTCCTCGACCGGCTGCTCCCCGGAGAGCGGTACGTCTGGCGTGGAGCATCCGCCGTTGCCCGGGCCGTGGATCCCGCACCCTCTCTCCGTGAAGAAAGGAGATTCGCATGAGACGCCTTCTCGTTGCCGTGCTGGCTACCGCCGCCCTGGCCACCGCCGCCGGCACCGCCCTCGCCTTCTGCGGCTTTTACGTGGCGAAGGCCGACGCCAAGCTCTTCAACCAGGCCTCCCAGGTGGTGCTGGTGCGCGACGCCGACCGCACCGTGCTCACCATGGCCAACGACTTCAAGGGCGATCCGAAGGAGTTTGCCATCGTCATCCCCGTCCCAACCTTCCTCCAGCGGGAACAGATCCACATCGCCGAGCGGGCGCTCCTCGATCATCTGGACGCCTACTCGGCCCCGCGGCTCGTCGAGTACTTCGACGAGAACCCCTGCCAGCGATACCTCGAAAAGGCCATGGCAGCTCCCGTCCCGGAGGGGGTCGCGGGCGGCGCGCTCGGCCGCTCCGCCCGCGACCGCAGCCTGGGCGTCACCATCGAGGCTCGCTACACCGTCGGCGAGTACGACATCCTCATCCTCTCGGCCAAAGAGAGCAACGGACTGGAGACCTGGCTGATCGAGAACGGTTACCGCATTCCCCATGGGGCATACCGCGTCCTCGGCGGCTACCTCAAGCAGGGGATGCGGTTCTTCGTCGCCAAGGTGAACCTCAAAGAGCAGTCCAAGCTCGGCTTCACCTATCTGCGTCCCATTCAGGTGGCCTATGAGAGCCCCAAATTCATGCTCCCCATCCGTCTGGGGATGGTCAATGCCAACGGCCCCCAGGAGCTCTTCGTCTACGCCTTGACCCGCCAGGGCCGGGTGGAGACCACCAACTACCGGACCGTCCGCCTCCCTTCGGACGCCGAGGTCCCTCTCTTCGTCAAGGATGAATTCGCCAGCTTCTACAAGTCCCTGTTCAGCCAGCAGGTCAAGCGGCAGGACATGCGCACGGTGTTCCTCGAATACGCCTGGGACATGGCCTGGTGCGACCCCTGCTCGGCCGACCCGCTCTCGGCCGACGAGCTGCGCCAGCTCGGAGTCTTCTGGCTCGACCGCGGAGGTGACAATCCTTCCGGCGCCCAGAACGTGTTCCTCACCCGCCTTCACCTGCGGTACGACTCGGAGCACTTCCCCGAGGATCTCTCCTTCCAGCAGACCGCCGACCGCCAGAATTTCCAGGGGCGCTTCATCCTGCGCCACCCCTGGACGGGAAGCGACCGCTGCGAGGCGGCACAGACCTACCGGCGGGGATTGCCGAAGCGCTTCGAGCAGCAGGCCGAGACCTTGGCCTCCCTGACCGGCTGGGACGTCAACAAGATCCGCAGCAAGATGAACCTCAAGGCCGGCACCACCGTCCCCGCGGACGGCGATCCGTGGTGGAAGAAGATCTGGAACTGAAAGGCTAGCGAATATAGCCCAGGGCCCGCAGCTCGTTCAGTAGATCGCCGTCTGCCTTGGATGAGCGGACGGCGCCCCCCTTAGGGCGTGTTCCCCAGGACCGGATCGTCCGTAGCGGATGGGCGCGGCGGAACTCTTCGTTGAACAGCTCCGTCCGTGGCCGTCCCGCGAAGTCCTCCGCCACCGGCAGCCCGAGGCCATAAAGGATCGTGGGCGTCAGGTCATGCACGCGGATTCCCGAGAGGTCGGCCTGGGGATCGATATCCGGGCCGGCGGCGAGGAGGACGCCGTGGGTGGAGGGCGTATGAGTCCCGGAGATCCGGGTCAGGCTGCGGACTGCAGGGGGGAAGGGTTGGCCCGCGACCCGTAGGACCGGGGTGAGGCTCGCCAGGTGAACGACCACCACCAGGTCCCCGTCCTCGCCATGGCGGGGGTGAGCATCCCGCACGGTGAAGACCGGTTCCCCCTGATCGTTGGTGACCGTGACGAGATCGGCCTCGAACCTTTCACGAATCCGGTCGCGTTCCTCCGGACGGACTCGTCCTCCGGGCTCCCGGCCGGCGAGGGCGAAGCGCAGATCCTTCGTTCGCTGAAAATCCGGCGTCGCATAGGTGTACAGGAGCGTCCGGGAGAAGTCGACCGCTCCGCCCCGGCGGGCCAGATAACCCAGCCGCTCGAGGATGGCGTCCATGTTCACCAGCGCCTTGATGTCCTCACGGCGGGCGGCATGGAAACCGTGGTCCGATACCACCAGGACGTTGGTCGTCTGCGGCGCGGCGGCAAGGATGCGGCCGACCTCCTGGTCCACCGCCTCATAGATCCTCGGCACTTGGCCGCGGTTCGCCGCGAGCTCCCGCGGATCGACGTCCGAGAACTCTTCGGGCTCGAAGAACTTCCAGTAGTAGTGACTGACGACGTCCGTGCTGCGGAAGTAGAGGAGGATGAGATCGTACCGCTCACCCGCTAGATGCGCCGCCGCCCGCGCCATCACCCGGTCGCGCCGCTCCTCTCCATCGCCGAAGAGACCCGGATCGGCGTCGGCCTGCCGGAGCTCAGCAAGGAATTGTGGCAGGCGGGAGGCCGGCGAGACCCGGGCCGGGAGGTCGAGAAGAGCCCGGTCGGTATAGACGACGCCGTTGACCTCCTCCGCCGGCCAGGAACCCCACCAGCCCAGCACGGCCACCCGCCGCCCCGCTCGGGACAGCATGTTCCAGAGGGCCGGGACTTTGCGCAGATCGGACGAGATGGGGACGTCTCCCTGCGGCGTCGCCACCACGAAGTCGGTGATGCCGTGCACGTCCGGAACCACCCCCGTGGCGATCGTCGTCCAGATGACGGGGGACGAGTTGTAGGCGGTGTGAAGGGTTGCGGTGACGCCGCGGCCGGCGATCGCCTTGAGGTTGGGGAGCTTCCCCTCGTCCCACAGCCTCTCGATGACCTTCCACTCCCCGCCGTCGATGCCAATGACCAGTAGGGGATGGCGAGTGGTGGCGGACTCGGGCGGACGCGCAACCGCCAAGCCCAGAACGACGGCAATGAAGGCGAGCAGGGCGGCCAGAAGAAAAGTCTTGCGTTGCATTCCCCGGAATCGTCCTCAAAAAACAGACGGCCCATGAGGAAACATGGGCCGTACTCGAAAAATACTTCCCGGCGACGACCTACTCTCCCACACACTTGCGCGCGCAGTACCATCGGCGCTGGGGGGCTTAACTGCCGTGTTCGGAATGGGAACGGGTGTTTCCCCCCCGCTAGAGTCACCGGAAAACTCAAACTTGA
>DASUEN010000199.1:0-20901 GCA_036275055.1 Thermoanaerobaculia bacterium
GTCCACCCCGACGACCGGCCGGCGCTGGAGGCGGAGCGGCAGCGGCTGCGCCTGGGGATCGCCGTGGTGGACTTCGAGATCCGCTTCCGGACCAAGGACGGCGCCTACCGCTGGCTCTCCTGGCGGGCGAGCCCGGCGCCCGAGCACGGGCTGATCTACGCCGTGGCCCGCGACGTCGAGGAGCGGAAGAAGGTCGAGCAGATGAAGAACGATTTCGTCTCGCTGGTCAGTCACGAGCTGCGCACGCCGCTGACCTCGATCCGCGGCGCCCTCGGCCTGCTCGCGGGCGGCGTGGCCGGCGAGCTCCCCGAGAGAGCCCACACCCTCCTGGACATCGCGGCCAAGAACAGCGACCGGCTGGCGCGCCTGATCAACGACATCCTGGACATCGAGAAGATCGAATCGGGGAAGATGGCCTTCCGCTTCGCTCCCCTCGAGCTGATGCCGCTCCTGGAGCAGGCGATGGAGAGCAACCGCAGCTATGCCACCACCTACGAGGTGGAGCTGCGCATCGTGGCCGAAGCCGCGGACCTGCGCATCTGGGCCGACGCCGACCGTTTCCAGCAGGTGGTCGCCAACCTGCTTTCCAACGCCTGCAAGTTCTCCCCGCGCGGCGGCGTGGTGGAGATCGCGGCCACCCGGCGCAGCGGCCGGCGGGTGCGCGTCTCGGTGACGGACCACGGCCGGGGGATCCCGCCGGAGTTCCAGGCCTCGATCTTCGAGCGCTTCGCCCAGGCGGACGTCTCCTCGACGCGCGAGAAAGGGGGGACGGGCCTGGGGCTGAGCATCTCGAAAGCGATCGTCGAGCGCCACGCCGGCCGCCTCTGGTTCGAGAGCGAGCCCGGGGTGGCCACCACGTTCAGCTTCGAGCTGCCGGAATGGGGGGGCGCCGCCGAGTCCGCAATCGCCGAAGGGCCGCGGATCCTGATCTGCGAGGACGACCTCGACGTCGCCCACCTGCTCGCCATGCTCCTGGAACGAGAGGGTTTCCACCCCGACGTGGCGAGGGATGCGGGCATGGTGAAACGGATGGTGCGCGAGCGGCGGTACGCGGCGATGACCCTCGACCTCCTGCTTCCCGATCAGGACGGGATCTCGCTGATCCGCGAGCTGCGGGCCGATCCGGGCACCAGCCGGCTCCCCATCGTGGTCGTCTCGGTGCGGGCGGGGGAGGGGAGGACGGAGCTCAACGGCGGCGCGCTGGGAGTGGTGGACTGGCTCGCCAAGCCGATCGACGAAGCGCAGCTCACGGCGGCCGTGCGGCGGGCCGTGGGGGGAGGGCTGGCCGGCGGCGTCCGCATCCTGCACGTGGAGGACGATCCGGACCTGCAGCGGGTGGTGGCCGCCATCCTCGCCGGGGAAACGGAGGTGGAGCCGGCCTCCACCCTGGCCGAGGCGCGCCAGCGGCTGGCCCACGGACCTTTCGACCTGGTGATCCTGGACCTCGCCCTGCCGGACGGTTCGGGGCTCGACCTCCTGCCGCTGCTGGGCGGCCTGACACCGCCCACCCCGGTCCTCATCTTCTCGGCCCACGAGGTGGACGGCGAGGTGGCCGGCCGCGCCGCCTCGGTGCTGATCAAATCCCAGACCTCGAACCACGAGCTGCTGGCGACGATCCGCTCCGTGCTGGCGTCGCGGACTCCGGCCCCCTGGTCACCGACGCCCTGGCCGCCGCGGGTGTCGTAGGGTCTTCAGGCGGTGACCGGCGGGAACCGGTATCCCGTCCCCCGCTCGGTGACCACGTAGCGGGGACGGGAGGGCTCGGGCTCGATCTTCGAGCGCAGCCGGTGGACGTGGACGCGCAGCGTGTCCTCGAACACCTCGTCCGACGGCCACAGGCGGCGCAGGAGGAAGTCGGTGGCCACCACCCGGCCGGCGTTGCGCATCAGCACGTAGAGGAGCTTGGTCTCGGTCGAGGTCAAGGGGACGGACCGGCCGTCCACCGCCGCCTTCTGATGCGCGAAATCGATGGCCAGGTGGGCGTCCACCTGAATGACCGGCTGCAGGGTGTAGGCGAAATCACCCATGCGCCGGCACACCCGCTCCACCCGCGCCACCATCTCCCGCGGCATGAACGGCTTGCGGATGTAGTCCTCGGCGAACGATTCGATGGCCTTGACCACCGTCTCCTCCTCGTCCACCGAGGTCAGCATGACGATGGGCAGGTCGCTCCACTCGTGGAGCCGGCGGGCGAAAGCCATGCCGTCCATGCCCGGCAGCAGGATGTCCACCAGGGCAAGGTGAGGCGGGCCCTTGCGGGCTACGACCTCCAAGGCGTCCTCGGCCGTGAGACAGGCCCAGACCTCGAAACCGGCCGACTCGAGCTCGCGCCGGATCAGCCGCAGCAGGTCTGGGTCGTCTTCGACGGCGAGAACGGAGCGCGACGAACGCTCGTCGAAAGCGGATGGCTTCTCGGGCAAGCTGGTTCTTCCGTCGGACGTCAGGCTGCGATTGTATCTTAAGACGGTCTGAATTCTGTAATGCGCCCCGTAATCTTCATCTGCCAGACTCCGTCAGGTCAACTCCGGGCGTCGCGAGGGGGGCGCTCCCGCGCGGCTTGTCCCTTCGCTCGAGCTCTGGTATGAACGTCACGCAAATCATGGAACGGCAGGCTCTCCAGCGCATCCTCTTCGTCGAGGACGATCCCGACATCCAGGTGGTGGCCACCATGGCCCTGGAGTCGCTGGGGGGGTTCCGCGTCCTCTCCTGCGCCTCCGGCACGGAGGCCCTCTCCCGCTTCGGCGAGTTCGCTCCCGACCTCGTGCTGCTCGACGTGATGATGCCGGGCATGGACGGCCCGGCGACGCTCGCGGCCTTACGGCGGCTGCCGGGCGCGGAGTCGACGCCGGTGGTCTTCATGACCGCCCGCGTCCAGGCGCACGAGGTGGCGCTCTACCGCGAGATGGGCGCGGCGGACGTGATCGCCAAGCCTTTCGATCCCATGGCTCTCTCGGCGACGGTCCGCGAGATCTGGTCCTCCCTGCAATGACCCCCGGCGGCATCGACCTCGGCGACGATCCGGCGGTGGAGGAGCTGCGCCGGTACTTCGCGGGGCGCCTCCCCGAGCGGCTCGCCGAGGTGGAGGAAGCCCGGGCCGGCGCCCGGGACGCGGGCTGGGCCGCCGAGCCCCTGCGCCGCTTCCACCGCCTCGTCCACTCCCTGGTGGGGGTGGGCGCCACCTTCGGCTTCCCCGAGGTCACCGAGCAGGCGCGCGCCCTGGAGCGCCTCCTGAAGGCCCACCTCGACGGCGGCCCGCCGCCGGACGATGGCGAGGTGGGCGAGCTCCTGGCGCGGTTGCGGCGGGCGGCACAGTAGACTTCTCACCGTCCAGTCCACCGCTCCCTGCTGCGATATGCGCCGTCTCCGGCTCTCCCTCCTCGCGCGCGTCGCCCTGGCCCTCGCGGCCGTGGGGCTGCTGCCGCTCGCCATCTCCTACTTCGGGCTGGTGGGCGTCAACCGCGATGCGCTCTTCGAGCAGGTCCAGAAGACCCATTCCCTGGCGGCGGACACGGCGGCGTCCCGCATCGGCGCCTTCCTCGATACCCGGCTCGCCCTGGCCCGCGGCCTGGCGGGGGACGCGGCGCTGGCCGATCCCCGCTCGCCGGAGGCGAAGGAGCGCCTGGTGCAGAGCCTCCAGGCATGGTCCCGCCTCGGAGTCGAGGCCGTGGCCGTGGTCAACGACCGCGGCGAGACGGTGATCGGGGCGCAGCTCAAGGACGACGAATCGCGCCAGCGGGCCGGGGCAGGGCTCGCCGGGGCGTGGCCGGAGCCGGTTTCCATCGTCCCCGGAATCCAGCCGCCGGTGGTGCGGATCTCGGCCCCCCTGCCGCAGCAGGCCGGCGCCGTGCGCTTGATCTGCGAGGGCTCGCCGCTCGACGACGCGCTCCATCCGGAAGACCTGGGGCAGGACGCCGAGCTCGCCCTCGCCGCCCAGGAAGGGGAGGGCCCCGGTGGCGCCCCCAAGGGACGCCTGCTGCTGGGGCACGACGCCTCGCTCGCCGCCTTTCCCCCCGCCCTGGTGGAGCGGGCGCTGGGCGGCCGGCTGCGGGGTGCCAGCCGCTTTCCCGACGGGCGGGGGGGCGAGGTGCTGGGCGCCAACGCGCCGGTGCCGGAGAGCCGTTGGGTGGTGCTCTCCCGCCAGCCGGCGCGGGTGGCCGAAGCCGTGGCGGTGAAGCTCAAGAAGCGCTCGGCCGTGGCCTTGGGGTTGGCCCTGCTGCTCATCGCGGCGCTTTCGGGCGGCGCCTGGATCGCCGTGGTGCGCCCCATCCGCCAGCTCGCCCGGGCGCAGCGCGAGCTGGCGAAGGCCGCTCCCATTGCCTCGACCGGCGACGAGATCGCGGACCTGCGCCGCAGCTTCGACGCCCTGCGGCGCGGCATCTCCGAGCGCGAGGCGCTGGGCGACGTGTTCCTGGGGCGCTACCAGGTGGTGGAGTTCATCGCCACCGGCGGCATGGGCACCGTCTTCCGCGGCTGGGACCCCAAGCTGCAGCGGCCGGTGGCCCTGAAGACCGTGCGGCTGGGAGTGGACCTGCTGCCGGACAAGCGCGCCCAGCTCATCACCCAGCTCGTGCGCGAGGCGGTGACCGTGGCCCGCTTCAGCCATCCCAACGTGGTGGCGGTCTACGACGTGGAGGACGCGCCGGACGGCGCCTTCATGGCCTTGGAGCTGGTCGATGGCGTGAGCCTGGAGCACCTGCTGCTGCGTCGCGGCCGGCTGAGCCCCGCCGAGGTGGCGCCGCTGGGCGCGGCCATCGCCCACGGCCTCGCCGCCGCCCACGCGCGCGACATCGTGCACCGCGACGTCAAGCCGGCGAACGTCCTCCTGGGGCGGGACGGCACCGTCAAGGTCACCGACTTCGGTATCGCGGACTTCGTGGCCGCGGCCGGCCGCGCCGAGGGCCTGGTCTTCGGCACGCCCGGCTACCTGCCGCCGGAGAGCCTGCGCGGCGCGGGGCACACCCGGGGGGGCGACCTCTTCGCGCTCGGAGTGATCCTCTACGAGTGCCTGACCGGCGCCAAGCCGTTCGGCGGCCTCGCCGTCTCGGACATGATCGAATCCACCCTCTTCGGCGTGCTCAAGCCCCCGAGCGCGCGGACGGCGGGGATTCCGCCGGAGCTGGAGACCTTGACCGTCCTGCTCCTGGAGCGCGATCCCGTCCGCCGCCCTTCCTCCGCTGGGGCGGTGGCGGGCGAGCTCGACCGCATCGCCGCCAAGCACGGTTTCCGCTGGCACCTCGACGACGCCGTGCCGCAGGCGGCGCAGTCGCCGGTGAGCCTGACCCTCGAAGCGCAGTGGCTGCCCACGACGCGGCTGGCGGAGTGAGGGGGGAAGAACACGGACGAACACGGACCGACAGGGACGAGCACGGACGTCGAAGAAAGAGGAAGAGCCTCCTGTCTGCGACGTCCTTGTTCGTCCGTGTCAGTCCGTGTCAGTCCCTGTTCCGACTACCTGGTTCCTACCCGCTTGCGCAGCACGATCTCCTTCTTGGTGCTGTTCCCCACTAGGTCGATCGCTTCGACTTCCAGCACGACGCGGTCCGCTTCCGTGCGGTCCCGGAGGATGAGGCGGTCGACGCCGGCTCCGGCGTCTTCGACGGCGATCCAGAGGATGTGGCCGCCGAGCGGGGCGTCCTTGCCGTCGGCGGTGACGGTGGTCTCCGGGGCTTCGAGGAAGGCCTGCGGCCGGTCGCTGCGGATCTCCACCGGGAATTGGGCGTAGACCCCATGCTTCTCCTTCACCCAGGGCACGGGGACCTGCCAGACGCCGTCGAGCGTCTGCCAGGCGTCGGTCGCCGGCTTGCCGCCACTGCGCCGGTTGCGCAGGCGGCGGCGGTCGCGCTCGGTGTCGGGCGCCAGGCGGTCGGAGAGGGACTTTTGATCGCCCACCTGCCAGCGGATGGCTGGCGCCGCCGTGTCGGTGACGAACGGCACGGCGGGGAGGGGCACGCGGTGGCCGCAACCGTCGAGCACGATGGCGCCCGCCGTGTGCTCGCCCGCGGGCCAGGCGTCCGGCCAAGCCGCTGCTTCCTGGCCGCCGATGACGGGGAGGAAGCGCGCCGGGGTGCCGTCGGGGGCGGTCGCCGTCACCTGCACGGTGGCCGCGGCGGAGGTGAAGAGCCGCTCGCCCACCCGCACCTGGGGGCCGCCGATGGCGATGCTCCCCGAGGGCGCCTGGACGCCCGTGCGGCTGGAGGTGACGGCGAGGCGCGAGCCCTCGCTGGGATAGCCGTCGAGCCCCGAGCGACTGCGGGCCGTGACGCGCCAGAAATAGTCCCCCACCGGCAGCGGAGCGGTGGGGCGCCACTGCGACTCGGCATCGCCGGTCTGCCGTTCGACCAACTCGGCGCAGGCCGCATCGCGGCAGACCTCGACGGTATAGGAGGCGGCCTCGGGCACCACCTGCCAGGTGAAGAGGGGATCGGCGCACGCCCGCTCGGCACCGGCCGCGGGATCGGTGCCGGCCGGGGCCGGCAGCAGCTTCTCAGGCGGCGAAGGCGGGCCCGAGGCGGCGACCGAGGTGCCCATCCCCCGCGGCACCGCCACCTTGGCGCCCCCTGCCTCGACCTCGCTCTCGCCGCCATAGACCATGACCTTGGCGCTGCCGGCCTCGGCGCGCCGGGCGCGGGTCTGGGCGCCGCCCGTCTTGTCGGGACGGGACGTGGTGCGCGAGGCGCCGGCGATGATCTCCACCTCGGGCACGGCGGCGGCCGGCGCGCCGGTGCGGGCGTCGAGCTCGGCCTGCCCTTCCATCAGCTCGATCGACTTCCTCTCCACGCCCTTGAGCACCGTCCCCGAGCGGCGGAGGAAGACGAGCGACTCCTCGGTCACCGTCAGACGGGCGCCGTCGGCGAAGCGCAGCTCGGCCGAGGACTTGGGGAAGGTGCGGACGCCGTCCCGCTCGACCAGCAGGTCGCCCTGCCGGGCGTCGGTCCAGGCGATGGGCGACGGCTGCTCCTCGACCTGGCGCGACAGCCGGGCGACCGTCGCCGCGGGGACGGCCGGCCGGATGGGGACGCGGATGCGCTGGCCGGGCTCGATACGGTTGGGGTCCACGACCTCCGGGTTGAGGCGGTGGAGCTCTTTCCAGAGCTGGCTGGAGCCGAGGTAGCGGGCGGCGATCAGCTCCAGGGTCTCCCCCGGACGGACGATGTGCCACACCACCTCCCCCGCCGCCAGAGCGGGCGGCGGCGGGGCGCTCGCGGCCCGCGCCGCGGCCGGCGCGAAGAGGGAGCAGCTCAGCAGGAGTCCAACGAGGGCCATCAGTCGTCGATTCATGAAATCCTCTCCGGCCAGCGCCGGGCGTTTCGTTACAGAACCTTCTCTCGGCTGGTATCCGTATACTAATCCTCCTTGGGGGTGCGGAGTGAGATTTTCATGAAGACGGTTCTAGTAGTGGACGACGACCCCGCGATCCTGTTCGCGCTGTCGAAAGGGCTGACGGACAAACGGCGGGGCATCAAGGTCCTGGCCGCCGAGAGCGGCGTCGAGGCCGTCGCCCTCCTGGAGGGCGAGCGTGTCCACCTGGTGCTCACCGACCTGCGGATGCCGGACATGGACGGCTTCGAGCTGCTGGCCTACCTGCGGCGCAACTTCGCGGGCCTGCCGGTGGTGGTGATGACCGCCCTGGAGAGCGCCGAGACGGCCAGCCGGCTCGACGGCTCGGTGGAGTGCTTCACCAAGCCCTTCAACGTGCAGGACGTCAAGGCGCGGATCTGGGAGCTGCTGGCGCAGCGGGTCAAGGGGCGGGTGGAGAACATCACCCTCCCTTCCTTCCTCCAGCTCCTGGAGCTCGAAAGGAAGACGTGCTCGCTCACCGTCACCTCCCTGGGGCGGACGGGGCGCCTCTTCTTCCGCGGCGGCCGGCTGGTGGGGGCCGAGACCGGGGACCTCACGGGCCAGCCCGCGGCCCTGGAGGTCGTCACCTGGGAGGACGCGGACATCGAGATCGCGGACGTCTGCCCGCCGGTCGAGCCCGAGATCGAGGTGGGCCTGGGCTACGTCCTCATGGAGGGGATGCGGCTGCAGGACGAGCGGGAGAACGAAACGCCGCGCCTCGCTCCGCCCGCGGGTGCGGTGGAAGCCCGGCCAGCCCGGCGCCGCCGGCCGCCGCTGGCGGCCGAGGGACCGCTGGCCGAAGCGCTGAAGCGGGGGCGGGCCATCAAGGGATCGTTGGGGCTCCTGCTGGTGGACACGGAGACGGGCACGGTCCTCGAATCCGCCGGTCTCGCCGACGGCTTGACCCTGGGGACGGAGATGGCCGTGGCGGTGGCCGACCTCCTGCGCGAGCAGCGGCGCGCCCTGCGCCAGACGGGAGGCGACGAGATCCTCGAAGAGGTCCTGGTCACCAGCTCCGACCGCTACTACATCGCCCGCGGCCTGGGCGCAGGCGAGGAGCACTTCCTCCTCCTGATCCTCGACCGGCACTACGGCAACCTCGCCCGCGCCCAGCTCGACCTGGTGAGCATCGAACGGTCGCTGGAGGGGGGGCGGTAGCCCCCAAGACCCTCATCACCCCGGCCCTCTTCTCCCGCCCCCTCCCGCCCCCCTCACCGGGAGAAGAGGGAGCCCCCGCCCAAGACCCTCACCCCTGCCCCTCTCCCGACCCCCTGATCCCCCTCCCCGGGAGAGGGGGAACGCGGCTGGGGCGGTCTTGCTTTTCTCCCTCGTCCTTGTTGTCCCTGCCGTCCCTGATGTCCCTTTTTGGCTGTTCTTCCTCTTCTCCCGAACAGCAAGAAAGGGACGAAAGGGACAGCAGGGACAACAGGGGCGAACAGGGGGACCGCTCTTGGGCGGGGGCGCTCTGAGGCAGCGTCAAAGTTAGAGCGCAGGATTGAGCAGACCCTGCGCCGATTGAGAAAGAACTCTTGGCTCGGCAAGGTCACCCTAATCCCTTGATACCAGTCCTGTAAAGAGCTGAATACGAACGGAGTTGACCGTAAGGCATCTTTGTGATTTCATTCAGCTCCGTTCGGCGCCAATCGGATCGCCGGAGTCGAATTCGAAGCAATCCAGACCTCGCTCCCGAGGATCCGGACCTCGAGACGGACCTCCGGGACCGAGGTCTGGAGGACCGGCGCCGAGGTCTTGAGGTTCCACAACTCGCTGAAGGAGTCGCGGAGCTTGGTCTGGAGGTCTCGCTCCGAGGTCTGGGGGATCGAGACCAGGGTCTGGCAGGTCGCGAGATCGAGTCCGGGGATCGGGAGCGAGGTCCGGAGGGTCGAGACCTCGCTCTGGAGGACCTGGAGATCGGGGCGGACGACGTTTTTTCAGGGACCGGCGCCCGCCGCCGTGGGCTTCACCGTCCGCGTCCGCAGCTCGCCGGCGGCCTTGCGCACGGCGGGCTCCTGGCTGGCATCGAGGAGCTTGGCAGCGCCGGCCAGGACCTCGCCGGCCTGGGCGGTCTTGTTCTGGGCCAGCAGGCAGCGGGTGAGGAGGAGCGCCGCGGTGCATTCGCCGGGCGGGTTGGCCAGGGCGTGCAGCTCGGCCGCGGCGGCACGGGCGTCCGCCTCGGCCTGCGCCGGCCGGTTTTCCGCCAGGGTGACCTCGGCGAGGGCGAGGCGGCTCTCGGCGGTGGCGAGGCGTGCGCCGAGGTCGGTGCGGATGGCGAGGGCCTCCGCTTGCCGCTTGCGGGCGGTGGCGAGGGCGCCTTGGGAGAGGTCGAGAGAGCCGAGGCCGGCCTGGGCTGCGGCCACGGCGCCTCGGGCGCCACGGCGGCGGGAGATCGCCAGGGCTTGCTCCAGGCTGCGGCGGGCGGCGGCGAGGTCGCCCGAGTCGCGCTGCACGCCGCCCAGGGACACCAGGGCCTCGGCCAGGTTGGGTTCTTGCCGCAGCTCGCGCAGCGCGGCGAGGGCCTGCTGGAGCGACGCCGAAGCCTCGCTCAACTGGCCCCAGCGCCAGAGCGCCCGCCCGCGATGCATCAGGACCTGGGCCTCGGCGCCGCGGTCGTGCCGCTGGCGGGTGATCTCCAGGGCTTGCCGGAAATGCTTCAAGGCTTCCGTCAGATCCCCTTCCAGGGTGAGGGTGACGCCGATCTCGTCGAGGATCTCGGCCTGCTTGCCCGGCAGCTTCAGCCGCTCGTAGGTGGCGAGCGACTGTTCATAGAGCGCGCGCGCCGCGGCGGCGTCGCCCCGCTCGCGCACCACGTCGGCGATGCCGCGGGTGGCGCGGGCCACCCCGTCCTCCTGGCCGGCGGCCTTGGAGAGGTCCCGCGCCTCCTCCCGCTGCCGTTGGCTCTTCGCCAGGTCGCCGAGCTCCAGGCTCACCTCGGCCAGGTTGTTGAGCACCTCGGCGGCATTGCGGCTCCTGTCTTTCTGGCGATAGATGGCGAGAGCCTGCTGGTAATCGCCCTGGGCCTCCAGCAACTGCCCTTCGAAGAGGGCGATCTGGGCGAGGCCCTGGAGGGTGGCGGCTTCGCCGTCCGCGTAGCCAAGGTCGCGGTGCAGGGTGAGCACCTGATGGAAGAGGTCCTTGGCCTCGGCGAGCCGGCCTTTCTGGAGGACGATGTTGGCGAGATTGTGTGCCATGGCCGCGTCGCCGCGGCGATCCCGCAACCGGGCCGCCAGGGCGCGGCCCTGGCGGTAGAACGTCTCCGCCCGGTCGAGGTCGTGGGCGGCGTAATGGACGTTCCCCTCTTCCCGCAGGGTCTTCTCCGCCTCTCCGTCGGCGGCGAGCCGCTGGTAGACCGCCAGGGCGCTGGCGTAGGCGGTGCGCGCGCCGTCCATGTCCCCCGCCTGGCCGCGGATCATTCCGAGGGTGCGGTCCACCTCTGCGGCGCTCCTTGGATCGGCCACGGAGACGAAGTCGCGGCGGACGCTCTGCGCCTCCTCGGAGGCTCCGGCGAGGTCGTGGAGCCCCAGGAGGGCCCAGGCCTTTTCCAGGCGCGCCTGCGCCGCCAGCCGCCGGGCGCCCAGGGCCTCAGCCTTCCCGGCGGCCCGGTCTGCGATCGTCCGCGCGCGGCCGAAGTCCGACCGCGCCACGGCGGCCGTGGCCACGGCGAGGTCGACGCGTGGATCGTTGCGGGCGGACGCCGGCAGCTTGCCCAGCCGGGCGAGCGCCTCCTCTGCCTCGGAAGACTTGCCGGCCTCGGTCAGGGCCGCGGCCTGGTGCAGGACGGCCTCCACGTCATCGGGGAAGGCGGTGGCCACGTCCTGCCAACGCGCCGCGGCTTCTCCCCACTCGTCTCCCGCTTCGTGGTAGCGGGCCTGGAGCGCCAAGCGATCCTCCTGGCGTAGCGCGGTCGCGAGCGAGAAGGCCAGCCGGGCTTCCAGCCGCGCCTCCCCAGCGTACCCCAGGGCTTGCCAGGCGCCGGCCAGGGCCGAGTGAAGGAGCGGGTTGTCGGCGTCCGCCGCCACCGCCCGCCGCAGCAGGTCGCGGGCCGCGGGCGCCTCGTCCCGGCGCAGCCGCTCCAGGCCTTCCGCCCACAGCGCCACGGCCTCCGGTTCGGGGCGCAGGCTGCCCAGGGCCTGGGCGTCGCCCACGGTCAGGGCGCTCGCGCCCATGGCCTGGCGGAGCTTGCCGGCCAGGCTCTCCAGGGCGTCGTCGCCGGTGGCGCTGAAGGCCTTGGTGCCGCTCCGGTCGCGCAGCACCACGTCCCAGCGGGTGCCCGCCGGGCCGGGCAGGTAGGCGCCGGTCACCAGGAAATCGGCGCCGAGGCGTTTGAGCAGATGGGAGTCGGACGGCCGTGCCGAGTCCGCGGTGGCGAGATCCCGCAGCGCCTGGTCCACCTCTTCGGCCGGCACGACCCGGAGGTTCCCCGAGGCCGCCAGCTCCAGCGGCAGCAGCTCGAAGGCGGCGCGTCCGGCGTGGTCGTCTTTGCCGGCGAGACTGTCGAACGGCAGGACGGCCACCACGGGCCGCAGGGCCACGGCGGGGCCCGGTTGCATCAAGGTCTGCGCCGTGGCCGCCCGCGCGGCGCGGTGGCCGAGATGCCCGGTCTGCCAGACCCACCAGAAGCCGCCAAGGGCGAGGACGGCCGCGGCGAGCCCCAGCTCGAAGATCCTCCGCCGCCTGCGGCGGAGCCGGCGGACGTGGCTCTCGATCAGCCGTACGGGCGAGGTGGCGTCCTCCTCGGCCTTGGTGAGCCCCAAGGCGTGCAGCACGTGGCGCACGCTGGGGAAGCGCTTCGCCGGCTCGCGCTCCAGGCAGCGCAGGATCGTCTTCTCCCACGCCGGGTCGAGGTCCGAGAGGTGGATGCGCGGCGAGGGCGCCGGCTCCTGGAGCCGTTTCAAGGCGGTGTAGAAAGCGCTCTTGCCCACGAACGGCAGCTCGCCCGTTACCATCTCGAACATCACGACGCCGAGGGCATAGACGTCCGTGGCCGGCGTCGCCTCCTCGCCCCGCACCTGCTCGGGTGCCATGTAGGCGGGGGAGCCCACCAGCTCGCCCGTGGCCGTGAGGTTCGCCGAATCGTCGGCCTCGATGGAGCTCCAGGCGAGGCCGAAGTCGGTGACCACGGCCCGGGTGCCGGAGGACGACGGAACGAGGAAGATGTTGCCGCTCTTCAGGTCGCGATGGACCACGCCGTTGGCGTGGGCGGCGGAGAGGGCGGCCACGACGTGGCCGATCACCGGCAGCGCCTCGGCCAGTGTCATCCGCCCCTGGCGGGCGAGGAGCTGCTCCAGCGTCTCCCCCCGCAGCAGCTCCATGGTGAGGAGGACCTTTTCCGGAGGCGGACCGGCCTCGCCGGCGTGCGTACTGATGTGATAGACGAGGTCGAAGACGCGGCAGACGTTGGGGTGGGTAACGCGGCGGGCGAGCTGGATCTCCCGCTTGAAGCGTTGCAGCACCCGCTCGTCGCGGGCGATTTCCGGGCGCAGGATTTTGACCGCGACGGCGTCGCCCAGCTCTTGGTCGAACGCCTCGTAGACCTCGCCGACCGCCCCCCGGCCGAGGAAGGCCACGATCCGGTAGCGGCCGGCCAGCACCTCGCCCGGCTCCAGGGATCCGCTCCACGCTCCGTCGATGGGGTCACTCGCGACGACGGTCGTTGAACGCTTCATTTTACCGCGGTTTCTCCTTTCCGGAGATCCCTCAGGTCCTGAGCCGCTCCTGACCTCTTGTGTTAGCGAAGGGCGAAACGTTTCCGCGCGGCGGGGTGAGCGCCTGCGGGTATAGGCACCCCACTCGTGAACAGGACTTCTCCCTCGGCGATGCCGGTGTACGGGCTGTCAGACCAAGTCCTGATGGTAGAGCCCAGGGTGTGAACCCTGGGGGGCGGCGGGCTCCCGAGGGGGGCGTTCGCCCCCTCGCCCAGGGCTTACGGCCTGGGCTACAAATCTGCCGCCCTACGGGCTCGCCGGAGAGGACGACGGCAGAGCGACTTGCTGACGGGCTAGTCGCCAAAGTTAGCGCCTATGGGCCCGGCTTCGGCGCTGATAGATTCTCCCTTTCAGGAGATCCCATGACCTCACGCTCTCTTGCCGTTCTCCTCGCCGTCCTTCTCTTCTCCTTCTCCTCGGCCCGGGCCCACGCCGACCCGCTGAGCGACCTGCGGGCTTCCCTCCAAAAGCTGGCGGGGGAGCAACCGGTCAAGGCCCAGATCGTAGTGAAGAACACCGTCAAGAATCATGACGAGGATCAGGCCCAGCAGAGGGTGGAGGAGGGGACGGTCGTCGCCGAGGACGGGCCGCAGGGGCTGCGGCTGAGCTGGGCGCCGCAGCAGATCCATGAGGCGCGCAAGGCGGAGTGGCAGAAGGCGGCCAATCCGGACGCTCCGGTACAGCACGGCAGCAGCCTGTCCGTTCTCGGTGCCAAGGACGCGGCGGACCTGCTCGACTACGCGGAGCCGTTGCGCCTTCTCCTCGAAGGCGCGGCCCTGGTCGACAACAAGGTGGAGCCGCGCAACGGCAAGGCCGGCCGTCTCCTGGTCCTGCGCCCGCGCGACGGCCTCACCGCTTCGGATAAGAAGAGCCTCAAGGACCGCGAGGACGTCCTCAAGGTCTGGCTCGACGAGACCGGCCTGCCGGTGACCCTCGACCGGTCGGTCAAGCTCAAGTTCAGCAAGTTTTTCATCTCCTTCGCGGTCACCGTCCACGAGGCCCGGACCTTCACACGCCTGGGCGACCGGCTCCTGGTGACCCAGTGGAACGAGGAGTCTTCCGGCGCCGGCATGGGCCAGGGCGGGGAGAGCCGAAAAGTGATACGGGTCACGCCGATGCCGTAGACGTCGCCGGGCGCCGTCCACCTCGCAGAGCAGGCCGCGAACCCTCCGGCTTCTGATAGACTCCCGCCGCCGATGTATCGTCTTTCCAAGACCGACCGCTGACGATCCGTTCCGACGTGCTCCGCGAGCTCCACGTCCGCAACCTGGCCGTCCTGGCCGAAGCCGCCGTCGAATTCGGCGGCGGGTTCAACGTGCTCTCCGGCGAGACGGGGGCGGGCAAGTCGATCGTCGTCGATTCCCTCTCCCTGCTGGCCGGCGCCCGGGCGAGCGCCGAGCTGGTGCGCACGGGGGCGGAGGCGCTCACCGTCTCGGGCGTCTTCGAGCCCGAGGGGACGGGATGGCGCGGCGTGCTGGAGGAGGCGGGGCTCGACGCTGAGGGCGAGGAGGTGCTCGTCCGCCGCGAGATCAGCCGGAGCGGGCGCAACCGGGTGTTCGTCAACGATCAGCCCACCACTCTGCGACTGCTGGCGGACCTCGCACCCTTCCTGCTGCGCATCCACGGCCAGCGGGACGAGCTGGGCCTGATCGAGCCCGATCTGCAACGAGCCATGCTGGACCGCAGCGGCGGCGCCGAGGCGGCGCCGCTCCTCGCCCGCGTCGCCGCGGCCTTCGACCACTACACCCGCCTCGCCGAGCGGCTGGAGCGCCTCTCCGGCGACGACCGGATGCGGCGGGAGCGGCTGGACCTCCTCCGTTTCCAGGCCGGGGAGATCGACGCCGCCAAGGTGCGCGCGGGCGAAGAGGTGGAGCTGCGCGCCGAGCGCGGCGTGCTGCGCAACGCCGACACGATCGCCCGCTCGCTAGGCACCGCTGCCGCCCTCCTCTTCGACGAGGAGGGCGCCGCCGTGGAGCGGATCGCCCGCGCCCAGGCCCTGCTCGCGGAGGTGGAGACGTGGGAGCCTCTGGCCTCGGCGTGGGGGAGCGAGCTGGAGGAGGTACGCATTCGCCTGGAGGAGATGGAGCGCGCCGTCCAGCACCGGCTCGACGGCCTGGAGGCGGACCCCGCCCGGCTGGACGCCGTCGAGGAGCGGCTCGCCGTGCTGGAGCGGTTGGTGCGCAAGCACGGGGGCGACACGGCGGCCGTCCTCGCCCGGCGGGCCGAGATCGAAGCCGAGCTGGCCGAGCTCGAAGGGGACGACGAGAACCGCGAGGAGCTGGCCGGCAAGGCCGCCGCCGCCCTCGCCGAGTACCGGGAAGCCGCCCTCGCCCTCTCCCAGGCTCGCGCGGCGTGGGGGAAGGCGCTGGTGGAGCGCATCGAAGGGGAGCTCAAAGACCTCGGCCTCGCCCGCGCCCGTCTCGCCGTGGCCCTGGAGCGGCGGCGGCGGGCGGGGAGCCCGCTGGTGACGGACGGCGAGGAGGTCGATTTCAGCCGCGACGGCATCGACCAGGTCGTCTTCCTGTTCGCTCCCAACCCGGGCGAGCCCCCCCGTCCGCTGGCGCGCATCGCCTCCGGCGGCGAGCTGTCGCGCATCCACCTCGCCCTGCAGCTCGCCTCGCGGGGCGAAGCGGAGAAGGCCAATCCCACCCTGGTCTTCGACGAGGTGGACACCGGCATCGGCGGCGCCGAAGCCGCCGCGTTGGGCGCCAAGCTCCAGCGCCTCGCCAAAGGGGGGCAGATCCTGGCCGTCACCCATCTCCCCCAGGTGGCAAGCCACGCCGATCTCCACTTCAAGGTCGCCAAGCAGGTGGACGGCGGCCGCACCAGCGTGAAGGTGGAGGATCTAGACGCCGAGAGCCGCATCGAGGAAGTGGCCCGCATGCTCGCTGGCAAGAAGGTCACCGACCTCTCCCTCTCCCATGCCCGGGAGCTGATCGCGGGAGCGGCGCGCAAGCGGAAGAGGTGAGCCGCGGTCTCCGTTACAATCAATCCATGTCCGAGCCCCGCCGTCCCCTCCACTGGGAATTCCTCGGCCGCGTCTCTTACGCCGAGGCCCTCGCTCTCCAGCTTGCCACCCGCGCCGCCGTCAAGAGCGGCGAGGGGCCGGAGCGCTTCCTGCTGCTGGAGCACCCGCACGTCTACACCCTGGGACGCAATGCCACGCAGGCCGACGTGCTGGCGGCGCCGGAGTGGCTGGCGGCACGAGGAGTGGAGGTGGCGGAGTGCGACCGGGGAGGCCAGGTCACCTATCACGGGCCGGGGCAGCTCGTGGGGTACCCGGTGGTCAACCTGAGCCCCGACCGGCGGGACATCCGCCGCTACGTCCGCGATCTTCAGGAAGTGCTCATCCGTGTTCTCGCCGGCTATGGCATCGCCGCGGAGCCGCGGGACGGCCAGGAGTACATCGGCGTCTGGGCGGGGGAGGAGAAGATCGCCTCGATCGGCGTCCACCTCTCGCGCTGGATCACCACCCACGGCTTCGCCCTGAACGTTTCGACCGACCTCTCCTACTTCTCGGGCATCATCCCCTGCGGCCTGCACCAGGTGCGGATGACGTCCATCGAGCGGCTGACGGGGCGGGCGCCATCCCTCCCCGAGGTGGCGGCAGCGGCGGCCCGGCACTTCGGCGAGATCTTCGGCCGCGAGCTGGTGGCGGCGGCGCCGCAGCTTCAGACGGCGGGCGTCTGATGCCCGACGCCGCCATCGGGCTCAACGCGGTGATCGTGGCAGTGACGGAGGAGGTGCCGCGCATCCTCACCGTCCGCCGCGAGCCCCCCTCGGGCGGGCCGCCGGAGGACGCCCTCCCCTTCGGACCCCTGGAGCCCGAGACCGACCGCACCCTCGACCGCGGCCTGCGCCGCTGGGTGCGCGAGCAGACCGGGTTGGAGCTGGGCTACGTCGAGCAGCTCTACACCTTCGGCGACCGGAACCGCGATCCCCGCGAGAGCCACGGCGGCCCGCGGCTGGTCTCCGTGGCCTATCTCGCCCTGGTGCGGGAGGTCTCGGTGAGCGGCGACGCGCGCTGGCGCGACTGGTACGAGTTCTTCCCCTGGGAGGACTGGCGCGCCGGCCGCCCCGCGGTGCTCGAGCGGGCGATCGCCCCGGCTCTGGAGCGCTGGGCCGCCACTGCGCCCGAGCCGCGCGCGCGGCAGGAACGACGGGAGCGTGCGGAGATCGTCTTCGGCCTCGGCGGCGTCGCCTGGGACGGAGACCGCGTCCTCGAACGCTACGAGACTCTCTATGAAGCCGGCCTGGTGCCCGAAGCCCGGCGCGACCGGATCGAGCGGGGAGAGGCCGGCTCCTTCCCCCCCGACGACGGCCAGCCGCTGCCGGCTCGCGCCATGACGCTCGACCATCGGCGGATCCTCGCCACCGCCCTGGGGCGGCTGCGGGGGAAGCTCAAGTACCGCCCCGTGGTCTTCGAGCTTCTGCCTCCCACCTTTACCCTGCTCCAGCTCCAACGGGTGGTGGAGGCCCTCTCCGGTGTGCGCCTCCACAAGCAGAACTTCCGCCGCTTGGTGGAGAACGCCGGCCTCGTCGAAGGCACCGGCCGCCAGGATTCGCAGACCGGCGGCCGTCCCGCCGAGCTTTTCGTCTTCCGCCGCGAAGTGCTGCGCGAGCGCCCGGCCCCGGGGGTGGGGCTGCCGGGTGTGCGGCGGGGGTGAGCTTGACAACCCGATATACTCAGTTCTAGTATAAGCCTCAGGCCGGCCCTGCCGGCCCTTCTTTCTGACCTCGATATGCTCAAGATGAGCATAGGAGATAAAGCGATGAACCTCGAAGCTTCCCGCACCCTCGACTACACGCCGGCCGTGGCCCTCGCGACCGAGCCCATCCATCAGCGGGTGCGCTCGGTGATTCCGGACCTCGAATGGCCGGTCTTCGCGCCGTACGTCGCCGCCATCAACGAGCTCAAGCGGCAGAGGAACGCCGTCATCCTGGCCCACAACTACCAGACGCCGGAGATCTACCACGGCGTGGCGGACTTCGTGGGCGACTCGCTGGCCCTGGCGCAGCAAGGGGCGAAGACGGACGCCGGGGTGATCGTGCTGGCCGGCGTCCACTTCATGGCCGAGACGGCGAAGATCCTGTCGCCGGAGAAGACGGTGCTGATCCCCGATCCACTGGCCGGCTGCTCGCTGGCGGCCTCGATCACGGCCGAGGACGTGCGCCTGCTGCGGCAGCGCTACCCCGGGGTGCCGGTGGTGACCTACGTCAACACCTCGGCGGCGGTCAAGGCCGAATCGGACGTCTGCTGCACGTCCGCCAACGCCGTGGCGGTGGTGGAGTCGCTGGGGGTGGACCGCGTGATCTTCCTGCCCGACGAGTACCTGGGGAAGTACGTGGCCACGCAGACCAAGGTGCAGATCATCCTCTGGAAGGGGCATTGCGAGGTGCACGAGCGCTTCACCGGCGCCGAGCTGCGGGCCTACCGGCAAGCGCAGGGAAACGTCGAGATCCTGGCCCACCCGGAGTGCCCGCCGGACGTGCTGGTCGAAGCCGACTTCGTGGGCTCGACGGCGGCGATGTCGCGCTACGTGGGGGAGAAGCGCCCGCGGCGGGTGGTGATGATCACCGAGTGCTCGATGAGCGACAACGTCGCGGTGGACTATCCGGACGTCGAGTTCATCCGCCCTTGTAATCTTTGCCCACACATGAAGCGGATCACGCTGCCCAAGATCCTGCGCTCGCTGGAGACGATGGAGACCAAGGTGGAGGTCGATCCCGAGGTGGGC
Organism: Thermoanaerobaculia bacterium; assembly: GCA_036275055.1. Lineage (GTDB taxonomy): Bacteria > Acidobacteriota > Thermoanaerobaculia > Multivoradales > UBA5704 > DATARR01. The sequence continues at coordinate 18,779 of DASUEN010000199.1, forward strand.
GAGCGGGCGCGGCGGGCCGTGGAGCGGATGCTGGCCGTGGGGAGGAGGGAAGGACAATGAACGGACGACAAGCGGTGGACGGGGTCTCGCAATCGGATGTGCTGGTCCTGGGGAGCGGCGCGGCGGGGTTGACGGCGGCCCTCGGCTGCGCCCCGCTGCGGGTGACGTTGCTCACCAAGGTGCGCCAGGGCTCGGGCGGCTCCAGCCCCTGGGCGCAGGGGGGAATCGCCGCGGCCGTGGGGAAGGACGACGCTCCGGCTCTCCACGCGGCGGACACGATGGCCGCGGGCGCCGGGCTGAACGATCCCCGGGTGGTGGACATCTTGACCGCGGAAGGACCCCGGCGGGTGGAGGCGCTCCTCGCGCTCGGCGCCCATTTTGACCTCGACGATGACGGCTCTCTCGACCTCGGCCGGGAGGCCGCCCACAGCCGCCGCCGCATCCTGCACGCGCGGGACGCCACGGGGGCGGAGATCGTGCGCACGCTGGTGGCGGCCGTCCACCACGCGCCGGAGGTGCGGCTGATCGACGGCGCTTTCGCCCTCGACCTGGTTCTGGACGGCGGCCGGGTGACCGGCGCCGTGGCCATCCACGCCGACGGCCGGCGGGTGCTCCATCTCGCTCCCGCGGTGGTGGTGGCGACCGGCGGCCTGGGCCATCTCTATCTCCACACCACCAATCCGCCCGAGGCCACGGCCGACGGTCTGGCCATGGCGGCGCGGGCGGGGGCGCGGCTGGTGGATCTGGAGTTCGTCCAGTTCCATCCCACGGCGCTCGCGGCCGGGGCCGATCCCATGCCGCTCCTGACCGAGGCCCTGCGCGGCGAGGGGGCCGTGCTGATCGACGAGACCGGCCGCCGTTTCATGACGGCTGAGCACCCGGATGCCGAGCTCGCGCCCCGCGACGTGGTGGCGCGGGCCATCTGGAGCCGGCTGATGGATGGCCATCAGGTCTTCCTCGACTCCCGGGCGGCGGTGGGGGAGGAGTTTCCCGAGCACTTCCCGACGGTCTTCGGCCTCTGCCAGGAGCACGGGCTGGACCCCCGCGTCCAGCCCATCCCCGTTTCGCCCGCGGCCCACTACCACATGGGGGGGATCGCGGTGGACGAGCGGGGGCGCACCTCCCTCCCTGGCCTGTGGGCCGCGGGCGAGGTGGCGTCCACCGGCGTCCACGGCGCCAACCGGCTGGCCAGCAACTCGCTGCTCGAAGCCCTGGTCTTCGGCGCCCGGGTGGCCGAGGACCTGCGCGCCGTCCAGCCTGGAACGGGCGCTCCCCGTAACCTGCACGCCGTCGGCGGTGGCGCGGCGGGCATCGCCGCGCCGGGGGACGGCGAGCTGATCGAGTCCATCCGCCGGCTGATGTGGGAGAAGGTGGGCGTGGTGCGCGACGCGGCCGGCCTCACCTTCGCTCTGGAGGAGCTCGACCGCCTCGCGGCCCGTCACCCGCAGGCGGCAGGGGAGGCGCGCAACCTCCTTTGGGTGGGCCGGCTGGTGGCGGCGGCGGCCCTGGCCCGCCGCGAGAGCCGGGGCGGCCACTATCGCTCCGACTATCCGGCGCCGGACCCGGCGTGGCAGCACCGGTTGTTCCTCACCGCCGCGCCGGACGGCTCGCCGCGGTTCGAAGACTCCGCCACCGCGGCACCCGTCCTCGCCGTGGCCGGGAGCCGCGCTTCGTGAGCGGCGGGCTCTACCCAATCCTCTACGAGCCTTTGATCCGGCGGGCGCTGGAGGAGGACCTCGGCCGCGCGGGCGACCTCACCAGCGATGCCGTCCTGCCGCCGGACCTGAAGGGCGAGGCCAGGATCGTGGCCCGCACCGCCGGCCGGCTGGCGGGTCTCCCCATGGCGCTTGCCGCCTTCCGCATCCTCGATCCGCAAGTCGAGACCGAGGCTCACTTCGCGGACGGCGACGATGTGGCCGCCGGAGCCGTCCTGGGCACGGTGCGAGGCGCCGCCCGCTCCCTCCTCTCCGCGGAGAGAACGGCCTTGAACCTCCTGGGAAGGCTGTGCGGCATCGCCACCGCGACGCGGGATATGGCGCGCCGGGTAGCGCCTCACGGCGCCCACATCGTCTGCACCCGCAAGACCACGCCCGGTCTGCGCGCCCTGGAGAAGTACGCCGTCC
>DASUEN010000200.1:0-51180 GCA_036275055.1 Thermoanaerobaculia bacterium
GGATTGCGCAGGCCGTAGGCCCACACCTCGTCGGCTCCGGCGGTGGCGCCGGCGAAGGGGTTGGTGGGCGGGATGGCGTAGTTGCGGCTGCTGTCGGCGGGGAAGTCGTCGCCGTTGACGTCGATGCGCAGGAGCTTGGCCAGCAAGGTGGTCTTGTTCTGCCCGTTCTCGAAGGGGTCGCCGCCGCCGCCGCCGTCTCCCACCCCGATGTAGAGGTAGCCGTCGGTGCCGAAGGCGAGCTGACCGCCGTTGTGGTTGCCTTGACTGGAATGGGGAATGGTCAGCAGGACCAGCCCGGAATTCGCATCCGCGACGTTCGGATTGGCCGACACGTGGTAGCGCGCGATCTGGACGTCGCCGTTGCCGCGGGTGTAGTCGACGTAGAAGAAGCCATTGCTCGTGTAGCTGGGATGAAAGGCGAGCCCCAGCAGGCCGCGCTCGCCGCAGCACGAAATGATTCCGGAGACGTCGAGGAACGGTGTGGCGAGGAGCTGCGTGCCGTCCCAGATGCGGATCTGCCCGCTCTGCTGGACGATGAACACCCGCCCCGACCCGTCGCCGGCGTGGGTCATGCCCAAGGGGAGGTTGAGGCCGGCGGAGGGGGAGATGACGGGGACCAGTTGCACGAAGCCGCCCGAGGGAGGAGCGGCGCCCGCCCTCAGGCTGAAAAGGAAGAAGAAGATCGCAATCAGCGGCACCCAGGGGGATAAGGGACGGGGGCGAGGAGCGTGAGGCATGGCGATCCCTCCTGAACTCTACGTTTGTTTTGAAAATAGAGCGTTGCTCATGCGTCTCATGATAGCTTCGCCGGCCGCTGCCGGGAAGACCGGAGCTCTCCTCTCGCTCCCTTGCGTACTGCATGCCAGATCCTTCTGGACTGGCCCCCGGCGGGACGGTATAGTCCGCGCGCGGAGACGAGCCTCCGGCGGCTGGCGCTCTGCGGAGACCGATTTTGACTTCAGTGGCAGAGCTTCCACCTCTCGCAATCCTCGCCGTCTACGGTACCCGTCCGGAGGCCATCAAAATGGCGCCGGTGATCGCGGCGTTGCGCCGGCGCCCCGGCCGCTTCGCGGTGACGGTCTGCACCACCGGCCAGCACCGCGAGATGCTGGAGCAGGTTCAGGACCTGCTCGGGCTGGCTCCCGACCTGGACCTGCGGCTTATGCAGCCCGATCAGGCGCTCAACGGCCTCGCGGCTGGCGTCTTGTCGGCGCTCGACGAGGTCTTGCAGTCCCAACGGCCGGATTGGCTGCTGGTGCAGGGCGACACCACCACGGCGATGAGCGCCGCCCTCGCCGCCTTTCACCGCGGCGTGCGGGTGGGGCACGTGGAGGCCGGCTTGCGCACCGGGAATCTCCAGATGCCGTTTCCGGAGGAAGCCAACCGGCAGGTGATCGACCTGCTGGGCGACGCCCTCTTCGCCCCGACCGAGCGCGCCGGGCAGGCGCTGCTGGCGGAAGGGCGCGCCGCGGAGAGGGTGCACGTGGTGGGCAACACGGTGATCGACGCGCTGCGCTCGCTGGCCTGCGAAGCGCCGCAGGGCCTGGAGCGCGCCGAGGTATTGGTCACCGTGCACCGGCGCGAGAGCTTCGGCGCCCCGCTGCGGGCGATCTTTTCCGCCTTGCGCCGGCTCGCCGAGAGCTTTCCCGAGGTGACGTGGACCTATCCGGTGCACCGCAACCCGAACGTGTACGGTCCCGCCCATGAGATCCTCTCGGGGCTGGCGAACCTGGAGCTGTGCGAGCCGCTGGGCTACCGCGAGCTGGTGGCCGCGCTCGCCCGTTGCCGTTTCGTCCTCACCGACAGCGGCGGCTTGCAGGAGGAGGCCCCGGCCTTCGGCAAGCCGGTGCTGGTGCTGCGCCAGACCACCGAGCGTCCCGAGGGGATCGAGGCGGGGGTGGCGCGGCTGGTGGGTACCGGCCCGGAACGGATCTTCCGCGAGGCGTCCCGGCTGCTCACCTCTCCCGAGGCCTACCGCGAGATGGCGCGCGCGGTGAACCCTTATGGCGACGGGAACGCGGCGGAGCGGATCGCCGCCATCCTGGCGGGAGAGCCCTGGGCGCCTTTCCAGCCGAGGCTCCCGTGACTCCGCCATCTCCGCCCCGCGTGCTGATCGCCGGCTCCTACGGCCAGGGGAACACCGGCGACGAGGCCATCCTGGCGGTGCTGTTGAGCGGTCTGCGCTCGCGCTTTCCGGACGCCCATCTCCAGGTGGTTTCGGGAGACGTCGCTGGCACTCGCGAACGGCACGGCGTCGAGCCCCTCTACTGGGGAGACTGGGCGCCCATCGCCGAGGCCCTGCGGCGGGCGGACCTGCTGATCCTGGGCGGCGGCGGGATCTTCTTCGATTACTGGGGGTTCGATGCGCGGCGGCTGCTGGAGGACGGGGCGCCGGACCTCGCCCACTACGCGAGCTTCCCGCTGCTCGCCTGGCTCTTCGGCAAACCCCTTCTGATCTATGCCTGCGGCGCCGGGCCGCTGTTCACGGAGGAGGGGCGGGAAGCCGTCCGCCTGGCGTTCTCGCTGGCGGCTCGCGCCAGCGTCCGGGACACCGAGTCGAAGGCCCTGCTGGAGCAGATCGGCGTGGCGGGAGCGCACGTGGAGGTCACGGCCGATCCGGCCTTCGCCTTGCAGCCGGCCGGCGAGGAGCGGGCGCGGAGCCTGATGGCCGCGGCGGGGATCGCCGGCGGACGGCCGGTCGTGGGCGTCACGCCCCGCCCCTGGGACTTCGGCGTCTCCCAGGAGAGTTGGGAGACGGGACTGGCGGAGGCCGTGGCGGCCTTCGCCCGGGCGCGGGGGGCGCAGGTGCTGCTCATCCCCTTTCACGCCGGCTACGACGATCCCGCGCTGGAGCGGCTCCAGGCGAAGCTGGCGGCCGGCGGCCTCGCGGAGGAGGAGGTGCGGAGCCTCGGCGCCGGCTGTACGCCGGAGGAGCTGGCGGCGGTGGTGGGGAGCTGCGACCTGCTGGTGGGGCTGCGGCTGCACTCGGTGCTCTTCGCCATGCTCGCCGGCACGCCGCTGGTGGCTCTCGCCTATGACCCGAAGGTGAGGCACCTGGCGCGCCTCGCGGGCCATGAGGACGTTTGCCTCGACCTCTCCGGCCTCGGGGAGCTCGGGGCTCTCCTGGAGCGCGTCTGGCAAGGGCGAGAGGAGCTGCGCCGCGACCTCCTCGCCGCCGGCCAAGAGCTGAAGCGCGCTGCCGGGAGGAACCTGGAGCTGGCCGTCGAGCTGCTGACCTCTCCCCCTCCGCAGACGCCGCTGTCCGCGGCGGATGAGGAGGCGGTGCGACGGCTCGCGGGTCACGCCGTGGAGGGGCGGTTGCGGGACGTTGCCGGCCGCGACGCCGTGATTCGCGAGCGGGGAGCCGTCATCGAGCGCCAGTGGGAAGACATGGAGCGCTACCGGAGCTGGCTGGAGCAGGCGACCGAGGAGCGGCGGCTGAGCCAGGAGGAGAGGACGCAGGAGCAGAAGCAGGATCTGGCCCTCCGGCAGCAGGAGATCCATGCCCTGCACCGGCAGACCCGCGAGCAGCGCGACTTGTTCCTGGCCGAGCGCAACGACCTCGAACGGCGGCTGAGCGCCATCGAGGCGACGCTCGCCTATGGTCTGGCCTCCCGGTTCTGGGCGGCGATGCGGCGCCTCTTCCCGGAGGGAACGGTCCGCCGCAGGGTCTACCGGAAAGTGCGCGGCGCGCTCGGCCGCCGGCTCCCGGGGGGGGCTCCGGCGCCGGCGGCGAGCGGCTCCGCGCCGCCCGTACCCGGCGAGCCGCTGCCCGATCCGCGGAGCGACCTCCTCCAGTTCGAAGAGCGGGCCCGCCGCGCGGGAGCCGGCATGGTGGTGGCGATCGTCTCGGCCACCCAACTCGTGGAGAGCGAAGGGCAGCGCCCGACCCAATTGGCGCTCGAGCTGGCGGGGCGGGGAATCCCCGTGGTCTTCGTCTACTGGCGCTGGTGGAAGACCGAGTGGCGCCCCCAGGACCGGGTGGTGGACGGCATCGTGCAGATCCCGATCGACGTCGTCACCGAACGGCCCGAGGTCTTGACCGGGGCTTTCGCCGGCTGGTCGCGGATCCTGATGGTGGAGTTCCCCCATCCCAGCTTCTTCGAGCTCCTGGCTGCCGCCAACGCCGAGGGGTGGACCACGGTCTACGACGTGCTCGACGACTGGGAGGAGTTCCACCGCGTCGGGCAGGCGGTGTGGTTCGACGAGGCGTTCGAGCGCCATCTGATCAACGCCGTCGATGCCGTCTTCACCATCAACGAGACGCTGACCGCCCGCATCCGCGAGCTCGGAGGGGAGGAGGCCCAGATCGTCCGCAACGGTCTGCGGACGGGTATCGAGGCGGTGCGCGAGCCGCGTTCACTCGCCCGCGGCGAGTTGACGGTGGGCTACTTTGGTTACCTGGCTGGGGCGTGGTTCGACTGGAAGCTGTTGGCCGAGGCGGCGCGCCTGCGCCCCTCCTGGCGGTTCTACCTCATCGGCTATGGCGGCAGCCCCGAGGGGATGGAGCTGACCGCCAACGTCGAGCTCCTCGGCAAACAGCCGCAGAGCGACCTGGCGGCCTGGGCCGCCAACTGGGACGTGGCGGTGATCCCCTTCAAGCCCGACCGCCTGGCGGCGGGCGCCGATCCCATCAAGACCTACGAGTACCTGGCCATGGGGCTGCCGGTGGTGTGCACCGGCGTCTATCCCCCGCCGGGGAGTGAGGAGCTCGTGCTGCGCGCCGACGGAATCGACGGTTTCCTGGCGGCGATCGAGCGAGCCGCCGCCCTGCCCGGAGAAGCTGCGGCCGAGCGGCGCGCGTTCGCCGCCGCCTCCACCTGGGCGCACCGGGTGGACGAGCTGCTGGCGGCGCTCGCCAAAGGAGAGCAGCGGGTGGGGGAGAAGCGAGCCCTGCTCGGTGCCGCGTCACCTGCGCCATGAGAGTCCTCTTCGTCTACAGCTACCTGACCCTGGGCGGGGTGGAGGCGGTGCTGCGCGCCCGTCTGGAAGGGCTCGCGGCGTATGGCATCGAGGCGCAGGCCTGGTTCTTCCACGATTTCGGGGGGCGCTCGATCTTCTCCGGGCTGGAGGAGCAGGTTCGCGTCGGCGACGCCGCGGCCTGCCTCGCCTACGCCCGCCAGGGGTTCGACCTCGTCTCCACCATCGACACCGCGGAGGTCTTCGACGGCTACGAGGGAACGCCGGCGGGCCTGCCGCCGCTGCCGCCGCTGATCGTCGAGTGCCATTCGGCCTATCTCGACAACATCGAATACCTCCGGCGCCTCCCCCGGCTGCATCCGGCGGCCGTCTTCACCCCGTCGGAGCATCACCGCGGGCTGGTGGCGGAGCGGGTGGGGAGCGGTATCGGCGTGCGGGTCGTGCCCAATCCCGTGCGGCAGGACTTCCTGGCCGAGCCCGAGCCGTTCCCGGTGCCTCCCCGGCGCCCTGTGCTCGCCTGGATCGGCCGGCTGGACGAGCACAAGAATTGGAAAGGTTTCCTGGAGATCGCCGGCGCCCTCGCCGGCTCCGGGATCGCGGTGCAAACGTGGCTCGCCGGCCGGCCGGTGGAAGCGGGGCAGGCGGCCGAGCTCCTGGCGCGAGCTCGCGCGGTGGGGGTCCTGGGGCGGCTGCGCTGGTTCCGCGGCCTGCCACACGAGCGCATCCCGGCCTTCCTCGACGCCGTGCGCGACTCGGGAGGGGTGGCGGTGACGACCTCGCGGGGGGAGTCCTTCGGCATGACTGTGGTGGAGGCCATGGCCCGCCGGTGCGCCGTGCTGGTCCCCAATATGGGGCCGTTCACCGATTTCGTGACGGAGGGGGTGAGCGGCAGCCTTTACCGGCCGGGCTCGACGCGGGATGCGGCGGCGCGGCTCACGGCCCTGTTGGGCGATACCCGGCTGAGAGAGGAGTGCGGCCGGCGCGCCCGCGAGGTCGTCCGCGAGCGTTTCGCTCCCGGCCCGGCATTGGCGGTGCTCGCCGCGGCGCTGCGCGAGGCTCAGCGCGGCCTTGCCCACACGTCGGTGTAGGAGCCCTCGTAGCGCCGGGAGAGCTCCGTCTCGTCCTCGATCCGGAAGGGTGACCCGCGCTCGTCGAAGCTCCAGGGCTCGAAGCCGAGATCGTTCAGGATCGCCCAGAAGGCCCGGGAGCTGGAGCCCGCGCCGGCAAGCAGAGCGGGGGCGAATTCGATCAGCATCCAGCTTGGGCGAAGCGTGCTCAGGGTCCGGCGGAAGCCCTCCAGCACCGCCACCTCAGCGCCCTGGACGTCCATCTTCACCCCGTCGATACGGGAGATGGCGTGCGCGGCGCAATAGTCGTCCAAGGTCGTCAGCGGCACCGTGCAGGGCTCCGTCTCCTCCTCGCCTTGGTGGGGGTAGACACGGTTGTCGGCACGGTTGGCCCGGTTGCAGAAGAGGGTCACGCTGCCGGCGTGATCGCCGGCCGCGCTCCGCGTCAGATGAACGTTGGTCAGGTGGCGGGTGCGGCGGCGGAGGATGTCGAAGGAGAGGGGATCGGGCTCGAACGCGTGGACCCGGCCGGCGGGACCCACCAGGGAGGAGAGGAATTTGGTGTAGAACCCGAGGTTCGCGCCGACGTCGAAGATCACCATGCCGGGCCGTACCTGCCGGCGCAGGAGCGCTCTCTCCCGGCGCTCCGAAAGGGTCTTGCCCAGCACGTAGAGCCGCGCGTAGGCGGCGGTCGCGAGCCGCGAGCGGCGCAACCGGGGCGACAGCAGGAGGCGGGTGACCGGGCGGCCGAGCCGGTGGATCAAGCGATCGTGGTCGATACGGGAGGAGGTCACGGCCGTGCCTCGCCCGGTAGGGCCAACGCGTCGAGGGTGCCGCGGGCGGGGATGAGCCGTCCATGGTTCGCCGCGGTGATCTCCCGTCCGGTCTTGCTGTCCACGATGCGGTAGCCGAGGGGACGGAAGACCTCCTCGTAGTGGGCGAAGCCGATCCCCCGCTCCTCCATGACGTACAGCCCCACCTCGAAGATCACCACGGGCCGGAATCGTTCGAGGGTCCGCAACGCCCCCTGGAGGACCGAGAGCTCGTGCCCGTCCGTGTCGATCTTGACGAGGTCGACCCGGGAGAGCCCGTAGGAGGCCACGAGCCCGTCGAGGGTGACCGCTCCCACCCCTGCGGCCGAGACCGGGGTTCCGAGGTGAACGGGGTGCTGATCGGCGCTACGGGTACCGTCCACCTTCCAACTGGCGAAGATGTGCGCGGTGGGCTGGTCGCCAGAGTCGGCGGAGACGAACGTCTGGACCGCCGTGATCCGTGCTGCCAGGTCCGGGTTCAGGCGGAGGTTGGTCTGCAGGCGTGCGAAGGCATAGTGGGTCGGCTCGCAGGCGTAGACGTGCCCGCGCGGGGCGAGCTTCGCGAACTGCAGCGCCATGACGCCGGCGTTGGCGCCGACGTCCAGGATGACGGCGTCGTCCGGGATGACGGCGAAGGGGGTGCGGGTGACGTGTTGCTGGAAGCCGCCGAAGAGGAAGAGCGACAGGTCGATCCCTTCGCTCAGGTCGACCTCGTAGTGGATGCCGCCGCGGCGGATCCGACGCTTTTGCCGCCGGTATCCCGGCGGCAGGCCGCGGTAGAGCAGCCTCGCGATGCCGATCTTGATCCGTGTCAGCGGCAGCCGGTTGAGCAGTCTCATGTCAAACGAATTTGATCCGCCCCGCGGCGAAGAGACACATCTTGAGCAGCAGCCAGCCGTGGCGCCAGCGCTGGATGTTGGTGGTGCCGTAGGTCCGCTCACGGTAGCGGACCGGTACCTCGACGATCTCCAGGCCGAGCTTGGCGGCGCCGAAGAGGAGGTCGAAATCGCCGAACGGATCGAAGTCGCCGAAGTAGGAGCGGTTGGCCGCGAGCTTTTCGTAGTCCGGTTTGCGCAGGACCTTGGTGCCGCAGAGCGTGTCCTTGATGGGCTGGCCGAGCAGCCAGGAGAAAGCCAGGCTGAAGAGCTTGTTGCCCAGCAGGTTGGCGAAGCGCATCGCCTGCTTTTCCATGGGGTAGACGAGCCGCACACCGTTGACGAACTCTCCCTGGCCCGAGCGGATCACGGCGTAGAAACGGGGGAGGTCTTCGGGCGGCACCGTGAGGTCGGCGTCGAGGATCATGAGGACGTCGCCGGCCGCCGCCGCGAAGCCCAGGCGGACGGCGTCCCCCTTGCCTTTCCCCTCTTGGCGGAAGAGCCGTGCCCGCCGCTCGGGGTGAGCGGCGATCGCCCGTTCGATGGCCCCGTAGGTGTCGTCCGTGGAGTGCCCCTCGACGAAGATCAGCTCCGTGCCGCGCCCCATCTCCGGCGTGCGGGCGAAGATGCCGGGTACGTTCCCTTCTTCGTTGCGCGCTGGCACGATGACCGACACCAGGGGCTCCTCGGCCAGCGCCTGCGGTGCGGGCCGGGCCACCACGAAATTGCTCAGGGCGAGGTACTTGAAGGGCCACAGGCGGACCAGGAAACGGTTGCAAAACGGGGCGAGCAAGGGGATGGGGAGGGGCAGCAGCACCTCCGGCCAGTGGCGCACCGGCCGCAGGCCGGCGAGCTCCAGCAGGTTTTCGACGTCCTCGACCGTGAGCCAATTCTGGTAGAGCACCGGCCGGGTGAGGCGCAGGCGCTGGGCGATCGCGAGCGGCATTCCCCACAGGCGGCTGTAGAAATTGAGGACGATCCGGGTGTGCCGGGTGGTCAGGGGCAGGATTCGGTCGAAAAGCCGCTGGACGTCCCAAACGTCGTTGATCAGGTCGGAGAGGATGACCACGTCGAAGGTCTCGGCGAGCCCGCCGGTCTCGGCGGCGTCAGCCGTGAGGAAGCGCAAGCTCGGATGGCGCTCGCCGGCGCGCCGGATCATCTCACCGGAGACGTCGACGCCGACTCCCACCGCGGGCTCCAGCGCTGCGAGCAGGTCTCCCGTGCCGCAGCCGAGCTCGAGCACCCGCTGGCCGGGCGGCACGAGGAAGCGGTAGACGCGCTCCAAACGGCGGTGGTAAGCCCCTCCCAAGCCCTGCCGGCGGTCGCCGAGGCGGGCGACCTCGTCCCAGTGGGCGGTGCGCTCTTCGCGATAGCGCACCTCGGCGCCGGTACCGGGAAGCGGCAACGGCTGAGCTTGCTTGACTTGCGAATCCACTCAATGCTCTCCTTGGCGGCGGGGCTTCGTCCTCTGAGCCCGGAAGCGTATACCGGAACCCGTAAAGAATGAGCTGTAACGAGCCGATCGAGGATCCGCCGCCCCCGGCGCGCCGACTCGTCTCCCGGCTGCCCAATCTCCTCACCATCAGCATCGCCGCCGCCCTGTGGCGCCTTTCCTACCCCGCCCTGATGTCGGCCGACTCCTTCACTCAGTACGGCCAGGCGCTCAGCCGCCAGTATTCGGACTGGCACCCGGTGCTCATGTCGCTCGTCCTCTCCCTGGTGCTCGCCTTGGGCGGGACGATCGGTCTCCTTATGCTGTTCCAATGCCTCGCCGGGGTGTTCGGGGTGCGAGCGCTCGCGGCGGCATGCCTGGAGCAGCTCTACCCGCGGCTGCCGCGACAACGGGTGGAGTGGCTCTCGCTGCTGGCGCTGCTCGTCCTGCTGCTCCCCGTCACCCCTTTGGCTTTCTATCTCATGACCCTGTGGAAAGACGCCTGGGCCATGGTGCTCCTGCTGTGGACCTGCGCTTTCTCGTTGCGCGTGCTGCAAAGGGCGGCCGGGGAAGGCCCTCCAGCGCTACGGGACCTCCTGATCCTCCTGGCGCTGGGAGTTTCCTTCGGGCTCATCCGTCACAACGCGATCGTGACGCTCCCCTTCCTCGGGTTGGTGCTGTGGGCTGCCACGCGGCGGTTCTCGCGCGCCGCGGCCTGGTCTCTCGCCGCGACGCCGCTTATCGCCTGGATCCTGCTGGGGCTCACCATCGATCAGCTTTTCCACGTACGGAAACGGCATCCGGAATCCCAAGTGATGGCCATGGACCTCGTAGGGCTCTGCGCCAGGGACGAGGCCGCGTGCGCGCAGCTCCCCTTCACCCAGCGCCACATCCTCGACCCGGGTTTCCGTTCCCACTTCCAGCCTGGGAACGTCGGCCTGATCTTCTGGCAGCAACCGCAAGTCATCGATCCGGCGATCCTCGCGCCGAACCGCTTCGACGAGCTCAGGGCCGAATACTTGCGGGGCGCCGCCGCGTATCCGCTGCGCCTGGCGCGGCTGAAATGGGAGGCCTTCGTGCCTCTCCTCGGCTGCGAAGAGACTTATTATTTCTTCCATTCGACGATCGTCGACAATCACTTTGGCTTTACCCTGAACACCCGCTTCCAAAAGGTCCGCGAAGGCTGGGCCGGCGTGACGCGAAAGGTGGGGGTTGGCCCTCTGCGCTGGCTTTCCGGCGTGCATCTCGTTTGGCTGGTGGCCAACCTGGCTTGGCTCGCGGGTTTGCTGGTGCGCTACCGGCGAGCGCCGGAGACGAGGTACCTGGCGCTGGCTGCGGTTCTGCTGATCCCGCTGACCTATTACCTCTCCTATTTGCTCGCGGCGCCGGTGCAGGATTTCCGCTTCATGTATCCGGCGACTCTGGCGGTTCAGTGCGTCACACTGGCCGGTGCCCTCGGTGCGGTATCGCAGAAGCCCACGGGCCGGGCGCCAAAGACCCGCAGGTTCGCGGCGTAGGAGGTGGCCGTGGCATGGCGGTAGAAGCGGTTGTAGAGGAGGCCGCTCAAGCCGGCGTGCCCGGCTAGGGGTGCGAAGACGACCCAGGCGTTGGCGAGGAGAGTCAAGGCCAGTGCCGCTTGCGTGCCGAGCCGCCAAGGGCGGGGGAGGAGCGGCGAACGCCCGAAGAAGACCGCCAGGAAAGAGAGGATCGCGACGAAGACGGGCTGGTAGAGCCGCGCAATCCAGGTGCCGCGCAACTGCCAGCCGTCGTAGGGAGGTGCGGCGTTGTTGAAGAGGAAGAGCAGGGCTGCCGCGAGCAGCAGTGAAATCTCGGCCACCGGGAGGGTCCGGCCGTCCTTGGGCAGCCGGCGTGAGACCGCCAGACAGGTCAGGAACAGCAACGGCAGGAACAGGAAGTTGCTGTAGAGGAAGCTGTCCACCAGCACCGTCGGCAGGTTGAGCAGCAGCTCCCCCCACTTCTGCCCGTCGATGGGCGAGAAGTAGCTCCCCAGGACGTGGGCGTAGGCTTCCGAGTTGGAGTTGCGGACCGGGACGCCGAAGTGCCACTTGAGAAAAGCCAGGACGAGCGCCAGCGGTACGACCTGCGTCACCGCCAGCACCGCACAAGGACCCCAAAGCCGGCGATAGAGGAGGAGGAGGATCGCCGCGGCGCCGAAGAACGGCAGGAGGTCGTAGCCGGTGAACAGCACTCCCAGCGCCAGGCCGCAGAGCAGGGCTTCCCGCCAGGTCGCGAGCCTCTCCACTCGCCAGAGCAGCACCAGCGAGAGGAGGCTGAAAGGTACGATCGCCGCGTAGCTGTAAGGGAGCCCGGCCCAGTAGAAGATCCCCGGATAGGTGGCGAGCAGCCAGAGGACGGCGGGCGAGGGCGGCACGGCCGAGCGGCGCCGCAGGGCGAGCCAGAACACCACGACGCTGCCCACCGCCAGCAGGGTGTTCACCGCCAGCCCTCCGCCCCCGAACCCGAGGAGCTTCATGAACGGGTAGGCGATCAGCGGATAGAGGAGCCGCCGCAGCACGACACTGAACGCCCACTGCTCGCGGGTCGCGCCGTCGAGCATGAAGAACGTGGCCTTGAAGTGGAAGTGATCGATGTTGAGCAGGTATTTGCAGGGCTCCCAGACGAAAGGGTGGTCCAGGGTGGCGCCATAGGGAGCCAACGTGCCGGTATTGGCCCAGATGCCGGCGATCAGCACGAGGCAGGCTGCCGCCAGGTGCCAGCGGTCCCGCCGCGCGGTGACCGCGGCCCCCGGCGGCGCCGGGGTGCTCATGAGCCGGGCTGCCTCTCGAGGACGACGTAGCGCCGCTGCATCCCCAGGGATATCGTCTCCCGCAGGATGCGGAACGGGCGTCCCGCGATCAGCTCCTGCACGTCCTCGCTGGTATAGCGGAAAGTGGCCGAAGGGTAGGCCTTGGAGAGCGCGTCGCCGGGGGAGAGCACGATGAACTGCTCCACGTCAGGATTCGGCCAGTAGAAGTCGCAGTAGAGCCGCCCTCCGGGGCGCAGGAACAGCTCCAGGAACTCCAGGTTGCGCCGGGCGAGCCGCAGGTTCTGGTGGATCCAGAAGTAGCGGCCGATCACCGTGTCGACCTGGCCGAAGAACGGGGAGAGCCCGGCGCGGTCGCCAACGTGAACGTAGGTGCAGTTGGCGGGCGACACCAGCCGGGCGATCTGCAGGGCCAGGGTGCTGAAGTCCGCGCCGAGGTACGAGCGGACGTAGCGGGCGATCAGCTTGCCCAGGTTGCCGCAGCCGCAGCCGAGCTCCATCACCCGCTGATCCGCGAGCGCGTCGCGATCGCAATAGAGGGCGAGCTTCCTCCCCAGGCCGGTGGAGAGCTCGATGAGAGCGAGCGGGTCCGCGGGCAGGGGGGGCTTCTCGGTGAACGCCGTATGGGGGAGGAGCTGGACCTGCCACTCCCGGCGCAGGTACTCGATCCACTCGCCGTTCCAGCGCTCGACGTCGGCGGCGCTGCATTCGAGGAGCGGGCTCTCCTCGTGGACGTCACCTTCCTGGGCCGCCGCGGCGATGGCAGCGGCCGCGGCCGTCCGGGGCCGGAGCAGGCGGCGCAGGAAACCGGGGGCGGTCATTCGGCGGACGCGGCCCCGACTGTGGCGGGAAAGGCCGGCTGGCCGTGGCTCTGGCGGAACCATTCGTAGGTCCGCTCGATCCCTTCCCGCAGCCCGATACGGTGGCGCCAGCCGAGGCCGTGGAGACGGGAGACGTCGAGCAGCTTGCGCGGCATGCCGTCGGGTTTCGTGGGGTCGAACGCCAGCCCCATCCCGGGCGCCACCACCTCGCGGATCACCTCGGCGAGCTCGCGGATGCTCAGGTCCTCGCCGGTGCCGACGTTGACGTGCTCGTCGCGATCGTAGTGCCGCATCAGGAAGAGGCAGGCGTCGGCGAGGTCGTCGACGTGCAGGAACTCGCGCCGCGGCGAGCCGGTCCCCCAGATCGTGACCTCCGTCCGCCCGGCGGCCCGCGCCTCGTGGAACTTGCGCATCAAGGCCGGCAGCACATGGGAGCTGGCGAGGTCGAAGTTGTCGTGCGGGCCGTAGAGGTTGGTCGGCATGGCGGAGATGAAGTCGCTGCCGTACTGGCGGCGGTAAGCCAGGCAGAGCTTGATGCCCGAGATCTTGGCGATGGCGTAGGGCTCGTTGGTGGGCTCGAGCAGCCCGGTGAGCAGGGACTCCTCACGGATCGGCTGCGGGCATTCCCGCGGGTAGATGCAGGAGCTGCCGAGGTAGAGCAGACGCTTCACGCCGTGCAGGTGGGCGGCGTGCACCACCGTGGCGTGAATCATCAGGTTGTCGTAGATGAACTCCGCCGGGCGGGTGGAGTTGGCGAGGATTCCCCCCACCGTGCCGGCGACGAGGAAGACGTACTCCGGCCGGTTGGCCCGGAACCAGTAGCTCACCGCCGCCTGGTCGCGCAGGTCGAGCTGCTCACGGGTGGCGGTGAGGACGTTGGCGAACCCTTCCTGGCGCAGCCGGCGCACCACGGCGGAGCCCACCAGGCCGCGATGGCCGGCGACGTAGATGCGTGCAGAGAGGGGGATTTCGATGGCCATACCTGCGTTGCGGACTTTATCACGAGCGCGGAGCACGCCGCCGCCCGGCGGCGAGCGGGGCCACCGCCTGCAGCAGCTCGGCGACCCGGCGGGCCCAGCTTTCGTTCTCCGCCGCGCGGCGGCGCTCGCGGGCGAGCCCCGGGGTGTGCTCGGCCACCGCCCGCCGGAGCTGGCGCACGAAGCCCTCGGGATCGTCGTAGAGGTAGACCAGGGGCTCGCTCCAGCGCTCGGTCTCCGGCAGCCGGCGGGCCACCACCGGCAACCCCGTGGCCAGGGCCTCGTAGAGCTTCACCGGATCCACCGCCCGGGTGAGGGGGAGATCGCGGAAGGGGACCAGCGCCACGTCGAGCCCGGCGAGGAAGCCGGGCACCTCGGCGAAGGGGATCTCGCCCACCGTCTCCAGGTTGGGGAGCGCGCCGAGGGCGGCGACCTCCGGGTCCTCCACCCGGCCGGCGAGGCGGAAGCGCCAGCCGGAAAGGACGCGGGCCGCCTCCTGCACGGCGTCGACGTCGAACCACGGCCCGAGGGCGCCGACGTAGCCCACGTGCACCGGGCCGGCAGGGTCGCGGCGGGCCTCCTCGGCAGGCGGCGGGAAGGCTTCGAGATCGACGCCGTTGGGCAGCAGCAGGACCTGCGGGCTGACCTCCCGCGGCCGCTCCGCCAGCAGGCCGGCGGTGGCGCACACCAGGTCCGCGGTGCGGATGAGGCGCGCCTCCACGCTCTCGATGCCGGCCGGCACCCCCGGAAAACCGGCGTGCAGGTCGATACGGTCGTAGACCAGGGGGACCTCGAGGCGGTGGGCCAGCTCACGCCCCAGCTCGGCCCAGAAGGGGAGCTGCACCAGCACCATCAGGGGGCGCTCGTGGCGCAGCCCGATCAGAATGGTCTCGGCGAGCCACGCCGCGGCCTTGGGGCAGAGGGGCTCGCGATAGGGGTCCGGCCGCCCGGGCACACGCACCCGCAACACGTGCACTCCGCCCTGGACGTGGGTGAGCTGCCGGGCGGGAAGGAGGCGGCTGCGCAGGAAGCCGTCGACGTAGAGCACGGAGTGGCCGGCGCGGGCGAGGGCCAGGGCCAGGTGCTGGGGGCGCTGGAAGCGATACTGCCAGGCCACCGCCGGCAAATAGAGGACGGGAGGCTTGGAGCCCCCGAGCGTCGCCTCCAGGTCCACCGTGTCGCCGCTTCCCGCCACCGGCCAGGGGAGGGCCGGCGGTCTTCCCAGGCGGCCGGTGCGCAGGCCGCGCAGGGCGGCGCGGGCGAGGCGCTCGATCTCCCCCGCGGCGGTGAGGGCACGGTGGTGGACGCGGGCCGGATACGAGAAGGACCTGCTCATGGCCGTGGGTGGTAGACTCCTGTCCCTTGAGTTCCGGAAAGCCCGCCGGAGGTTTCCCCATGCCGCTCATCGATCCCCGGAAGCGCAGCCAGAAGATCTGCGTCGTCATGCCCGCCTACAACGCGGAGCGGACGCTGGAGCGCACCTGGCGCGACCTCTCCATGGACTGGGTCGACGACGTCGTGGTGGTGGACGACGCCAGCCGCGACCGCACGGTGGAAGTCGCCCGGGGGCTCGGCCTGCACGTCCTCGTCCACCCTCGCAACCGCGGGTACGGCGGCAACCAGAAGACCTGCTACCGCGAGGCCCTGGCCCGCGGCGCGGACTTCGTGGTCATGGTCCACCCCGACCACCAGTACGATCCCGCCACCATTCCGGAGCTGGTGACGCCCCTCCTGGGCGGCGAGTGCGACGCCGTCTTCGGCAGCCGCATGCTGGGCGGCCGGCCGCTCGAAGGCGGCATGCCGAAGTGGAAGTACCTGGCCAACGTCTTCCTCACCGCCGTGGCCAACGCCACCTTCTACGCCTTCCTTTCCGAGTACCACTCGGGGCTCAGGGCCTACAGCCGGCGCTACCTGGAGACGGTCGACCTGGAGAGCAACTCCGACGGCTTCGTGTTCGACACGGAGATCATCGCCCAAGGGGTGTGGAAGGGTCTGCGCATTCGGGAGATCCCCATCCAGACCCGTTACTTCCCGGAGGCTTCGCAGATCGGATTCTGGCGCAGCGTCCATTATGGATTTTCCGTCCTCAGCGTGCTGCTGCGTTTCAAAATGCAAAAGAAGGGCCTGATGCACAGCCGTATCTTCGGCGATCCGCCCGCCGCGGCTCAACAGGCTCAACACAACCCGAGCTCCCGGTAGAGGTCGGCGAAGGCCCGCGCCGCATCGCCAGGGCCTGCCGCGCCGCCAGCCGAATCCTTCGGGGGCATCTGCGGCATCTGCGGAAAGCGCTCGCCGGGGACGCGCAGGCCGTGGACCCTCGCGGCCACCGCGGCGGCGATCCCCGCCGCCCCGGCCGCCGGCTCCACCAGCAACCCTCCGCCGTGCCGGCGCAGGCGCTCAGCGATGGCGCCGTGGTCGAAGGCCGCCACCGGCACTCCCGCCGCGAGGCATTCCGAGAGCGACAGGCTGTAGGACTCGGGGACGATGGACAGCAGCAGGGCGAGGTCCACCCGGTCGCGCCGCAGGTGCTCGACGAGCGAGCCGGCGCGATAGTAGCCCCGCACCCGCACCCGGGGAAGGCGGCGCAGCCGCAGCAGCAGGTCCGGATCACCGCCGCCATAGGCGCTCCAGCGCAGGTCGCCGAACTCCGCGGGCGGCATGCGGCGGACCACTTCCTCGAACACCAGGGCGCCCTTGTGGGGCAGCAGGGTGCCGATGTAGGCGACGTGCCGCGCCGGCCGCTCGCCGCTGCCCGGCAATGGAGGAGGGGGAACGGTACCCAGCGGCTCGACGACCCGTTGCCGTCCGGCGGGGATACCGGGGAAGAGCTCCAGATGCTGGCGGCGGAGGAACTCCGAAGGATAGACGACGACGACGGCGGCCAGCAGCAATTCGCGGGCGAGCTCCCGCCGCTGCGGCTGAAAACCAGACGGCAGCGCCCAGTCCACGGCCAGGCAGCGGGCGCAGCGGTCGCGGTCGCACGAGTAGCCACAAAAACGGAGCTCGGGGCTCTCCAGCAGGTGGGGACGGGGACAGAAGAGACTGAAGTCGTGAACCGAGAGCACCAGCTCGAGCCCCTGGCGGTGGAGGGCCAGCAGCGAGCCCAGAGGGAGGGCGGCGAGCCCCTCGACGTGCAAGGCCCGCGCGCCCACCTCGCGGGCCGCGCGCGCGACCACCCGCTCGAAGGGCTCGTCGGCCAGGGCCACCGGCGAAGGTGCGGCGCCGGCGAAGGTGCGGAAAAGGCGCTGGCCTCCGGCAGCCACCTCCAGCCGCCAGCCTCCCGGCTCCGGATAGAGGAGGGCGAGGGGCCGGCTCTCGGCCTCGGTCTCGATGCGTTGGAGGAGCTGGGCCTGAAGCCCTCCCAGGCGGGGCGTTGGCGCCGTCGAGAGGAGGTTGAGCACGGGCACGGCCGGCAGGTGCAGCGGCGCGCCCGCGGCGACGAACGAGAGGCGCCGGTTGCGCTCGCGCCAGCGGTCCGAAAGCCGGTCGCGCAGGGCCGGCAGCCCCTCGGCCCGCAGCACGCGGCCGGCGGTCAGGAGCGACGAGCTAGCCACGGCGCTCCTCCCGCAGCTCGCGGATGCGCGCCAGCTCGCCGCGGAACCGGCGGCTGGCGGCCTCGGGAGAGTAGAGATCCTCCACCCGGCTCCTGGCCGCGGCCACCCGCGACGCCGCCGACTCCGGCGCTTCGGCCAGGGCAGCCATGAGGGCGGCGGCGTGCTCCACGTCCGGCTCGGCCCAGACGGCTCCAGCCGGGTACGGCCCCTGAGGGCGCTCGAGCACCCGCAAGCTGTGGCGCACCACGAAACCGGTCTCCTCGTCGAGGAAGTCGGTGACGCCGCCGTAGCCGGTGGCGATCACCGGCTTGCTCCGGTACATGGCCTCGATCAACGGGAGGCCGAGCCCTTCGGAGCGATGGAGGGAGACGTAGGCGTCGCAGGCGGCGGTCAGGCCGTCGAGCTGGTCGCGGGAGAGAGCGCGGGTGAGCAGGGTAACGGGCAGGCCCGCGCAACGGTGCCGGAGGTCCTCGGCGAGCTCCGGCTCGGCCTCGGCGTGGTTCAGCTTCAACAAGAGATGGACCGGCCGGCGGCTCTGTCGCGACACCTGGCTGAAGGCAGCCAGGAGCCCGGCCGGGTTCTTCCGCTCGGGCACCGAGAGGGCGTCGAAGGCGAAGAAGAAAAGGAAGCTCCCGGGAGCGGCGCCCAGCGACCGGCGGTCGGCGGGCGCTGCGGTTCCAGGCACCACGCAGGGAGGCACCCGGCGAACCTCGACCGTGGCGATCGGCTCGAACGCCTGCTGGCAGAAGCGGGAAGGAGCCCAGACCTCGTCCGCGTGATGGAAGGCATGGGCGAAGGTCAAGGGAAAGTGGGAGAGCTCCCAGAACCAGTAGCCGATGCGGTGGCGGCCGGCGGTGAAGGCGCGGGGGAGGCGGGCGTCGACGGTCGCCATCATGTCGGCGTTGACGTGGTAGAGGCTGACCTCATAGGGGAGCCCGCGGCTCGTCTCCGCCTCGGCGGCGACCGTCTCCGGCGCGGTTTCCAGCCGGGTGTCGAGAGGCCAGAGGGCGCAGCCGAGGCCGGCCCGTTCGAGGGCGGCCAGGGTGCCGCGGCAGGCCTCGCCGACGCCGGTGAGGGCGCGAGCCCAGCCGATGACGTTGAACCCCTCGGGTCCGGGCGCCCCCAGGAGAGCAGGGGCGGCGGCGGCCGAGGCTCCCGGCGTCTCGTCCTCGCGCGCCTTGTGGGCCTTGCGGGCGCGCCACTGCTGACGCTCCCACCACAGGCGTGCCCATACCTGCTTACGCAGCGGCAGAGTACGCAGCACGGGTGCGATCAAAGGTTGCGGGAGCTCGTATTCCCGACGGCCATAGGTCGTGTACCAAAGTGTCAGCAGCTCGCGGCTGGCACCCAGGGGATCGGGAAAAGACCGCTGGAGATCGCCCCGCAGCCGGTGCATCTCCATCGCCAGCCGGGGCACCCGGGGGCGGCATTTCGAGTCGTAACCGGCCTCCGCTGTCAGCCAGGCGATCTCCTCCTCGTCCAACTTGGCGGCCGGCAAAACACGCCGCCCGGCCTGTGCCGCCAGGCTGAGCAGGGCCTGCTCAGCCGCGGCGCTCGCCGTCAGTGGATAGCGCTCGGCGAGATGGCATTCGAGACCCTCGGTAAAGGCCGGGTCGAGATCCGCCCCGCTGCCGGCGACCAGCCAGCGGGCGAAACGCAGACGGTCTTCCGCCCAGGGGCGGGCGAAGTGGAATTGCAGGTCTTTACTCTGGTCCCAGAGCAGTAGGCCGAGGCGGGAGAGGGGGATGAGCTCGCCGGCGTCCGCCGGACGGCGGAGCCAGTCGAAGAAGCTGTCGGTCCCGCCGGTGGCGAAGGGATCGGGCCAGCGTTCCCCTTCGGGGTCGACCTGCCGGAGGGCGCGGCGAGCCGTGCCGGGAACCGCCACGCCGTTGGCGAACCGGCCGTAGCCGTACGGATAATCCTGGACCTCCTCCTGCCCCTGGTCCCGGAGGCGCCCGGCATAGAGCGCGAAGAGGGGGGCGGCGTCGGGCCGCTCCTCCAGCGTGAAGCGGTTCTGGAACTTCGAGATCAGCTCCGGCCGCCGGAAGTCGTAGCCGCTGAAGTGGAAGAAGCGCAGAGGCGTATCCCCAACCCACCAGGCGCCTCCCCGTTGCGCCAGCGTGCGGTGGGCGAGGTTCCAGTAAGCCACGTTGCACCCCTCGTCGCGCACGATCTCGGCCTGCGGCAGGAAGGCGGGAGCGAAGTCCATCCAGCGCTGATCGACGAATAGCCCCTTGTCCACTTCGTGGAGGCACCAGCGGTAGAGCCGCGCGTGCCACCAATCCAGAAAGGCCAGGGTGCGCTCGTTGAAGGCGAGGCCCAGGAAACCGAGATTGTAGATCCCCGAGAGCAGGATGTCCCGCTCCGCCGGCACCCGCCCGTCGTCGAGGGGGGCCATCAAGTGGGGAGTCAGCAGGGCGTCCGCCCGGCCCAGGCGGCCGTAAAGCTCTCCGAGATCGCCGAAGACGAGGACGTCGGGATCGAAGTAGCAGAGCCGGTCGCATCTCAGGGTGCGGTGCAGGTAGCGGAGGAACCAGGGCTTGACGGCCGTCGACAGCTCGACGATCGAGTAGCGGAAGGAGAGATGGGGGAAGCCCGGAATCCCGAGCTGATCGGCGAAGACGACCTCGAACGGCTCGTCCTCGTAGCGGTGACCCGGCTGCGGCGTGTCCACGATCAGCACCGAGACCCGCCCCGCCGGGTGATGCTCCAGGAAAGACAGCGTAAAGGCCCGCGCGTAGGCAAGGTAGTTGTTCGCGATGATCGTGCAGGCGCGAGGAGACGTCATGACCGGCAGACTCTAGTGGATGTCGTTCCGGGAGGCGAGCAACCGCTCGTAGACGGCTTCGATCTCCTCGGCGTGCAGCGCCATGTCCTTGACCGCCGGTTGTACCTCGCGCCAGCCGGCGACGACCTCGGGATGGGTGGCCAGCCGCTCGATCCACGCCGCCAGCTCCCCTGGCTCCTCCGGGTCGAAGAGGGCGCCGCACGGTGGGCCCTGGAACAGCTCGGCCAGCGCCCCCCGGCGGCTGGCGAGCACGGGCACGCCCTCGGCCAGGGCTTCGCGGGCGGCGATACCGAACGACTCCAGCCCCAGAGACGGCACGAGCAGCACGTCGATCTGCTCGAAGGTCTCGCGCCGCCGCTCCTCCTCGAAACGGCCGGCGAAGCGCACGGCCGGAGACGCCAGGGCCGCGAGCTCGGCGGTGTAGGACGGCGAGATCCCGGGATCTCCCCACACGCTGAGCGTCGCCCGTGCGGGGTCGATCCCCCGGAAGGCCGCCACCGCCAGATGGATCCCCTTGTGGGGGAGGATGGAGCCGAGGAGGCCGAAGCGGAGGGGGAGGGAAGGAACTCCAGCCCGCGGCGGCGCCGGCTGTCGCGGGCGCTCGATGCCGTAGGGGATCACGCGGGCGTCGTCGTCCGGCCGCAGCCATCCCAGGGCGAGGTAGCTGTCGTGGAGAGCGTGAGAGCCCATGACGAAAGCGTCGGCCCGCCGCATCGCCCGCTTGGTCAGGCGCGCGCGGAGGGCGTGGAGGAGGCGGTTGAGGACGGGCGCGGGGGGGAGGCCGGTCAGCGGCAGGCAGGCGGTGCACTTCCCCAGCCCCGGGCCGGAGCACAACCGCCGGCTGGAGTCGAACAGGTTTCCCCGCGGGCAGGGGGCCCACCAGTCCTGGATCTGGTAGAGGATGGGCACGCTCAGGCAGGCGGCTTCGTCCAGCAAATTGGCGGCGTGGCCGGCCAGGTGATGGACGTGGATGAGCTCCGGCCGGACCTCGGCGAGGAAATGCCGGAAGTCCGCCGCCAGACGCCGGTCGTGGAGAGCGTTCCTGGAGAGGGGATCGCGCTGGGTGAAGTTGTTCACCACCAGCCGCACGCGGGCGCCGCCATCCACGAGCTCCAGGGCTTCGCCAAGCTCCCGGCCGGGACCGGCGATGCGTGCGTAGACCGCCACCTCTCGATGCGCCGCCTGGTGCAGGGCGAGACGGCGGGCGTAGATCTCGGTGCCGGCGTGATTCCAGGGCGGCCAGCCGTGGACCAGGTGGATCACCCGGCGAGGGCCGCGATGCGCCGTTTCGGTCCGCCGCCACCCGTCAAGCTCGGCGACCACCCGTTCGCGGGCGGGGGCCAGGGGATCTTCGCGCAGGAAGCGGGCGACGGTGGGGAGGTACTCGGGATGCAGACGCTGCATGGCGCGGTGGGCGGCCCGCATCCGCGCCCCCCGCGAGGCGCCGAAGCTGCGGTGGCCGGCGTGCCAGATGAAGGTGGCGTCGTCCAAGACGTTGAGGAAGCCCGCCTTCAGGGCGCGGAAGCAGAATTCGCTCTCCTCGCCGTAGCCGAGGCCGAAGCGCGCCTCGTCGAAGAGGCCCAGCCGGTCGAGCGCCTTCCTCTTGACATAGAGGCAGACGCCGACGCCGGTGGGCAGACGCGGGCGCTCGCGCGCGGCCGCCCTCTCCACCAGGGCGGCGAAACCCTCCACCGTCCAGCCGGCGGGGAGGGCGTTGACCTCGGCCCCGCGGGGAAGGGAGGCGATGGTGGCGTTATTGGAGAATGGCGTCACCGTGGCGATGGCGGGATGGGAGAAGGCCGCCTCCTGGAGCTTCTCCACCCAGCCGGCGGTCACCTCGGTGTCGCTGTTCAAGAGGATCACGTCGCGGTCCGAAGCGGCCATCCCGCGGTTGACGCTCCTCACGAAGCCCTGCCTGGACGGGTTGCGCACGATCAGGGGATCTCCCTCTCCAACGGCGAGGACCGCCGCCTCGACGGCGGTCTCCTGCGGCCCGTCGATCACCAGGACGAGGCGATGCCTGCCCAAGTCCGTGTGGCGCTGGAGGCTCGCGAGGCAGACGGCGAGCTCGGCGGCGGCGCCGTAGACAGGGACGACGACGTCCACCGGGCCGGCGGGGCCGTCCGCGGGGACGCCGTCTCCAGGGCGGGTCCAGTCGAGCGGTACGGGGTGGAAGGGGAGCTTCATGCGGGGGGAGGGATCGTAGCGCGGAAGCACCCGAGATCGTGGGAGAGCGTCACCTCCATCTCGGTGAGCGCCTGCAAACGGAGGCGGCGGCTCTCCCGGGCGCCGCGGTAGGTGGCAGTCAGCGCGTCGCCGAGGGCGGTGGGGTCCATCCGCATCACCTACCAAGTGGTTTCGTGGCTTTCCAGCTCGAAATCGCCGGCCAGCACGCCGGCGGCGCGCTCCATCCGGTCGCGCAGCACGCCCGCGCCGAGCACCGCCGAGCGCAGCTCGACCAGGTCGTCCGCCCCCGGCACCGCCACCAGCAGCCGCCCTCCCGGCGCCAGCACCCGCCGCAGCTCGCTGGGGTTGAGCCGGGAGTCCAGGCAGAGGATGACGTCGAACGACCCGGCGGCGTAGGGGAGGAAGCGGTCGGCGTTGGCCACGACCCAGGTGATTTCCGGATAGCGCCGGGCCGCGAGGTCCGCCGCCGTGGCCGAAAGGTCCAGGCCGTGCGCCTCGATATCGCCGCGCGCGGCGAGGGAGCCGAGGTAATACCCCTCGCCGCACCCCACGTCGAGCACCGTGGCGCCGGGCCCCAGCCAGAGATCGTCCATCTCCGCCTCCAGGGACTGCAGGAGGGACGCGCCATACCCTCCCTCCAAGAGCCGCCGCCGGGCTTCCACCACCTGCCGCGAATCGCCGGGATGCTTCGACTTCCGGTCCTGCGGCTGGAGGAGGTTGCAGTAGCCGCTGCGGGCGAGGTCGAAGGAGTGCCCCGCCTGGCAGACGAGAGCGCGCTCGCGCCGTTCCAGGGGGGTGTAGCAGTGGCGGACGGGGCAGATGAGAGTGACCAGGGGGATCTCCTTCAAGGCTTCTGGGAGAGGCGGGCGAGATGGCTGGCCGCCACGGCATGGGTGGGCAGGCGCCGCAAGGTCTCCGCGAATGCCGCTTTGGCTCCCGGGAGGTCGCCGCGCCGCTCCAGCACCAGGGCGAGGTTGGCGAGGGGCGCCACGGCCCCGGGGCGCAGGCGCAGGGCCTCCCGGTACTCCCGCTCGGCCTCGGCGAGGCGCCCCGCGGCGTAGAGCGCCGTCCCCAGGTTGTTGTGGGCGATCTCCGACGCCGGATTGGCCCGCACGGCGGCGGCGAAGAGAGTACGGTCGTTGCGGTAGATCGCAGCCCGGGCCCCGGCGGCTGCTCCCAGGGCGGCGATTCCGAGAAGGGCGGCCGCGGTGAGGAGCCGCCGCGCCGGGGAGCGGGCCAGCCGGCTCGCCAGCACTCCCGCGAGCCAGGCCAGCCCCACCGACGGCAAATAGAGATACCGCTCCGCCAGGTTCGAGCCGCCGATGGCGTCGGCCCGCAGCACCGGCAACAGGAAAGCGAAGACGAAGGCCACGGAGACGACGATATCCCGCCGTCCCCTGCCCCTGAAAGTAGCCCACGCCAGCGCCCCCAGCGCCAAGCCGGCCGCCGCCAGCCCGGTCAGAACGATCGGAGAAAGGAGCCGCGGCACCGGCAGCACGGTGAGGATCTGCGCCGGGAAAGGCACGGCAAGGAAGCCGAGGTAGCGCGCGAGGAGGGACAGGGCATAGGCCACGGCCCCGGCGGCCGAGGCGGTGACGCCGTAGCTGCGCGGCGCGAACCCGCCGAGGGCGTGGAGGCGCAAGGCGAGGTAGAGGGCCAGCACCACCCCATAGGGAGCGAGCCGCGCCGCCGCCCGCCGTATCGCCAAAGCTAGCGATCCCTCCCGACGCCACTCTGTAGCTTCTACAACCAGGAGGACGAGCAGGGTGGCGACGCCCGTCTCCTTGGCGAGGCAGGCCAGCAGGTAGGCGGCTGGACCGAGGAGGAGATTTTGGATCGTGGAAGGGGAATCTTTGCCCCGGAGGTACGCCAGAATCGCGATCAGCGCAAACACCGCCGCCAACAAGTCCGCCTGTCCCCCCACCCAGGCCACCGCCTCGGCGTGGGCCGGGTGGACGGCGAAGAGCAGGCCGGCCGCGAGAGGCGCGGCAGCGTTCCCCCCTGCGATCAGGCGCCGGGCGCCCAGGGCCACCAGCAGGCAGACCGCGAGGTGGAGGGCGACCGAGGCGGCATGGAACGCCTTGGGATCGAGCCCGTGGACGCGAGCCAGCAGCGAATCGAACGCTCCGAAGACCGGGCGGTAATAGTTGGACGGCCGCGGCTGCTCGCGGTCGAACCCCCAGAACGGCCGGGTGAGGAAGAGGCGCATCCCCTCCGGCGCGCGCAGCCAGGGATTGCGCTCGATCTGCACGTGGTCGTCGTAGACGAAGCTGAAGCCGAGGGTGAAGCCGTAGACGGCCAGCACCGCCGCCAGGAGGCAGCCGGCCGTGGCGAGGGAGGGGGCGAAGCGGGGAGTTGCGGGCGTCACGGTGCTATCATGCACCGCCTTTGAGATCTGGAGCGCCTGCGTGAACGACAAATCCTCTCCGACCGGGGTGAAGCTGAGCGTCGTCATCCCGGTTTACAACGAGCGTTTCCTGGTCGGCGAGCTGGTTCGCCGGGTGCTCGCGGTGTCGGCGCCCGAGATCCGCGAGATGGAGGTCCTGGCCATCGACGACGGCTCGAAGGACGGCAGCCTCGAGATCCTCCGCCGCCTCGCCGCCGCTCATCCGGACCGCATCCGCCTGCTGGAGCAGGGGAAGAACCAGGGGAAGGGAGCGGCCATCCGCCGCGGCATCGCCGAGGCCACGGGCGACCTCATCCTCTTCCAGGACGCCGACCTGGAGTACGACCCCCGGGACTATCCCCGCCTCATCCGCCCCTTCCTGGAGGACGGCGCGGACGTGGTCTATGGCTCCCGCTTCCTGCCCAGCGAGCGCCGCCGCGTCCTCTACCACCGCCACACCCTGGGCAACAAGCTCCTGACCGGCTTGAGCAACTGGTTCACCGACCTCAACCTGACGGACATGGAGACCTGTTACAAGGCCTTCCGGGCGCCGCTGCTCAAGTCGATCCCCATCCGCTCCAACGACTTCGCCATGGAGCCGGAGATCACCGCCAAGGTCGCCAAGCGCGAGTGCCGCATCTTCGAGGTGCCCATCTCCTATCTCGGCCGCACCTACCGCGAGGGGAAGAAGATCGGCCTCAAGGACGCCTTCAAGGCGCTGCGCACGATGGTCAAGTACAGCCTGATCGACGACCTCTACGCCGAGGACGAGTACGGCTCCCACATCCTGCACAGCCTGGAGAAGGCGAACCGTTTCAACCGCTGGATGGCCGAAGCCATCACTCCACACGTCGGCGCCCGCGTGCTGGAGATCGGCGCCGGCATCGGCAACATCACCTCCTGGCTGCTGCCGCGCGACCTCTACGTGGCGAGCGACATCAACCCGCAGTACCTCGACTACTTGAGGAACCTCGCCCTGGGCAAGCCTTACCTCCAGGTGGACCGCATCGACCTCGAGGATCCGCAGAGCTTCGAGAAGTGGCAGGGGGCCTTCGACACCGTGGTCTGCCTGAACGTGCTGGAGCACGTGCGCGAGCCGCTGACCTCCCTGCGCAACATCCACAGCGCCCTTGAGCCCGGCGGCCGGGTGGTTCTCTACGTGCCGCAGGGACAGAGCCTCTACTCCAGCCTCGACGAGGTGCTGGGCCATCGCTGCCGCTACGAGAAGCCGGCGCTGGCTGAGGAGCTGAAGACCACCGGCTTCGAGCTGGAGTCGATGCGCGACTTCAACCACTTCGGCATCCCCGGCTGGTGGCTGAACGGCAAGGTCCTGAAGCGCCGCCACTTCAGCCGTTTCCAGCTCAAGGTGTTCAACATGCTGGTGCCGCTGATGCGTCCCCTCGACTCCCTCGTGCCGGGCCGCGGCCTGGGGATCATCGCGGTGGCACGCAAGGCGTGACGGGCTGCTCTTTGGTAGAATCCACCCATGGGACTGCCGCAGCCGCTGGTCGATGCGCTCCGAGACGTCGAGCAAGCCGAAAAGTTCAATCCTGCGGAGGCTTTTCGCAAAGGGACCGAGGAGAGCATCCGGAAGATGTTGGGCGAATTCCGCAGGCTGCTCGGTGACCTCGAGAAAGGCGTGGAAGAGGTGAAGGGATCGGCGAGAGACTTTCTGCAAGAAACCGAGCGGGAGATCTCCTGCGGCAGGGTTCCGCAGGATCTCGACGTCGCCGTCGATTGGCTTTCGAGCCAGGAAGAGGATCGCAGGAAGCAGCTTCCGGCCCTACTGGAGTTGGTTCAGAAGCTACAGGCGGATACGTTCTCGTCCAGAATGGCCGCCGCCGACAAGGCCCGCTTGTTGAGCGCCTGTGACCGGTTCATTACTGCGAGCCGTGTAATTCCTCAGACGCTCCGGGATCTGAGGTGGAGCCTGATGGCGCTTCGTGCCGAAGGCGAGGATCCCGGTGACGCTCCCGTCTTCGACAACCCTCAAGACCTGCTGGACTATCTCAAGACTCCGTCCAAGTGACCGTACCGGTCCGAATCAAACCCTCGGCCCGGTTTCGTAAGAGCCTCGCGAAGCTGGGGGAGCCCCTCGCTTCCCGGGCCTTGAAGGCGCTGAAGAAATTCCACGTCGCTTCGACCAGTCCCGGGCTGAACTTCGAAGCCTTCAAGAACCGGCCCGGATTCTTCACCATCCGAGTGGACCGCAACTTTCGCATCCTGCTCAAGGCGGAGACGGATAAGGAGGGACCCTACTACCTCCTCGTCGACATCGCCGATCATGACGATACGTACTCCTGAGGTGGGAATCCCCGAAACGACAGCCCCGCCCTGTTGCCGCTTCAGGCGAGCCCCATCTCTTCGAGGGAGTCGGCGGAGAGCAGGCGCTCGGCAAGCCGCGTCAGCCGGTCCAGGGAGTCGATCGCCTCCACACGGCGGCGGACAGCCTCCGGCAGAGGGCCAAAGCGCTTCCCAAGTTGGTGGAGCAGGACTTTTCTGGTTCCCTCTTCCACCCCTTCTCTGCGTCCCTTTTTCAGTCCCTTCTCCATCCCTTCTTTACGGCCCCTCTCCCAGCCCATCGCTTGCTGCGTTTCCGACCAAGTCATGGCCACGGCTCGTACCTCCCGGTTCTCTTTGCGGGACCGAAGCGCCTCGAATTCCGCAACCTCCCGCGGGTTCAATTGTAGATAGGTTTCCACGCAGTCGACAAGTAGGAAGGGATCGATCCTTCTCTTGAGCCCGGCGATCCGGCGCAGGCAGGTAAAAAGCAGTGCCGATCTTGCAAGTGCCCGCCGGGCATGGATTTGCGAGGGGGGGGTCGGCCTATTCAAGGCGCGACTGAAAAGTTAGGCCGCCTCCGGATGCCCCTCCCGTGCGATAAGCTCCCGCCCCATGAAAACCGTCCAGGGACCGCGAACCGTCTGCGTCACCGGGGGAGCCGGCTTCATCGGCTCCCATCTCGCCGAGGCCTTCCTCTCCCGGGGCGACCGGGTGTTGGTGATCGACGACCTCTCCGGCGGCCGGCGGCAGAACGTGCCGGCCGGCGCCGAGCTGCACGTGCTGGATATCCGCTCGGCGGAGGCGGCGGCCGTGGTGCGCGAGAGCGGCGTGGACCTCCTCGTTCATCACGCGGCGCAGATGGACGTGCGCCGCTCGGTGGAGGACCCGGTCTTCGATGCCGGCGTCAACGTCCTCGGCGGCCTCAACCTCGCCGAGGCGGCCCGGCGGGGGAGGGTGCGCCAGATCCTTTTCGCCTCGACGGGCGGGGCGATCTACGGCGAGCAGGAGGTCTTCCCGGCCACCGAGGACCACCCGGCGCGGCCGCTCTCGCCGTATGGCGTCTCCAAGCTGGCCTTCGAGCGCTACCTCTACGTCTATCACCACGTCTACGGGCTCGACGTCACCTGCCTGCGCTACTCGAACGTCTACGGCGAGCGCCAGAACCCCCACGGCGAGGCCGGCGTGGTCGCCATCTTCCTCGATCGCCTGCTCGCCGGCCAGTCACCCACCGTCAACGGCGACGGCCTCCAGACCCGCGACTACCTCCACGTCTCCGACGCCGTGCGGGCCACCCTCGCCGCGGTGGGGAAGCCCGGCTTCAACGTCTACAACGTCGGCACCGGCGTCGAGACCACCGTCGTCGAGCTCTACCGCGAGCTGGCCCGCGCCCTGGGGAGCCCGCTCGCGGCCCAGCACGGCCCCGCCAAGCCCGGCGAGCAGCGCCGCTCGGTGATCGACGCCAGCCGCCTGCGCCGCGAGCTGGAGGTGCCGCCGCCCCTCTCGCTCGCCGAGGGGCTGGAGCGCACCGTCTCCTGGTTCCGGGAAAAGGCCGCGGCCTGATCGCGTAATTTCGTTGTCCCGCTTTTCCTGGGCTGTGGCACTGTGGTTGTGACGGGGATCGTTCACTCCCGACCGAAGCATCAGAAGCATCAAAGGATTCGCCAGTTCCCCCGGGTGCGAGGGTTACCCAACGACTCTCAAACCCTTTTACGCGTCCGCCGGCCGTGGCGCACGCCGCGGCCGGCGGCGTCTTTTTTCAGCCCTTCTCCTTCCCCTTCTTCGCCGCTATCCTCTCCCGGCCAGCACGGCCGGCAGGGGCTTGCCGTCGACGAAGAACTGGGCGTGCTGGACGTCGTGGAACTGAAGGACCGTCTCGGTGAGCTGGGCGAGGATGCGCGCGCCGTCGCACTCGTCGCCGATCTCCAGGTAACCCGAGAGGTAGACGCGCACCTCCGCGCCCGAACGGTCGATGCGATCGACTTTGAGGGGGGAATGGGCGAGGGCGTTGTAGAGCCCCTTGGCGTCGGCCCCCTCTTGCAGGCCGAGGAGGGCGGCGAGCGCACCTTCCAGGGCGGGAGCGGGCGCCGGCAGGTCCACGCCCAGCGCCACGGCGCTGTCGCCGCAGCCCGCGGCCCGTCCCTTGACGCCATGGTCTTCGCGGGCGATCACGTAGACGTTCACCCTGCCGGTGGGGGTGCCGGCTTCCAGCCCCTGGGCGGAATCGCTATGGGCGCAGCAGGTCAGCCCCGCCAGCAGCATCCCGGGGAAGAACCAGCGCAGCGGCCGGTGGGAAATCATCGCGAGGGGTCCTTCCTGCGCTCCAGCACCAGGAAACTATAGGCGAACGGAATCTGCTCCGTCGGCCCGTGGTCCTCCCGCCCGACGATCTCCCAGTCCTCCTCCGGGATCTCCGGGAAGAAGGTGTCGCCGGGGAAGTCCTTCTCGATCCGCGTCAGTTGGATGCGGTCCGCCCGGTCCATGGCTTCACGGAAGATCTCGGCGCCGCCGGCGACGAAGACCTCGTCTTCGTCCTTCTTGACCTTGGCCAGCGCCTCGTCGAGGGAGTGGGCCACCTCGACCTCAGGGGCGGACCACGCCGGGTCGCGGGTGACGACGATCGTCGGCCGGCCGGGGAGGGGACGGCGGCCGATCGAGTCGAAGGTCCGCCGCCCCATGATCATGAAGTGACCCAGGGTGAGCGCCTTGAAGCGCCGGACGTCCGGCGGCAGGCGCCAGGGGAGGTCGTTGTGAAGGCCGATCGTGCGATTGGCCGCCATGGCGGCGATCAGGGTGATCCTCATACCGCGATCGGCGCCTTGATCGCCGGATGGGGATCGTAGCCGGCGAGGGTGAAGTCCTCGTAGACGAAGTCGAAGAGGGAGGTCCTCTCAGGATTGAGCGTCATGGCCGGCAGCGGCCGGGGCTCGCGGGTGAGCTGCAGCCGGGCCTGCTCCAGGTGGTTGCTGTAGAGGTGGGCGTCGCCCAGGGTATGGACGAAGTCGCCGGGCGCGAGCCCCGTGACCTGGGCCACCATGAGGGTGAGGAGGGCGTAGGAGGCGATGTTGAAGGGGACGCCCAGGAAGACGTCGGCGCTGCGCTGATAGAGTTGGCAGGAGAGGCGCCCCCGCGCCACCCAGAACTGGAACAGGGCATGGCACGGGGGGAGGGCCATCCGGTCGAGCTGCGCCACGTTCCAGGCGCTGACCACGTGACGGCGGGAGTCCGGCTGGGTGCGGATCTGCTCCACGACGCGGGCGAGCTGGTCCACGTGGCCGCCGTCCGGCGTGGGCCACGAGCGCCACTGCGCGCCGTAGATGGGGCCGAGGTCCCCGTTTGCGTCCGCCCACTCGTCCCAGATGGTCACCCCGTGCTCGTGCAGCCAGGCGACGTTGGTGTCGCCGCGCAGGAACCAGAGGAGCTCATAGAGGATGGAGCGCAGGTGGAGCTTCTTGGTGGTGAGGAGAGGGAAGCCCGCCCCGAGGTCGAAGCGCATCTGGTGGCCGAACACCGAGAGCGTGCCCGTGCCCGTGCGGTCGGTCTTCTCGACGCCGTGGTCCAGGATGTGCCGGAGCAGGTCCAGGTAGGCCCTCATCGGGGGGGAATTTAACATGGGGGGCGAAGCCAAGGATCTCGGCGGCTTCTCCCAGCCCCGCCCAAAATTCTCGTGCCCGGGCTCCGGGGTCGCTCTCCCTGCTGCAAAACTCGCGAACTTTGTTGCAAAACTCGCGAGCCCAGCCGCAAAACTCGCGAAGTTTGCAGCAAACTTCGCGAATTTTCACGAGAATTCGTGAGCCCCGGACCGGGGAACGCGGGCCCCGGCTCGTGCTTCGCGGGCCCCGGAGCGGGGCCCGCGAGTTTTGCAGCAGAATTCGCGAATCCAAGCCGGAATTCGCGAAGTTTGCAGCACATTTCGCGAGGGTGGGAGCGTGGCTCGCCGTCCCGCCTCCAGGGTGGGCGAGCCCCAAGCCGCGATTCCTTTCTCGCTCGACGGAGCTCGCTTTCCCGGGAGCAGGGAAAGGGACCCCCTCCCCGGGAGAGGGGTCCCGGCCGAACCGTTCTTGCTGTTCTCCCTCGTCCCTGTTGTCCTTGCCGTCCCTGGTGTCCTTGATGTCCTTTTCTTGGGCCGGGGTGATGAGGGTCTTGGCTGGGGGGCCGCCCCCGCCCGGCGTCCGCGATATGATCCCCCCAGCGCCCGGCGGTCCGCGGGCGCCACAAGGAGAGAGCCATGAAGAAGATCGGTTGCCTGATCGCGGCCGTAGTGGTGGTCGTGATCGTCGTACTGTTCGCGATGAGCACCTACAACGGCCTGGTGACCGCCGAGCAGACGGTGGAGGCGCAGTGGGCCCAGGTGCAGAACGCCTACCAGCGGCGGGCCGACCTGATCCCGAACCTGGTGGCGACCGTCAAGGGGGCGGCCAATTTCGAGCAGACGACGCTCACCCAGGTGGTGGAGGCGCGCAGCCGGGTCGGGCAGGTCAGCGCCCAGGCGACGCAGCAGATCTTGAACGATCCGCAGAAGTTCCAGCAGTTCCAGCAGGCCCAGGACGGCCTCTCCTCGGCCCTCTCCCGCCTGATGGTGGTGGTGGAGCGGTATCCGGACCTCAAGTCCGTAGCCACCTTCCAGGCCCTGATGGTGCAGCTCGAGGGGTCGGAGAACCGCATCGCCATCGCGCGCCGCGACTTCAACCTGGCGGCGCAGGATTACAACACCCGCATCCGCAAGCTCCCGGCGGCGCTCTTCGCGGGGATGTTCGGCTTCCAGCCCAAGCCCTATTTCCAGGCCCAGGCCGGCGCCGAAACCGCGCCCAAGGTGGACTTCGGAGGCGCCACGCCGGCTCCAACCCCAGCGCGGTAGGGGGCTAGACAAGGAATTCCTCCATGCCGTATACGTTCCTTAAGAAGGAATGGTGGAATTGAGATCGCTCCTCCCGTCGCTCCTCGGTCTCGCCCTCGCCGCCGCGCTCGCCGGCTGCGCCGGGGAGGGCGCGCACGCCGCGGCGCCGGGGGAGCGGGGAGAGCTGGTGGCGCACCGCGGCGCCTTCCGCCAGCGGCTGCTCCTCTCGGGCGACCTGGAGGCGGAGCGCGGCGATCCCCTCTCCGTGCCGCGCACCAACTCCTTCCAGCTCCAGGTCCGCTGGCTGGCCGAGGACGGCGCTCTGGTCAAAGCCGGGGCCCCGGTGGTGGAGTTCGACAATTCCCAGTTCGCTTCCGACCTCGAAGAGAAGCGCCTCTCGGCCTCCGATGCCGGCAGCGACCTCCAGCGCGTGGCGGCCGAGTCCAAGACCTCGACGGCCGACAAGGAGTTCGCCGTCCAGAAGGCCCGCACGGAGATGGAGAAGGCGAAGATCGCCGCCGCCGTGCCCAAGGACCTCCTGGCCCTGCGCGAGTACCAGGACCGCCAGCTCGCCCTGCAACGGGCCGAAACCGAGCTCGCCAAGGCCCGGGAAGACCTCGACGCCGCCACCCGCGGCGGCGCCCGCGACGTGGACGTGAAACGGATCACGGTGGAGAAGTCACGGCGCGAGATCCACAACGCCGAGGAGGCGATCGACGCCCTCACCCTGCGGGCGCCGCGAGCCGGCATGGTGCTCATCGGCGACCACCCCTGGGAGGGGCGCAAGCTGCGGGTGGGCGACTCGGTGTGGATCGGGATGACCGTGGCCTCGCTGCCGGACCTCTCGGCGATGAACGTGCAGGCCAGCCTGTCCGACGTGGACGACGGCCGCGTCCAGCCCGGCATGGAGGTGCTCTGCACCCTCGACGCCTATCCCGATCAGGTCTACAAGGGGCGGGTGACGGACGTCTCCCCGGTGGCCCGCGAGGCCCGCCGCAGCCCGCTGCTGCGCTACTTCCCCGTGCGCATCAAGCTCGACCGCTCGGACCCGCAGCGGATGCGCCCCGGCATGTCGGTGCGGGTCGAGGTGCTGGGGGTGGAGGTCAAGGGTGCGCTGCTGGTGCCGCGGGAGGCCCTCGACCTCTCCGCCGGTGCGGGGGGGCAGCCGCGAGCCCTGCTGGCGGCGGGCGGCGCCGTGCCGGTGAAGCTCGGGGAGTGCTCGGCCCTGGAATGCGTGGTGGAGTCGGGCCTCACGGAAGGGACCCGGCTGCGCTCCCGCAACGACCTCGAAAGGAGGAGCGGATGAGCCCCCGCCAGCGGCGCGTGACCCGCATCGCGGCGAGCGGTGCGCTGCTCGCGGCCGCGGTGCCCGTGCTCTGGCTGGCGTCCACGCGGGCGGGCGCCGCCAGCAAGAGCGGCGGCGGGTGGGTGGAGGTGCGGCGCGAGGACCTGGTGATCGGCGTGCCGGTCTCGGGCCTCCTCTCCTCCACCCAGGCGCTCAGCATCGGCCCGCCGCAGATCGAGGAGCTCTGGGACTACAAGATCTCCTTCATGGCCCCGGAAGGGGTGCCCGTCAAGGCCGGCCAGCCGGTCCTGGGGTTCGACTCCTCGGAGCTGCAACAGAAACTCCAGGACAAGATGGCCGAGCGCGACTCGGCCCAGAAGGAGCTGGAGAAGCGGCAGACGAACGCCGAGATCTCCCGCCACGACGCCGCGCTCGAGCTCGCCGAAGCCCAAGCCCGGCAGCGGCGCGCCAAGCTCAAGGTGGACGTGCCGCCGGACCTGGTGGCTTCCAAGGAGCTCGCCAAGTCGCGCGAGGACCTGGCGCTCGCCGACCGCGAGGTGGCGTACCTCCAGGAGAAGATGAAGCTGGGGGACCTGCAGGCGAAGACCGAGGTCGACGCCCTCGTCAAGCGGCGGGACCGCGCCGCCGCCCGCGTGCAGGAGATGCAGGACGCCATCCGCAGCATGACCGTCCCCGCTCCGCGCGATGGCACGGTGGTCTACGTGGCCACCGACAACGGCGAGAAGAAGAAGGTGGGGGACTCCTGCTGGCGCGGCCAGTCGGTGCTGGAGATCCCGGACCTCGGGGCGATGCGGGCCGACGGCGAGGTCGACGAGGCCGACGCCGGCCGCATCACCGCAGGCCAGCGGGTGACGCTGCGCCTCGACGCCCATCCCGACGACGTCTTCACCGGCCGCGTACGCTCGATCGGCGGTGCCGTGCGCAGCCGCTCGGACGTCAATCCCCTGAAGGTGGTGAAGCTCGCCATCGACCTCGACCGCACCGATCCCCAGCGCATGCGGCCGGGGATGCGCTTCCTGGGCACGGTGGAGATCGAGCGGGTGCCGCACGCCCTGGCGGCCCCGGCCGAGGCGGTGTTCGTCGGTCCCGAAGGGCCGGTGGTCTACCGCCGCTCAGGATGGGGAAGCGAGCCCGTGCGCCCCGAGCTCGGCCGCCGCAACGACCGGCTGGTGGAGATCAGGAGCGGGCTCAAGGCCGGCGACATGATCTCCCGCCGCGACCTCGCCGGAGAGCGGGGGAGCCGGGGAGGGTCGGGCTCGTGAAGAAAATCAAGGGAGCGCGCCTGGGATTGGCCCTGGCCGCGGCCGCCGTGCTGCTGGTGGCCCTGGCGGCGTTCCTCCCCCTGCCGGGCGCGGGCGCTGCCGGCGACGTGCCGGTGCTCCGCCTGGAGCCCCAGGACTTCGAGCGGCGGGTGCCGGCCCAGGGGAACCTCCAGGCCGTCACCGCGACCCCCATCTCCGTCCCCACCGGCGTGCCCGGCCCCTTCCGCATCGGCTGGATCGCCCCGGACGGCTCGCGGGTCAAGCAAGGGGACGTGGTCATCCGCTTCGATCCCAGCGCCATCGAGAAGCGGCTGGTCGACGCCGGGGACGACCTCAAGGAGAGCCGCCTGTCGATGGAGAAGAAGGAGATCGAGGGCTCCGCCGAGCTGCACAAGCTGGAGCGCGACGCGGCCCTCGCCCGCCTGGAGCTGGAAGAGGCCAAGCAGTTCCAGAAGAAGGACTCGCTGATCTTCTCCCGCGCCGACATCATCGAGTCCGAGATCGACCAGGGGCTGGCCCAGGAGCGGGAGGGGCACGCCCAGTCCACCCGCAAGACCCGGGAGAAGCTCTCAGGGACCGAAGCCGCCCTCCTCCAGATCAAGATCCGCCAGGCGGACGCCAAGATCACGCAGGCCCGCGCCGCCCTCCAGTCGCTGACCGTGACGGCACCGCACGACGGCGTGCTCATCCTCAAGCGCAACTGGCGGGGCGAGCCCACGCGGGTGGGCGACAGCGTGTGGAACGGCCAGCCGCTGGCCGAGATCCCGGACCTCTCGCGCATGCAGGCCGAGGTCTACGTGCTGGAGGCGGACGCCGGCGGGCTGGTGCCCGGCCGGCCGGCGTCGGTGACCGTCGAGTCCGCTCCCGGGGTCTCCTGGCCGGCGAAGATCTCGCGCGTCGACGCCCTCGCCAAGCCGCGCATCCTCGGCTCGCCGGTGCAGTACTTCGCCGTCACCCTGGCCTTCGAGCGCACCGACCCCAAGGTGATGAAGCCCGGGCAGCGGGTGCAGGCGACGCTCTTCCTGGAGCAGCGCAAGGCGGCCCTGCTGGTGCCGCGCCAGGCGCTCTTCGACCGCGAGGGGCGCACCGTGGTCTACCGCCGCGACCCCAAGAGCCGGGGGGGTAACGGCTTCGCGCCGGTCGAGGTGAAGCTGGGGCCGTCGTCGCTCGGCCGCGTGGTGGTGGATTCCGGCCTCCATGCCGGGGACGTGCTGGCGATGCGCGACCCCACCCGTCCGGCGGGCGCTCCGCCGGAGAAGAAAGACACGGCGCACAAGGCGCCACCGGTCTCCTCGCGCCGGCAGGGCGGCGTCATGATCACCATCCGATGACCCCCCGGGAAGCCTTCCGCTCGGCGCTCGACAACCTGGCGGCGCACAAGCTGCGCTCGGCCCTCACCATGCTCGGCATGATCTTCGGGGTCGGCGCCGTCATCGCCATGATGTCGATCGGCGCCGGGGCAGAGCGCCAGGCCCTGGCCTCGATCGAGCGGCTGGGCTTGCGCAACGTGCTGGTGCGCGCCAAGACCCTGAAGGACGACGAGGCGCAGGAGGTGCGCCAGAAGTCGCTCGGCGTCTCCTCGCGCGACGCCGCCGCCATCGCCGAGGCCGTCCCCGGCGTCGAGCTGGTGGCCCCCCGCATCCGCGTCGATCCTTACAAGGTCCTCTCCGCCAACGGCAAGAGCGACGGCGCCGCGGCCTACGGCGTCTCCCCCCGCCACCGCGAGCTCGCCCACCTGCAAGTGGCCGAGGGACGGTTCCTCGACGAGATGGACGACGCCACCCATGCCCAGGTCTGCGTCGTGGGGCCGAGCGTGCGGCGCGACCTCTTCGGCTACGGGCCGGCGGTGGGGCAACTGGTGAAAGTCGATGAGGTGTGGCTGGAGGTGGTGGGCGTGCTCTCGGATGACAGCGCGCCGCCGCCGGGCGCTGGCGCTCCCGGGTCCGCCGCCGGCAGCCCGGGCGGGGAGGGCACGGCCACGGGCGCCACGGCGCGGGAGATCTACCTGCCGGTCTCCACGGCGGAGCGGAAGTTCGAGCATCCGGCCCTCGCCTCGCCGCTCGACGAGATCGTCGTGCGCCTGAAGCCGGGGGTGGGCGGCGCGGAGACCTCGTCCTCGATCCGCGAGCTGCTCGACCGGCTGCACGCGGGCGCCAGCGACTACGAGCTGGTGGTGCCCGAGGCCCTCTTGGCCGAGAGCCGGCGCACCCAGCGCCTGTTCAACATGGTGATGGGGGCGATCGCCGGCATCTCCCTGCTGGTGGGGGGGATCGGCATCATGAACATCATGCTCGCCACCGTCCTCGAACGGACGCGGGAGATCGGCGTCCGCCGCGCCGTTGGGGCGCGTAGCGTGGACATCCGCTTCCAATTCATCGTCGAGTCGTTCGCCATCAGCGTCATCGGCGGCGTCACGGGGATCGTCGCCGGCCTGGCGCTGGCGCGCGGTGTCGCGGCCCTCGCCGGCTGGGAGACGATCGTCACCGGCTCGTCCATCCTGCTCTCGACCGGCGTCGCCATGGCGGTGGGGCTGGCCTCGGGGATCTACCCGGCCTCCCGGGCGGCGTCCCTGGACCCGATCGAAGCCCTGCGCTACGAATGAACCTCCTCATCCTGGGCGGCACTCGTTTCGTGGGCCGCCACCTCACCGCGGCGGCGCTGGCGGCGGGGCATCGCGTCACCCTCTTCAACCGCGGGCGGACGAACCCCGGCCTCTTTCCCGAGGCTGAGCACCTGCACGGGGACCGCCGGCGCGATCTCTCGCGTCTCGCCGGCCGCCGGTGGGACGCCGTCCTCGACGTCAACGGCTACCTGCCGCGCGAGGTGCGCCAGGCGGCGGAGCGGCTGGCCGGCGCCGCCGGCTTCTATGCCTTCCTCTCCACGATCTCCGTCTACCGCGACTTCCTGACGCCGGACCTGCCGGAGGAAGCGCCGCTCGCGGCTCCCAGGCCGGGGGACGAGGAGGCGGAAGAGGTGCCGCCCGGCGATGGCTACGGCCGGCTCAAGGTGCTCTGCGAGCGGGCGGTGCGGGAGGTCTGGGGGCGGCGCGCCCTGATTGCAAGGCCGTGCATCGTGGCGGGGCCGCACGATCCCAGCAGCCGCTTCGCCTGGTGGGTGGCGCGGGTGGCGCGGGGGGGCGAGGTGCTGGCCCCCGGCCGGCCGGAGCGCCCCGTGGAGCTGATCGACGCCCGCGACCTCGCCGCCTGGGTGGTGGACATGGTGGAGCAGCGCGAGGGGGGCATCTACAACGCCGCCGGCCCCGAGCGCCTGCTGACCTTTCGGGAGATGCTCGAAACCTGCCGCAGCGCCACCGGCAGCGACGCCTCCTTCACCTGGGTGAGCGAAGGCTTCCTGGAGCGGTGGGGGATCGACCTCCCCTTCTGGAGCCCGGAGGCCCAGGAGGGGTACGACCTGGTGGACAACACCCAGGCCATCCTTCACGGCCTCGCCTTCCGGCCGCTGGAGGAGACCGTGCGGGACGTCCACGCCTGGGTGGCCGCCGACCCGCGGCAGAACCGGCCGAAAGAGAGGCTTTCGCCGGTGCGGGAGGCCGAGGCCCTGCGGGCGTGGCGCTCAGCCCGGGATTGAAATCCCGGGCTACCGACGGTAGTCCCTGCGGGACCAGTTTTTTTGGGGCGACCCCGAAGGGGATACCGAGGGTAGCCGGGGATTTCAATCCCAGGCGCGGCAGGGCGGATCGCTTCCGGTGACAGGAGGGCTCTTAGTAGCATCTGGTAACATCCTCGCGAACCTGTCGCCCAACGGACCCCAATGAAGAACGCTCTCCCGTGGCTCGCGCTGGTCCTGGGGCTGATCGCCGGTTTCCCGGCCGCCCGCCTGGTGGTGCCCTCCCAGGAGAAGCCGGCGCCCGCCGCTGCTCCTGCCCAGGCTCTCTCTCCCGCGGCGTCAGCGGTGGAAGCGCCGGCCGGCGACACCTACTCTTCCTGCAAGGTGGTGCCGCCGGCATCGTCCTCAGCGCCGCCGCCGCCATCGCCGCCGGCCTGGTGCGAGCCCGTGCGCCTGTTGGGTCAGTTCTTCGGCAAATCGCTGGAACCCTCGGCCAAGCGCGACGACCTGATCGCGATCCTGAAGCAGGCGGCGCTCGACGACGGGTACGACCTCCACCTTCTCGTGGCGTTGATGCCGTCGCCGCCCGATCCGCGTCTCGATCAGGCCCTGGAGGCCGTGCAGCGCGGCTTCGCCCAGTCGGATTACCTGGCGGACCGCTTCTGGCTGCCGTGGGCGGGCGGCGACTCGAAGGGCGCCGGAGCCCCGCGGAAGTCGGCGCCGGGGCTCTTCCTCTTCCGCCGCCAGGAGCCGGACGGCTCGCCCCGCCCGCACAGCCTGGCCCTCGTCTTCGTGGTGGGGGAGACGCCGAAGGCGGGAATCGAGAAGGGCGCCTTGCGGGAGGCGCTGGAGCTGGCCGCCGACCTGCAGCAGGGCGCGGCCGATCCCACCGTGGCGATCCTGGGGCCGACGTTCTCTGGCTCGGTCGAGTCGCTGCGCGTGGCCCTCCTCGCCTGGAAGCAACGGGAGGGCGAGCATCAACGGCGGCCGTCGCTCCACTTCCGGGCCGCCACGGGCTCGGCCACGGCGGCGCCGGCCGACATTGAGGATCCCCTGGCGGCCGTGGGGGTCGAGGTCTGCCGCACCGTGCTCCCCGACGAGGACCTGCACGGGCAGGCCTTCGCCTTCCTAGGGGGCAAGATGGGGTGGGACCTGCACCGGGTCGCGCTGCTCACCGAGGCGGACACGGCCTATGGCCGCAGCATGCTGGACGCCGAGAGCGCCGGCCATCCGGAGGAGCCGGCGCCGCACACGCCCATCGTCATGGTGCCCTTCCCCAGCCACATCTCCGAGCTGCGCACCGCCACCGAGAAGGAGAAGGCCGCGCAGGCCAAGGCCGCCGCCACCCCGCAGCCCGCCATCCCCACCAGCCGCACCGACCTTCCCCTCGACCTCACCGATCCCGGCCGGCCGGTGGATCTCGTCCCCACTTTCGATTCGGCGACCGTGCTCAGCAACGAGCTGGTGCTGGAGAACCTGCTGCGGGCGATCTCGCGCGAAGGCATCCGCTACGTCGGCATCCTGGCCACGGACGTCAGGGACAAGCTCTTCCTGGCCGAGCAGGTGCGCGGCCGGATGCCCGATGCCGTGCTGTTCACCTTCGACAACAACCTGCTCTACGCCCATTCCCAGTACAGCCAGACCATGGACGGGACGCTGGTCTTTTCGAGCGCCCCCCTGTTCGCCGAGGGAGCGCCCTGGCAGCCGGCGTCGCTCTCGCCCCCCGGGGGGCGCATGCGCCGCCAATTCTCCAGCGAGCTCCAGCAGGGGCTCTTCGAGGCCGTGCGCTACCTGCTGGGGGAGCCCGTGGCGCCGCCCCGCGCCTGGATCATGGCGGTGGGGAACGGCGCGCTGTGGCCGATCGCCCGCCTGAAGAGCGCCCCGTCGGGGGGAGCGGCCCGGCTGTGCAGCTCCCTGCCGCCTAAACCGGCTAGGCCGGCCGGGAGGCCCAAGCGCCCTCAGCCGGCCGCCGCGGCGGTGGAAGGCAACGGCTTCGCCGGCCGGGACGACCTCCAGGTCCTGCTGGTGGCCGTGATGCTTGCACTGCTCGCCCGCCGGCTGCAGCACGAGGCGCTCCTCGAGCCGGTCGGGGAGGAGGCTCCCCGGGCCGTCGCGGGCAACCGGCTGCTGTTGGTCCTGGGCACGGTGCTCCTGGCCCTCGCCGCCGGCACTCTGCTCGCCGTGGGGAGCGTGCCGGTGTGGGCAAGGGGATTCGCCCTCGACCGCCGGCACGTGGACTTGCAGTGGATGCAGATCGCCTACCTCCTGGCCCTCGCCCTGATCTACCTCCTGCTGGTGGGGGACGCGGCACGGGCTGCCCACTCGCGGCTCACGCCCCTGCAGCGGGCGCTCTGGGCGCTGGGGGGCGGCGCGGCGCTGGTGCTTCTGGCCCTGGGGATGCGCTGGACGTGCATGCCGGGAGACCAGGTCGAGCTCTTCTACCTGCGGGCGCGGGCCTTCTCGTCGGGGCTCTCGCCGCTCATCTCGCTCGCCGCCGTGGGCGGGGGGATCTACACCTGGATCCTCTGGGAGCTGAAGCGGCGGCGACTGATGGCGCGGCAGGCCACCGACTGCCCGGTGGCCACCCTGGGCGATCCGGTCACGGCCGGGGTGGCCAAGACGCTGGAGGAGATCAACGGCCTCCTGGTGCACACGTGGCCGCGCGATCCGTGGCTCTGGCTGGCGCCGGCCGTGGCCTTCCTGCCGCCGCTCTCGCTGCTGTTGTCCACCGTGCAACCGGTCGCCGAGTCGCAAGGGTATGGCCGGCTGTTCATCCTCTTCCTGGGCCTGGCCCTGGCCCTCTCGGCCCTCTCCTACTACCGCTTCTTCCGGCTCTGGGTGTGGACCCTGCGCATCCTGCAACGGCTCGACAACGCCTCGCCGCGGGTGACGGAGGCCTTCCAGGCGGTGGCGAAGGACCTGGAATGGCGGCCCATCCAGTCGTTCGGCTGGCAGATCCCGGCGTTCAAGACGCTCACCCTCTCGGTGCGCCGGCTGCGCGCCCTCGCCGCCGCCGGCAAGGTCGAGCTGGAGAACGGGATGGCGCCGCTGGAGGAGGCTTTCCAGGAGGTCTTCGCCAACGAGACCGACGAGGGCTCGCCGCAGGAGATCGGCGCCCGCATCCGGCTGGAGAAGATCTTCAGCGAGGTCTGCAAGAGCCTCGAGGGGCACACCGGCGATCCGGAGGTGCGGCAGCTCGTGGCGCTGCGGGTGGCGGCCTGGCTGCGCTACGTCTTCGCCCACATGCGCGGCTCCCTGGTCGGTGCCCTGGCGAGCGGCCTCCTCGCCCTGGTGGGAGTCACCGCCTACTCCTTCCAGCCCCGGCACTTCGTCTCCCTTGCCATCTGGCTCGCCCTGGGCGCGGCCGTGGGGCTGACCCTGGTGGTCTTCGTGCAGATGGACCGCAACGCGACCTTGAGCTACATCGGCGGCACCACGGCGGGGAAGGTCACCTTCGACCGCACCTTTTTCTCCAAGCTCTTCACCTTCGTGGGCGTCCCCGCCCTCGGCCTCGTCGCCACTCAGTTCCCCGAGGTGGGCCGCCTGCTGGGGACCCTCGCCAGCCAGCTCCTGCGCATCGCCGGCGGCGGCTAGGGTCGTGCTAAAGTTCGCCCGCGTAGCCTAAATTCTTTCCTTCAGGAGGATGCGATGACGAGAGCGAAGAGCGCCGGGCTCCTGGCCCTGGCCGCCACGTTTGCAATGTACGCGATACCCGCGCCGGCCCAGCAGCAGGACTTCTCGAAGGTGGAGATGAAGGCCATCCCCGTCTCCGGCAACGTCTACATGCTGATGGGGGCCGGCGGGAACATCGGGGTCTCGGCCGGTCCCGACGGCGTCCTGATCGTTGACGACCAGTTCGCGCCGCTGGCCGACAAGATCAAAGACGCCTTGAAGGGGATCAACCCCGGCAAGCTCAAGTTCGTGCTCAACACCCACTTCCACGGCGATCACACGGGGGGCAACCCGGTCTTCGGCACCGAATCGACGATCATCGCCCACGAGAACGTGCGCAAGCGCCTGGCGGCCGGCTCCAACGTCCTCGGCAACAAGACGGAGCCGATGACGGGACCGGGCCTGCCGGTGATCACCTACGCCGACGCGGTCTCCGTGCACTTCAACGGCGAAGAGATCAAGTCGGTCCACGTCCCCCACAGCCATACGGATGGCGACAGCATCATCTTCTTCACCAAGTCCAACGTCGTCCACATGGGCGACGACTTCTTCAACGGCCTCTTCCCGTTCGTCGATTTGGGGAGCGGCGGCAGCGTGCAGGGTTTGACGGACGCGGTGGCCAAGGTGCTGGCCCAGGTCCCCCCCGACGCCAAGATCATCCCCGGCCATGGTCCGCTCTCCGACGTCGAGGGCTTGAAGAAGTTCCACCGCATGCTGGTGGAGACGACGGCGGTGGTGAGCAAGGGAATGAAGGCGGGCAAGACCCTGGAGCAGCTCCAGGCCGCCGGCCTCCCCGACGAGTGGAAGAGCTGGAGCTCCTTCATCGACACCAAGGGCTGGGTCGCCACGATCTACAACAGCCTGGAGGCTGCGAAGAAGACGCCCGCGGCGGCGAAGCATCACTGAGCGGCGTTTCCC
The DNA here is from genome assembly GCA_036275055.1 of Thermoanaerobaculia bacterium. Lineage (GTDB taxonomy): Bacteria > Acidobacteriota > Thermoanaerobaculia > Multivoradales > UBA5704 > DATARR01. The sequence continues at coordinate 42,447 of DASUEN010000200.1, forward strand.
GATTCCACGCCCTTCTCGCCGGGAGGGTGGGGCGTGGAGCTCTGCCGAATCAACATCTGATCACAGATTTAGCATCATTCGCAGGGATTCATCGACCACCCGCAGCTTCTCATCGTCGATCACCGTCGCGAGATGCCGCAGCGCTCGTTGCCTTATATCGACCGTGACAATTTGGTCGGTCTCCACCCAATGAAGCTTGGGCTGCCAATCCTTGTCAGCCAGGCGCAGGCTGGCAGGAGCGACCGCGACGCGCCATTTGAAGTGAGGCCGCTCAGTTGTGGTAATCGGGCAGATGATCACGGTGCCGAAGTCCGATCGGTTCAACGCGTCCGTGGAAACGACCAGGCAGGGCCGCACCCCTCTCTGCTCCCGACCTTTCTTGGGATTCAGGTCGAACATCCAGATCTCACCGCGCAGAGGTTTGGGGTGCTCCATGGAGACCTTCCTGGCCTCAATCCAGACGACCGGTGTCGAAGCCGCCGAGCAGGGATTCCCGCTCCTCTATGTCTTCCTTGGTGACCTCGGCCGCTGCTTCGTTGAACATGCGAAGCAGCTCCTGCTCTCGCTCGCGAGCCCTCTCTCGTTCGATGATCTGGCGAATGAATCCGGCTTTGTTCTTGCTGCTACCAGCTCGACGCTCCAGCCACACGTCGGTCTCACGCGCAATGCGGATGCTGATCTGGCGATCTTTGGCTGTGATTTGCACCTTGAAGCTCCTCCTGACCTTCAACAGGATACCGAAGTGAAGGTCAGGTGGCAACCGTCCTGCCAGAGAGTGACGCCGTTCGCCGCCTACCCCGGCGCCACCACCACCGCCGTGCCATAGCACAGCACCTCGGTGACGCCCTGCATGATCTCGGTGGCATCGTAGCGGATGCCGATCACGGCGTTGGCGCCGAGTTGCTGGGCGTGCTGGATCATCAGCGCGAAGGCCTCGGAGCGGGTCTTCTCGCACAGCTCGGAGAAGAGGGTGATGTTGCCGCCCACCAGCGTCTGCAGCGAGCCGCCGATGGTGCCGAAGATGGAGCGTGAGCGTACGGTGATCCCCCGCACGACGCCGAGGTTGCGCTGGATGGCGTAGCCGTCGAGGGTGAAGGCGGTGGTGGTCAGGGCTTGGTCCATGGTTTCCTCCTGGCTCTCTCTACGTGGATTCCCGCCCTTGGGTTACCAGCTCCCGGTGACGTCGGTCATCGCCGGGTCGAACTGCTGCGGCAGTCTCATCTTCTGCTGGGAGTGCCGGGAGTGGCGCAAGAGCTTGAAGCAGACCGCGAGGAGGGCGAAGAGGGCGCCGCTCGCCAGCCCCAACTGGAGGAGGAGGCTGGAGCGGTAGGCGGGCGCGGGAGGATCGCCGGCCTGCGGATCGGGTACGGCGGTCGAGGGGAGGGGATCGTCGGTCGTCGGCAGGTTGACGGTGGAGTCGGGGTCGCCCACCGGCGCCGCCACCGTGACCTTGGCCCCCAGGAGCCGCTGCACGCAGGCCGCGGAGCCCAGGAGGACGGCGCCGGCGGCATCGCCGCTTTTGAGGCGCGGCGCCATTTCGCTCCGCACCAGGGCCTCGCTCTCCCGCACCCGGGCGGCGTCGCGAACCCCGTCGCCCAAGGCGATCTCGGTCGTCTGGTCGCTCAGCGAGACGAAGACGAGGAGCCCCTTGCCCCGCGGCTCGCCGATCTCCCAGGCCTTCAGGAGGCGGGCGGCCAGATCGCGCCGGGAGTCGCCGTCGGCCGTCCCCACCACGACGACCGCCATCTCCGCCCCGGTCTGGGCCTTGACCTGATCCCCTACGCGGTTGAGCTCGGTCACGGTCTGAAGCGGCAGAGTGCCCGTCAGGTCCGTAACCCACCCCGTGGGGCGCGGGCTGGGGATCTGCTCGAAGGTGGCGGCCCCGGCTGCGGAGGCCGCGAGGAGGAGGAAGGCGGAGGACAGGCGGCGCAGCAGACTCATGTCGGCGTTCCCTCCCAGAGAGTGTCTCACCTCTCCATGGCCGGCGCCAACAAATCGTTTCACCCACTCTGGCGCGCCAGAGTTGCTGCAATCTCTGATGACCTGGAACCGGAAATCATTTCTCCCCGGCAGCCATTTCAGGGTATGGAGCGAAGGCCGGAGCGCCGGGCGCCTCCGCCGTTGTAGAATCCACCGGATGCGAGAGATTCGAGCCCGGTCCCTGGTGCTGTAGACGCGAGATGCCAATCGACAAGCGGACGCTCCTCAAGAAGAGCATCGCCAAGGCCATTCAGTCTCCCGGGAACCTGGTGGGAGGCGCCGTGTGCCTGGCGGCCTCGGCCGTGCTGTGGAACCCCCTCCCCCTCATCCTCTGGGGGCTCGCCGCCACCGGCTGGGTGAGCCTCTCCGCCACCGGTGACCGCTACATCAAGCAGATCGAGGACGAGGAACGGCGCGGCGAGCAGGCCAAGGCCGAGAAGGACCGCGAGGTGCTGCGCCAGCGAGTGGAAGCGCTGCTGGGGGACCAGCCCATGGCGCAATGGATCCGCGCCGGCCTCCTCCCCGATTACATGGCCAGCTACCGCCGGCTGGCGGACATCCGCGGCCGCGTCACCCAGGTGCTGGCCGACCGCACGGACCTGGACGACGTCACCAAGGCGGGGATCCTCCAGCAGCTCGGCTACATGCTCACCACGTACCTGAGCTTCGTGCGCGAGCGGGTGTCGTACCTGCAGATCCTCTGCAACATCCGCCCCGCCTCCGACGCGGTTTCGGACCTCCCCGCGACTCCCGCACCCGTGCTCGCGCCGGCGCCGCAATCCGCGCAGCTCGCCGCCGTCCGGCGCGCTCCGCCCCCCCAGGCCCTGCGCCTGCCGCCGCCCCCTCCGTCGGGGCTGCCCAGCGTCGAGAAGCGGCTCGCCGAGGTGGACGCCAAGTGCCAGGCGCTCAAGACCCTGGCGGAGAAGGAGCCGGCCACGGCCCGCACCCGGCAGTGGCACATTGGAATTCTCGAGAAGCAGCGCGAGCTGCTGCTCGAGTGCCAGAAGCGCGACCAGATGGTGGTGGCGCAATTGGGCGCCTTCACCGACGTATTCGAAGTCATCCTCGGCCGGGTCAGCGCCTCGCAGTTCAGCGCGACGGAGGTCGCCAGCTACATGGGCGCCGTGGTGGAGCAGATCGTGGAGACGGAGCGTTTCGTCGATTCCCTCCGCCCCGCCATGGACCAGCTCGTAGGAGGCATAGGCCCGGCGTGAACAAGGAGATGAGACCATGAAGATCACCCCCCTGGGGAAAGTGATCATCGTCGTAGCCCTGCTGGTGGCGGCGTTCTTCGCCGTCCGCCGTTTCGCTCCCAACCTCAAGCTCTGGGCAACCGGGGACAAGGGGGGGAGCCCGAGCGCCAAGGGCGAGGCCGTGAACAAGGGCGACTTCGACGCCCTCAAGAGCGCCCCGCCCGATCCCGAGCGCGGCAAGGGCTCGGAAGGGGTCGCCCCGGCGGCCAACCTCAGCGGCGGCGGCAAGCTCGACCGGCCGCTGGTGGTGGGGATCAATACCTGGGCCGGCCACTCTCCAGGCATCGTGTTCAACAACGGCATGGATCCCAACGGGGGATCGAGCTTCAAGAAGAAGTACGGGCTGGACGTGAAGTTCGTGCTGCTCGAAGACCCGGCCGCCAAGCTCGCCGCCTTCCGCAAGGGGGACGTCGACATCATGTGGGACACGGTCGACAACTGGGCGCGCGAGGCCTCGATTCTCGCCGAGCAGAACCAGAAGGCCAAATCGATCATCATGCAGGACTGGTCGCGCGGCGGCGACGGCATCGTGTCGCTCTCTTCGATCACCTCGATCGAGGGGCTCAAGGGGCACAAGATCGCCTGCACGCAGTTCACCCCCTCCCACTTCCTGCTCCTCTACCTGCTCGCCCAGTCCGGTCTCTCGCCCGAGGACCGCGCGGCGGTGGAGCAGGGGATCATCTTCACCCAGGACGCGCCGGCCGCCGCGGCCATGTTCAAGGCCAAGCAGGTCGACGCCGCCGTCACCTGGGAGCCGGACCTCTCGGCGGCCGTCACGGCGCGAGGGAACGAGGCGCACGTGCTGGTGTCGACCAGTGCGGCTACGAACATCATCGCCGACACCCTGGTGGCGCGGCAGGACGTGATCGACAAATACCCCGACTCGGTGCGCGATTTCGTCCATGGCTGGCTGGAAGGGATCGACGCCATCAAGAACGATCCCCAGGGCTCGTACGCCCTGGTCGCCAAGGCGCTGAAGCTCGACTCGGACACCGTCTCCGGCATGCTCTCGGGGCTGAAGCTCACCCCCTACGCCGACAACGCGCAGTTCTACGGGCTCTCCGGCGGCAAGGCACACTATGAGACGTTGTTCGACACCGCTTTCGTCATCTGGCGCAAGAAGGGGCTGGTGACGCGGCCGGTAGAGGCCAAGGACTGGGCCGACACCCGCTTCCTCCAGGCGCTCGCCGCCGACTACCCCGGCCAGAAGGTGGAGGAGCCGAAGATCGCGGCCAAGGCGCCGTCGGAGAAGGACCGCGCGATCATCAACAAGCAGATCCAGATCCACTTCACCCCCGGCTCCGACGAGATCATGGCCGGCTCCTACCTCGTCCTCGACGCCCTGGGCGAGACCATGACCTCCTTCGGCAATACCTACCTGCGGGTGGAGGGGAACACCGACACCACCGGCTCGCAGAAGGCCAACCTCACGCTCTCCGAGAAGCGGGCCCTGGCGGTGCGGGAATACATCCTCAAGAACTTCCCCAACATTGAGGCCACGCGTTTCCAGACCATCGGCCACGGCGCGGCTAATCCGGTGGCGGACAACTCCACCGAGGCAGGGCGGCAGCTCAACCGCCGCACCGACATCAAAGTCGTGCTGGCGACGCAATAGCAGGCTGAAGTGCCGGGGCGGCCCTCTGAGGCTGCCCCGGTGTCGGGAACCGGGTAAATACAAAGAAAAGGAAGCCATGGCACACAAGAGATCGACCCTGTTCGCCCTGCGTGAGCCGCTGCCGCGGTCCACCGCGACAATCGTCGGGTTCTTCGCCCCGATCCTCGTGATCGCTGCCTGGTGCGTGCTGAGTTACGGCAAGATCGTAGCGCCCGGATTCCTTCCCTCTCCGACAGACACAGTGCGTGGCACCCTTCAGCTCTTCTATGACAAGGACCTGTGGGGATCAATTCTGGTGTCGACCCGTCGTATTCTCCTATCCTTCCTTCTCGCCTCCGCGGTGGCGCTTCCCCTAGGAGTGCTGATGGGGGCTTTCGAGCCGATCAACCGCTTTTTTGAGCCCATCGTGGCACCGCTGCGCTACATGCCCATCTCGGCCTTCTTCCCACTCCTCATCCTCTGGTTCGGGATCTTCGAGCAGGAGAAGATTGCCTTCCTCTTTCTCGGCGTCTTCGTTTACCTCCTTCCGGTTGTCGTGACGGCCATCCGCTCGGTGCCCGAAGAGCTCGTTCAGACTTCGCTCACACTGGGGGCTTCCCGCTGGCAAGTGGTCCGCACGGTCCTCCTACCGGCTGCGCTCCCCGAGATCTTCGACTCGTTTCGGGTGATGAATGCGATCTCTTGGACTTATGTCGTCCTTGCCGAAGCGATCAACCCCGGACAGATGGGGCTCGGTTATATGGTAGATCTGGCGTACAAATTCCAAAAAGCATCCTGGTCGTTCGCTTGCCTGCTGGTGATCGGCGGCATCGGCCTGCTCACCGACTTCGTCATCCGCCTGGCGAGCGGGCTGCTCTTCCGCTGGAGGGAAACGGCATGAGCGAGCACGAGGCTCCCCACGTGTCGAACAGCGTCGGCGAGCCGGGGACCGTCGCCGTCACCCTCCCCACCAAGCCCCGCCCGGCCACCTACACCCACGAGCCGAGCGCCGAGACGCCCAAGCTGCGGGTGTCGCACGTCTCCATCACCTACATCGACCGCGCCGGCCGCGCCACCGAGGCGGTGCGCGACGTCTCCTTCGACATCGACGACAAGCCCGGAGTGGGGGAGATCGTGGTCTTCCTCGGCCCTTCGGGGTGCGGCAAGTCGACCATCCTCAAGTCCATCGCCGGCCTCCTCGTGCCCACCGCGGGCGAGATCCTCGTCGAAGGCAAGCCGGTGCTGGACGTGGGGCGCGACCGCGGCATGGTGTTCCAGGCCTACACCTCCTTCGGCTGGCTCACCGTGCGCCAGAACCTCGAATACGGCCTGCGCCTGCAGGGAGTGGCCAAAGAGGAACGCCACGAGCGCTCGGAGAAGTACCTCAAGTCGGTGGGGCTGGCGGAGTTCGCGGACCGCTATCCCAAGGACCTCTCGGGCGGCATGAAGCAGCGCGTGGCGATCGCCCGCACGCTGATCAACCGCCCCAAGATCCTGCTCATGGACGAGCCGTTCGGTGCCCTCGACCCGCAGACGCGCTGGGGGATGCAGAGCCTCCTCCTCGACGTCTCGCGCACCGAGGACAACACCAACCTCTTCGTCACCCACGACGTTTCCGAGGCGGTCTACCTCGCCGACACGGTCTACGTCCTCTCCCCGCGCCCGGCGCGCATCCTGCACAAAGTGGATGTCCCCAACTTTCCCGTGCACGACGTGGCGCTCAAGTCCGCCCCCGAGTTCCGGGCGGTCGAAAAGCAGCTTCTGGACCTGCTGTACTCCGAGCCGGTCAAGCCGTGACCGGGGCCGTCGCGCCTGGAGGACGGGAGAGGAGGGGGATCGAGGGCGTGGCCGTCCTCCTCCTCCTCGCCGGCTGCCTCCTCCAGATCGTCGCCGGCTACTCGCATCCCGACCTCTCCGGGCACGCCTGGGGGAGCGACGACGCCTACATCTCCTACCGTTACGCCCTGAACCTCGCCTCCGGGCACGGCCTGGTCTTCAACCCGGGCGAGCGGGTGGAAGGTTTCTCGAACCTCCTCTACGTGCTGCTGCTGACGCCGGCCGCGGCCCTGGTTCCCCGCGTCGGGGTGTACGCGGTCTCCGCCGCGCTCAACGTCCTGTTCGCCCTCGCCGCCCTGATCGTCCTCCATCGCTTCACCCGCCGCCGGCTCGGGAACGGGGCGGCGGCGGCGTTGGCGTTCCTCGTCGCCCTCTGCCCGTCGATCTGGGTGTGGGTGGCCTCGGGGCTGGAGACGCCTCTCGTCCTGCTCCTCCAAGTCGCGGTGTGGGTGCTCTGCGAGCGGCTGGTGGAGGAGGGAGCGGGGGCGAGGAAGCTCGCCGCCGGCCTCTGCCTGGTGGCGGCGCTCAGCGTCCTCGCCCGGGTGGACGGCTTCATCACCCCCCTCTTGGCGGCGGCCTTCCTCGGGCTGCGCGGCAGGTGGCGGCCGGCCCTCGCCGTGGCCGCAGTGGCCGCGGCCACCTTCGCCGCCACCGCCTTGTGGCGGCTCTCCTACTACGGCTGGCCGCTCCCCAACACGGTCTACGCCAAGGTGACGGGGGCCTCCCTCCCCCTGCGCCTGGAGGCCGGGGGAGAGCAGCTCCTGAGCGTGCTCCTCGGCACCGGCATGCTGGTAGCGGTGGCGGCGCTGGCGGTCGCCGGGTTGCGGGGCTTACAGGGCTTCTCGCCGCGGCGTCGCGATCCGCTGCCCGGGCTGGCGTTCCCAGCCGTCTTCGCCGCCGGCTGGCTGGGGTATTACGTCTACGTCGGCGGCGACTTCTACTCCGACCGTTTCCTCCTGGCGCTCTTCCCCATGGGGGCCTGGGCGCTCCTCTCCCTGGCCGCGGCGTCCGCGAACCGGCGGGCCGTGGCGATCCTGACCGTTCTCCTGGCGACCGCCCAACTGGCACCGCTCGCCCGCGATCCCCGCTTCAGCTATACCCTCCACAAGTACGACCGCTGGGTGACGCTGGGGCATTTCCTGGGAGCCCGTCATCCGGGGGAGGTGATCGCCATCGACGGCGCCGGCAAAGTACCCTTCTTCTCCGGCCTCCAGACCATCGACATGCTGGGGCTGGCGGACGCCCACATCGCCCACGGCCAGGCGGACCCGAAAGGGTACTTCTGGGCCGGCCATGCCAAGTCGGACCTCGACTACGTCCTCGCGCGCCGCCCGGACCTCATCTCCAACTGGCTGGCCGGCCGCTGGGCCCTGGGGTCGGGTCCCATTGAGCCGGAGAAGCTGGCCCGCGCCGGCTATCGCCTGGCCTACCTCGTCAACGCCGATCCCCACTCGAAAGGGAAGGGGCGGGACGTCCTGGACGTGCGCGGCTTCCCGCCCGCCGAGATCTGGCGGCTGCGCGACCACGGCTACCGGACGGGAGTGTTCGAGCGGCTCCGGGTCAGCCCCGCCGCGTCGCCACGGTGAGCTCCAGGCCGTGACATAATGGACGCCTGGAGGAGGTGTCGCATGGCTCTGGAGAGAGAGCTGGAGACCTACAGGAACAAGCTACCGGAGCTCAAAGGCGAGAACGAGGGCAGGTTCGTCCTGATCAAGGGCGCCCAAGTGATCGACGTGTTCAGCAGCTACGACGACGCCCTCAAGGCGGGATATACGACGTTCGGCCTCGAGCCGTTCCTCGTAAAACAAATTGAGGCCCTTGAGCAGGCCCAGTTCATCTCCCGTTTTACCGATCCGCTCGCTCTGAAGCAGTCGGCCTGATCCGATGCCTCACTTCACTCTTCCCTTGGATCCTCAGGGTCCGGTTTTGAATGCAGTCGTGGCGGTAAGGGCTCGTCACAGAATAACTGCACCAATTCCCCGGAGCTCAGTCCTAAGGCGTCTGGCCCAACGGGCCGGGATACCTTAGCCCAGGGCTGAGGCCGAAGGCCGATGCCCTGGGTGGCAGGATC
>DASUEN010000201.1:0-71653 GCA_036275055.1 Thermoanaerobaculia bacterium
CCTGTCTCGCCCCTCTCTGAGGTTCCGGCCGCGTCCAAGCCGCCATCCGTTCACCGCCCCCGCCGCAACTCGGGCTCGCCGAGGCTCCTGCACCCTTACGAACTTAACCCCTGATCTGCGATTCCTTCACAGCCTCTGAGGGGAGAGTACGCGCCGCCCTTCCCCGGGAAGAACCGCTTCACCCAGATCAGGAATCCGAGCCACCCCAGCCACAGGACGACCATGAGGCTGAGGATCAGGGGATTGGTGAACAGGTCGTAGATCCCCAGACGGTCGATCTGCTCCATCTGCGTCGGCGGCGTTCCCATCGCGACGTACATATCCCGCAGGCTGGGTCCTCCCGTCTTCAGGAAGACCGCCGAGTTGATGCAGCCAAGAAGCCAGAGGACCAGCATCGTCCACCACGCGGCGGGGCGCTGGTGATAGGTCCCCCAGGCCAGCAGCGCACAGATCACCCCAATGGCGAGGAACGCCAGGACGGCGGGGGTTCCTTTCAGCAGCGTGTTGAAGACCGGAAGCACGCCATAGGCGGTCGCCGTCAGCGAGCTCACGGCTCCGAAGGCGAGCATGAGCGTGAGAGCCAGCACGGGCGACGGCACCCGATCGGTCCAGGGGACGTTCGGATCCTTGGCCTCGAAGGTCGCCCGGACGTTGGGGCCGCGGTAAAAGAGGAGCAGGCCGCCCGGCAGGACGAGGTAGAAAAGGCCCAAGACGATGGAGACACAGCCCATCACCACCGCGCCGGTGGCCGCATCGGCGCCTGCACCCCCGGCGCCTGTGAGCCCCGCCGTCATTTTGGGCAGAATGAAGATCAGCACGACCGTGGAGAAGACGCCGGTGATGAGCCAGATCCACGACGTCACCAACATCAGCGTCCTCGCCCATCGCCGGCCGCGCAGGGTGCCGATGCCCATGGTGCCGAAGAACACTGCCAGTGCCAGGTAGAAGAGACCGCTGGCGGCGAGGGACCTGCTGTCCACCTGGGGCGCCAGGGCCTTGGCCGAGACCGCTGTGATCCCTGTGAAAACGAGCACCAACAGGCACAGGAGCGCCAGGCAGATCGCCAGGATGCCGACGAGGATCAATCCGGTGGAACGGTCCTGGTAGCGGACGGGAGCGGCGAGGTCGCTCATGGGTCTCCTCCGAGTTTCCGACAGGAGTGGTGAAAGCGAAGATATCATTTCGGCGTGACCTCCTCCGGCGCTCTTCCCGTCCTCCGCTTCCATTGCGCCGTGGGCGCCCGGCTGGCCATGCGGGTGCTGGTGCCGGCCATCACCGCTGGCTTCGGAGGCGGGATGCTGTTGGGAGTCGACTTCCTGGGCTCTCTCGCGCGGTCCCTCTTCGGCGTCGGGGCCGGGGGAGGATCGGCGGTGGTGATCGCCGCCCTCTGCCTCGGCGCGGCGGAGCTTGCGGGGCCGCGGATCTGCCGGGGAGTGAACGGCTGGCTCCGCCACCTGCCGGCGAGCGCCCTCGCGCACCGCAGGGCGGCGACCTTCGCCATCGCCGTCGCCCAGGTGCCGCTCCTTCTCCTCTTGATGGTGCTTGCCGCGTTCTCTTCGCTCGTTCCGACCGTCCTGATCCGCCGCGCTCTGCAACTCGCCGTGACCGCGCTCGCCGCCGCCGTTTGCGTCACGCCGGCCCGGCGGCGCTGGCTGGCTGCGCCGGTTGCCGCAGTGGCCGCCGTCGCCGTTGGCGTGGGAGGGTGGGGGATGCTCGCCCTGGGGACGGCGCTGCTAGCGGTGGCGGACGGGAGCGCCGGGGATCTCATCCACACCGGGCCGCCCAGCGCTCACCTCTCGCGGCGCTCCCCCGGCGGCTGGTTCATGCCTCGGATCGCTTGGCGGGCCCTGGGCTGGAGTCTCCTGGGTACTTTCCTCACGTCTCTCCTGCCCGTCCTCGGGGCGTGGGCTTTCGTGGCCCACAATGAGCTGGCGCCGCAGTACGTGCGTCTGGCGGCCCGGCTGGGGGGAGGAGCCGCCGCGGTCCTCCTCCTGGCCTGGCTGAGCGAGTCCCTCGCCGTACGCCGGCCGGCGTGGCCCTGGTCCCGTTCCCTCCCCTGGGCCGCGGCGCAACGGGTGAGCGCGGACGCCCTTTTCCTGGGCCTCCACGCCCTGCCGCTGATCCTGCTTGCGGCGGCGATCCATCCCGCGGCCTTGGAGGCCCTTCCCATCCTTCCCCTCCTCTCCTTGCGCGCCGCCGGAGCCTTGCGGCGGGCTCCGGAACGGCGCACCGGCGCCGCGGGGGAAATCCTCGGCGAGGGGCTGCTGCTGGCGGCCCTTGTGGCCTTGCTCCCCTGGACCTCCCTGCTCGCCCTGACCCTCGTCCCCCTGGCGCTGCGGGCGGCGGCCGAGCGGGAGCGGCGGCAGAAGGTGAGCCGCTGGCTGGAGCTCCATCACCTGGCCGCAGGCGATCCCCAGTCGTGGAGCGCCTCGTGATCCGCTTCCACGGAGCGTCCTTTACCTATGGCAAGGGTGAGCCGGTCCTCGCCGGGGTGGACCTGGAGATCTCGCCGGGCCTCACCCTGTTGCTGGGACCCAATGGCTGCGGCAAGAGCACGCTCCTCAAGCTGGCGGCGGGGATCGAGCGGCCGGACGCCGGACGGGTGGAGATCGACGGCCACGATCTCTGGGTCGAGGAGGCCGCGGCACGGCGGGGCCTTGCCTACGTCCCCGAGCAGCCGGACCTGACCCCCTATGCCACCGTGCGGGAGATCCTCACCCTCGTCTGCCGGCTACGCGGCGAGCCCCGCGAGCGGGGGACGGAGGCCCTGGAGCGGGTGGGGCTCGGCGAGCTCGCTCACCGCTCGGTGCGGGAGCTCTCGATGGGGCAACGCCGCCGGGCCGTGCTCGCCGCCGCCCTGGTGGGCACCCCCACGCACGTGCTCCTGGACGAGCCGCTGGAGGCCCTGGACCGCGGCGCCCGGGAGGATCTCCTCGCCTGGGTGGACCGCCTGATCAGCTCGTCGGCGACGGTGGTCGTCGTCTCCCACGAGATCGAGCCCTTCGTGCCACGGGCCATCCGCGCCCTCTCCGTCCGCAACGGCCGCTGCCTGGAGGCGGGTCCGTTACCTGCCGATTCCTCCGAGCGCCTGGCCCTGCTCGACCGTCTGGCGCGGTAGCGCCTCCGCCCCTTTTTCGCAGTTTCCACAAGGCGCGCCTTCCTCCGGGTCCTTCCCGGGCGGAGAAATCCACCCGCTACGTGCCCTTTTCGGGCCGGCGGGCGCGCTTTATAGGAAGAAGTGTCACTCTTGACGTTAGGGGGGATGTAAGTGGCCATGGAGGCCGCTTAAAAATGGTCCGCCCGAAGGAGAGGCACTGTCATGTCCCAAAAGATCCGTTCCGCTGCGCTGGTTCTCGTTCTATCCTCTATCTTCGTCTCTTCAGCGTACGCCCAGCCGCGGGCTCATGCCGCGGCCGGGGCTAGGACCGAAGGATTGTTTGCCGAAGCCTGGAGCTGGTTCGTTGCCCTTGTCCTCCCCGCCGCCCCTGCCCGCACTCCTGAGCTGAAGGCGATCCGGGAGCAGGCGGGGAGCCAGATGGATCCAGATGGAAATAGCAGCACTTTGTTGCCAGATTCATCAACTGAAGCAGGTAGTCAAATGGACCCTAACGGCCACAAGTAGGGGTTCTAAGAATCTTTGCCGGCGCCGGTCCCCGGCCGGCGCCTTATTTTTCTTTCTTGTCGTTGTCCCGTCTGGCCCCTCTGCGGTAACTAGTGTTGTAGAGGCGCAATTCCTGATCGGCCTCATCCAATGCTTTTTCAGAGAGGAGGACCCCGCATTGAAGATCCACCCGAACGGATTCACCCTGGAGGAGTTCCTCTTGTCGCTGTCGAGGGAGCGCCTGGCGGTGATGCGCCACCTCATCGACTGCACGACGTGCCGCCACCGCTTCCTGGGCATTCTCCACCAGCGGTCTTTGTCGAAGCGGACCGCGGACGTTCTCCCTTGGCCCGATACACCCACCGACTACGAGCCTGCTTGGGAGAGGTCCGGGAAGGTGACCCTCGACCAGGGGCGGAGCTTGGAGAAGGAGCGACAGGAAGCGCCTGGTCTCTTCGTGGAGCTGATGCGGTTTCCCCCCGAGCAACGGGATCTCCTCGTGCGGAACTCGTCCCGCTTCCAAACCTGGGCCCTCTTCGAGTTGCTGATCGAGCGCAGCTTCGAGGTGGGGATCAACAACCCGGTGCACGCCGAGGAGCTCGGTCTCCTGGCCTTGCGGCTCTCCGAGCACCTGGATGCCGAGCACTACAATGCCGAGCTCATCGAGGACCTGCGGGCGCGGGCCTGCGGCTACGTTGCCAACTCCTACCGGCTGCGGTCCGACCTTCAGAGGGCCGAGGAGACGTTTGCTTCCGCCTATGGGCATCTTCTTCAGGGGAGTCAGGACCCGATGGAGCATGCCATCCTGATGGACTTGGAAGCTTCGTTGCGGCGAGATCAACGCCGTTTCGAGCAGGCCTTCCGGCTCCTGCGGCGGGCCGTCTCGATCTTTCTTCGCAACGACCAGCGGCATCGGGCTGGAAGATCCCTGGTCAATCTGTCGACTGTTCATCACTATGCGGGGAATCCAGAGCAGGGTGTTCCCATCCTTTTCCAGGCGACCGAGCTGATCGATCCCGAACAGGAGCCGCGGCTCCTCCTTTGTGCTCGGCACAACCTTATCGACGATCTGGCCGAGGCTGGCCGCTTTCTTGAAGCGCAGAGGCTCTATCAAGAGACCCGCCCCCTCTACCGCAGCTTCCCCGACGCCTGGTCCCAGAATCGCCGCAAGTGGGTCAAGGGGAAGATCGCTCGCGGTATGGGCCAGGCGGAGCAGGCGGAGTCGTTGTTCCTGGCCGCCCGCGATGGCTTCATCGCGGAAGGCATCCCTTACGACACCGCCCTGGTCTCACTGGAGCTCGCCCTCCTTTACGCAGGGGAGGGACGGATGGCGGACCTGAAGCGGCTGGCGGCGGAGATGGTGCCCATCTTCTCCTCGCTCCACATCCATCGGGAAGCCCTGGCCGCTCTGGCCTACCTCAAGCAGGCGGTGGAGACGGAGCAGGCGAGCCTCGATCTGATCAACGGCATCGCTGCTTACCTCCGGCGGGCGCAGTACGACCCGGCGTTGCGGTTCGAGGTGCCGGAGGAATAAGAGGGCGCCTCCTCAATCTGGCGATCCTGAGACACAATACCCCTCCAGTTGACCGGTCTTCCGGCCTGGAGGGGAGATGCTCTGCAAACGCGCTCGTCGAGTCCTCGTTTTCGCCGTCGTCCTGATCGCCTGCCTGCCGCGGGTTGGCCGGCCGGCGGCTGTCACGCTGGAGGCGCTGCTCGCGGCGCCTTTCCCTTCGGAGCTGCTGGCGTCTCCCACGGGCGGCAAGCTCGCCTGGGTTCAAAACGCCGGCGGGGTCCGCAATCTCTGGGTGGCGGAGCCGCCGGGCTACAAGGGGCGGCAGGTCACCCGCTACACCCTGGACGACGGCCAGCAGCTCGGCGGCCTCGAGTGGACGCCGGACGCCAAGAGCCTGATCTACGTCCGCGGCGGCGGCGCCAACCGGCAGGGGGACGTGCCCAATCCCACCAGCGATCCAGCCGGGGCGGAGCAGGCGGTCTGGCGTATACAGCTCGACGGCGGCGAGCCCAAAAAGATCGCCGAAGGCCACGGCGCGGCGGTCTCGCCCAAGGGGGATGGCGTCGCCTTCCTGAGCCATGGGAAGGCCCTCTGGGCACCGTTCGCCACCAAGGAAGAGAAAGGGAGCAAGGACAAGCCCGTGCCGTGGCTCTCCGTCCGCGGCGGTGCAAGGCAGCTCCGCTTCTCGCCGGACGGCTCGAAGCTGGCCTTCGTCAGTGACCGCGGCGACCACGGCTTCGTAGGCGTCTACGACGTGGCGGCCAAGAGCCTGCGCTGGATGGCGCCCAGCGTCGACTCGGATGCCGACCCGGCCTGGTCGCCGGATTCCAAACGGCTGGCCTTCCTGCGCAATCCGGCCGCGTCCAAGGTCACCCTCTTCCATCCCAATGCGAGCGGCGAGCCCTGGTCGATCCTGGTGGCGGATGTGGCGACTGGACAGGCGAAGACGGCCTGGAAGGCCGATCCCGGACCAGGGAGCGTCTTCGATGACGAGCTGGTGGCGGCCAACCAGATCCTGTGGGGAGCGGAGGACCGGCTGGTCTTCCCCTGGGAGAAGGACGGCTGGCTCCATCTCTACTCCGTGCCCGCGGCAGGGGGGAGCGCGACCCTGCTGACGCCGGGGGACTTCGAGGTCGAATTCGTCAATCTCACTCCGGACCGCCGGCAGCTCGTCTTCAATTCCAATCAGGACGATATCGACCGGCGCCATCTCTGGAAAGTCGACGTCAGCGGTGGCCGCCCCGTCCAATTGACGAAGGGGCCGGGCATCGAGTGGCTGCCCGTGCTTCTTGGGGATCAATCCGGAGACGGCAAAGCCCTAGCCTATCTGAGTTCCGGAGCGAAGCGGCCGGCCGAGGCGGTGATTCAGGTGGGAGGCGGCGGAGCCCAGCCGCTGGCAGCGGGGACGGTCCCCCCCGGCTTTCCCGAGGGCTCGTTGGTGGAGCCGCAGCCGGTGATCTTCAGCGCCTCGGATGGCCTGCGCATCCATGGCCAGCTTTTTCTGCCTCCGGGAGCCAAGGCCGGGGAGAAGCATCCGGCGCTCGTCTTTTTCCACGGCGGCTCCCATCGCCAGATGCTCCTGGGCTGGCACTACATCGGCTACTACAACAACGCCTACGCCATGAACCAGTACCTGGCCTCCCGCGGCTACGTGGTGCTGGCCGTGAACTACCGCTCGGGCACGGGCTATGGGCTGAATTTTCGCGAGGCGCCCGCCCAAGGGGCGACGGGCGCAAGCGAATTCAACGACGTACTGGGGGCGGGGCTCTACCTGCGCAGCCGGGGAGACGTCGATCCCGACCGCATCGGCCTGTGGGGCGGCTCCTACGGCGGCTACCTCACGGCTCTGGGGCTCGCCCGCGCCTCGAACCTGTTCGCCGCCGGGGTGGACCTCCACGGCGTCCACAACTGGAACGTGGGAATCCGCACCTTCATCCCCGGCTACAGCCCGAAGCCGGATGAGGAGCGGCTGGCTTTCGAATCGTCCCCCATGGCCTGGCTCGACGGCTGGAAATCGCCCGTGCTGGTGATCCATGGCGACGACGACCGGAACGTATCCTTCAGCGAGACGGTGGACCTGGTGGAGGCCCTGCGGGAGCGCCACGTCGAGGTGGAGCAGCTCATCCTGCCGGACGAGATCCATGGCTTCCTGCGCACCGCGAGCTGGCTCGCCGCCTACCACGCAGCGGCGGACTTCTTCGACCGCAAGCTGGGGAAGTAGGAGGCCGAGCGGTGGAGAACCCTCTCTGGTTGCTGGCCGCCATCCTGGTGTTGATGGGAATCGTCGGCACCGTGTTGCCGGCCCTCCCCGGGGCGCCGCTGGTTTTTCTCGGTCTCCTCTGCGGCGCCTGGGCCGACGGCTTCAAGAAAGTCGGATGGTTCACGCTTTCCATTCTGGCGATCCTGATGGTCCTGACCTTCGTGGTGGACTTCCTGGCGTCGCGCTGGGGTGCCAAGCGGGTGGGAGCGAGCTGGCTGGCGCTGGCCGGGGCCTCCGTGGGGACGATCGTGGGCCTTTTCCTTGGCATCCCGGGCCTGATCTTCGGCCCTTTCCTCGGTGCGGTCCTGGGAGAGTGGATCTCGGTCCGCAACCTCCGTCAGGCCGGCAAGGTGGGCATGGGAACCTGGCTGGGGATGATCCTTGGCACCGCCGCCAAGCTGGCCCTGGTCTTCGCCATGGTGGGGATCTTCACGCTGGCGTATATGGTTTAGAAGGCGGGGTTGAGTTACAGTCCTAGGCGATGGAGGTCCTCAACTATGACCGATGACCAGCTCTTATCTCGGATCACCCTCAATCCAAAGGTGATGACCGGTAAACCAGTGGTCAAGGGAACGCGCCTGACGGTCGAGTACGTCTTAGGCTTGCTGGCGCATGGCGCAACGGTTCAGGAGATCCTGGAAGAATACGAAGGTCTCACCCCAGATGACGTCCAGGCCTGTCTGCTCTTTGCTTCCAAATCGCTGCAGGATACCGAGTTCATGCCGTTGGCTTCATAGCCGAGGCCAATGCGCTTCCTCGTCGACGAATGTACAGGACCGTCTGTCGCTCGCTGGCTTCGGAGCCAGGGGTTCGAAGTATTCTCCGTCTTCGACGAGGCAAGGGGCAGCAGCGACGATGTCATCATCCGAAAGGCGGCACTGGAAAACTGGATTCTGATCACCAATGACAAGGACTTCGGGAACAAGGTGTTCCGGGAGCGTCATCCGCACCGAGGCGTCGTTTTCCTTCGCCTGGAGAACGAACGGGTCGCCAACAAGATCGAGACACTGGGGCGCTTGCTCAGTGACTACGCCGACCGGCTCGTTGATCGGTTCGTCGTCGTCACGGAAAAGCACGTCCGGTTCGCCCGCGACTAATCCACCACCAACGGCGCCACGCAGTCCGGCGCGTCGTGCCCCGGGTTGTTGACGGCGCGGCTGATGGGGAAGGCCTCGAAGCCTTCCGAGGCATGGGGGACGAGGAGGGGCTGGAGCTTCGCCTCGTCATCGACCTTGGGGTCCAGCCAGAGCGCGAAGTTTTCGGGGTCCATGATCACCGGCATGCGGTCGTGGAGCGGTCGCATCAGGTCGTTGGGAGACGTGGTGAGGATGGTGAAGGTCTCCAGGGGCGTGCCGCCGTGCTCCTTGTCCACCCAGGTGGACCATAGGCCGGCGAAGGCGAAGGGTTTGCCGTCCTGGCGGTGGATGAGGTAGGGCTGCTTGGTCTTTCCCTCCCTCTTCCATTCGTAGAAGCCGTCCGTCGGAATGAGGCAGCGCTTCTTCTTGAAGCTCCACTTGTAGGAGGCCTTTTCGGCGACGGTCTCCGCCCGGGCGTTGATCATCTTGTTGCCGATCGCCGCCTCCTTGGCCCAGTAGGGAACGAGCCCCCAGCGCAAGGGGACGAGCTCGCGCGGCGCCCCAGGAGAAGGAACCCGCACCACCGCCGCCTCCTGAGTCGGAGCCAGATTGTAGCGAGGGAGCACCTGCGGGACGTCCGACAGGTCGAAGAGCAGGGCGATCTCGTCGCCGGATGAGCTGAGGGTGTAGCGTCCGCACATGAGACTTATTCTAACCCACGCCCCGGTTGTGCCATGCCCTCCACGCCGGATGGAGGGCATATGCCTGCTGCCCAGACCTGTGCCCTACCCTAAAGTCAGCCCCACGCCCCACCCACACACGTCCCCGCCACCACCGCCTCCGTCGCTCCGAAGATCACCGACTCCAGCAGCGTCTCCGGCGTCCAGCCGGCCAGCGAAGGGGATTCCAGGTCGATCGCCGTGAAATCGGCCCAGAGACCGGGGGCAATGCGGCCGGCTTCGAGCCCCAAGGACCTGGCGCCTCCCAGGGTGGCGGCTTCCAGCAGGACCTTGGCGACATTGCCCTCCTCGTTCCGCAGCGCGCCGCGGCTTTCAGTGGCCAGCCGCTGGCCGTATTCGAGCCAGCGCATCTCTTCGATCGGGGAGATGCGAGCGTTGGAGTCGCTCCCCAGGCAGAAGGCGCCGCTCGTGGGGTGCATTCGGGGTGCCGTGGGAATGCCGTCGCCCAGGTTCCCCTCGGTGAGCGGGCAGGAGCAGACGGCGCCTCCCGCGGCGAGGTAGCGCTCCATCTCCTCGGCGTCCGTATGCGTGCAATGGACGGCCGTCAGATCCGTGGCCGTGCCCAGGGTCTCCAGCAGCAGGGCCATGGGACGCTGGCCATAATAGGCGAGCACGTCCTCGATCTCCCGTTGCTGCTCTTCGACGTGGATGTGGAAGGGAAGGTCCCGCCGCCGGGCCTCGTCGTAGATCGCCTTCAAATCCTCCGGCCCGGCGGCGCGCAGGCTGTGGACCGAGGCTGCGAGGCTCTGCGTCCGGGGATCGACGAGCCCCGCCAGGCGGTCCATCTGCTTCCAGTAAACCGCGGGCGAGGGGGAGCGGAAACGGCGCTGGGCTCCCTCCAGCGGCTGGCCCACCGCTCCCGTGTGGTAGTAGGACTGAATGAGGACGATGCGGATGCCGGCTTCGGCCGCGGCGGCGAGGACCAAGGGGTCGAATTCGTAGTCGGCCGCCTCCGGCCCCTCCTCCTGGTGATGGAAGTAGTGGAACTCCCCGACAGTAGTAACGCCGGCGGCCCGCATCTCGTGAAAAGTTTGCAGGCAGAGGGCCTGGAAGGTGGGGGCGTCCAGCCGCGAGACCAGGTCGTACATCGCTTCGCGCCAGGTCCAGAAGCTGCCGCCACCGCGCGGGAAGGTCTCGCCCCGCCCGCGCAGCCCCCGCTGAAAGGCGTGGGAGTGGGCGGTTACGAAACCGGGGAGAAGCGCGCGGCCGGGAAGGCGCACGTCCGGCGTTTTTCCCAAGGCACCCAGGGACTCGATGCGGCCGTCGTCGCCGACGGCGATCTGGAGGCCCGGTTCGAAACGGTCCCCGGTCCAGGTCAGCTCCGCTTCGAGGATGCTGCTCATCGCTCGCCCCCGGCGCCGCAGAACTGTTGGATCGTGCGGTTGAGCAGCTCCCGTGCGGCGACGAAATCCGCCTTCGGCAGGTGCTCGTTCGGCTTGTGGGCTACTTCGATCGAGCCAGGGCCGAAGATGGCGCAGTCGAGCCCCAGGGTCTGAAGCCAGCCGGCATCGGTGGCGAAGGAGACGCTGGACCCCGCCGTCTGCCCCACCAGGGAGCAGAGGTGGCGGTGGATGGGGGCGCCCTCGTCCAGCAGAAAAGGCGGGCTGTCCGAAAGTAGCTCCAGCTCCGGTGCGAAAGGAGCCGCCGCGGCTCGCACGGCCCGCTCCACCCGCTCGATCAGCCCGGCGGAGGAGACTCCCGGCAGCGGGCGAATCCCCAGCTCCACGACGCAGCGGTCCGGCACGACGTTGATCGCGGAGCCGCCCTGCACGGTCCCCACGTTGAGGGGGATGAAAGGAACCTCCGGGAACAGCTCGCGGTTGGGCGGCGCCTCGCCCTCGAGCTGCCGGCGCAGCTCCGTCAAGGCCACGATCACCCGGCCGGCGGGCTCGATGGCGTTGGTGCCCAGGTGGGGATAGCCGCTATGGGCGGAGACGCCGTGCAAGGTCACCCGCATCTTGAAGTGCCCCTTGTGAGTGTGCGCCACCGCGAGCGACGTGGGCTCGCCGATGATGGCGCTCCGGGGAAGGGCGGCCGCCTCCGGGAAGCTCTCGGTGAGGCGCTTCGCTCCCAGGGTCCCCACCTCCTCGTCGTAGGTGAAGACCAGGGCCAGGGGCGCGCGCCAATCCTCGAGCCGCGCCTCCGCCGCGAGATTGGCGGCCAGGGCGAGGAACCCCTTCATGTCGCAGGCACCGCGGGCCACCCAGCGGTCACCGCCATCGGTCAGGGTGAAAGGATCGCTCGCCCATCCCTCTTCTTCCGCGGGGACGACGTCCATGTGCCCCGAGAGCACCAGTCCCTCCCGGTCTCCCTTGGGCTCGGGGCCGAGCCAGGCGACGACGTTGGTCTTGGTGCCGTCCGCCGAAGGGTTGCGGGCAATCCGCACCCCCGGCCGGTCCAGGTAGTCGCAGAGGAAGTCGGCGAGGGGAAGGTTGCTGTTGCGGCTGGTGGTGTCGAAGCTAACCAGACGGGCCAGCAAGTCGGCGTCGGAGAGGAGCGGCATGGCGGGGCCATGATAGCCCGGTTCGGTTGACCTCGATCTCGGCCTCGATTTCAAGCCCGGGCGAAGGCGGCCAGACCGCTCGGGTTCTTCTCCTCCCGTGCCTGGTACAGGTGGTTCCCCAGCTCCCGGATCAGCTCCCGGGAGGAGATATTGTCCGCGTCCTTCTGGAAGGAGAGGAGGGCGACCATGGTCTCCTGGTACATAGCGCCGGAGCGGAAGAGGGGGAGCATCTGATCCGCCTGCCGGCGCATGGCGGCGCCTTTGCTCTCGCCCGCGTAGAGCAGGGCGAGGTCCATGGACGCCAGGGCCGCCTCGTAGTGGAGGCCCTCCCGGGCCAGCTCGTCCCGCGCTTCACTCAAGGCGCCCTCGGCGGCGTCGAGGCGGGGCGAGAGCTTTCCCTCCAGCCAGCGCAGGCGGCCGAGGTGGCGGCGGTCGCCGGCATGTTTGTAGAGCCTGCGGGCGCCCTGCAGGGATGCGGCCGCCTCCGTGGTGCGGCCGCTCTCGTTCAGGAACCAGATGAAGTTGTGGGTGGCGCAGACCAGCAGCCGCGGCTCGCGGGGAGCATCGATCAAGTCCATGCTCCGCCGGATGAGGCGCGTGGCCGCCCCGGGCTGGCCGGCGTTGCCGAGCACGGTCCCTTTTTTGAGCAGCGTCCGGCCGAGGAGGTGGCGGTCGCCGGTGCGGCGGTAGATCGTCGCCGCCCGGTTGAGCAAACCGAGGGCTTCCTCGAAACGGCCGCCATAGGCGCGCAGGGAAGCCTGGAGGGTCAACAGCTCGGCCCGCAGCCGGCAGGGCTCGCCCCTCACTCCCGCCAAGAGCCGCCGGGCGGCGGTCATCGAGCTCTCGGCCGACCGCAGATCCGCCTGCACCCGCCCGGTCTCGGCGAGATAGGCCCAGGCGATGGTCCGCGAGTCCTGGACGATGGAAGCGCCGTAGAGATCGAGATCGAGTTGCTCGGCAGCGGCGGCGGCGAGGTCCATGGCCAGATGCGCCTGGTCGGGAGCCTCCAGCGCCAGCTCGCGACCCTTCTTCAGCAGCAGCTCGCAGAGGGCGAGGCTGGCGTAGCGGCGGGTGCTGTGGACCTGAAAGAGCCCTTCCACCGCCTGGTGGCCGAGGAGCTCCGAGTGGAGCGTTTGGGGTACGGAACGGAGGAGGCTGCCGGTGCCCCGGGCGAGACGCCCTTCCAGGCGGTCGAGCACGGCGTCGTAGGTCTCTTCTCTCGGCGGCAGGGTCAGCGACCGGCTGCGCGTCTCTCCCACCATGCGCCCACAATGCGGGCAGCCGGCCAGCAGGTGGCGAACGACCTCTCGCGCCTCTCCGGACGCCGCCCCGTTGCGGACGAGCCGCTCGAAGGCTGCCAGAGGAGGATGGTCAGGCCAGGGCTGCATCCCGGTCTCCGCGGTCCATCTCTCTCCTTAAACTAAGTGCCTGCTTGAAAGTGTCGCAGAATCGTGACCGCTTTGCAACCCTTTGGAAGAAACTTGCGGTCAGGATTCGTCCTGGGTCTCGTCTTCCGGGGGCTCGGCGCCGGTGGTGCCGGCAGGTATCGCCGCCTGGGGAGTGTGCGCGAGGCAGCGGGCCTCGTCGCGCGGACGGCCCAGGGAGCGCCAGAGCGTGGCGGCGTCGTCCCACCGCCCCTCCCGCTCCGCCTGCCAGGCGGCCACGACGGTCTCGGGTGAGGCGGCGCCCGCCGTCTCCAGCACCTGCACGGCCCGCTTGGGCTCGGCGATGGCGACCCAGGCCCGCGCCTGCCGGGTGGGATTGCGCAGGGTCTCGATCCAGCGCCGCTGGGCCTCGCCAGCCCGCGACGCATCCCCCAGCTCCCGCCAGCGGCGGGCGGCGACGCTCCAGGCGCCGGAGGCTTCAGCCTGCAGGGCGTCGCACCGCTTCTCCTCGATCTGCAGGGCGCAGTACTCCTGCCAGATGAGACGCTCGCGGTCCACGAAGACGAACCAGGGGAGATCCGGCAGGCGCGGGCGCAGCACCTCCATGCGTACCCGGGCGAGCTCGCAGGCCTCCTCCCAGGTCCCCTGGTCCGTCAGCTCGCGGACGCGGGCGAGCACCCGGCCTTCGGACTGATTCCCTTCCAGGCGGGCCACGTCCAGCCAATCGCCGGCTTGGATGTAGAGGGCGATGGCGCGCTCGGTCTCGCCGAGCTTCTCCCAGGTCTTCGCCGCCCGCTGCGGCCGGCCGGCCTCCTCTTGCGCCCGAGCGCGGCAGCGGGCCGCTTTTTCGCTCTGACCGGCGCAGCGGAAGGCCGCCGCCGCCCGCGCCCAGTCGCCGATCGACTCGTGGTGGAGACCGAGGGCGAGAGCCGTCTGGGGGCCGTTGCCCGCCAGGCGGAAGCAGCGGGCCGCGTCCGCGAAGCGGCTGAGCTCCAGCCAGGAGGCGCCCGCCAGTGCCCAATCCCCTTCCTCCTCGGCGGCGCGGGCGCCGGTGGCGAGCGCCCGCGCCTCGTCGCCCGCGCGCTCCCAGCCGCGGGCGGCATCCTTCAACAGCCCCAGCTCCTCCCAGCCGGCGGCGGCCTCGGCCCAGGCGTTACGCCGTTCGAGCAGCCGCAGCTCGCAGATCCGCGCCTCTCGCACCTGCCCCAGCCGGTGATAGAGGAAGAGGGCCTCCTCCAGCCGGCCCAGCCGCTCCAGGAGGGGAGCCTGGCGGGCGGGCTCGTCCAGGCGGCTCCAGCGGTCGAGGGCGCCGCTCCAGTCCTCCAGCTCCTCGTCGGCCTGGGCGAGCGCCTCCAGCTCGCGCTCGGGGAGCCCGGCGCGGCGGTAACACTCGGCGGCCTGGCGGAACCGGCCGCGGTCGCGGAAGTAGTCCCCTTCCCGCTCCCAGTCGGCCGGCGAGGCCGTGGGATGGAACAGGTGGTTGAGGGTCTCCGGCACCTCGGGCTCGATGCGGCCGCGGAACCGCTCCTGCCCCCAGAAGGGGTCACGGCCCGCGCCCTCGTAGATTGCCAGGTGCCGCCGCGCCCGCGTGGCCGCCACGTAGAGGTATTGCAGCAGCCGGCGGAAACGGGGCTCCCGCTCCAGGCGCTGGTCGCCGCGGTTGAAGCGGTCCACGAGGTCGCGGTCCGGGGTGAGCAGCCGCCACAGCACCACCGTTTCGAACTCCAGCCCCTTGGCCTCGCGTACGTGGAACACCCGCGAGGTCCCCAGCCGTCGGCGCAGCCGCTCCCGCTCGTCGTCGTCCAGAGTGAGCACGGCGCAGCGCGGCCCGAAGCCTGCGATGGCGCCGAGGACCACCTCCTCGGCCCCCGCCACCTCGATGGGCACCGGCCCCTCGATGGCCGCCTCTTCCGGATCGTCCTCCTCGGAGCGGCCGTAGACCTCGCGGCGCAGCAGCAGCAGGGCGTTGGCCAGCTCCACCAGGGGGCGGACGCTGCGCAGGTTGCGCCGCAGGCGGGCCACGGCCGGCGCCGTCTTGACGTGGGCGGCCTTGCTCGCCAGCCGCTTCACCTCGGCCCAGCGGAAGCCGCTGGGGTGGACGATCTGCTGCGTGTCGCCGGTCAGCAGCACCCCCGAGAGGTCCGGCCGCGCCGAGAGGGAGAGGACGAACGCCACCTCCAGCTCCGTCAGATCCTGGACCTCGTCGCAGACCACCACGTCCCAGTGCCGCATCCTGCGGTGGCGCCCCTCGGCCAGGGCGCGGCGGCAGAGGTCGATACGGTCGCTGCGTCCCTCCTCGGCCAGCCACTGCTGGTAGCGCTGGGCGATCCTGTAGATCTCCGGCCGCTCGCTGACGAAGAGGGGAGCGCGCTTCCTCCCCAGCTCGAAGTAGTCCGCCTCGTCGAGCATCGGCTTGGTGGGGGAGAGGCACGAGCCTTTGAGGATGCTGCGCAGCTCCTCCCATACCAGGGCGGGATCGAGCGAGCGTCCCGACTTGCGGAACCACTCGCGGAACAGTCCCTCGGTCATCGGCATCACCTGGTGCTCGCGGAACTCGCGCGGGATGAGCGAGCGATAGAGGTCGCCGAAGGTGAAGAAGTCCGGGGGATTGCGGTCGGGGTTCACCCCGCGCGCCCGCAGCAGGTCGTTCACCAGCCCGCGCGCGCGCTCCACCAGAGCCGGGCTGTAGGAGAGGTAGAGGGCCGAGGGCGCCTCCGGCGAGCCGGCGGCGGCCGCCAGGCGGTGCGCGGCCACCGTCGTCTTGCCGCTGCCGGCGCTGCCGGCGAGGAGCACCGGGCCGGGTGTCGCCAGGATCTCGTACTGCTCGCGGGTGAGCTTGAGCTCCAACTCCTCGCCGCCGGCGTCGAACAGGCGCTGGAACTCCTCCTCGCCGGCCAGGGCGTCGGCGGCGACGAGGAACCAGCGCACGCCGCCGGGGATCCCCTCGCCGGGCTCGGGCTCCGCGCCCTCGGGCGGCAGGAGGAACTGGAGGAGGGGCTCGGAGCGCTCCCAGTCCTCGGTTCCAGGATGCTCGGCGACCTCGTCGAAGGCGGCGTCGAGGTGCGGCGGCGGCTCGTCGATCTCGAACTGCTCCAGGGTTTCGAGCTCCAGGAACTCGGCTTCCGGCGAACGGTTGCGCCGCGCGGCGCGCTCGGCGTCGTCGTGCTCCACGAGGTCCCAGATCTGCAAGTGGGAGGCGAGGCGGTCCGGCTGCTCCGCGAGGGCGGAGCGCACCACGGTGAAGAGCAGACGGTCGCCCGCGTCCGTGCGCGCCTCGTACACCGGGCGGCCGATCCCCTTCAGCCGCTTGACCCGCGTGCCGCCCCCCCAGTGGCCGTCGCGCAGCCGGAAGAGGGTCTTCCACACCCGTGCCCGCTCGGCGCGCCCGCTGCGGCGCAGCCAACGGTAGAGATCAGGATGCAACAACACGGGAAACATGGCGCACCCTCCCTGGTGCCCAACCTCGATAGTACTCCCAGAGTCCAAGAGATCTGGAGATCGCCCCTATTGTACCCGGAAACTGAAATTAGGCGCGACTCGAAAGGTCCTCCTTCGCAGAAGGAACCGCGGGGCGGGCGGGAAAAATCCTGGGAGTTTCTCGAAGCAGGGACACAAGGGAAAGCAGGGACGACAGGGACAACAAGGACATGAAGAGCTGCCGATCCTGGGCTTTTCTTGTCCCTGTCGTCCCTGGTGTCCCTGCTGTCCCTTGTCAATCTCTTCTGGCGCGCAGGCTCCTACGGGAACTGCGACGGGCTGAAGCCCACGTCGACGATGCTGCACCCCGGCACCGCCGGGACGCCGCGGCGCCGCGCCTCCTCCAACACGCGGGCATCGGCCGAGCCTGGGTTGAGCCAGACCTCCTGGGCGCCTCGCTCGGCGATCTCGCCCAGCATCTCGCGGGTGACGGCGGGCGGCAGGTAGACGCTGATCCGTTCGAGCTCGCCGGGAACGTCCGCCAGCCGGCGGTAGACGGCGAGCCCTTCGATCTCCGTCTCACTCGGATGCACCGGAAACACCTGCCACCCCGCGGCCACGTAGGCGCGGATGCACTTGTTGCCGAACTTGTGGCGATGGCTGGAGGCTCCCAGCACAGCAATGGTCTTCATTCAGCTCGGCCTCACCACCATCCGCTCGTCGCCCAGGCGGCGGGTGGCGCCCGTCGAGTCGAGGTGCTCGAGGAGGGGGATGGCCCACTTGCGGGTGAGGCCGAAGCGGTCCTTGAAATCGGCCACGGAGAAGCGGTCCCACGCCGTGGCCAGGAGGTCGCGGCGCAGGCCGGCCAGGGCCGAGGCGGCGAGGATCAGGCCACTGGGGAGCTTGACGAGCTGCCCCCGGGTCACCAGGTGGCGGATCACGCCCTCCAGGATCTGCGGCTTGGCCTTGAGCTCCACGGCCACCTCCCCCGGCGAGGGGGGCGCGAGCCCGGCGCGGTCGAAGCGCTCCAGCACGTCCGTCGAAAGCTTCGACTCCTCGCTGGTGAGCTGGGAGCCGCGCCCCGGCAGGACCACCTGATCGCCCTGCACGGCGAGCACCTTCTGCGCCGCGAGCCACCCGAGGTAGACGTCCGCCAGCTCCGCTCCCCGGCCGCGGAGGATGCGACGCACCGCCTCGGCCTTGGGCATGGACTCGGCCAGCCGGTCCTTCTGGAAGTACTCCTTGAGCACCCGCTTGGCCCGCTCGGTGACGCGCTGCACCGCCGCGGGGGCGATCCACCGCCGTGGGCGGCCGTGCTCCTCCGGCACCGGGATGAGCCGCTGCGCCTTCTCCAGCTTCACGAGCGGCTTGGCCACGGCGGCGGCGGGGAGGCCCAGGCGGCGGGCGATCTCCGCCGCGTCCACTCCCCGCTCGCCGGCCTCCTGCACCCAGAAGGGGAGGGCCGCGTCCAGGTCCCCGGAGAGGGCCGTCAAGCCTTGAGTGAGGATCGTCCCCCGGTGCCGGCGCCAGCGGGGGTCGAGGATCTCGCCGCCGCCGAGGGTGGCCGGGGGGGAGGGGCGGCGCAGGATGTAGCGGTCCCCCCGGATGGCCGACACCGGCGCCTGGAGACGGATCTCGACCACCCCTGTCTCCCCCGGCGCGAGCCCTCCGGCGGCAAGCGGCCGCATGCGCCCCATCACCTCGCTGGCGTAGAGGTGGAGCCGCACGGGCACGAAGCCGCGGATGGGCGCGGGCGCGTCCGGCAGCAGGGTGAAGCGGGCCAGCAGGCTGGTGGTGGCCGCGAACGCCTCGGGCGTGCCGAGCGTCATGCCGCGGCCGAGCTCCTCCAGGGTGACGCCGGTGAGCTGGAGCGACGTGCGCTCGCCCGCCTCCGCCTCCTCCCGCGGCTGGCCGTGCACCTGAATGCTCCGTACCCGCGCCTTGCCCCCGCGGGGGAGGAGCTCCAGCGTGTCCCCCGGATACACCGTGCCGCTCGCCAGCGTGCCGGTGACCACCACGCCCAAACCCTTGAGATGGAAGGCACGATCGATCGGCAGCCGCGCCGGCCGGTCCGCATCGGGCTGCGCCGCGTAGCGGGACGCGAGATCGAGGAGCGCGCGCTCCAGCTCGGGGATCCCCTGGCCGGTGACGCTGGAGACGGGGAGGATCCGCGAGCCGGCGAAGGGAGTGTCGGCCAGCAGCTCCTCCATCTCGAGCTCGGCCAGCTCCAGCAGGTCCGGGGACGCGAGGTCGCTCTTGGTGAGCGCCACCAGGCCGGCGGGGATCCCCAGGAGGGAGCAGACGGCGAGGTGCTCCCGCGTCTGCGGCTTTACCCCCTCGTCCGCCGCCACCACCAGCAGCATCACCCGGATACCGCCCAGGCCGGCGAGGGCGTTGTGGAGGAAGCGCTCGTGGCCGGGGATGTCGATGAAGCCGATCTGGAGGTCCCCCTCCGTGCGGTGGGCGAACCCGAGGTCGATAGTGATCCCCCGTGCCTTCTCCTCCGCCCAGCGGTCGCAGTCGATCCCGGTCAGGGCCAGCACGAGGCTGGTCTTGCCGTGATCGATGTGCCCCGCGGTCCCGACGATGACCCGGCGCATCCTCTCAGCTCAGCCGGCCGCGGGCTTCGCCAGCACCTCGCGGGCGAGGCGGTTGATGGTGGCGCCGTCGGCGCTGGAGCCGAAGCGGGCCAGCAGCTCCTTCATGATCGGCCCGATGGCGGCCGGTCCCGAGAGCCCGCGGGAGTCCACGATCTCTTGAATGGCGGCGCGGATCTGCCCCTCGTCCACCTGCGCCGGCAGGTAGGTCGCAAGCAGCCGCCCCTCGGCCTCCTCCTTCGCCGCCAGCTCCTCGCGCTGGCCGGCCTTGTACTGCGTCGCGGCCTCCTCGCGCTGCTTGATCGCCTTGCGAACGAGCGAGACGAACCCGGCCTCGTCCACCTCGCCCCCCCGCCGGATGCGCTCGTTCTTGATCTCCCCCAGGAGCATCCGCAAGGTGGAGAGCTTCTCCTTCTCCCCAGCCTTGAGGGCGGCCTTCACGTCGGCTTCGATGCGTTGCTGCGGTGGTATCGTCGTCGTCATGAGGGGCATTATAGGGGGTGAGTGGATTCGGGGGCTCGAAGATGGCCTGTCCTCCCCCCGCCCAAGACCCTCATCACCCCGGCCCTCTTCTCCCGCCCCCTCGCCACCCCCCTCACCGGGAGAAGAGGGAGAACAGCAAGAAGGGACGAAAAGGACAGCAAGGACAACAGGGACGGTGGAGAGCTGCGAGATCGCCTCAACCGGGACCCCTCTCCCGGTGAGGGGGGTGGCGAGGGGGCGGGAGAGGGGTAGGGGTGAGGGTCTTGGGCGGGGGAACGCCGCGGCCGCCTCACCGATCCTTCTCCTCCTCTTCTTCTCTTTCCTCGCCGCCGCCTGCCGCCCCCCTGCCCCCGGCCCCTCCGGGGACCACCGCATCCGCGTCGCCGTCTCCGTACCCCCCCAGGGGTACTTCGTGGAACGCATCGGCGGCGACCGGGTCGCGGTGGACGTCATGATCCCGCCGGGGGCCTCCCACGAAGAGTACTCGCTCTCGCCCCGCCAGCTCGTCGCCCTCTCCCGGGCGCGGCTGTTCGTCGCCGTGGGGCATCCCGCCTTCGAGATCGAGCGGGCGCAGATCCTCCCCTTCCTTGCCACCCTGCCGCAGTGCCAGGTGGTGGACACCTCCCGCGGCATGCGTCTCCTGCCAGGGGTGGAGCACGGCCGCGCCGTGGGCGATCCCCACGTCTGGGTGGCGCCGTCCACCGTGGCCGTAGCGGGGCGCAACATCGCCGCCGCGCTGATCGAAATCGATCCTGCCCACGCCGCCGAGTACCGGGCCAACCTCGCCCGCTTCGAGGCCGATGTCGCCGCCCTCGACCGCGAGATCCGCGCCGCGCTCGGCCCCTTCCGTGGGAGCTGCTTCATGGTCTACCACCCCACCTGGGGCTACTTCGCCCAGGAGTACGGCCTGCAGCAGGTCGCCATCGAGGGCGAAGGGAAGGAGCCAGGCGCGCGGCGGCTCATCCGCCTCATCGACGACGCGCGGCGGGACGGCGTCAAAGTCGTTTTCGTGCAGCGCGGCTTTCCCAGAAAGAGCGCCCAGGTGATCGCCGATGCCGCCGGTGGCAGCGTCGTGATCGCCGATCCCCAGGAGCACGACTGGCTGGACAACCTTCGCCGCGTGACCCGCGAGCTGAGCGAGGCTTTGCAACATGCCTGAACGGATCGCTCCCCTGATCGAGGTCCGCGGCGTCACCTTCGGCTACGGCCGCGAGGTGGTGCTCGATCACGTGGACCTGGAGATCGTGCCGCGCGACTTCCTCGCGATCATCGGCCCCAACGGCGGCGGCAAGACGACCCTGCTCAAAGTGATCCTCGGGCTCCTTCGCCCATGGTCCGGCGAGGTCGTCTTCCACCTCCCCTCGGGCTCCGATCCGCGGGGACGCCTCGGCTACGTGCCCCAGTTCTCCACCTTCGACAAGGATTTTCCCCAGCGCGTGGGCGACATGGTGCTGATGGGCCGGCTGGGGAACGCTGGGCTGCTGCGCCCCTACAGCCGGGCGGACAAAACCGCGGCCGAGGCCGCTCTGGAGCGCCTCAACCTGACGCAGCTCGCCCGCGCCCACGTGGCCGAAGTCTCCGGCGGCCAGCTTCAGCGGGCCTTGATCGCCCGCGCCCTGGTGTCGGCGCCGGACGTGCTCTTCCTCGACGAGCCCACGGCCTCCATTGACGCCGAATCGCGGGAGACCCTGCGGGAGCTGCTGGCGGACCTGAACCGCACCATCCCCATCGTCGTGGTCACCCACGACGTGACCTCCTTCGCCCCCATGGTGAGCCGCATCGCCTGCATCAACCGCCGGCTCTTCTACCATGGCGATCCCGATCTCTCGCGGGAGGTGATGGAGGAGGTCTATGGCTGCCCGGTAGAGCTGGTCACCCACGGCGTGCCCCACCGCGTGCTGCACGATCATCATCACCACGATCACCACCACGACTGACCCGGAGCCTCCGTGCCCACCTTTTTCGAAGCCCTCTCCTACGACTTCCTGCGCAACGCCCTGATCGCCGGGGTGCTGGCGAGCGTGCTGTGCGGCGTCATCGGCACCTTCGTGGTGGTGAAGCGCCTGGCGTTCATCAGCGACGGCATCAGCCACGCGGCCTTCGGGGGAATGGGCGTCTGCTTCTATTTGGGGATCGATCCGCTGCTGGGCGCGATCCCCGTGGCCCTCGTCTGCGCGCTCGCCCTGGGAGCGGTGGACCGCGAGACGATCCGTTCCTACGATGCCCTGATCGGCGTCCTCTGGGCCGTGGGCATGGCGGTGGGTGTGGTCTTCGTCTACAAGACTCCAGGCTACGCGCCAAACCTGATGACGTATCTCTTCGGCAACATCCTCCTGGTGTCGCATCACGATCTCGAGGTGATTCTGGCGCTCGCGGTCTCGGTGCTGACCATCCTCTTCCTCTTCTTCAAGGGGATCGTGGCCGTGTCCTTCGACGAGGTCTTCGCCAAGGTGCGGGGGATGAGGGTGCGGTTCCTGATGTCGCTGCTGCTCACGATGATCGCGCTCTCGGTGGTGATCCTGATCCAGGTGGTGGGGATCATCCTGGTGGTGGCGCTGCTGACCATTCCCTCCGTCATCAGCCTCATGCTCTGGCGGGACCTGAAAGCCGTGCTCGCCGGCTCCGTGCTGATCGGCGTCGCCATCACCCTGGGAGGGCTGGTCCTCTCTTTCTACTACGACCTCCCCTCGGGGCCTGCAATCATCCTCCTGGGAGCGGTGCTGCTGGTGGGAACCTACGGCTTCAAGAAGCTGCCGCGGCGGGCCTTGCGCTAGGTCTGACGGACCAACACGTGAGCGGCCTTCTCCGGCATGCCAATGAGAAGGGCTTCCGCACGCCCGACCTCGAAGGCGTGTTCAATCGAGGAGCCGTGGCCCAGCGCCAGGTAGAAGCCGGCGGCGAAGGAGATGGCGTGGTGGTCCGCGATACTCTTCGGCGTACCGATGACGATCTCGACGTGCTTGCCGAGTATCTTCGCTTGCTCCTTCGTGTAGCAGGCGTTCAGCACCACGCAGTTGACGTTCCGGAACAACCGAAGGAGAACGGAGAGGGCTGATGCGGTCACCCGCAGAATCTGGCCGGACTCATTTTCGAAGAACAGGGCTCCGTCTCGGGTTCCGTGCCCGGCGAAATGAACGATCTGAGGGTGCGTTTCCAGCAGTCCCTGGATGAGGTCGACCGGTCGTGCCGCAAACCTTTCATGGAAGCGGAAACGATCGCGAAGCGCTGAGCCCTTTAGCCGTTCTTGGATCTCCCTCGCTTCCTTGCCGAGGCGCAGCCGCGCAGCATCGGTGGGATCGCTTGCTACGAACAAGATCGGAATCTCCTGCTCGCCTTTGTCCTCGTGCTTTGACGGCACGGGAAGCGCCTCTTCCTCTCGGTCTTGCTGTCTCCGGCGCCGGCTGCTCCCGGGCGCAAGGAACCCCCAGTAGACGATCTCCAAGAGCGCGGCGGAATCGGGCCGCGGCGTATCGACGATTTGGCGAACCAACTCAGTGAGGACGTTGTCGATCCAGATCCGCCGAAGCTGCCCAACGATGAGAAGCAACGAGAGCCCGCTGCCTACCGCCAGCCAGCCCCGGAAGTTGTTGGTCAGGGATCCATAGACGAAAAAGGCGGCTTGCAGAGCGAAGACGAAACAGAGCAGAGCGACACAGAGCGACTGGACGCGCCGCTGAAAGCTCCGGGTTTGCCGCAGAGACTCCGCCAGCAGCAGGACGCCGGCCTCGCCTGTCGTGCGCGGTTTCGCCTCATCAGAACCGAGATGCTCGAGGTCCAGCCGGCCTTCGCCCCGGAGGTATTCTTCGACGCTTTGCCGCAGGGCGCTCCTCATGATTTAGCCCCACCCAATTCTTGGAAGAAAGCCAGCTTCAGCTCAGACCAGGTCCGTAGATATCTACTCGTTCCAGACCGAAGAAGCCGAAACAAGTCTCGGTAAAAGAGAAGCCAAAGGAGTGGGGTCGCCTTGGCATCGATAAAGAGGATCTGACATTGCATACGGGCCGCGCGCAATCTCATGATCAGCTCTTCTGAAGGTTGGCAGACACAGAGGTCGACGATCCGTGCGTGGGGTTCGGGGACAGCCTGGATGAGAGCTTCGATACTCGCCGGCTCGTCCCGAAACTCGATAAAATAGCCGCTCCAATGGGAGAAAAGAATCACCGCGTGAGTTTTCGGATCGTTGAACAGGGCTGAATAGCCTGCAAGGGTGAGATGGGGTACTATACGGACACCCAGTCGCCGGATGTGAGCGCCGATCCGCTCGTAGGGCTCAATCACCTGCGCCTGATACTTTGCAACGTTTCCTTTGAATCTCTGAGCAAAGCTGTCAGCCGGTCCGTTCCGCCAACTGGCTCGAAGCTCTTCCACCGTAGTCGGAATGGCGAAGCCCATAACGCAGTTCTCCGGTCGTGTGATCCTTGTTGCCAATGGTTCAGTGTTCATGCTGCCCTCTCGGCCCAATTGTGCAGGAGGTCAACAGAGTGACTCTTGCCGGCCTCATCTTTGACTTCTATTCTAATCCCGTATTTCAACTCATAGGCGTTCAGCTCACGGCGCGTTTGGTCGATGAGCTGGATGATGCTAAACGGTAGGGAATCATAGAGTGAAAACGGCACGTTGAGTCTCTCCAGAAAGGAATCCACCATGGCTGCGCTAGTGCCGGCGACGGTCAAAGTGACTTTGAAAAGCTTACCTCCGACGCTGACCCAGAAACTGACGAAGGCGCGATAGAGACCCTGCAATGGGCCCTCTCTGACCAATTCGGCAGGCCGGGCATCTCGCACTATCCGAATCCCAGGAGAAAAGAGAAGCACGAGCGTGGTCCCCGATATGTCTGAAAGAACTCGGATCTCGGTATTCGGCTTGATTTGCTTCGCGTGCCGCTCGAGGTCTTCGCGAAATGCTTCCGTCTTAACTGGCGAAAAATTGGTCATGTGAACGTAAACCGTTCTGGGCCCCTGCTCTTCGGCTATCCCCAAGTTGCGAATAAGCGCCTCCGGGTCAAGGCCGCGATAGGAGAAATTGCCACCGAAGGCATGGTACTCCGTGCCATGGTCCTCGACCGTCACCAGGCTAGGGCCTCCGGGCTGATTGAGCTCCGCCAGTTGGAAGGTATGCTTGATCTCCTCGGACTTGGCGTCCTCTTTTAGTGAGACATTCCAGCCGATGGGTAGTGAAATAGGGCGAGCATCGCGCAAGCGATTCTGCAGGGGGTGCAGGAAGTCGAATTGGGTTTCTCGGAACTGCTCGGCGTTGGGTTCGATCCGCATGTCCACGCCGCCGCAACTCGGCATCCAGAACTGGATGATCTCAGTCCCCCCCGGGATCGGGCGCTCGTGATGGAACCTCTGGACCATGTGTCGGCCGGGGACCTCGTGCCTTCCGGGAAGTGGGGACACGGGATAGGTTTTCAATAGATAGCCGAGGTCTAGCCCGGCCACCTCCGGCGCATGCCGGAAGTGCAGGCTCTGGGTGAGGGAAAAGACCTGGAAGAGGCTCCAGAGCTCCCGATAGGCGGGCCGCAGCTCGGCGACCTTGTCGTAGAGGACGGAGAAGCGGTGAGCGAAGTCCTCGGCGGCAGGATCGTTGCCGGTGACGTCGTTGAGCGCGCCGTTCGCATTCGCACCAATGGGACTCGTCCGGATCTGGACCGGGGAGGACCGTATCCAGAGAATTCCTTTTGCCTCCTCGTAAACCTGGTCACCGGGTGTGAGCCAGAATCGGTTCATGTTCGCTTTCATCGCCACCGGCTGCCGCCGCTGGATGGAATCCTGCACTTTGCGGACCTCCAGGTCCGCGATGCTGGCCAGGCCCGGCAGGTCCAGGTGGTCCGAGCCGTCGGCGAGACGCTTCATGTCGTAGTCCGCCGTTACCATTACGTGCCCGAAATGGCTGTCGAAGGGAGTACCGAAGACCGAGACGGTCTGCGGCAACTCACAGGTCTGGTCCCAATTCCGAATGACCTCCTCGGCTTTCTCCGAGCTCGTGCTGCTGAACAGTTGCTGGCCGACTTCCTGCAAGCGCTGAACAACGGGAGGGCCGGGCCGGATGTCACAGCCAGGGAAGGCGTATTCATAGGTATTGCCTTCGAGCCGAGCGTATTTGAGCCAACTGTTCCGGAGGGCGACGATGAAGTCGTCGACACGGATCTGCGGTAGCTCGGGATCGGCCAATCCATAGATGAGGACGTCGCGATTTTCGCGATCCAGGGCATAGCCGAGGATCCACGAGAGCTTTCCGAAGACGAGAGCGTCCTCGGGACAATTTGCTTTCGGCGTGCACGCTGCAAGCTCCTGCTGAAGAATACGCAGCGATACCGCCCGCAGGGGCAGGCCCGGGGTCGCTGGTTCCTCTCGAGGCTGGTGACCCTTGACTTGGACGGCTGCCGCCGGGCTCGCGGCACCGCCGCCGCTCTCATCCGGAACCGAGCAACTCGAACCGCCGATCATAAGCAAAAGCGAAATGGCCAGGGCCTTGCCTCGCATGGCAACCTCCGTTGCTCAAGGGTACTGGGACAGGTCTGACGCCGTAGAAGACTGGTCAGGGCCTGGTTGTTCAGACACGCTTTGGCGGAGGTTTGTTGAGGGCTGTAGAAATCCTGCGAGCTCGCGGAGTCACAGATCCCTTCCCTGGCGGCACTTCTCTTACGGGGACCCCAATCCCGAGGTCCCCGTTCCCCCTGGAGGCGAAGGATGATGAAAACGACCAAGGCCCTGCTGCTTGCCTGCGCGTTCCTCCTCACCGCTGCCGCCGCGACCCGTCCCGCGCAATCGGACGCCTGCTTCCTCTTCGGAATGTGCAAGGCCTGCACGACTCCTACCCCCACGGCTCAGCCGTGTACCGTGGTGATCTGCGGCACCCACAGGACGGAGAACTGCGGCTCCTGCGTCACCAACTGCGTGCCGCCGCCGGATTAGGTCCTGCCGAGGCGCTTCCAAAGTAGAGACGCCCGCCGGGGAACCCCGGTGGGGCGTCTCCGAGGCGCGAGCCCCTCAGCCATATACTCCGCTCGACCCGGCCGCCCTCGTCCTCGCGGCGGCGGCGGCCGTGGCCCTGTTCCATTTCAAGCTGGGGTGATCCCCACCCTGCTGGGAAGCGCGCTGGTGCGGTGACCTTGACAGGGAGACGACAATGAGCGGAGGAGGTCTCTGTGATGCGAGTCGCCGCCCTCTATGACATTCACGCCAACCTCCCCGCGCTGGAGGCCGTGCTCCAAGAGATTCGTCGAGTAGACGTAGACCAGATCGTGGTCGGCGGTGACGTGCTCCCGGGGCCGATGCCGCGGGAAACGATCGCATTCTTGCTGGGCCTCGACATTCCCGTGCGATTCATCCAAGGCAACGGCGACCGCGAGGTACTGGCCTTGCTGAGAGGTACGGAAACAAGCGCCGTCCCGGAGCCGTTTCGAGAGGCCATGCGCTGGGTGGCGCAGCAGCTTCGTCCTGAGGACGAGCCGTTGTTGGCCGGTTGGCCTGCAACCCTCCGCGTCCCGATTCAAGGATTGGGCGAGGTGCTGTTTTGCCATGCCACACCGCGAAACGACACCGAGATCTTTACCCGTCTCACACCGGAAGACCGCCTCTTGCCGGTCTTTGCAGGGCTCGACGTGCCGATCGTCGTCTGCGGCCACACCCACATGCAATTCGACCGGACGATCGGAAAGACTCGAGTCTTGAATGCCGGCAGCGTGGGCATGCCATTCCAGGAACCAGGAGCCTATTGGCTCCTGCTCGGACCCGGCGTTGAGCTTCGCCATACGCCCTACGATCTAGCGGCAGCCGCCGAGCGCATTCGCGGCACGAAGTATCCGCAAGCGCAGGATTTCGCGGCTCGCAACGTTCTGCAACCACCATCGGAGAAAGAAACGCTGGAAGCGTTCGCCAAGTTCGAATTGCGGTAACCGCGTTTCGAGGATGGCGTCGACCTGCCGGTAGAGACGTCCCAGCCCGTTGCGATACCCTTTCATCGACCATGACGGCGGGACGTCTCCGGGGCGGCGGCATCGTTCCGCTCGCCCATACTCTGAGACGGGGCGACACCGGAATCGGCAAGAACGCCGGGAGGTGCCGCCCGCCGGCCAGAAGGATCGCACCGGTCTCTCCGCCTCGGGAGACGTCCCGCCGTCGTCGTAGATGAGAGAAGCTCGTAATGGGCTGGGACGTCTCTACGGGACCTTTAACCGATCGATCGGCTCACATCTTCGTCGTACCGGCACCTGTTCTTATGGGACCCCAATATCGAGGCCCCTGCGAAAAGGAGATCGACAATGAGCCGTTTCAAGCTGATGCTGATGGCCGTAGCGATCTTGATGACCGCCGTCGCGACGCAACCCGCGAAGAGCACCCCGTGCATCCTGTACAGCGCCTGTAGGCTCTGTGCCGACGGAGCGACGCAGCAGCCCTGCTACGTCACCCGGTGCCCCGCCACGGCGCCGCCGCACTACTTCAACTGCGGCGACTGTGTCACCAATTGCGTACCCTATGACATCTAGAATCGAATCGGCAGAGGGGCGTCTCCGGATCGGAGACAACGGTCCAAACCCGAAGGGATCGTCCCGGCGGCACCAGGTCGGTCCCGGCCACCGTCTGCCCGCGGACGGTTTTCGAAAATCGAGACGCTGCCTCCGCCTCTGAGACGCCCCAACCGGGGGTTCCCCCCGGAATCGGGGCGTCTCTACATTGGGGAGGCAACGAAGCCGTGGAATCGGGGCTGTGGCGCCTTGTCCTGTGGGCTGTCTTCCTCTTCTCCCGAATTGACACGGTCTTCGAAAATCGAAGCCGTGTTTGCCGTTTCGAACGTAGAAACACCACGCAAAGGCGCTGCCACCCACGCCCCCGATTCCGGGGGGGGACCCGGGTTGGGGCGTCTCCGGATCGGAGACGACAGTCCAAACCCGAAGGGATCGTCCCGGCGGCACCAGGTCGATCCTCCCCAATCTCGAACCGGCAGAGGTTGGCCACGTGCCAGAAGCCTCCCACCGGGACGTCGCCGAATCCAGCCTTCGGGAAGGAGAAGGAGAACTGTCAGGCACCGGCCGTTAGACAGGCCCCAGAGGCGAATCGTTCCGTCGGAGGAGCCGCTGGCGAAGCTCTTGCCGTTCGGATTGAAGGCTACCTTGAAATACTTTGCCAGGTTTCGACATTCCCAATTGGCTGCCGATCCTTGATGAGGGTGGCCCTAGTGAAGCGAAGCCTCGCCGTCCGGCACGCATTGCGGCTGCTCTCACGGCGGGCTCGCCGATCAGGGTTACTCCTTTAGGCTCGAGGAGCCAAAACCGCAGGTCGCACAGGGTTGGAAGGGACCCCTATATTTATGCCAAAACAAGAAAAAACTGGCAGCGACGCTGAGATGCCCGACTTGATGGCACTTCGCCCCCCTGACGACCTGCCGCCCGGAGACGGAGGAGGAGACGGCGGCGAGCCGCCACCGCCAAGCTTTCCTAATGTCACGATAAGCCGGATCTCACCGATAGCCGGGGCACTGACGGGTGGAATCACTGTCACGCTCACCGGAACAGGTTTTCAGCAGGGCTCCACGGTTTATTTCGGGAGCAGTCAGGCACCTGGAGTCACTTACGAAAGCGCCACCACGGTGCATGCCCAGCTCCCCGCGGCCACGGCTGCCGGCAGCGTTTCCGTCTCGATCGTCAATCCCAATGGCGCCACAGCAACACTATCGGGCGGCTTCACTTACGTTACGCCGGAACAGGGCGACCAGGCCGAGGTTCTCGGCGTCACGCCCCTCGCTGTGATCGAAGACACCGATACTGAAATCACCATAAGCGGCCGCAATCTGAGTACCGCCTACAATGCCGGACTGGTCGCACTGCGGGGCCCCAGCCGAGCTCACGTGACACTCTCGCCCCCAACCAACAACCGAGATGAAGCGACTGGTATCGAAGCGTTGACCTTTACTGTACGCATCACCGCCACGCCGCCGCTCGAGCCACTCGAGCGGATGGCCATTCAGGTGCTCGCGAGTCGCAGGGCCGCTGCGCAGAGCGATGGCGTCGTCGAGAGCAGCCGGCAAATGTTCACCGTCCTGCCGCGTGCGATACCAGTGCCGCTCGCGTATACCGACAATCTGGAACCCGACAAGCCGAACGTGGTCGTTGTCGCAGGTCGGAATCTGGAGGGGTGCTCCCTGGATTTCGGCTCGGGTGCGACGGTGCATCTGCAGAAGAGTGATGATCGCACCCTCGTCGGCGTCGTCAGTCTTACAGGCGGCTCTGCGAGCTCTGCTTCGGCACAGTTCACCGTCCGTGGCGCCACGGGCGGCGAGGTGGCGGCGTACAGCATGTCGGTCGCGCCGAGCGCCGAAGGGAGCGCATCCGCGGCGGCGCCGTCGTCTTCGCCAAGTGAAGGGGCGCCGAGCGACACAGTGCCGACCGTGGCTAGCGACATCAGCCTGACGCTCACTCCCGTGCCAGGGCAGCAAATCGTCGCTCCAACTGCGGAGGACAGCGCCGTCTTCAACCTTCGCGGTGATTCTCCCTTCGGCCTCTTTTTCGATTGGTCCAACTTCGAGATCACAATTGTTGACATCACCATTATTCTGCCGATCATTAACGAAGTACGCCTGATTCCATTCTTCGATGGCGGTGGCGACGTGCTACGCTCGCCGGTCCTGGCACAGGTCGGCACGCTGTTTCGGCTGCGCGGTATGGGGCTTCTCGTGGCGCTGCGGGTTCAGATTACGATTCATGTTAGGGTCGTTCTCATCATCGGCTTCAGGTGGAACATCTGGCCCTTCGGTCTCTTCAACGAATTTTCCGATCTGTATCCCTGGGCCATCGGCTCCATCGTTATCAGTGTCCAGGTTCTGATCCAGGTAAGCTTCCGCATCTCGGCGTTGGTCGCGCTGGTCCTGCCGGGCGGTAAGTTGCGCGTGCTCTTCTCCTTCAACCTGTCGCTTGGCATCGACTTCACTATCAGCACAGACGGCCGGCAGCTCACCTTCGATCCTCATTTCACCCATACCGTCCACTACACCAGCATCGCCCCTTTACACAATCTGTTGCCCTGCGACGGCCGCTTCCAACTCGCGGAAGAGAATGGCCAGACCGTTTTTCCCGATGCCTTCGGTGGCAATCAGTCGTTTTACTTCGCCCGTGCCGCCGGCGTGTGCTGCGTACCGTGGAACTTCGACCTCACACTGGTACGGTTCGCGCCGGGACAACCCGAAGAGACCGTGCAGGAGAGCTTCCGTGCCGACTTCTGTGTAACCGCCGCACCCAGCACCAATCTGGGGCTGATCATCATAACCTCGGAACACCCGGAGCCGACCGGCATTCCGCCGCGCCTGGTGATGACCTTTGACGATAGAGCCACCCTCAAAGCAGTGGCTCAACCGGTTGATGCCGCGGGCAATCCCACCGGTCCGCTGCAGAATATCACCACGCTTGGCTATAACGTCGAGTTCTACCTCGATCCGTTCGGTCCCGATGTGCTTGATCCGACTCTGGTGGGGTCGGGAGATGCTGCCCCCGTTCTGGCGGGCGATAGCATTATTCATGCGCGGATCTGGCCGAAACAAGGCGAAGTCCAATTGTTCACGTTCTGGCCGGGCGGGATTCTGGGCTTCGCCATCAGCGGTCCTCTTGCCCAAGGCCGACCGCCGGCACTACTCGGCGGTACCCTGCCGGTCACCGTCCAGAACCCAGCCATGATCGTCGTCACACCGACGTTGACCTTCCGAGATCCGCAGAATCCGAATCAGCCGACAGAGTCTCCAGTTCTTTTCACGCTTCCGGTTGGCGGGAACCAGGAGTTGGTCCGCGAGATCGAACGCTACGAGCCCTTCGAGCCGCAGCAGCTCGAATACGTATTGGCCGTCAAGCTCAGCTTTCCTAGCACCTTCTCGTTTCCTGCGACTCTGCGGTTCAAAGTTGCGGACGTTCAGATGAGGGTACTCCTCGATAATCAGATGACGCCGCAGTTGAAACCTCCACTTGAAAATACGGGATTTGGAGACGGCCGCGCGGCAGACACCGAACCGAGCCATTTTTTTGAAAAACTGGTCCAGACGAACCAGGAGATTACAATCAATGTCCCGGCAAGACCGGCTGCCAATGCGTTGATCGAGCTCGTGAGCCCTGCTGTGGCTTTCAAGATTGCGCCCTACATCAGGGACGAGGTCTCGCAAAACAAGCTGGTTCCACCAGGCGAGCTGGTGGCGGGCAGACAGGTCATGCTCTTGATCGATCTGCAGGAGACCAGCGGCGCGCCGGTGGCAAACATCAAGCAACTCAAGGTGGCCGTTCGTAACGACGAGACCTTTGAAGAATACTTACGCGTTTTTCCGGAAACGAGGGCACTCCTAACCGGCGACTTCCAGGCTTTCGCGAAGAGCTTCTACGACGCCCTGCCAGCAGAGGGTCCCCCCGCCCCAGAGCTGCTCGCTACGCAGGGTAAGTGGCTCTGGGATCGTGCATGCACGGCGGTACAGACCTCGAGTGATGATCGCCCGCTCTATTGGGCTCGTCTTCAGGCCATCGGCGCGCTCCGGGCGTACTACAAGCGCAACCGGCTGGGGACGCCGAACATTACGCAGTTCGAGTGGCCGTCGCGCGGGTTGGAGCAGGCCGACGGCAGTATTAGTTTCGGCACACCACCGCCAGCCGGCCGCAAAGCAATCGTCACGGGCTTCGATCCGTTCGGGCTGATTTCGACGCCTAAGCGGAGCAACCCGTCGGGGTTGGCAGCTCTCGACTTCAACGATAAGTCGTTCGGTCCAGTTGGAGCACCTGTTCATGTCAGGACGGCCGTCATGCCGGTTCGCTACGACGACTTCGACCATGACCTGATCGAGAATGCAGTGAGTCCTAACCTCGGCTCGATTGTTCTACTTATGACTTGCAGTGACAACTCCGGAAGGAACTTCTACGATGTAGAACGGTGGGCCGGCAAGATGAGAGGCAATAGTCTCCTCGACAATAATCGAAAAGCCATGACCGGGGCCCCTGGTGACGTAACCGATCCAGGTGGGAAAACCGCCGGCGGGAAGCAGTTCCTTGAGAGTACACTGCCGTACGAACTGGTGATCGCGACCGACACAGACACGCTGGACGGGTCGCTGGGGAAAACGCCGTTCGTCGTGGATCAGTCGTATCGGACAAAAGGCGGTGAATTTCGCCCCGAACCCGAGCTCAACGATCCAGACAAGACAGCCTGGTTCACCAAGTTGCCCGAGCACCCACCAGACACCGCTATTTCATTGGAAGGGTCGGGCGGCAACTATCTGTCTAACGAGATCTTCTACCGGACGGCTCTGTCTCGAGAGCTCGCGCGACCGTCCCTGCCGTCAGGCCATCTCCATGTACCTTCGACGGGCACCCAACCGGCGATGATGGGGCCCAGTCTCATCGTGGGAGTGAAGAGCGCTCTGAATCGGTTCCTACAAGCCGCCACCACCGCACGACTACGGAGCGCCGGTGCCGTCACATTTTCTCCCACGGCCGTCAATACGAGCCGGTCGCTCACGCTGGCAGCCACCAACGACACGGCCGAAGCAATCACGGTCTCCGCGGCGGAAGTGGCGCAGCCGTTTGCCGTCCAGTTGCCGGCTTCATTGCCGATCACTGTGAATCCAGGCTCCACACTCTCCCTGATGCTTACCATAACTCCAACGGCTGTGGGGGTCTTTACCAGAGCCGTGAGGTTGCGTAACACAAACGGTGAAGTCGTGCTGGCCTGCACGCTTACTGGCGAATGCGTTCAGACGTTGCCTGCACCTGTGATCACGAGCTTCAGCCCGACCTCCGGTCGTCTGGGGACAAGGGTGACGATTCTCGGTCAGAATCTCAACGGGCCGACGGACGTGCGCATCGGCGGTGGCAGCGTTCTCTTCACCGCGGTTGACGCCACCCAAATCACGGCGAACGTCACCGAGGACGCCGCCACTGGGCCGATCCAGGTCGACACGCCGTCCGGGACGGCGGTCAGCTCCGTCTCGTTCCGCGTGATTACGACTCGGCCGCCACGAGAGCCAC
Organism: Thermoanaerobaculia bacterium; assembly: GCA_036275055.1. Lineage (GTDB taxonomy): Bacteria > Acidobacteriota > Thermoanaerobaculia > Multivoradales > UBA5704 > DATARR01. The sequence goes on from DASUEN010000201.1 coordinate 33,566, forward strand.
TCTAGAGCACAGTGTCGACCCGGGGCTCTGGCAGTGGACGTAGCACGAGAGATCGGATTGAGCTTCAAGGTGGCGGCCCGCCGGCTGATTGTCGCGCGGGCCGTCCAAGGGCTCCTTTCTCTTGGGGGAGGCGGATTTCGCGGGCCTCGGACGGAGGAGCTCCCGAGGGCTCCGCGGAGCCGTCCCTCTCCTGAAATCTGCTGCAAAATGGCCGGGTCAAGCCGCAAGACCCACGGGTCGAGCCGCAAAGTTGGAGAATTGAGCCGCAAAACCCTCGGGTCAAGCCGCAAAACTCACAGAATGTGTTGCAAAAAGCGCGAAGACCGAAGCCTGACCCGCGGGGCATGACCTCTGGAGCTATCGCCGAGCCGCAAAGCGCGCGCTCCGAGCCGCAAAATATACGAAGTCTGTTGCAAAAATCGTCGATTTTGCAGCAGAATCCGGACGCGCTTGGCTTCCGGCCACTTCCCCAGCTCCAAAATGCGCGGGTTATGCGGCAGCCGAGTGCGATCCTACTCTTCGCTGGTGGCAGCTGGGAGCCGGATCGGTGATGTTTGCAACACAATTCGTCCGTTTTGCGGCAGATTGCTGGCGATTTGCGGCTCGGGAAGGGGCACCGCTTCCGCGCCTATCGCAGTAGCTCCCCCAGCCGCACCCACAGCTTGCGCACTTTCTTCCATCCCTGGCGCACGTCGTCCGTGGGCTGAACCTGAGAGAGGCTGCGGTCGACTTGGCCGGCGGCGTCGCTCAGGGCGCGAAAGCGGCGGGCGATCTCGATCCGGTTTTCGGGGCTGGTTAGGCGGTTGCCGGTCAGGCGGGAGAAGAAGTTGTTCCTGAGGCGCTTGTCGAGCTTGCCGGCGGCGTCGGAGACGGCTGCGATCTCGTCCTTGAGCTTCTCGTCGTCGTCCGTCAGCTCGGCGCCTTTGTCTTTCTTGGCGTTCCTGTAGTCGCCGTAGGTGTCCACCAGTTTCTCGCCCTCGGCCACCAGATCGGCTCCTGCCTGCTGGATCTCCGCCCAGGGGAGATCGCCGGTGAGGCGGACGGAGCCGTCCGGGACGTCCGAGTCCGGTGGCGGTGCGGCGGGCTCGGGGCGTCGGGCTTCCGCGACTTGGGAGGTGGAGGGCGGCGGGGACTCGGGCTTCGGGACGGCGGGACGAGCGGTGCGAGACGGCGAGGGCTCGCGGCGCGGAGGGAGGGCCGGGGTTGGCTCTGGGACCGGCGGGAGAACCGTGGCCGCCGGAGTTGGGGAGGGGCTCGCATTGACGGGGAGCGGCTGTGCGGGAGCCGCGGCTAGGGTGACGGGCTTCGCCGGCTGGAGGACGCGCCAGGCGAGGAAGCCCGCGATCAGGAGGGCTGCGAGACCGGCCGCGGCGAGGGCGGCGCGTCTCCAGCCCGCTCCTTCCACGGGGCGGTAGGAGGTGCCGGCGACGACGGTGGGTGGCACGGGTGGCGGCGTGGGGACGATGGCCGGAGCCGGAGTCTCGGCGAGGCGCGGACGGTCCGTCTCGACAGTTTTTGGGGAGATAGTTTCAGGCGAAGGGAGGGGCGCGGGCGTCCGGGTGCGCAGGCCCGTGAGAGTGGAGCGGGGCGGCAGGACCAGGGTGGGGAGGTCCTCGTCCGCCGTCTCGGGCCGGGAGGCCACGGAGACGGGCGCTTCTTCCTGGCGCACGAGGAAGGTCCGCATCTCCTCCACCGTCTGGAAGCGGGCCGCCGGGTCCTTCTCGAGGGCGCGGAGGATGGCCCGGTTCAGCCAGGCTGGCACGCCGGGCACGAGGGAGACGGGGGGCGGCGGCGGATCTTCGAGCTGGGCTTTCAGGACGGCGAAGTCGCTGGGGGCGTCGAAGGGGACGCGGCCGGTGACCATCTGGTAAAGGACGGCGCCCAGGGCGTAGACGTCCGTCCGGCGGTCCACGGTTTCGCCGCGGACCTGCTCGGGGGCGATGTAGCGCAGGGTCCCCACCAGGAGGCCGGCCTGGGTGAGGTTGGCGCTGCCTCCCGCGATGCGGGCGATGCCGAAGTCCATCACCTTGAGCGTCCCTTCCGGGGTGAGGATCAGGTTGTCGGGCTTCAAGTCGCGGTGGACGATCCCCGCCCGGTGGGCCTGCTCGATCCCTTCGAGGGCGGAGCCGAGGAGGGAGACGGCGCGCTGCCAGTCGAGGGTGCCCATCACGTCCGTCAGCCGCCGGCCGCGGACGTACTCCATGGCGATGAAGAGGTCGCCGCTGTCCTCGAAGAAGCTGTAGATGGTGGCGATCGCCGGGTGATTCACCCGCGCGAGGATCTTCGCCTCGGCTCGGAAGCGCTCGACGATCTGCGGCTCGCCAGACAAATCCGGCCGGATGGCCTTGATCGCCACCTCCCGCTCCAGCATCTCGTCGATCGCCCGGTACACGGCGCCCATCCCGCCCTCGCCGATCTTCTCCACGATCCGGTAGCTGCCGACGATCCTGCCGACCATAGATGTCTCCCCCCGGGAATCCAATCATTGTAGCGCGTGAAGGGCACAGTCTTCAGGCGCTGGGGGATCGAATGTGTTACTGAATCCCCACCCACCGCGATATACTCGCCCCCGAGCCGAAGGAGGCCGCCATGTCGAAGCGCAACACCCGTCTCACCACCCCGCTCGTCCGCGATGATCGCGGCAAGGGCGAACTGCGTCCCGCGAGTTGGGACGAGGCTCTCGATCGCGCGGCGGCAGGATTTCGTTCCGCCGTGGAGAAGCACGGCCCGCAGACGTTCGGGCTGTTCAGTTGCTCCAAGACGACGAACGAGATGAACTACCTGGCGCAGAAGTTCGCCCGGACGGTGGTGGGCAGCAACAACATCGATAGCTGCAACCGGACCTGACACGCCCCCAGCGTCGTCGGTCTGGCGACGGTCTTCGGAATGGGTGGCGGTACTACCTCCTATCGCGAGATGGAGGAGACGGACTTCATCGTCCTCTGGGGGAGCAATGCCCGGGACGCGCATCCGATCTTCTTCCATCACGTGCTGAAGGGGATCCACAACGGGGCGAAGCTCTACGTGGTCGATCCGCGCAAGACTCCCTCCGCGCAGTGGGCGGTCGAGGCCGTGGGGCACCTGCCGCTCCACGTCGGCACGGACATCCCCCTGGCCAATGCCGTGGCGCGGGAGATCCTCGCCGCGGGGCTCGAAAACCGCAGCTTCGTCGAGCACGCCACCAGCGGCTTCGAGGAGTTTCGCCGCAGCGTCGAGCCCTGGACGCTCGAGCGCGCCGAGGAGGTCACCGGCGTGCCCGCGGCGCAGATCCGCGAGCTGGCTCATGCCTATGCCCGCGCGGACCGCGCCGTGATCTGCTGGACGTTGGGCATCACCGAGCACCACAACGCCGTGGACAACGTCCGCGCGCTGATCAATCTCTCCCTCTTGACGGGCCACGTGGGGTGCTACGGCTCCGGCGTCAATCCCCTGCGGGGGCAGAACAACGTGCAGGGGGGCGGCGACATGGGGGCGCTTCCGGACCGGCTCCCCGGTTTCCAGCATGTGGAGAACGATGAGCTGAGGGCCAACTTCGAGCGCGCCTGGGGCGTGCCGGTGCCGCCCAAGCGCGGCTGGAACCTCTCCGCCATGTTCGAGGCCATGGACCACGGCGAGCTGACGGCCCTCTACGTCATCGGCGAGAACCCGGCCAATTCGGAGGCGGATCAGCACCTCGCCGTCAAGCGCCTCTCGGGGTTGGAAACCCTCGTGGTGCAGGACATGCTCTTCACCGCCACGGCCGAGCTGGCGGACGTGGTGCTCCCGGCCGCCGCCGGCTGGTGCGAGTCCGAAGGTACGGTGACCAACAGCGAGCGGCGCGTCCAGCGGGTGAGGCAGGCCCTGCCGCCGCCAGCCGGCGTGCGGGACGACATCGAGATCCTCTGCGACCTCGCCCGCCGCATGGGGCGCGATCTCGGGAACCCGACGGCCGAGGAGCTGTGGAACGAGCTGCGCGAGCTTTCTCCTGCTCACACCGGAATGTCTTATGCGCGCCTGGAGGCGGAGGGCGGTCTCCAGTGGCCCTGCTACGACGAGACGCATCCCGGCGAGCTCTACCTCCACGGGCGGCTGTGGGAGCGCCCCATCGTGGGGCCGCGGGCGCCGTTCGCGGCCCTGGAGCACGATCCGCCGGTCGATGAGCTGACGCCGGAGTTCCCCATCCGCCTCACCACGGGGCGCCATCTGGACTCCTACAACACGGGCGTGCAGACCGGGCTCTACGCCTCGCCGAACCGGCGGGCCGCGACGGTCGATCTCCACCCCGAGGACGGCCGCCGGCTGCGGCTTGCCGAAGGCGACCTCGTGCGCGTGACCTCGCGGCGCGGCGCCGTGACCGCCCCGGTGCGTTTCGACGCGGGCTTGCGGCCGGGGCTCGCCTTCATGACCCTCCACTTCCCCGATCAGGTGGCCACCAACGAGCTGACGATCGACGCCGTCGATCCCCTCTCCGGCACCTCGGAGTTCAAGGCCACGGCGGTGAGGATCGAGGCGGTGGGCCGGCCCGCGAGAGAGGCCGTGGAGGCGGCGGCGGAGCCGGTGGTGGTTTGAGGGAAGGGGTGCGGTAGGATCGCCCCATGGACCTCCACTTCACAGCCGACGAGCCCAGCCCGGACGAGAAGGCGGCCATTGACAACTGTCTTGCCGGCGTGCACCTGAACGGGGACCGCCGGCAGTATCTGCTTCCCGTCCTGCATGCCCTTCAGGGACGTAAGGGTTGGATCAGCCCGGGAGCGCTCAACTACGCCTGCTTCCGCCTGGACGTGCCACCTGCGGAAGGGTTCGGCGTGGCCGACTTCTACGCCCTGTTCCAGACGCGCCCCCATCCGCCGGTGACCGTTCACGCCTGCGACGACATCGCCTGCCGCACCCGCGGCGCCGAGGCGCTCTGTGCCGGCGTGGAAGCAGCGCTCGGACCCCAGGGAGAGAGCCGGGACGGCCGCTCCACCTGGCACCGCAGCCCCTGCCTCGGCCTCTGCGAGCGGGCGCCGGCGGCGCTGGTGATCGCGGCCGGCGAAACGCCGCGCGAGGAGGCCTTGGCGCCCGCTACGAGCATGGACGTCCAGGCCATCCTCGCGGGCCTGCCTGCGCCGGTGCCGCCCCTCGCCGTCTCGGTGCCCCAGGCCGGCCAGCCGGGATTGAAGCTGCTGGCCCGCGTCGGCCGCGTGGACCCCGAGAGCCTGGACGACTATCGCGCCGCCGGCGGTTCCCTGGCCCTGCGCCGTGCCTTCGAGATGGGCGCCGCCGCCGTGGTGAAGGAAGTCGTCGATTCGAAGCTCGTGGGGCGCGGCGGCGCCGCTTTTCCCACCGGTATCAAATGGCAGGGGGCGCGCTCCGCCGCGCTGCCGCGATATTTGATCTGCAACGCCGACGAGTCCGAGCCCGGCACGTTCAAAGACCGCGTGCTGATGGAGAACGATCCCTTTTCGCTGATCGAGGCGATGACCATCGCGGGCTTCGCCACCGGCTGCGAAAAAGGGTATCTCTACCTCCGCGGCGAATATCCGCTGGCGCTCGCGCGGCTGGAGAACGCCATCGCGCGCTGCCGCGAGCGCGGCCTCCTCGGCGAAAACATCCTGGGCGACGGCGTGCTCTTCGATATCGAGCTGCGTCGCGGCGCCGGAGCGTACATCTGCGGCGAAGAGACGGCCCTCATGAACTCGCTCGAAGGGCGCCGTGGCGAGCCGCGCAACAAGCCGCCTTTTCCCACGGAAGTGGGGTTGTTCGGCAAGCCCACGATCATCAACAACGTCGAAACGCTGGTCAACGTCCTCCCCATCGTGATCGAAGGGGGGAAAGCGTACGCTGCCACAGGCACCGAGCGCTCGACCGGCCCCAAGCTCTTCTGCGTCTCCGGCCACGTGCAGCGTCCGGGCGTCTACGAAGCGCCTTTCGGCATCACCCTGGGCGAGCTGATCGATCTGGCCGGCGGCATCGGTGGCAGCGGACGCCTTCAGGCGATCCTGCTGGGGGGCGCGGCCGGCGCCTTCGTCACACCCGATCAACTCGGCGCACCGCTCACTTTCGAAGGGACGCGTGCCATCGGGGCGACGCTGGGCTCGGCCGTGGTCATGCCGTTCGACGACACCGTCGACCTGCGCCAGGTCCTGCGGCGAATCGCGCAGTTTTTCCGCGACGAATCGTGCGGCCAGTGCGTTCCCTGCCGCGTCGGCACCGTGCGGCAGGAAGAGCTGCTCGCGCGCCTGGCCGCCGGCCAGCCGCTACACGAGGAAGAGGCGCTGCTCAAAGAATTGGGCCAGGTGATGCGCGACGCCTCCATCTGCGGCCTCGGCCAGACGGCGTCGAGCGCCATCGAATCGGCTCTCGCCCGGTTCCCTATTTATCACCACACGCAGGAGACGCAATGACCTCTCAGGATGCGCCGGAGCTCAAGATTCCCGTCCCCCGCGGCCCGCTGCCGGTGATCCCGCCGCCGCGTCCCCGGCGCACGGTGGAGATCACCATCGACGGCCAGAGCGTCGCCGTGCCCGAAGGCGCCACGCTGCTCGACGCCGCCCGTCAGCTCGGGATCGAGACGCCGACCCTCTGCTTCCTGGAAAACCTGACGCCCGTCAACGTCTGCCGCATTTGCGTAGTGGAGGTCGAAGGCTCGCGCACGCTCGTTCCGGCCTGCTCGCGCAAAGCCGAGGCGGGGATGAAAGTGAGCACGGACTCCGAGCGCGTGCGCACCAGCCGCAAGCTCGTGCTGGAGCTGCTGGCCTCCTCCGTGGACCTTTCCACCGCGCCGCAGGTTCAGGGGTACATGGAGCGGTACGATGCCAAACCCGAGAGGTTCGGACCGCCGGCTCCGCCGGCCCAAGAAGGGGAAAGGGACGCCGCCCGCCCCGGCCACCATCATCCGCCGCACGATGCCTGCGCCGCCACCGTGGCCCAGCCCGTAAAAGTGGACAATGATTTGTACGTTCGCGACTACTCGAAGTGCATCGTCTGTTACAAATGCGTCGAAGCCTGCGGCAAAGACGCGCAGAACACCTTCGCCATCGCCTTGGCCGGCCGCGGCTTCGACGCCCGCATCTCCACCGAGTACGACGTTCCGCTGACCGACTCCGCCTGCGTTTACTGCGGCAATTGCATCGGCGTCTGCCCCACGGGAGCGCTGATGTTCAAAAGCGAATTCGACATGCGCCAAGCCGGTACCTGGGAAGAGCCCCGCCAGACCGCCGCCGACACCATCTGCCCCTACTGCGGCGTCGGCTGCACGCTCACCGTGCACGTTCAGGACGAAAAGATCGTCAAAGTCACCTCGCCCATCGAGAACGAGATTACCCATGGCCACCTCTGCATCAAGGGGAGGTTCGGGTGGGAGTGGGTGAACCAGCGGGGGTAGGCCTGCAAAGCTTATTGGAGGTCCAACCCGAGAAACCGCAGCAACGCTGTCCTCACCTCAGGCCAACGATGATCAGGGAGACCGGCGATCCTGGGACCGAGACTGCTACGTTCGACAGAAAGGATCCACTCGGGCTTGAGCACGCAGACTGTCAGAAGGCCATCTTCAGAGCCCAGCGAAACTTCCCACGGCAAACCTCGAATCTGTGACGACAGAGGAATGACCGGGAGCTGCGAAAGAAACGGCACGACTTCCTCCCGGCCGAGAACCAGAACCGGGCGCCGCTTGGCAGGAGAGGAAAAACGAAACCAACGTACATCCCCCCGCTGGATCACGGGAGGTCAGGCTCCTCTTCGAGGTCGACTGGCCCTTGGGGACCCTGCGCGACCCACTCCTGCCACAGTTGGGCCTGCTCCTCTGGCCGGATCTCAGCCTCCGAATCCTCCGCCGGCTCGATCCTGATCCGCACTCGCTTCCCTTCCAGCGGTGGCGTCATCGTCTCCAGTGTGATCGTGTTTCCATGAATCCATCCCGTCAGATGCTCAGCCATCGCTCAGTCCTCCGGCCTCATTCTACTACTAGCTAGATTCACTCTCGACGCGCCGGTGACGTCTCTTCTCGCCAGCTTCAGCTCGCCATCCGCCGCTCCGGCTGGACCTCTTCGAGCTCCACCGACACCAGCTTCGACACGCCCTTTTCTTCCATGGTGACGCCGTACAGGCGGGCGGCGACTTCCATGGTGAGCTTGTTGTGGGTGATGACGATGAACTGGGTGCCTTCCGCCATCTCCTCCAGCAGGTCCACGAAACGGGTGGTGTTGACGTCGTCGAGCGGCGCGTCCACCTCGTCGAGGATACAGAGGGGGGAGGGCTTGGTGCGGAAGAGGGCGAAGAGGAGGGCGATCGCCGTCAACGCCTTTTCGCCGCCGGACATCAGCATCAGGTTCTGCAGACGCTTGCCGGGCGGGCGAGCGAGGATCTCGATGCCGCTCTCCAGGACGTCCTCCTCGTCGAGCAGGCGCATCTCGGCCTCGCCGCCGCGGAAGAGGCGGGCGAAGATCTCGCCGAAGTTTTTGTTGACTTCCTGGAAGGTGGCGTTGAAGCGTTCGCCCGAGGCTTCGTTGATCTCGCGGATGGTCTTCTTCAAGCTCTCCACCGAGGCGGCGACGTCGGCCCGCTGGGTGGTGAGGAACTCGTAGCGCTGCTCCTGCTCGTCGTGCTCCTGGACGGCGAGGATGTTCACCGGTCCCAGGCGCTCCAGGGCGGCCTTGGTGCGGGCGAGCTCGCCTTCGAGGTCGGCGAGGTCGGCGCGCGGCTCGCCGGGGATCTCGGGCAACTCGGCTTCGAAGTCGTCGCGGAAGGTCAGGGCGAGGTGCTCGGCATCCTGTTTCAGGCTCGCCTGCTGCACGCGCAGCTCTTCGATCTCGCCGCGCACGCCGTCGCGCCGCTCGCGGTGGCCAGCGATGTTCTCTTCCAGCAGGCGGATCTCCTGGCGGTGGAGGTCGAGCCGGTCCTGCTCTTCGAGCACCCCTTCCTCGGCCGCGGCTTTCTGCTCCAGGGCCGCTTGCAGCTCGTCCTGCGCGCGCTCCAGCGCCTGCTCCAGGCCGCCCCGCCGGCTGGTGAGCTTGTCGGCTTCCTCGAGCCAGGCGGCGATCTGGGTGCGCCCGCGCTCGACTTCGGCGTTCAGGCGCCCCATCTCGCGGTCGTGCGATTCGAGGCGCTCGTCGAGCAGCTCCAGACGGCCGCGACGGCCGGCGCTGGCGGTGCGCAGCCCCTCGCGATGGGCCTTGGCGGCTTCGAGCTCGGCCTGGGCGCGGTCCACGTCCTCCTGCAGGCCGGCGCTGCGCGCCTCGGCGGCGGCCAGCTCTTCGGCCAGGAGCTGGCGCTTTTCGGCCAGGCGCTCGATGTCGCGGGCGATCTCCTGCTGCTCGCTGGTGAGCGTCTCGCCCTCGGAGGTGAGGCGGCGATGGCGGGCGGCGGCGTCCTCCATGCGGGCCTTGCCTACCGCCAGCTCCTGGCGAAGCTGGGCCACTTCGCCCTGGAGGCGGTTGGACTCGCGGGCGAGAGAGGCGCGCTCAGCCACCAGGCGATCGAGGAGGTCGGAGGCCTCCGCGAGCTGATTTTCCAGCTCGGGGACCTGCCGGCCGAGGGCCGCCAGCTCGCTCTCCCGCTCCAGGATGCCGGGGGTCGCCACTTCGCCCTCGACGTGGAAGGTGCCGGCTTCCACCCATACGCCGTCGCGGGAGAGGAAGGCGAGGCCGGGATGGAGCTTGGCGAGGCGCTCCGCGTCCGCGGCGCTGCGCACCAGGAAGGCCGGGGGGAGGGCCGCCGCCAGGTCTTCGGAGAGGCCCAGGGCCTCGCTCAGGGAGAGGACGATGGCGGGATCGTCCACCACCGGCCACGACTCGGGGGTGCCGTTCTGCCGCTCGACGAGGATGGCGGCCGAGCGGCCGGCGAGGGTCGTGGCGAGGGCGCGGGCGCTCTCACCGGGCTCGAGCACCACGGCGTCGGCGAGGCTGCCGAGGTAAACGTCCAGGGCCCGCTCCCACCCTTCGACGGCCTGGGCCTGGCTGGCGAGGTAAACCGGAGGGTCGATGCCGGCCGCGGCGAGGGCTTTGGCGAGAGCCGCCCGGCGCTGGGCATGAGCGCGCGAGAGCTCGGCGAGGATGCGCTGGCGCTGGCGGGCTCCCGTGAGCTGGTCTTCGAGGGCGCGCTTGCGCTCCGAGGCCTCGGCCTCGCGGCGCAGCGTCAGCTCCAGGGTGGCGGCGACTTTCTCCTGCTCGTGGGTTTTGGCGTCGAGAGCGGCCTCGGTCCCGGCCACCTTGCTGCGCGACATCTCCAGGATCTCGGCCGCCTGCTTGATTTCGGCGCCGTGCTCGGCGATCTCCTGATCGATGCGGTGACGGCGGAAGTTGCCGCGCTCCTGCTCGATCTGGGCCTGCTGGAGGCGGCCGCGGGCGGCGTCGATCTCGCCGCTGGCAGCCAGGGTCTGGGAGCGGAACCCTTCCACCCGTGCCGCCACCTGCTTCAGGTCGCGCTCGGCGGCGGCGATCTGCCGCTCGTCCTCGTCCACGGCGGCGGCGGCCTGGCCGCGCTCGGCGGCGAGGTCCTGGCGCTTCTCTTCCAGGGCGGCCAGGGCCTCGGCGTGGGCCGCGATCTCGGCTTCCCGCCGCTCGGCGAGAGCCCGGCCTTGCGCCGCCCGCTCGCCGATCTCCTGCATGGTCTGGCGGTTGGCCTTGAGGAACTCCTGCCGCCCTTCGATCACCGCCGCCAGCTCCGAGACCTTCTGGTGACGCTCGGCCATGCGGCGCGCCAGCTCTTCCAGCCGCTCGCGGCCGGCGGCGAGGGCGGCCTCGTCGCGATGGAGGTCGGCGGCCAGCGCCGCTTCGCGGGAGGTGGCGTCCTCCAGCGAGGCGCGCAGGTGGGCGAGGCGCGCGGCCAGCGCCGCCCAGCGGCCGAGGAGCACCTGCTCCAGCAGCTCGCGATACTCCTTTTCCTTTTCCTGGTAGCGGCGGGCGGCGCTCGCCTGGCGCTTGAGCGAGCGCAGGGCGCGCTCGACCTCGGAGATCACGTCGTCCAGGCGCAGCAGGTTCGAGGTCGCCTCCTGGAGCTTGACCTCGGCGATCCCCTTGCGCGCCTTGTAGCGCGTGATGCCGGCTGCCTCCTCGATGAGCTTGCGCCGCTCCTGCGGCTTGCCGGAGAGGATCATGCCGATCTTCCCCTGCTCGATGACGGAGTAGGCGCGGATGCCGAGGCCGGTGTCCATCAACAGGTCTTTGACGTCTTTGAGGCGCACCAGCCGGCCGTTCAGCCGATACTGGCTCTCGCCGCCGCGGAAGACCCGGCGTCCCACGGTGATGCGGCCGTCGTCCGCGCCGGGGATGTCGAGGTCAGTGCGCAGGGTGAGGAGGCACTCCGCCATCCCCAACGGCTTGCGGCTGTCGGAGCCGTTGAAGATGACGTCCTCCATGGTGCCGCCGCGCAGCGACTTGGCGCTCTGCTCGCCGAGCACCCAGGTGATGGCTTCCGAGAGGTTGCTCTTGCCGCACCCGTTGGGGCCCACGATGGCGGTGACGCCACCGGCGAAATGGACCTCTACGGGATCGACGAAGGATTTGAAACCGGAGATCTCGAGGCGTTCGACTTTTAGCATGGGCTCCCTTCGACCTGACCGCGGGAGCTTATCAGAGGCGGCGGAGAGACCACAAGTAGATGGGGTGGGGGAGGGGCGGGGCACTAGATGTTGCGCGCGCTCCTCCCCTCCCGCCGCTGGGGGGCTACTGCGGCAGCGCGAAGTTGAAGGTCACCACCACCGAGTCCATCGCCATGCGGGTGGTCACCGAGGCGCCGGGCACCGGGCCGGTGGGGGCGAAGATGGGGCCGGTGATCTGGTTCTCCGGCACGTGGTAGTAGGCCACGTCGAGGTTCATGATGTCGCTCACCTTGAGGCCGAGGCCGGCCGTGTAGTGGGTCCGGAAGATGGCGGGCGTCTCGATGGTGAAGAAGGTGCGGTCGGCCGGGATCGGGTTCTGGCTCTTGTTGTAGCCGGCGCGCAGGGAGACGATGCCCGTCGCCTTGTACTGGAGGCCGATCTCCGACACCTTGATGTCCTTGAAGCCGAGGATGTCCTCGAAGCCGGCGGTCTTCTCGTAGTTGATCCACTTCTCATCGAGGGCGATGGCCAGCCGGTCGGAAGGGGTCCAGCCGAGACCGACGACGGCTTGAGCCGGCATGTCGAGGCGGAGCTTGATCTTGCGCGCCGTGCCGAAGGTGGGGAGGTTGGGATTGGCCACCACGGAGTTCCACTGGAAGTCCTGGAACTTGGTCTTGGTGTTGTACGAGGCGCCCAGCGACCAGGTGGGGGTGAGCTTGTAGCGGATGCCGGCGCCGATGCCGTAGCCCCAGGCGCTGTCGGCGTTGACGCTGGGGACGAAGCACGGCCCCGCGGGACCGGAGCAGTCAGGGGTGGCGAAGCCCGCCGGGTTGGCGGTCAGGGTGGCATAGGCGGCGTTGAGCGACAGGCCGAAGGAGAAGGCGTCACTGAGCTGCCAGGAGAGGACGGTGGGGACCTTGAGGAGCTGGTAGTTGGAGTACACCCGGCCGAAGCCCTGGGGCTGGGGAGCGAGGATGGGGTTGGTGGAGTCCTGCGGGTAGTCGGCGCCGAAGCCGGCGAGGCCCAGGAAGCCGATGCCGTAGGCGAAGTTCGAGCCCCGGGTGTGGTGCACGAAGCCGAAGGCCGGGATCAGCGCGCGGTCACCGGCTTCGTCGGTGCGGCCGCTGATCTTGAGCGGGCCGCCCGGGGTTGGGATCGTGACGGTGCTCTCGACGGCGTTCTTGGCCTGGTTGTACTCGGCGCTGAAGGCAAAGTGGCTCCCCTCCATCCCCACCGCCAGCGCGGGGTTGAGCAGGAGACCGCCCAGCGTGTCGATGGGGAGGGCCACGCCGGCACCGCCCATGGCGCTGTTGACGGCGCCGATGCCGTGCAGGTTGTGGCCGTCGCCGGCCCAGACGGCGGGTGCGGCGAGGAGGAGGAGGGCAGTGAGGAGCGGGACGAGGCCTATCCTTTTCATGGTCGATCTCCCTGAAGCAACGGTATGACGTAACTTTCCGCACCCCCGGGACGCGCCGGGGCGCCAACTCATCAGAGCCTGCGCTGAAGAGAAAGCGAAAATTATTGGGTGAACTTTATAGCTCAAATGAGGGCGCGGATCAATGGGGGCCCCCGGAAGAACACGGACGGGCACGGACGAACAGGGACAGGCAAGGACGCGGGAGACGCTCCGGCTTGCGGGAGGATGCTGAATTGCCTATCCTACGCGCACGCTCCGCTTTGGAAAGCGCCGGGAGTCCACCGCCGCCCGCGCCGCGTGCCCCTGCGGCGGTGGCGGCCCCGCACTGCCCGGGTCCCGCCGGCAGCAAAGGAGAGATCACAGGATGGACGTCGATTCGACCTTGCCCGCCGTCCGCTCTGGGAAGCCTGCGGCATCCCGGCGGACCGGGCCGCACACCGAGAACGCCCTGCTGGGCTGGATCCTCGTCGTCGGGCTCTCCCTGCTGGGGTTCGTCCTGCTCTCGGTGGGCTCCCTGGCGGCTGCTCCCGCCTGGCCCCGCTTCGTCTTCCTGGCCCTGGGCGCGGCGGGCGTGCTGGCCTACGGCGTGCTGGTCTTCCCCTTCTTCCGCCGCCTGGAGCGCCGGCTGCCGGAGGGGGAGGAGCAGTGGGGGCGGCTGGAGGAGGACCTGATCGCCTCCTTCAACCAGCTCGGCGCGGGCGACCTGGTGCGCTCCACCGCGCACACCCGCGGGCTGCCGGAGCGGCTGGCCAAGATCTCGGAGGCGGCGAGCGAGGCCCTGTCGCAGCTCGCGCAGCAGATCCAGGACAGCTCGATCGAGGTGGCCTCGGCCGCCGACGCGGTCAACGAGATCGCCTCGGAGCTGGCCTCGGGCTCCTCCGAGCAGGCGGCCTCGGTGGTGGAGATCACCGCCGCCATGGAGGAGCTGGCCCGCACCGCCTCGCAGATCGCCGAGAACGCCGGCCGCCAGGCGGAGCTGGCGTCGCGCGCCGAGGCGAGCGGCGACGCGGGCTCCGCCGCCGTGTTCGAGGCGGTGACCGGCGTCGAAGAGGTGCAGAAGCGGATCAGCGCCATCGCCAGCCGGGCCGACGCCCTCGGCACGCGCTCGAAGGAGATCTACCGGGTGCTCGACCTGATCACCGAGATCGCCCAGGAGACCCACATCCTGTCGCTCAACGCCGCCATCGAGGCGGCGGCGGCCGGCGCCGACGGCCGCCGCTTCTCGGTGGTGGCCGAGGAGGTGCGCCACCTCGCCCAGCGCTCGCAGGAGTCGGTGGAGTCGGTGCGCAACCTGCTCGACGAGTTCTCGGGCTCGATCCGCGCCACCATCGTCGCCACCGAGGAGGGGAGCAAGGAGGCGTCGCGCGTGCTGGAGCGCTCGCGGGCCGCGGCCGAGGCCATCGAGGACCTGCGCCGCGCCTCGGGCGACACCTCGCGGGTGGCGCAGCAGATCTCCCTCGCCACCCAGCAGCAGAACGCCGCCTCCGACGAGGTGGTGATGACCCTGCGCGAGGTCAGCCTGGTGGTGCAGCGCATGACCGGGGGCCTGAAGAACCTCTCCACCACGGCCGACCGGCTCAACTCCCTGGGGCTCGAAATCCAGCTCCTCGCCCAGTCGTTCCACCTCGCCTCCCCCCGGTCGCTCAAACACCTGGTGGAGGACTGGGCGCGCCGCGTGGAGGCCGCGCCGAGCCAGGAGGAGAGGGCGCAGGTGCTCGACGAGCTGGTGGGGGGCGCGCCGTTCGTGGAGCTCGGCTACTTCTCGCGCCTCGACGGCACGACGCCGATCCTCTCTTTCAACCGCGACCTGCTCAACGAGCGCCAGCGCTCGCTGGCCAACAAGGTCCACGACACGGACGTGCGCACCCGGCCATGGTTCAAGGCGGTCTCCCGTCACTGGCGCACGACGCTCATCCCGCCCTACGAGTCGATGCAGAACTCGGAGGCCTGCTTCACCGTCTGCACGCCGGTGCGCGACGGCGCGGGGAAGATCACCGCCGTCCTGGGGATCGACATCAACGTCACCGGCTGGACGAGGATCTAGGAGCCCATGCCCGCAATGCCCGCAATGCCCGAAATGTCCGAAATGTCCGAGCCTGGGGAGAGCGGCAAGAGCCGGCGCGAGGGGACGCACCTCCTGGTGCGCGCGGGCGAGTACGCCTGCGCTCTCCCCCTCGCCTCGGTGCGGCGGGTGGTGCGCTCGCTCACCGTCCACCCGCTGCCGGGTGCCACCGCCGAGCTCGAAGGGCTGGCCGAGTTCGGCGGCGAGCCGCTGCCGGTCTTGAACCTCGGCCGCATGGTGCACGCGCCGGCGGGTCCCAATCCGGCCTACCCCGTCACCGTCGTGGTCTGGGTGGGGCCGGCCGAGGCGCGCGAGATGCTGGGCCTCGCCGCCGATGCGGCGCTGGAGGTGGTGCACGTGCCGCCCGCGTCGGTGGTGGCCGGCGACGGCGGTTTCCTGCTCGGCGAGGCGCCGGTGGGGGGCGAGGTGGTGCGCGTCCTCAACCTCGAAGCGCTGGGGCGGACGGCGTGAGCGTGCCCCTCGCCCGCGGTTACCTGCTGCTGCGCCGCGGCGGTGGCCTGTGGGGAATCGCCAACGCCGCCGTGGAGGGTCTCGGCCGGCGGGGTACGGACTACCGGATCGCGACCGGCGGCGGCGACCTGGTGGCGGACGAGATCCTCGGTGTCGTGGAGGACCTGCGCCTGCGGCCGCTGGCGCCGGCCTTCGCGCGCTTCTGGCCGCAGCCGGCGGCCGGTCTCGCGGTCTACGGCGGCGAGCCGGTGGTGGTGGTGGACCCGGGCCACCCACCCGCGGCCTTGCGCCCCCTGGAAGGAGATTGCCCCGATGCGGGACGTGACTGAATCGTTCAACCACGCGCTGGCCGGCTTGTTCATCCTGGGCGGTATCGGGCTGGCGGGGCTGGTGCTGCTGATGGCGACGCAGGCGAGTGGCGGCCCCACCTGGCCGTTCGACGCTTTCCTGCTCATCGCCGCCGCCACCTTCGCGGTGTACGTGCGCATCGTCTACCGCTCGCAGCAGCACCTGCGCGGGCGGGTGGAGAGCGCGGGGGAGCGCCGGCAGGCGATCGAGGAGACCCTCGTCCAGGCGCTCGACCGCCTGCGGGCCGGGGACCTGGTGAACTGCTCGGAGAGTGCCCGCTCCCTCCCGGGCCGGCTGGCGGTGGCGCTGGGCAACGCCGCCAATGCCCTGGACGTGCTGGCGCAGCAGATCCAGTCGAGCTCGATCGAAGTGGCGACAGCCGCCAATGCCGTCAACGAGATCGCCTCGGAGCTCGCCTCCGGCTCCTCGCAGCAGGCGGCGTCGGTGGTGGAGATCACGGCCGCCATGGAGGAGCTGGCCCGCACCGCCGGCCAGATCGCCGACAACGCCGCCTCCCAGGCCGAGCTGGCGCAGGTGGCGGAGGAGAGCGGCAATGCCGGCCAGGTCGCCGTCGAGGAGGCGGTGGGGGGGATCGAGGAGGTCAAGAAGCGGATCAGCGGCATCGCCAGCCGCGCCGAGATCCTGGGTACCCGCTCGAAGGAGATCTACCGCGTGCTCGACCTGATCACCGAGATCGCCCAGGAGACCCACATCCTGTCGCTCAACGCCGCCATCGAGGCGGCCGCCGCGGGCGACCACGGCCGCCGCTTTTCGGTGGTGGCCGACGAGGTGCGCCGCCTGGCGCAGCGCTCCCAGGAGTCGGTGGATTCCGTGCGCAACCTGCTCGACGAGTTCGCCGGATCGATCCGCGCCACGGTCGTCGCCACTGAGGAAGGAAGCATGGAAGCCGGCCGGGTGCTGGAGAGGGCCCGCGCCGCGGCCGCGGCCATCGAGGAGCTGCGCGGCGCCTCCAGCGACACGGCCCGGGTGGCGCGCGAGATCTCTCTCGCCACTCAGCAGCAGAACGCCGCCTCGGACGAGGTGGTGCTCACCTTGAAGGAGGTGAGCCAGGTGGTGCAGCGCATGGCCGACGGGCTGAAGCAGTTCTCCGAGACGGCCGACCGGCTGAACAACCTGGGGCTCGTCATCCAGATGCTCGCCCAGTCGTTCCACTTGGACTCCCCCCACTCCTTGAAGCAGACGGCCGAGACCTGGGCGCGCGAGGTGCGGCGCCGGCTGGGCAACTGGGAGGCGATCGAGCGGCTGCTCGAAGACCTGGTGCACCGCCAGTCGTTCGTCGAGTGCCTCTATTTCTATGACGGCAAGCACAACCAGACGGCCTTGACCGTCAACCGCCAGATCGTGGGCGACCGCCCGGTGCCGCCGCCGGTCAAGGCGGGCGACGGCTTCGCCGAGCGGCCGTGGTACAAGGCGGCGGTCGCGGAGGAGCACACCATCCTGACGCCGCTCTTCAATTCGCTTTTCTCGGGGCAGCCCATCTTCACCGCCGCGACGCCGATCTACGAGAACGGCGAGCTCGAAGGGGTCCTCGGCCTCGACGTCAACGTCGATAGCTGGACCAAGATCTAGAAGAGCGCGGGGAGCCCTTGGACGCCGAGTTCGCGGATCTGATCCCCCTCTTCGTGGAAGAGGCGCGCGACCGGCTGGAGCGGCTGGCGACGAGCGTCCCTCGCCTGGAGAGCGATCCGCAGTCGGCCGTCGAAGCCAAGCGCGAGCTCCACACTTTGAAGGGCGCCGGGCGGATGATGCGGATCGGCGGCCTCGCCGAGCTCTGCCACGCCGCCGAGGAGGTGCTCCACGCCGCGCGGCCGGGGATGATCGCCCTCCTCACCCGGGTGGTGGACGAGCTGACGGTGCTGGTGGAGGCGGTCTCCAAAGGGAATGAGCCGCCGGTCGATCCCGAGCTGGTGGAGTTGCTGCGGGCGAATGCCGCGGAGGCGGCGGCTCCGGCGAGCGAGCCGGTGGCGGCGGAGGAGGTTCCTCATCCGACGGATCGGTCGGATCCGTCGGATCGGTCGGATCCGCCCCCCGCCCCGGAGCGGGCTCCGCCGGTTTCACCGGCGCCTGCGCCCTCGCCCGCCGCCCCCAAGACCGGCCCGGTCTCGGGCGACGTGCGCGTCGACACCGGCGCCCTCGACGCCGTAGCCGAGCGTGCCACCCAGGTGCGCATCATGGCCATCGCCGGCCGCCAGGTGGTGGACCGCATCTACGACCTCGCCCGCCTGGCGGAAGAGGGGCTCCACGAGCCGCAGCCCACGCAGGTGCTGGCGGTGCTCGCCACCATGCTGCGCCGGGTGGCGGTGGAGCTCGAAGGGGGGCAGCGCCGGCTCATCCGCTCGGCCGAGGAGCAGCTCGAGCAGATGCTCTCCCTCCAGCTCCAGCCGATGCGTGGCTTCCTCCTCTCCTTCGCCCGCTATGCCCGCGAGCTGGCGCGGTCGCTCAAGAAAGAGGCCGAGGTGGACCTCGAAGGGGAGGAGACCCGCCTCGACCGCCGCATCGCCCGCGAGCTCGAAGAGGCGCTCCTCCACCTGGTGCGCAACGCCGTGGACCACGGCATCGAGCCCCCCGACGTGCGCCAGGTCCTCGGCAAGCCGCGCACCGGGCGCATCCGCATCTCGGCGCACGCCGACGGCCCCAAGGTGCGGCTGACGATCGCCGACGACGGCGGCGGCATCGACGTCGCTCGCGTGCTCCAGCAGGCGGTGGCGGTGGGGCTGGTGGACGCCGGCAGCGCCGCGGGCATGGGCAAGAAGGAGGCCCTGCGCCTCCTCTTCTCCCCGGGGTTCTCGACGCGCAAACAGGTCTCCGAGGTCTCCGGCCGCGGCGTCGGCCTCGACGTGGTGGCCAACGTCGTCAACCGCGTGGGCGGCGAGGTCTTCGTGGAGACCGAGGCGCAGCGGGGGACGACCTTCACGGTCGAGGTGCCGGTGGCCCGCCGCGGCGAGTCGGTGATGCTGCTCAAGGTGGGGGAGCTCAAGATCACCCTGCCGGCCTCGGTGGTGCGCCGCGCCACCCGCATTGCGGCGAGCGCCGTGGTGGAGCGCGACGGCCGCAGCCTCGCCGTCCTCCCCGAGCGGCTGGTCCCCTTCGTTCCCCTGGCCCGCCTCTACGGCCAGCCGCCGGCGGAGAGCCAGCTCCTGCTGGAGGGCGTCGTCTCCGGCCAGCCGCTGGCCCTGGCGGTGGACGACGTCGCAGGGGAGCACGAGGTGCTGGTGCGCCCCATCACCCGCCGGGTGCCCACCGACCACCTGCTGGAGGGGGTGGCGCTGCTCGCCTCCGGCGAGCCAGTGGGGGTGCTCTCGCCCGCCGTCCTCGCCCAGGCCGAGTACCTGCGGGCCCTCCCCGCGGCCCGGCCGCAGGTGGTGATCCGGCGGGTGCGGGTGTTGCTGGTGGACGACTCGCTGGTGACCCGCGAGATGGAGCGGCGTCTGCTGGAGGACGCCGGCTTCCTCGTCGCCGCCGCCTCCGACGCCGAGGAAGCCCTCTCGCTGCTGGCCGAGGAGAGCTTCGACTGCGTCGTCACCGACATCGAGATGCCGCGCATGGACGGCTTCGAGCTGGCCGCCCAGCTCCGCAGCATGGAGCACTTCGCCCATTTACCGATCATCGTCGTTTCCACCCGCGACCGCCCGGAGGACCGCCTCAGGGGTCTCAAAGTGGGGGCGGACGCCTATCTCACCAAGCAGAGCCTGGATGCCGGCGAGCTGGTGGACCTGGTCCGCCGCCTGAGCGGGAGCGGCCGATGAAACCCGGCCAATCGGGGAGGAGACCGGGGAGGAGAGAGGTCCGGGGGGTGGCGGCGTGATCACCGTCCTCCTGGTCGACGACTCCCCTTCGGTGCGGGCCGTGCTGCGCCGTTTCTTCTCGAAGACCCGCGACATCAAGGTGGTGGGGGAGGCCGCGGACGGCGCCCAGGCCGTGCAGATGGTGATCGACCTCCAGCCGCAGGTGGTGGTGATGGACCTGCAGATGCCGGTGCTCGACGGCTATGCCGCCACCGAGCGGATCATGGCCGTGCGGCCGACCCCCATCGTCGTCCTCTCCTCGCGCGCCAACCGCAACCAGATGCAGACCGCCTTCGAGGCCATGCGGCGGGGCGCGCTGGAGGTCCTCCCCAAGCCGGAAGACACGCCGAGCTGGCAGCAGCTCGCCGAGAGCCTGCCGGAGACCGTGCGCACCGTGGCCCTGGCGCAGACCGCGCCGCGGCCGCAGCGAGCACCGCGGCGCGTCCGTACGGCGAGCCCCGAAGCCCTGATCAAGGCGCCCTTCGAGCTGCGCTGGGTGGCGATCGGCGCTTCCACCGGCGGGCCGGCGGCGATCCGCGACCTCCTGGAGGAGGTGCCGGCCGATGCCCCCGTGGGCTTCCTGATCGTCCAGCACATCGCTTCCGGCTTCGAGCTGGGATTCGCCGACTGGCTCAACAAGGAGCTCCCCTTCGACGTCCGCCTGGCCCAGGACGGCGAGGCGCTACGCCGCGGCATGGTGCGGCTGGCGCCCGGCGGCTCCCACCTGCGGCTGGCCGCCGGCGGCGTGCTGCGCCTCGACGCCAACTCTCCGCCCCGCCGCGGCCACCGGCCGTCGGTGGACGACTTGTTCGACTCCTGCGCCCGGAGCTGCCCACGGGAGGTGGCCGGGGTGCTGATGACCGGTATGGGAGCGGACGGCGTCGAGGGGCTCCTCGCCCTGCGCACGGCCGGCGGCATCACCCTGGTGCAGGACGAAGCGAGCTGCGTCGTCTTCGGCATGCCGCGGGTGGCCCTGGAGAAGGGGGCGGCCGAGGTGGCCCTGCCGCCGCGGGGCCTGGCCAAGACGCTGGTCCGCCTGTGGACCAAGGGGGGTGAGCCGTGAACCGGCGCGTCCTGGTGGTGGACGACAGCGAGGTGACCCGGGCCATCCTCGCCCGTGCCCTGCGCGGCGCCGGCTTCCAGGTGGTGGAGGCGCGGGATGGCGCCGAGGGGGCGATGACCGCCCTGCGCGAGCAGCCGGCGGTGGTGGTCACCGACCTCGAGATGCCCACCATGGACGGCTTCCCGCTGCTGCGTCTGCTCAAGGCGGACCCCGCGACCTCCCACATCCCGGTGCTCATCCTCACCAGCCACGGCGAGGCGGCCTCCCGCTACTGGAGCCTGCGCACCGGCGCGGACGCCTACCTCACCAAGGACCACGACCCGCAGCACCTGGTCACCACTGTCATTCGCCTGGTGGAGAAGGCCGCCGCCCTGCCGCGGAAGCGGAGCGGCGCCGAGACCCCCGACTTGAGCGCCCTGGGACCGGTGGAGGTGTTGGCGCGGGTGGCGCGCCACCTCGACTCCTCGCTGCTCCGGGCGACGGTGGTCAACACCCTGCTGGAGAAAGGGATGGCGGCGAGCGACTTCCACGCCGCGGCCCAGGACGGCCTGGAGATCCTGGGCCAGGTGGTGGACGCGCCGTTCCTCGCCCTGGCCGTGGCGGAGGTCGGCTCGGGGCTGGTCCAGATCCTCCTGCAGGATCCCATCCGCGCCGCCGACGTCGAGACCCTGGCCGACCTCCTGGTCGGCACCTTGAGCCTGGCGCCGGACGTGCCGGTGGAGATCCGCTACGCCGGCGAGCGCCGGGGGGACGTCGCAGTGGAGATCGACCGCGCCCTGTGGATGCCGCTGCCGATGCGCGAGGCCGAAGGGGTCCTCGCCGTCATGCCGCGCGATCCGCACGGCTTCGACCCGGGCACGGAAGAGCTGGTCGAATCCCTCACCCGCCATCTCGCCCTGGTGCTCGACAACGCCCGCCTCTCCCAGCGCCTGCACGAGCTCTCCACCATCGACGGCCTCACCCGGCAGCTCAACCACCGGGTGATCTACGACCGGCTAACCGAAGAGCTGGAGCGCGCCCGCCGCTACCGCTATCCCTTGAGCGTGGTGCTCTGCGACCTCGACCATTTCAAAGAGGTCAACGACACCTACGGCCACCTCGCCGGGGACACCGTGCTGCGCGAAGGCGCCGCGGTGCTGCGCCGCTGCCTGCGCAGCACCGACATCCTGGGGCGCTATGGCGGCGAGGAGTTCCTGGCCGTGCTGCCGCAGGTGGACTTCGAATCGGCGCGCCAGGCCGCGGAGCGGCTGCGGGTGGGCCTGGAGGGCGCCCGCATCCGCCTTCCCAGCGGGGGGGGCGAGCTGGGCGTCACCGCCTCGTTCGGGGTCGCCTCGCGCGACGAGCTCCCGGGACCGCTCACCACCGACCTCCTGGTATCGCTGGCGGACCGCCGCCTCTACGAGGCCAAGGCCGCGGGCCGGAACCGCATCCGCCCATGAGCGCGCTTCCCCCGGAGTGGGTTTCGCCCGTGCAGCAGCTCGTCTCCCTCATCCGGGAGACCACGGGCAACGTCATCCCGCCCGCCCGCATGCCCTTCGTGGAAGAGGTGGCCGAGCGGCGGGCCCACGCCCTCGGCCTCTCCGGCGTGGCCGAGTACGTGCACGCCCTCACCGCCCGCGAGCTGCGGGACGAATGGGCGAGCCTCATCCCCCTCGTCACCATCAAGGAGTCGTACTTCTTTCGCGCGCCTCAGCAGTTCGAGGTCATCCGCCAGCGCATCCTGCCGGAGCTGGTGCGGGCCCGCTCCGCCACGCGGCAGCTCCGCATCTGGTCCGCGGCCTGCGCCCGCGGCGAAGAGCCGGCGACCCTCGCCATGGTCCTCGCCGGCGAGCCGGCCCTCGCCGGCTGGAGCTGGACCATCGCCGCCACCGACGTGGACGAGGAGGCGCTGGCCGGCGCCCGCCTCGGCCTCTACGGCGAGCGCGCCGTGGCCCAGGTGCCGCCGGAGCTGCTGGCGCGCTGGTTCTCCCGCCGCGGCAAGCTCTACGAGCTCGACCCCGGGCTGCGCGCGCGCATCCAGTACCAGCCCCTGAACCTCGCCCACGCGCCCTTCGTCCTCCCCCACGAAGAGCTCGACTTGGTGCTGATGCGCAACGTCCTCATCTACTTCCGCCGTCCCTTGCAACGCTGGGTGATCTCCCAGGTGGCCCGCCTGCTGGCCCCCGCCGGCTACCTCTTCCTGGGGGCTTCGGAGACCTTGTGGCAGATCCAGGACGAGCTGGAGTCGGTCGACCTCGGCCCCTGCTTCGCCTACCGCCACCGCGAGCCTGGGTCCGCCGTGCCCGCGAGCCTGGCCGTTCCGGCACCCAAGCGCTCCGAGCGTCCCCGCGCTCCCCGCCCCGTTCCGGCGGCGCCGCCGAAAGTCTCCGTGCCGCAGCCTCCACCTTCGCCGCCGCCGGCCGAGCCGCCGTCCCCAGTCCTCCTTCCCGGAGCCCATGAGCGGCTGCTGGAGGCCGCCCGCGAGCTGGCGGCCAACCGCATCGCCGAAGCGGGCCGGGCCGTCGAGCAGGCGCTCGCCGCCGATCCTTCCGAGCCCTCCGCCCATGCCCTGGAGGGGTTCCTGCACGACCTCGCCGGCCGTGCGGACGAGGCCCTCACCGCCTACCGCGCCGCCCTCTACCTCGATCCCGCTCTCTTCCAGGTCCGCGTCCTCCTCGGCGACTGCCTCCTGCGCCTCGGCAACCGCGACCGTGGAGAGCAGCAGTTCCGGGAGGTTCTCACCCTGCTGGCGGGAGGCCGGGAGCGGGCGCTCGCGCTGTTCGGAGACCTGCCCCTGCCGGACCGGGAGAGGGCGCAGCGCCGGGCGCGGCAGGTGCTGAAGGGGCTGTGACGGCGGTTCGGGAGCTGGGAATGCACGTCGCGGGCGACAAATTTGACGAAGGCGTCATGCGAGGGTGACATTCTTGACGAGATCGTGGTAGCCTCCTCGCCATTCCGTAGCTGTTCCCCCAGACGCCGCTCGAAGCTCATAGGAGGTGAGAATCGTGTCGGACCTAGTCAGGGGTGGCGCGAGCTGCCGCCTCTTCACCTGGTCGCAATCCTTGTCTCCTTACCCGTCCGCTGCGGTGACCGCCGCCCGGGCCGGGGAGAGCTTCGCCTTCGGCGGCGAGGCTTCGACCGAGAACCCCGTACCTTCCGGGCTCGCAGAGCCCGTGCTTTCAAGGCACTCCCCTATCCAGGAGGTGAAATAGTGTCGAGCCTCTTCAAAAAAGGAAGCCTGATCCTGGCTTTCGCCCTCGCTCTCGTCCCTTCGGCCGGAGCGATCTCCGCCCCCCCCTTGCTGGCCCGGCCCTCCCTCGGCAACATGGTCGACGCCCGGGTCAACTACAAGCAGGCGTACGAAAGGGCCACCGCCGCGCGCAGCGCGCGCAAGACCTCCGGCTTCGCCGCGGCCCGTGCCCAGGCGGCGGCCATCGCCGTCGCCATCGCCAAGCACCAGGCCACGCAGCCCGGTCTCGAGGTGAAGCTCTCGAACCTGACCGGCGCCCCCTCGGTGGTGCGCAGCAAGACCGGCTCGCTGACCGGACCCGCCCCGGGCCGCAGCAGCGAGGACGTCGTGCGCGACTTCCTGAGCCGGTACGGCGACGTCTACGGCCTGTCGGCCGCTGACGCCGCGGACCTCGTCGCCCTGGGTGACAGCCCCGGCGGCACGAGCGGCCTGCGCATGCTCCGCATGGAGCAGCAGATCGACGGCCGCCCGGTGTTCCAGAGCGAGACCCGCTTCCTCCTCGACCGCGAGGGGCGGCTGACGAAGACCCTCGGCCTGATGGTGCCGCATGCGCGCGCCTTCGCCGGGACGGTCGACTCGTCGAGCCTGATGCTGCCGGAGGCTGCCGTCGTCCGCCTGCTCGAGGCCGACGGCAAGACGGCCGTTCCTTCCTCCTTCGCCGTCACCGCCGAGGACGGCGGACGGATGGTGCTGTCGGAGAACGACGACTTCGTGGCAGGCCCCATCGCCGCCCGCCAGGTGCTCTTCCCGCTCGCCCCGGGCCTGCTGGTGCCGGCCTGGTCGCTGGTGGTCTTCACCGAGGGCCAGGAGGACTGGTACGCCATCGTCGACGCCGAGACCGGCGACGTGCTGTGGCGCAAGAACATCCGCGACTACGCCTCGGCCCACGACGCCCGCTTCCGCGTCTACGTGCAGGCCGACGGCACGACTCCCGCCGACAGCCCGGCGCCGCAGTCGCCGACCACCGCCGCGCCCGGCGGCGGCACTCAGTTCCCGGAGATCCAGCCCACCGTCGTCAGCATGCACACCGCCTACGACCCCATCGCCAGCCCCAACGGCTGGATCAACGACTGTCCGGTCGGCGGCTGCACCGCCAACGAGACCCAGACCCTGGGCAACAACGTGGTGGCCTGCCTGGACCGCACGACCGGCGGCGCCAACACCAACGTCTGCGACACCGACGCCGGCAGCGTGCTCGACGGCAACGGCCGGCCGACCGGCAACCCGGACTCCAACGGCCGCAACCGCGACTTCCTGGGCACCGCGCCGCGCGACTTTCAGACCGGCTTCCTGCCGCCGCCGCAGGGCGGCAACCCCGAGGCCGGCCAGACGGCGACCGGCAACGGCAACAACGGGACCCTGGCCATCGACCAGTTCCGCCGCGGCGTCGTGACCCACCTCTTCTACGTCGTCAACTGGTATCACGACCAGCTCTTCAAGCTCGGCTTCGACGAGGCCGCCGGCAACTTCCAGGCCACCAACTTCAGCGGCATGGGCTTGGGGAACGACCGCGTCAACGCCGACGCGGAGGACGGCTCCAGCACCAACAACGCCAACTTCTCGACCCCGCCCGACGGCACCTCGGGCCGGGCGCAGATGTTCCGCTTCACCGGTCCCACCATCGACCGCGACGGCGACCTCGACCAGGAAGTGCTGATGCACGAGCTCACGCACGGCACCAGCAACCGCCTGGTGGGCAACGCCGCCGGCCTCAACTGGGACCCCGCCCGCGGCATGGGCGAGGGGTGGAGCGACTTCGTCGCCCTCTCCCTGCTCAACACCACCCCCACGGACATCCCCACGGGCGAGTACGCCAGCGGCGCCTACGCCACCTACAAGCTGAACGGCCTCCTCGACAACTACGTCTACGGCATCCGCCGCTTCCCCTACACCTCCCAACGCGCCATCAACCCGATGACCTGGGCGGACGTCGACGACGTCACCAACGACCTCTCCGGCGGCACCCTCTCCCCGGGGTCCCCGATCACCTTCAACCTGAACGGCGGCATGGAGGTCCACAACTCGGGTGAGATCTGGGCCCTGACCCTGTGGGGCGTGCGCGCCCGGGTGATCGCCGATCCCGCCGGGGCCAACGGCAACGTGGCGGTGGGCAGCCACACGACGCTGCAGATGGTCATCGACGGGCTCAAGATGACGCCGGTCAACCCGAGCTTCACCGACGCGCGCGACGCCATCATCGACGCCGACTGCGCCACCAACGCCTGCGCCAACGAGCAGTCGATCTGGGACGGCTTCGCCGACCGCGGCCTGGGCTACGGCTCGCACGCCGACTACCACGTCGTCGGCCGCTACGTGGCGAGCCACGAGGCCGTCCACGAGTCGTTCACCTCGCCGGTGCTCGACGTGGTCAATCCCGTGACCGACGTCACCATCGACGACAGCGCCGACAACAACAACGGCGCCCTCGATCCGGGCGAGGCGGTCAAGCTCAAGGTCAAGTTGACCAACCCCTGGCGCGGCTTGCTCAAGGCGGTCACCGGCGGCACGGCGACCCTCTCCACCTCCACTCCCGGCGTGACGATCTACGACAACACGGCGGCCTTCGGCGCCATCGCGCCGCAGGGCGCGGCCTTCACCCTCGACACCTTCACCATCACCGTGGACCCGTCGGTCCCCTGTGGCAGCGCCATCGACTTCACCCTCACCACCGCCTCCAACATCGGCACCACCTCCACCCCCTTCCGCGTGCGGGTGGGCAACCGCAACGGCACCGACCCGGTCGTCACCTACACGGGTGACCCGAATCCGGACTTGACCATCACCAACGGCCGCCCCCGCGGCGTCTTCCATCAGATCAGCGTCACCGACGACTTCGAGATCGCGGACGTCAACTTCCGCCTCGACAGCATCACCCATCCCGGTGTCGGCGACCTCACGGCCATGCTCCGCTCGCCGGGCGGCATCGGCGTCGACATGGTGACCCTGATCGACGGCTTGAACGACCTCGGCGGCACCAGCATCGTCAACATGGTGATCGACGACGACGTGGTCAACGACGCGACGACCGACATGGTCGAAGCGACCACCGCCGACGCGCCGTACACCAAGTCGTGGCAGCCGGTCTACAACTCGCCGTGGGCGACCCTGGTGGACCCCGTGCGGCCTGAGGACGCGGTGAGCCTCCTGGCGCCGTTCAACGGTTTGAGCACCAAGGGGACCTGGTCGGCGCTGGTGGCCGACGTGTTCACGGCGGCCCAGGGCGGCACCGACGGCAACGGCACGTTCAATGCCTGGTCGGTCCTCGTCACCCCCGTCCACTTCGACTGCGTGGCTTTCGCGCCCGCGGCCCTAGTGACGGCGACCAAGACGGTCACCGGCACCTTCAGCGTCGGCGGCACGGTGACCTACACCGTGACGCTCACCAACAACGGCACCGGCAACCAGGGTGACAACGCCGGCCACGAATTCACCGATACCCTCCCCGCCGATCTGGCCCTGGTTTCCGCCATAGCCACCAGCGGCACGGCGACCATGGCGGGCAATACGGTCAACTGGGACGGCTCGCTGGCCCCGCTGGGCGGCAGCGTCACCATCACCATCACCGCCACCATCAACGCCGGCGCCGGGGGTAAGACGATCTGCAACCAGGGCACCGTCTCGTACGACAGCAACAACGACGGCACCAACGACGCCACCGCCCTCACGGACGATCCGGGAGTCGGCGGCGCCACCGATCCGACCTGCTTCAACGTCTCGGGTCCGCTCCTCACGGTAACCAAGCAGGCCAACGGACCGTTCGTCTCCGGAGGCACCTTCACCTACACCATCGTCATCACTAACAGCGGCAGCGTGGCCTCTCCCGACAACGCCGGCCACGAGTTTACCGACACCCTGCCCTCTCAGCTCACTCTGATCGGCGCCTCGGCGGCCCCACCGGCCAATGCTCCTACCACGAGCGGCAACACGGTGAACTGGGACGGCAGCGTTCCCGCAGGCGGCAGCGTCACCCTCACCATCACCGCCTCCATCAAGCTCGGCTTCGTGGGGACCATGATCAGCAACCAGGCCACCGTCACCTACGATCCCACCTTGAGCGGCACCAACGACACGACGGTACAGAGCGACGACCCGACCACCACTCCTGGCGGTGATCCGACGAACATCACCGTCGCGCCCGGCCCGATCGCCGAGGTTCCGACCCTCTCCGAATGGGGCCTTGCGCTCCTCGGCCTCAGCCTGCTCCTCGCCGGCTGGAGCGTGATGCGCCGCCGTACGACGCGGGCCTAAACGCTCGATCGCACAACGGGCGTCAACGACGCCCCACCCCGCAGCTCGGGGGTGGGGCGTTTTCCTTTTGGATCACCACGCCGCTGGAACGCAGCTTGAGCCGCCTGGGGAAGCGCACCACGGACATCCCGATCCGCATCACCGCGCCCGGGATCTGCGACACCGCGATCTAGATCTGCGTCATGCCGACCGTGGAGCGCATCACCGCGCTGGCGAGCGGCGTGATGCAGATTGCGGTCTGCTTCACTACGCTCGGGATCTGCATGATGCAATCCCCGGTTTGCATCACCCCGCTCGGGAACTGCGTCATGCAGATCACGAGCTGCATCACAACAACGGCGGGCGCGGTGATGCAGCCCGGAGTCGGCGTGATGCGCCGGCCGATCTCTCCCGCCCACAAGGCGCCCTCTGTGTTGCAAACGCGCTGCTGCGACACGCGGAAACAGAGGCTGGTGATTCATCTCCCTTCGTGAGCGGCTGGGAAACGTTCCCTGGCGTCGCAGGAACCGGCCTGCGAAGCCGGGGAACGCTCCGTCGTGTCACTCCTCGGCAGCGGCGTCACTACGGCCCGTCTTGCGGTAGCGCGACGGAGTCTTGCCGGAGCCCCACTGCTCGAGGGCGAGAATCCCCTCGTCCTTCAAGGTCTGGAGAACGCGGTACAAAGAGCCGCGATCCGGCGCGTAGCCAAGTGCCTTGCAGACGTCGTTGCGGTCGAAGACCTGGGGCACCTCGGCGAGAGCTTTCCGGACTTCCTCGTACAGCACCCAGGCGCCGCGCCGGGCGACGGGGGGAGGCGCCGCCGTCGCCGCGGCGGGAGCAGGCGCCGTCGCCGCAGGCAACGCCATCACCAGCGGCAGGTTCTCCGATCCCTCCCCGTTGGTCATGGCCCAAACGAGCTGCAGGGCCCGGATCTGAAGGCGGTAGGCCGTGTCCAGGAGCTCGACGCTGGCGCGCCGCTCCTCCTCCAAGTGCCGCATGCGCCGTTCGTATTCGTCGCGTGTCATGATGCGTGGGATTGCATCACAAGAAGCGGGAGGCTGGCAAGGAGGTGCGCGTTTCGACCCCCTACAGCCGCATGTCCCGCCGCACCTGTCCGTGCTCCAAATCGAGCACCAGCACGCGTCCGCGATCGTCCGCGAGGGTCAGCGTCTGCGCGGTGAGCTGGAGGGTGACGGCGGTGGCTTTTTCGAGAACGACCTCGGCGCGTATGGCGCCGCTGGGCCGGTGATGGAGGTGAATGACGGCTCCTGCCTTGGATTGGACGGGATAGGCGATCCAGTCTCCGGCGGCGGCGGGCGGGCCTGGGCGGGAGCCGGGGGGGAGGAGGTCCGCGGGCGTCTCGACGAGGAGCCCCTCGGGTGAGACTCCGAGCGGACGGGGGCTTGGCGAACCGCTGCGGGTCAGGGTTTCGCGGTGCCGCAGGGTGAGGCTCGGCAGCTCGTAGGTCCAGATCTCCGGCTCCTGCGATGCCACCAGGAGCGAGCAGTGGGTGGGGGAGCGAGCGATCGTCAACACCGGTCCGGGGAGGGGCGAGGCCCAGGCGCCGTCGAGGCCGCCGGTGCGGGTTTCCACGGCCATCAGGCTGTTGCGCTCGGCCACCAGCCAAAGGTCGCCGTCGTAGTCCGGAGCGAAGGCTTCGAGGCGGGCGTCGACCCAGTCTTCCGCCGTGCGGCTGACGAAGTCGAGCCGCGCCAGGCGCCAGGCCTCGCCGCGGCGCGCCAGGGCCAGGGCACGGTTGCCATGGTCGGAGACGACGAGGCGATGGGCCGGCGGCGCGAGGTCGGCCACGGCACGGCCGTCGCGGGAGAGCAGGCGCACGCCCGCCTCGCCCAGGGCCACCGCAGTGAGGCCATTGGGGAGGAAGGAGGCGTCGTGAGCCGCCATGGTGCCGGCGTCCGAGGCGGCGATCTTCACTCGCCAGAGGGCGGTGCGGGAGATCCAGCTCTCGCGCGGCGGCAGGGGGAGGGCGGGAGCATCCGCCTTGAGGGCGGCGTCGCCCGCGAAGGCCACGAGCTGGCGCAGCTCGGCGGGCTCCAGGCGCGCGCCCAAGCGTCCGGAGTCGCGGGCGAGGGAGCGCACCGCAGCCCTCGCCAGGGATTGGGCGGTGAGGGTGCGAGGCCCGCGGCGGAGGGTGTCGGCAAAGGCGAGCCGGGCCGCCGCCCCCTCGACGCGCCAGCTCTCGAGGAGGGCCAGGCAAGCGTCCCGCACCTTCTCGAAGGGCTCCGGCGCCAAGGCTACTTTGCGGGCCAGCATGCGGCCGGCGGGCGGCCCCCCCTGCTCGATGGCGCGGTCCATCCACGCCAAGGCGTGGCGCCGCTCGTTCTCCAGGGGCCACAGGGTTTCGACGGCGCCGGCGTGATTGCCCGCGCTGGCGAGGCTCTGCGCCCACAGCCTGCGCAGCTCGCCGGCTTCTTCCATCCGGCGGCTTCGTTCGAGTCCGGTCACGGCATCGCCGAAGGCGCCCTTGCGGCGGGCGATGCGCAGGGCGCGCTCGCGGTCTCCGGCCAGGAACCACTGGCGCACCACCAGCCCCGGCGGCAGGTCGCGGGCTTCGGCCATCTCCGCGGCGAGGCGGAAGCGGCCGTGCCGCTCCAGGAAGCCGACCGCCTCCTCGTGCGCGTGGAGGACCTCGGCGAGCAGGTACGCGGCCTCTTCGATCCGCTCCTGCGCCTCCAGGCGCTGAAAGGCCTGGCGATACAGGCGCTGGAGCTCGCCGTAGACCTCGGGGGCGATGCCGGAGGAGGACCATGGCCGCGACCGCTCGGGGCGGATGCGCAACTCGGAGCGCGGCGCCAAGGGACGCAGGGGGAGGCGGCGGGGTCCGGCTTCGGCAGGCACGGCGAGCGGCACGGCATAGCGCAGGGCGTTGTCGAAATCGCCGCTCTCCAGCATCTCCATCAACCGTCGCAGGTAGGCCGCATGGTGGCGGCTGACGGCCCGTGAGAAGCGGTGGACCAGGGCGGCGCGGCCGGTGAGCCGGTGGAAGACGGCGGTGAGACGCCCTCCTTTCCGAGCGGGCCCGTGGCTGGACGGATCACCCTCCCCGTGCACCGGAGCGGCCGGATACTGGACGGTTTGGACGGGAGGGAAAAGGGATGGCTCGTCCGCAGCCGGCGAGCTCACCGCCGGCACCGCCTCGGCGGGCGGGGCGGCGAGACGCAGCAGGCGGACGCAATCCCCCTCCTCCGGCAGCTCGAGGAGATCATGGGCCACGACTCCGGAGGCGGTGTGAACGGTGACGCCCACCCGCCGCTCTCCCGGGGTGAGGTCGTCCCAGATCTGCAGCCGGGAGGAGCCCTGCGGCGTCGAGGGGGAGCCGAGCCGGGGGGGCCCGATCATCCACGCTTCCGCCAGCTCCGGCGTTGCTGCCAGGCGTTCGCGCCAGGCCGCGAGCTGCCCGGCGTCGGCCTCGTGAGGCGTGCGCGAGGCCACCAGGCGCAGGAGCCCCTCGGCCGTGATGCCGGAAGCGAGCGCTTCCCCGGGCTCCTGGAGCACGCCCCAGGCGAAGCCGCGGCCCGCCGCCGCGGCCCGGCGGGCCAGGGCGATCCACGCCGCCACCTGTGCCACCCGGGGGGAGCCGAGCTGGCCGGGGCCGGAGTCGAAAGCGGCCAGCACGACGCTTCCGGCACCGTCCCCGAGAGGAGGCAGGAGAGCCGAGATTCGCTCCACGAGGGGGGCCAGCGAAACGGCAACTTCGTCAGGCAGCGCGCGGTCTTCCGGCGCCGGGAACGGACCTTCCATGGAGCGGCACGACCCTCCTGGGGCGAATTTCAGCCCCTAAGAGTAGTGCGAAACGGGAGAGAAAGGTAGACGGAGAAGAGGGCGAACAGCAAGAAGGGACGACAAGGACACCAAGGACATCAGGGACGAGGGAGACCACGGTCCGAACAGATGGAAGGGCACGGTTGCCATCACCCCAGCCCGTAGGGCGGCAGATTTCTAGCCCAGGCCGTAAGCCCTGGGCAGGGCCTACACCGGCAACGAAAACGGCTGCGGCAAAAGCTCCGCCAGCGTCGTCTCCACTCGTTCCCCCTGAGGGTTGACGACCAGGATCGGCAGATCGGGCAGGTCGCGGGCGAACTCGGCCAGGGTCTGGCGGCAGAGGCCGCAGGGGCGGGCCGGGGGGCTCATATCGGTCACCACGGCCACGGCCTGGGGGTGGCGCAGGCCCGCCGAGACTGCGGCGGCCACGGCGTTGCGCTCGGCGCAGATGGCGAGGGTGGGAATGCAGTTCTCGACGTTGGCCGCGGCGTGGATGGAGCCGTCTTCCATCAGCACGGCGGCGCCTACGTCGAAATGGCTGTAAGGCGCGTAGGCGTGGGCGCGGGCCGCCGTGGCGGCGGCGATCAGGGGCTCCCAATCCATGGTTTTGGGACTGTAGCACGCGAGACCGGGCCGGGGCGGTGATAGCATCGGTCGCCTTGACCGACTCGTCCGCCGCCTCCGCCGTGCCGCCGCGCCCCGGCTTCCGCCGGGCGGTCTCCCGCTGGGAGATCGTAGGCTTCTCGGTCAACGACGTCATCGGCAGCGGCGTCTACCTGCTGCCGGCCGCGGCGGCCGGATTCCTCGGCTACCTGAGCGTCGGCGCCGTGGTGCTGGCGGGCTTCGCCGTCCTCCTGCTGGTGCTCTGCTTCGCCGAGGCGGGGAGCTACTTCGACCGCCCCGGCAGCGCCTACGTCTACACCCGCGAGGCGTTCGGCGACCTGGTGGGGTTCGAGGTGGGATGGATGACCTGGCTGGCGCGGGTCTCCTCCGTGGCCTCCCTTTCCGTCGGGTTCGCCCGCGCCCTGGGTTTCGTCTGGCCGGCCGCCAACGTCGGGATCGGGCGCGCCCTTTCCATCTCGGTCCCGGTCCTGATCCTCACCGGCATCAACGTCGTGGGGGTCAAGTCCGGAGTGCGTACGGCGGTCTTCTTGGCGATCACCAAGACGCTGCCGCTCCTGATCTTCATCGCCGCCGGCCTGTTCTTCGTCTCGTCGGGCCTGGCGCGCTCCGTCCAGGCCACGAATCCGGGGCATTTGGGCGACGCCGTGCTCCTCCTCCTCTTCGCCTACGCGGGGTTCGAGAACACGGCCGCCCCGGCGGGGGAGTTCAAGAACCCGCGGCGGGACGTGCCGTTCGCGCTCATCGTCCAGATCGTCATCGTCACCCTGATCTACACCGCCGTGCAGTTCGTGGCCTTGGGCACCCTGCCGGGCGTCGCCCAATCCCAAACTCCCCTCGCCGACGCCGCGCAGCGGTTCCTCGGCGGCTGGGGAGGGCTGCTGATGACGGTGGGCGGCGCCATCTCCATCCTGGGGACCAACAGCAACACCGTGCTCTCCGGCCCCCGCTATCTCTGGGCCCTGGCGCGCGACGGCTTCGGCCCGCGGGTCCTGACCGACCTCCATCCGAAGTATCGCACTCCCTGGATCGCCGTGCTGGTGCAGACGGCCATCGCCCTGCCGCTCGCCTTCACCGGCTCGTTCGAGGCGCTCGCCACCCTCTCGGCCGTGGCCCGGCTCGCCACCTACTTCGGGACGGCCCTCGCGGTGCCGGTGCTGCGCCGCAAGCTCGCGAAGGAGCCCGCGGTGCGCCTCCCCGGCGGCTGGACGATCCCCATCGCCGCGGCGATCCTCTGCGTGGTGTTCGCGATCAGCGCCGAGGCCAAGAACCTCATCGCGGGCGCCGTCGCCCTGGCCGTGGGCGGGGTGATCTATGCCTTCCGGCGCCAGGTGCCGCCGGAGATCGAGACCTCGGCTTTCGACTGACGCCTACCCCGGATACGGCGCCTTGAGGAAATTCTTCGCCAGGTCGCGGGCCGAGTCCGGTCCCTTGGCGGAGCGCACCAACTTGTAGAAGCGGAGGGCCTCGTCGCGCTGGCCGAGGGCGTCGAGGGTCATGCCGCGGCAAAGGCGGCCGAGAGTCTTGTAGACGCTTTCCTCCTTGCCGCGTTGCGGCTCGCGCTCCAGCCTCTGCAGCAAGTCGAGGGCCTGGGGGTACTGCCGACGGCGCATGGCGTCGCGGGCGAGGAGGTACAGGGCCTGCTCGGCCACGTCGCCGCGGTAGCCGGGCTTCCCCTCGGCTTGCCGCTGCGCCACTTCCTGAAGGGTCCGGCGCGCTTCGTCCCAAAGGTTCAGGCGGGCGAAGGAGCGCCCCTCGTAGACGTGGAAGAGGGAGTTGTCCGGGTAGCGGTCCCGCAGCAGGCGGGCGTAGTGGAGGGAAGTCGCGTAGTCGTTCTCGAACACGAAGTAGACCTGGAGCAGGGAGAAGGCGGCCTCGGTGGAGACGAACTGCCCCTTCTCGGCGGCCGTGTGGAGCTCGGCGAGCCCGCGCTCGCGGCTCCCTTTGGGGAAGAAGCTGGTGAAGACCTTCAGGAAGGGGTGCTGCCTGGGCACCACGTCCGCCAGGTAGTCGAAGAGGCCGACGCCGAGGAGCAGGTCGGGGTTCTGGGGATCGCGCTTGCGGACCTCCTCCAGGTAATGGAGGGCCTTCTGGCCGTCGCGCGCGGCTCGGAACCACCGTTCGCGGTCGGCGTTGAGGCGCCCACGCAGAGCGTGGGCTCCGGCCTCGAAGAACATGCCGTCGAGGTCCTGCCGGTCCTTCTTCAACCGGCGCTCGCAGCGGTCGAGGACCTGGTCCATGGCCTTCAGGAAGTCATCGTCCCGCGATTCGTCCAGAGAGTTGACCTGGATCTGCCACCAGGGGGAGAGGGCTTCCAGAAAGGGACCGACGGGATGGTCCGGATAGCGCTTGGAGATAGCGGCGAAGGCGGCGTCGGCGCCGTTGAAGTCCATGTCGTACAGGCGGTCGAGACCCGCCTGCGCCTGGGCGCGGAACTCGGCGTCGTCGAGGATGGTCTGCGGCCGGGCGAGAGCCGGTAGAGAGGCGAGCAGGACGAGGACGAAGAGCAGGGCAAAGCAGCGGGACGCGGAGCGCGAAGGCGGAGATGACATGGGGTTTCGGCCTCCTGGTCTCGAGGGAGGAGAACGAAAGGGCAAGAGGAGGAATTCCGCCGGTCGTCGGCGTGAAGGTCCCCACCCGGGAGGGCTCCCGGGTGGAGAGATCCGCGTTACGGGGTGGTGCCCGTACAGGTCGTGACGGCGGCGGTACAGAAGCAGGTAGGCCGGGTGCTGATGCAAGATCCGTTCACCAGGGTGCAGTCGACCTGGGTGACGGCGGCGCCGACCGGCGACAGGAGAGTGCTGTCCTCGAGGTTCCGGAGCGTTTCCCTGCTGAGCGCGAGCTTCTTGACGGTTTTCTTCACACTCTGTCCTCCATCCGGGCGGCATGCCCGGGAAGCGGTCTCTTGGTAAAGACGTGCAGCCTGGAGGGGCAAGCGGGACCATGAGGGGAGCGTCTCTCGGGTATAGTAATGCCGCTCTGCGGCAGAGCGCGCGGAGCGGGAGGGCGAATGGAGCTCATCGAACGGTTGGCCCGCCGCCAGCTCGTGGTGGTCACGGGGAAGGGCGGCGTCGGCAAGACGATCGTCGCGGCCACGCTGGGGCGGTCGCTCGCCGCCGCGGGACGGCGGACCCTGGTGGTGGAGGTCGATCCCCGGGAGAACGTCCACCAGATGCTGGGCGTCCCCCCTTCGGGCGGCGCCATCGTGCAGACCGACTCGCGGCTGTGGGTGCAGAACCTCAAGCCGCGCCAGGTGCTGGACGAGGTGGTGCGCGAGCGGCTGAAGCTGGAGCTGCTGGCGCGGCGGGTGCTCGACAGTCCCGTCTACCATCACTTCGCGGCCGGTGCTCCGGGCCTGAAGGAGCTGGCGATCCTGGGCCATGCCCTGCGCCTGCTGCGCGGGCTGGGCGGGCTGGGAGCGCCGGACCTCGACACCATCGTCCTCGACGCGCCCGCCACCGGCCACGGGGTGAGCCTCCTTGCCGCACCGCGGCTCGTCTCGGAGGTGATCACCAGCGGCCCTTTCTCCACGATGGCCTCGGAGCTCGCGGCGCTCGTCGCCGACGCGCGGAAGTGCGGCATCGTGGTGGTCACCCAGGCCGAGGAGATGCCGGTCGAGGAGGCCTTGGAGCTGCGCCAGGCGCTGCGCGACCGGGTGGAGCGCGATCCCGAGCTGCTGGTGGTCAACGGCCTGTATCCGCCGGCGCCGCACGCGGTGCCGGGAGAGCCGGAGAACGAGCTGGTGGCGCTCTGGCGCCGGCGGCGGGCGCTCAACGAGCGGGAGCTGGCAAGGCTCAAGGCGGGGTGGCAGGGGACGCGGGTCGAGCTGCCGCAGCTTCCCCTCGATCGCGGGCCGGCCCTGCTCTCGGCGCTCGGCCGCTGCTTCGGGGAGTCCGCCCGGCAACATTTGGGAGAAAGCGTGGGAGAAAACGCGGGAGAAAGCGTGAGAGAGAGCGGGCTGGGAGGAGGCGCATGGAGCTGATCTCGGACCGTTATCCGCTGGTCATCGTCGTCGGCTCCGGCGGCGTCGGCAAGACCACTCTCGCCGCCGCCATGGCCGTGCTCTCCGCCCGCGAGGGGAAGAACACGCTGGTGATGACCTTCGACCCGTCGCTCCGTCTCAAGCAAGCCCTGGGAGTGGGGGAGGAGGCGAGGCTCCAGGAGGTGCCGGTCTCCCTGGACGCCCCGGGGACCCTCCACGCCAGCCTGCTCGACGCGCGCCAGACCTTCGACCGCCTGATCGCGCGCTACGCTCCGGACGAGGCGGCGCGCCGCCGGGTGCTGGAGAACCGTTTCTACCAGCACCTCTCGGGCACGCTCGGGGGCGTCCTGGAGTACATGGCCGTCGAGCGGCTGTTCGAAGTGGCGGCAAGCGGGCGCTTCCAGCAGGTCATCCTCGACACGCCGCCCACCCGCCAGGCCCTGGACTTCCTGGAAGCTCCCTCGCGCATCCTCGGCTTCCTGGACAGCGGCGCCCTGCGGGTGGCGCTGCGCGACTGGTTCGACGACGAGGGACGGCTCAAGGCCACCTCCCGCTGGGGTGCCCTGGGGCGCCGGGCCGAGCGCTTCCTCGACGACGTGGTGGGGATGGACCTGCTGCGCGACATGGCCGAGTTCTTCCAGGCCTTCGGGCCGCTCTTCGAGGGGTTCCGGCAGCGAGCCAAGGAGGTGGAGGCGCTCCTGCGCTCGCCGCGGACCTTGTTCGTCTTGGTCTCGGGAGCGGGAGAGGAACGGATTCCCGACACCCTCTTCTTCGCCCGCCGGCTGGAGGAGGCCGGCTACCACCTGGGTCCGGTGGTGGTGAACCGCGTCCATCCCCGTTTCGTGGTGGACGGCGTGCCGCGCCCCGTGACCGATCCCTGCCATCCTGACGGCTGGGAGCTCCTCACCTGGGCCGGAGAGCGGGACCGCAAGGGCGTGATCGAGCTCGCCAAGCTCTTCTCCCGTGAGCAGCCGCTGGTGGACGTTCCCTTGATGGCGGACGAGCCCACC
Organism: Thermoanaerobaculia bacterium; assembly: GCA_036275055.1. GTDB lineage: Bacteria > Acidobacteriota > Thermoanaerobaculia > Multivoradales > UBA5704 > DATARR01. Next base: position 71,082 of record DASUEN010000201.1, read on the forward strand.
GACCTCCCCTCCCTGGAGGCCCTGGGGCGCACTCTCGAAGAGCGTTTGTCCGCCTGGCAGCGGTACGTCAGCCGGTCGTCCTGAGCCTGGGAAGAGAAACTGGAGAAGCTACAGCCGGCTCAGGCGAGGCCCATCTCTTCGAGGGAACGGGCGGAGAGCACCCGCTCTGCAAGCTCCGTCAGCACGTCGAGTGAGGTGATCGCCTCGACCCGCCGCCGGACGGCCTCCGGGAGAGGGCCAAAACGCTTGCCGAGCTGGTGTAGGAGGAGCTGACAGGCTCCGCTCTGCTTTCCCTCCGCTACCAACGTCTCCGACCATGTCATCTTCATGGCTCGCACCTCCTTGTTCTCTCTTCGGGAGCCGAGAGCCTCGAACTCCGCCACCTCCCGCGGCTTCAATTGTAGATGGTTTGGGCGCCGTTTTCCGCTACCATCCGCCCTCATGCCGTCCCCACCTTTTCGCCGCCGGATCTCTAGGGAGGCTCTCCTTTTCGCGGCCCTTCTGGTCCTCCACGTGGCGCTGATCTGGGCGTTCCGCTTCGTCCCGACCCAGGACGGTCCGGGGCATCAGGC
>DASUEN010000202.1:0-30310 GCA_036275055.1 Thermoanaerobaculia bacterium
GCCCGCACCCGCGCCGCGATGAAGAAGGACGAGAAGTACCGCTGGGCCATGTACGGGCTCACCGGCATTCTCGGGGCGTTGATCCTGCTGCTGCTGATCTTCGGCTCGATCAACCTCTTCCGGGTGGTCAAGCCGGTCAGCGACTCCGCCCAGACCGCCCGCCGCTGCCTCGATCCCAAGGCCGTGGTGCCGTGCGGCGTCGGCGAGGCCTATGGCCTGGTGCAGAAGTTCGAGGAGCAGAAGCGCAACGTGAGCGAGGCGAAGTGGACCCTGCGCACCTTCCTGCGCAGCGCCGACCGCAACGAGATCAGCGCCTCCCTGATCCCCAAGATCCAGGCGCAGCTCTTCGAGCGCAACGTCCTCACTCCCCTGCTCGCCTCCTTCGCCGCCCGCACCCAGGGGCAGAACCTCTGGGACCAGCACGCCAACGACTACGAGAGCTTCCGCGACGGCCTGGCGCAGCTCCTGCGTTTCAAGCGGCTTCAGGGGGCCACCAGCGGCGACGACCTGACGCCCATCCGCAACGGCCTGGGGATCGCTCCTCTCCTCGCCTTCTGCAAGGCGACGCCGGGCCGCGATCCCCAGGGGCAGGAGATCGACAACTGGTTGAAGACGACGGACGTCAACCTCGAGCAGGCCGACAAGATCTTCCGCGCCGCCATGGCCACTCACCCGGACCTGACGCACCTCAAGATGCCGGACCCGGCCGGCCCGCACCAGGCGTTCCGGGACTACTGGACGATTCGCAACGTCGCCCGCTGGGACGCGCTGACCGACGACTACCTGCGCACCTACAAGGAGACCTACGAGCAGATGCTGGGGATTGCACCGGCGGCCCAGCCTCCCGCCGTGGCCCCGCCGGTGGTGACCGCGCTGCCGGCGCCCCAGAATCCGCAGGCCCCGCGGATCCTGCCGGCGGCGTTTCAGGCCGGCGCCACCCCGCCGCCCGCGGCCACCCCCGCGGCCCCGGCCCCCGGCGCGGCTCCCCCGGCGCCTCTGCCGACCGGGGCCACGGCCGTCCTCGCCCACTTCGCGGAGCTCGCGCAACGCTTCGCCGACAACTACGCCAAGGGCGAGGCCCACATGAAGACGGACCCGCAACCCCCGGGAGCCAACCGCCCGGGGCCGGACTTCAAGGCTTGGGACGCGAACTGCCTGAAGGACTACACCGACCTCCTGCAGATCGGGGGCCTGGCCGGCGTCACGCCCGCGGACGCCGCCAACTACTGCCACACGATCCCGGCGCAGTGGACGACGCTGAGCCAGGCGCGCGCCCAGTACCGCTACCTCTTCACGCCGAAGACCGACAAGACCCCGATGACCTGGTCCGCGGACGCCGCCCGCGTCAAGGATCCGCTGATCGCCCTCGGCACCTTCGCTGCGCCGCAACAGGTGACGGCGGACGAGCAGGCGTTCCAGAAACAGCTCGCCGACCAGACCGGAGCGCAGCAGCGCCTGGCCGTGGTCAACTCGACCTACCAGAGCGCTCTGCAACGTGGCACCGCCGCCGCGGGGGCGCTCGCGGCCCTGGCCACCGGGAGCGCGCCGGCAACCGCCTCGCCGGCTCCCGCCGCGACCCCGGGAGCCACGCCCCCGGCCGCGCCGCCCCCGGCCGCGCCGCCGCCGCCGGCCCAGCCGGTCGCCGCCGAGTTCAACCTGGCGCAGGGGGTGCCGCGCGCCCAGGAGGTCGCGTCCCTGGCGGTCGCCCTGCGGGTGCTGGCGCCCGCGGCCGGGTTCTTCACCTCCCCCCAGGCCTTCGGCTGCCCGAGCTGCTACAACCCCCAGCACGCCGAGGACCACGTTCCCCCCGCCAACGAGATCATCACCCTGGCTCGCAACAGCCTGAAGTCCGCCATTCAGCAGGACGCCGAGATCGGCGGCTACGTCGACAAGATCAACCAGGCCGAGTACAACTACCTGGAGGCCTACATCAACCAGCAGCGTTGGGGTGGAACGGGAGGCGGAGGGGGCGGCTCCGCCGGAGCTGAGAACTTCGTCGTTCCGGGCCGAGCCGCCCAGGCCGCCGCCTGGCGGGACTACGTGCGGGCCATCCGGGGCTGGTCTCCCGTGGAGGAGAGGCCCGGCGGCGGCGGTGGCGGCGCTGCCGTGACGCCCATCGCCCCCGCCAACGGGCTCACCGCCGAGGCGCTCCAGAGATACGCGTCCCGCAACGACAGCCTCAAACGGCTGGTCACCCTCTTCCAGGAGCGCAGCCAGGCCGTCGCTGCGGCAGCAGCCAGAGCAGCCTCCCGGCCGGTCCCGAAGCTCTCGCCGGATCTGGTGAGCGCCGGCCAGAGCTTCCAGCACTGCGTGGCGGGGCTGGACGAGGACCCCCTGAAAGCCTGGCGCCAGCTCGCCCAGGGGCAGGAAAGGGACGACGTCTCGCTCAACAACTTCCACGCCTTCAGCACCAACCTCCGCCTGCGGGGCAATCCCAGCGCGGCCCGCATGGTCGACATCGAGAACAAGGGCGCGGCCCTCCTCGTGCAGGCCATTCGCCCAACCTTCCTGGACCACCTTCGCGGGCTCTGGAGCATTGCCGGGAGCTGCTGTGGCGATCGCTATCCCTTCATCTCCCACGCCCGGCTCTTGGGGCAACAAGAAAGCTATCAGCGCGGCCCCTCGGCCGGCGGCATCTGGGCCCCCCCGGGCCGCGACACGGCCCAACGCGCGGTCACCGACGCCATGCAGCTCGACACCGTGAGCCTCGACGCCCTCGACCGCCTCTTCTTCGCCGGCGGCAGCCTGGACAGCCTGTACACCGACTTCGTCCTCGACCCCATCGTCGAAGGGCGGGAGAAGGCCATCGACTTCGTGGGCGCGGGCAGGGAGCGGCTGCGCGTGCTGCGGCAGTGGCAGCGCTTCGTCTACGGCGACGGCCGCACCTCGGCGTCCCAGCAGGTCAAGGTCAAGCTGCTCTCCGGCGCCAGCACCGCGCCGCGCACCTTCATCGGCGAACGCATGGGGCAGATCGACCTGTTCGGTCCCAACGCCGTACGCCCCTCGACCGACGCTGCGCGGGTCCGCATCCTCACCATGCCGCTGCTGATGGAAAACCGGCCGGTCTCCATCATCGGCCGCAACGAGGACAAGGGCGGCGGCTGGTCCGGTATCCTCAACCTGCGCGGCGGGCCGCTCAAGATCCCCTACTTCCTCCATCTCGCGAGCGACGGCCGGCCGCGGGAGGGCGGGAAGGTGTGGACGGTGCACCTGCAGCTTCCCGACTACCTGCTGCCGCAGCAGCGGCTGGAGGGGGTGTTCGAGTTCACCTTCGAGCGCCCGCTTCCCGAGATCATCCCGGGAGCCACGATCGATGGCCTCTAAAACCGATGAGGAGGGCCCCTCGTTCCTCGCCGCCGTCGGCAGCCTGTTCGGGACGGGCCCCAAGATCGCCAAACCCTCGTGGTCGGCGTACGGCAAGCTCCCCCTCTACAAGGATTTCCTCCGCCACGGCCTCGCGGCGCCCGAGGCTCAGGGCTTCCGCCAGTGGCTCGACCGCGGCTTCAGCCGCCATTGGGACGAGGACGAGGCGTGCAGCTCCCATTCCATCGCCCCGCACGCCTTCTCCCTCTGCTTCGACGGCCTGGCGCGGCGGCTGGCGGGCTGCCTCTGGGGGAGCCACGACCACGGCGAGCTGCGGAGCTTCCCATTCACTCTCTTCGTCTCCCTGCCGGCCGGGAGCGGCGTGGGCGATCTTTCGGTCCTCCGTGCCCTGGAGGAGGTGGCGCAGAGCGCTGGGACCTTGCGCTGCACCTTGGATGCCGCTCCCGACGTCCAAGCCTTCTATCAACGCCTGCGGGAGAGCTCGCTGACCCTCCGCCTGGAACGCGACAAGGCCCTCGTGGCGCGGCTCGAGAAGGAGACGCAAGGCACCTCCATCCGCGCCTTCGCCGAATCGCTCTACGGCGCGGACGCCGCCGCCGTCCGCTGGCCGGCCCTGCTCGCCTATCTCGACCGCCGCCGCTCCGCCTCGCGCACCCGCGACCGTGATGCCGCCACCCCGCCGCTCGCCTGCCGGCTGCCGGTTTCCCCCCTGCTGCCGGCGCTGCTCCAGGCCGAGCTGTGGAGCGCCTTCGTGCTCGGCGCCGGCGCCAAGGGGAAAGAGCCGCTCAACGTGCTGCTGCCCTGGAAGGGAGAGCCGGAAGGGGGAATCCTGATCCTCGAACGCAACCTCCGGCCCGACGACGTCTTCGCCTTCCACCCCTCCCCACCCCACTACGACTTCGTGGAAGACCTGCGCCACGCGGTGCCGGGCACGGCCGCGCCGCCGCCGGAGGAGGGCTGGGACCTCCCGCTCTCCTCCCTTCTGCAGGCCGGCGCGCCGCGGCCGGCGAGAGGATGACCGATGCCCCACGTGCTGGCTGCAGAATTCGACAAGTGCCGCGACCGCTTCCCCGGCGCCGCGCCGTTCGGAGCGGACGTCAAGTACGAGCCGGTCTTCGAAAACCTCAAGGCGGAGGTGCTCAAGCTCACCGCTCACAGCTCGCTGGAGGGCGGCGTCGACTGGAAGAGCGTCAAGGCGTGGAGCCTCGAGATCCTCACCACCAAGTCGAAAGACTTGACGGTGGGGTGCTATCTCGCCCTCTCCCTCTTCGTGCTCGACGGCTACGGCGGCCTCTCCGACGGCATCGCCCTCCTCCAGAAGTACCTCCAGGAGGATTGGGACGGCATGTTTCCGCCCGCCGCCCGGCCCCGTAACCGGGTGTCCACCCTGGAGTGGCTCCTCACCCGTCTGCCACCGTTCATCGAGACCAAAGCGCCGGAGCCTTTCGAGGTGGCGCTGCTCGCTCCCCTGCGCGAGCAGCTCGCGGCCTTCCAGGAGAACGTGAAGCAGCGCCTGGCGCACGAAACGCCGTCGTTCTCGGATCTCACCGCGGCCCTCGCGGCCTATGGCGGCGAGGCCGCGGCTCCGCCGCCGGCTGCTGAATCTCCATCCTCCGCCGCCGGCTCGCCGGCGCCTCCCGCGGCCGTCCAGGCTCCGGCCGCCGCGCCGCGCCCTGCCGCCGAGCCGGCGGTGGCCCCTGGCACGCCGGCCGACGAGATCGCGGGCCGCATCCGTGCCCTGATTCCGGCGTTGCGCGAGGCCGATCTCTCCTCACCGGTCCCCTACCGGCTCTTGCGGTCGCTGAAATGGGACACCGTGGCGGCGCTGCCGGTCCTCGACCCCAATGCTTCGACCCCCGGCACCACCCGCATCCAGCCGCCGCGCCCGCAACAGCGGGCGACGCTCGAAACCCCGTTCGCGGCGGGCAACTGGTCCGCGTTGCTCAACGCCAGCGAGGCCGCGTTCCAGGACGGGATCGGCACCTTCTGGCTCGACCTCCAGCGCTACACGGTTCTGGCGCTCGAAGGGCTCGGGAGCTCCCGGGCGGCGGAGGCCGTCAAGGAGGAGGTCGCACGTTTCCTCGCCCGCTTCGAATCCCTCCCCACCTTCTATTTTGCCGAGCGCACGGTGACCGATCCGAAGCGGCCTGCCGAGCGCACGATCGAGCGCACGCCGTTCGCCTCCGAAGAGACCCGGCAGTGGCTCGAAACGTTGAAGGGAACGACCAAGGGCGGCGAAGAGGCGCCAACGATCTTCCTGCCGGCGGCGCGGGCCGTGGAGTCTGCCGAGCCGTCGCTCTCTCCGGCAGACTCCCGGGCGGCCCAGGATCTTCTCGCCAAGCAGCAGCCGGCGACGGCCTTCGACCTCCTCCAGGCCGCGGTCGAAAAGGCACCCAACCAGCGTTCGCGGTTCCGCACCCGCCTCGCCGCCGCGCGTCTCTGTTACCAGGCCAATCAGGCCGCTTGGGCGCGCGCCCTGCTGGAGACGCTGCTCGAGGAGAGCGAACGCTTCCACTTCGAGGATTGGGAGCCGGAGACCGCGACCGACCTCTACCAGCTCCTCGCCCTGTGCTATTCACGACCCGCGAAGAAAGGCGGCCCTCAGGACCCCGAAGCCGCCCGAGCGCAGATCGAAACCCTCCGCCGCAAGCTTTTCCGGCTGGATCTGCGGGCGGCGGCGGCGCTGGAAGAGGCGCTGAAGCGGTAGACGCAGCCCCGAAGGCCCCCTGCCGATCTTACTTGGGGGAGCTCTCCTCCTTCTTGGCAGGCTCCGGCTTCGCCTGGACAGGGATCTTCATGAATAGCTCGGGATCGAGCCAATGCTTCGTTCCTATGGTTGGATAGGGTAGCGTAGAAATTCCAAAGTGGAGGTGATATTCCTCAGACGGAATCTTTGAAGCATTCCCACTATTGCCGGTGCTTCCGATGATGGTACCTGCTTTTACTTTGATCGGTTTGAGAAAATTGATCTGCGACAGGTGAGCATAGAACGCATACAGCTTCTTACCTGGTGCGACCTCAAACTCAAGCACGATGTACTTGCCAAAACCTGTCGCGTCCTCCCCTCTTGTCGCGTTACCGTCACGCACTGCGAACACCGGGGTTCCGAACGGCGCGAGGATATCGACGCCCTGGTGAGGTCGATTCTCCCCCCGCGCATTGGCGCCGAATTTATTGGTCTCGGGAGCCCACACACCGAATTGAAAACCTCTTCGTACAGGGTTGGAAACCGGATCAACCCACTGCGCACTTTTCATTCCCGCGGAGATGATCGCTGCGGCGGCTCCAACGGCCGCAGACGTATCGGTTCCCTGTGCCGGGGGCCTGACAAGTACCTCCCCGCCCGGGCTAGAAAACTGAGCGACAGTTTGTTGTCCTCGGGACAAGGTCGGCTTTCCAGGGACGAAGAAATGCTCTCTATCACGCCATTGCGGCGATGCCATGTTTCAGTCCTCCCAATCAGTCCCACCTCACGTCTTCATCCGATCCGTCGGCAACCGCTCCTGCTTCTCCGCTCCTCCACCCTCCTCCGCCAGCAGCTCCGCGATCAGCGCCTGCACCTCGACGTTCACGGCCTGCCGGTGAAAGAGGATGCCGTGGAGGCGCCGCAGGAGGTCTTCGGCTTCGGCTTGGACCTCGTCGAGATGGGCGACGGGATGGGTTTCGTTGAAGCCGTAGGCGCCGCCCCGCTCGGGCGTGAGGCCGAAGCCCGGGCCGCGCCCCACGAGGCGCAGGGCGAAGAGGAGCGCGCTCGTCCAGATCTCCTCGGGAATCGAATTCGGGCGCCCGGGTCCGCGATCCGTCTCGCGATGGAAGAGGTTGGCCTTGGCGAGCCGCTGCGGCTCGGCGGCAAGCATGGCGGAGAGCGCCTCTTCGACCGTGCGCCGGGCGCCGCGTACCGCTTGGCCCGCCCCCTGGGGCACGGCCTCGATCAGCGGCTCGAGCGCCGAGAGCGTCTGCCCGTCGTTGACCAGCAGGATGCGCAGGAGCAGGACGCCCAGGGAGTAGACGTCCTCCGGCGCGCTCAGGGCGGGATAGATCTTGTAGCGCACACCCGGGACGCGGAACCCGCCGGCCCGCCCCAGGCGCTGGGCGAGCGCCGGGTCGAGCTCCAGCGGCTCGGTGGTGATCGCCATCTCCACGCTGTCGGCCGCCGACCGGGGATCGAGCCGCGCCACTCCCGGCCGTGCCTGGCCGAACGGGTCGCGCGGCCAGGCGAGTTGGATCCAGTCGCGCGGCGTCGGCGGCGGGAAGAAGCCGTGGGCATCGAGGAGCTTCCCTTCGATCCGCCAGCGTCCTTCCTTCTCCGCGGCCACGCGCTCAATCATCAGCTCGCCCCGGGCCGGGCTCGCGAGGCGGGCGGCGCGGACGGCGGGCGAGGCGAAGGGCGTCCGCGGCTCGCGCGGCGGCAGCGCCACCTGGAGACCCGGAGCCAGATTGGCGAGGCGCGCCGGCGAGGCCCCCAGCAGCTTCACCCGGAAGCTCCACAGAACAGGCAGAAAACCCGCCTCCAGGCCAGGCTCGACCGCCAGGTGATCCGGCTGGAGGTCGAGGTGCGGCCGGCCGAGCAACAGATAGTGCCGGCGCACGGCCGAGACGATCTGCAGGAACGCCGCGAGCTTCAGGGCCAGGAGCTCGACGGCGTCGATCCCCGAGCCCTCGGCGGCGAAAAGGAATCCGGGCCCGCCCTCCCCCACCCGCTCCTCGGCGCCGCCGCCGAGGCGGGCGAGGAAGTCGTCGAAGGCGACCGGGGCCATGCGCGTCACCAGGAAGGGAGAGTCGTGGAGGTTGAGCACGGTCCAGGCGGGAGTTGGAGCCGCCGCCGGAGGGGCCGCCGCCGCTGCCTTGCGCCCTGTGGGGGCCGCCGGAGGAGGCGGCCCGGCGGCCGGCAGATCCTCCCTGGCGCCACCGGCCCGCTCCAGCGCAGCCGCGTACTCGCGCCGCAGATCCTCCAGCGTGCCGACTCCCTCCAGCCCTCGTGCCTCCGCCGCGGTGCCCACCCAGAAACGGGAGGTCTCCAGGCACGCCGGACAGACGAGAAACCGCGCCGCGGTCGCCGAGTAGAGCGGCAGCCCAGCCGCGGCCAGACGAGCGTCGTCCCGGCAGGTGCGCAGCGGCCCGAAGCAGGCGGGGCAAGGAATGCGGAACAGCCGCCCCGAGGCGGCGCAGAACAGGGTCGGCGGCAGCAGGCCGGCCTCTCCCGGCTCGGCCGGGGCGATCAGCTCCGGAAACTGCGCAGGCGCGGCCAGCAGCTTCACGAGGTCGCGATGGGTGGCCGCCCACTCCGCCTCGACCGCGGCATTGGCCGGCGGCTCCTCCTCCGGGAACGGCGGCTCTCCTGGCGCGTCTCCTGGAAGCTCGACGACCAGGCGGTCGAGGACGGCCCCGGTCTCGCTGGTCAGCACGGCGAGATAGGCCCGCACACCGGCGTCCCGGCCGGCGGCGCGCAGGAACGGGTCCGCGCCCGGCTCGGCACCCTCGGCCCGCAGAAGCTGGACGGCGAAAGGTGAAGGCCCGAGCGGCAACAGGCGGACCCGGGCGCTGGCGGGAGTCGGCGGAACGGTCATGCGTCACTCAGCGGGGAACGGCGCTGCCCAGGACGAGGTCGACCTCGCCGCCGGAGATCCGGAACTTCGGCCGCAGGCGGACGATGACCTCCCAGATCCCGGGGTCCTCGGCATGGGGCTGCACCTCGACCTCGATGGCTGGGGTCGCGGGCTCGGTTGCCGTTTCGGGTTCGGGCGCGGGCTCCGTCCCGGCACCGGCCAGGAAGGCGCGCAGCCCCTCCTCGAAGCGGCGCTTCACGTCTTCCGGCGCCAGCCCGCCACCCGTCTCGTGAGCGATTTCCTGAAGCACGTGGGCGGCGGCCCCGGCGAAGGCCTGATAGGGCAGCGTCGCCACCATGACGGCATTGCGCGTCGCCTCGTCCTGCACGTACCGCTTGGGCGCGTGCAACGTAGGCAGGGAGGGAAAGTGGGCGGCCGTCTCTCCCCGGGCCGCGGTCAGCAGCGCGAGGCCGAGCCTGGAGAGCTCCAGGATCTTCGCGTCGGGCAGCGGCACCTCGACGGGCGTCTCGGAGAGGTCCGCCAGCCGCGCCGCCTCCCCGGCGAGGGGGAAGCTCACTCCGCCCGCGGCGAAGCCCTGCACCAGGACGGCCGCCAGGGCATAGGCCCCCGAGCCCCAGAGCGGCTGGCCGGCCCCGCCGTCGTCCCCGGCGCTGCGCAGCCGGAAGCGGTTGGCCGCGAGGCAGAGCCAGAGCGAGGCGTCCTCGAGCCGCAGCCCGTTCCACTTCGCGTACTCCGGCCCCTGGAGCTTGCGCACCAGGTCCGGCAAGCCGGCGAGGAGCCTGGCCTGGCGCAACCCCCAGAACGGCGCGCCCACGGCGGCGAGGAACGGCACCCGCAGGCTCTCGCCCATCCGCCCGGCGTGGCGCAGCATCTCGACGTCGCCGGGCGAGCGGTCGAATTCGTAACCGAGGACGACGGCCGAAAGAGGCACCTCGGCCGTGCCGTCGTGCTCGGCGGGGAAGACCTGCTCGAAGAAGGCGTCGAGGAACGCCTCCTTGGGAGCGGCAAGCACCTCGATGCGGACGACCGGATGGGGCGCGGCGCGCCGGGCGAGGAAGTCGAGGCCCCGCCAGTCCGCCTCCAGGGCCCGCAACGGCTCGGCGCGGAGGATCTCGGCCACCTGGGCTGTCTGCGGGGTCTGCGCGGTCTGCGGCACCTCCACCTGCGCCAGCAGCGCATCGAGCGGGCTCGCAGTGCCTGCGGCCGGCACCGCCGCCGCGGCGGACGTCGCGGGGAGCTGAGCCGCGAGAGCTTCGGGATGGAAGTCGTCCAGGCACCGGAAGCGGAGCGACAGCGCGAGGTCCTTGGCAGCCGAGCCCAGGCGGTTCGGCACCACCAGCGAGAGCGCGGGAGAGACCGCCGCGAGCGCCGCGTCGATGCCGCCGGGCTCCGGAGTCAGCGCCAACGGACCGGCCTCGCCGCCCGCGGCCAAGTCGGCGACGACGAGCAGGCGCAGCACCGCGGCGCGCCGGCCCGGCACGTTCTGGGGCTGGGAGTTCCCTTCCGTCATCGCAAGCCTCCCCGGGTGGCAACGGAAAAACGACCGTTGGATGATATGGGGCTCGCCCGGTCAAAGTCCAGGTTGACCTCCGGCTTTCTTGGTTATATGCTGGAGTCATAGCGTAAACAGCAGGTGCCCGGCAGTCTCCTCGGTACCGGGCGTCAGCGTCGATACGGTATGGCCTGATCTGACAGGAGGTCTTGGGCATGGCCCGCAATCGGAGCTTCCAAAACGAGATTCCCCCCTCGCGGGTCAACATTCGGTACGTCAAGAAGACGGACGGCGCCCAGGAGAGAGTCGAGCTGCCGCTCAAGCTGCTGCTGCTCGGCGACTACAACCTGCGCCCCGACTCCACGCCCCTCGACGAACGAAAGAAGATCAGCGTCAACAAGGACAACTTCGACGACGTGTTGCGGGAGCAGAAGCTGCGGCTCTCGATGAACGTGCCGAACCGGCTGACGGGCCAGGGCGACGACGAGCTCAAGGTGGAGCTCGACCTCGACTCGATGAAGGCCTTCAATCCGGACGAGATCGTGCGGCGGGTGCCCGAGCTGGCCCGCATGCTCGAGATCCGCGAGCTGCTGACCGATCTCAAGGCGCGGGTGATCACCAACCGCGACTTCCGCCAGGCGCTGGAGAAGATCGTCAGAGACAAGGACCAGTTGCACGCCATCACCGCCGAGCTGGACCGCATCGCTCCCATGCCCGACGTGATCGCCGGCTCGGCCGGCCCGGACGACAAGAAGAGTTGATCCGAGACCTATGGACCAGGCTTCGAAAGGGTAGACCATCTATGGCCGAGCAAGAGGCTGTCAAAGCGGCGCCGCAGAGCGTGACCGAAGAGCGGTCGGCCCTCGATTCGCTGCTCGCGAAGGTCGACCTGTCGCACGCGGCGGAAGCCGGCGGCGGACAGGAAGAGGTGATCAAGACGCGGCTCTCCCAGGCGCTGACGACGCTCATCCACATGGCGATCCGGCCCGGCGAGGTGGAGCGGGTCGACAAGGCCCTGGTCGATACCGCCATCGCCGAGCTCGACCGCCGGATCAGCGAGCAGGTCAACGCCATCCTCCACCAGGAGGACTTCCAGAAGCTGGAGGCCTCCTGGCGCGGGCTCAAGTTCCTGGTGGACCGCACGGAGTTCCGGCGCAACATCAAGGTGGAGATCCTCAACGTCTCGAAGGAGGAGCTGGCGGCCGACTTCGAGGACGTGCCGGAGCCGATCCAGTCGGGTCTCTTCAAGCACGTCTACGTGCAGGAGTACGACCAGCCGGGCGGCCAGCCGATCGGCGCCATCATCGGCAACTACGAGTTCGAGAACCGTCCTCCGGACATCGCCCTGCTGCGCAACCTGTCGAAGATCGCCGCCGCCTGCCACTCGCCGTTCATCGGCTCGGTGGGGCAGAAGTTCTTCGGCCACGCCATCGAGGACATCCCGCGCCTGCCGGACATGGCGCCGATCTTCGATCAGGCCGAATACACCTCGTGGCGCTCGTTCCGCGACTCGGAGGACTCCCGCTACGTCGGCCTCACCTTCCCCCGCTTCCTGTTGCGGCTCCCCTACGGCCAGGAGACGGTGCCGGTGAAGACCTTCCACTTCGAGGAGGAGGCGGGCGACGAGAGCCATCGCAATTACCTGTGGGGCAACGCCACCTTCGCCTTCGCCGCGACGCTCACCCGCAGCTTCGCCGACCACGGCTGGTGCGTGAACATCCGCGGCCCGCAGTCGGGCGGCCTGGTCGAGGACCTCCCCCTCCACCACTACGAGGCCGCCGGCGAGACGACGACCAAGATCCCCACCGAGATCCTGATCTCCGATCGCCGCGAGTTCGAGCTCTCCGAGCTCGGCTTCATCCCCCTGTCGTTCTACAAGAACAACGATTTCGCCTGCTTCTTCTCCGCCAACTCGACACAGAAACCCAAGCTGTACCTGACCAACGACGCCACCGCCAACAGCCGCCTCTCCGCCCGGCTCCCCTATCTCTTCCTGGTCAGCCGCCTCGCGCACTACCTCAAGGTGATCCAACGCGAGAACATCGGCGCCGCCAAAGAGAAGGACGACCTGCAGCGGGAGCTCGAAGATTGGATCAACACGCTGGTGACCGAGATGAAGGACCCCGGCCAGGAGGCGAAAGCCAAGTACCCGCTCTCCGCCGCCCAGATCAAGGTCACCGACATTGCGGACAACCCGGGCTTCTACAATGTCGAGATGCTCGTCAGGCCGCATTTCCAGATCGAGGGCGTCGACGTTGCACTGTCGCTCGTTTCCCGTCTGCCCAAGGGCAAGAAGGGAAAGTAATCCGCAAGACGTTTCACAAGGAGGATTGAGATGCCGCTTCCAGCGTACATGGAGATCGATGGAATCCAGGGTTCCTGCGAGGTGCAGGGGCGCACGGGCAACGTCGAGGTCGTGGGGTTCAATCACGAGGTCTACATGCCGACCGACCGCAAGGACGGCTCGGCCACCGGTACCCGCGTGCACAAGGACCTCGTGGTCATCAAGAACTACGACAAGGCCTCCCCGACGCTGTATCAGTACCTCTGCAACGGCAAGGTCATCCCATCGGCCAAGCTCAAGTGGTACAAGATCGACGATCAGGGAGTCGAGAAGGAATATTTCAACCACGTGCTCCAGGAGGCCCGGGTGACCTCCATCCGGCCCTACATGCCGGACGTGGACAACCCGGCCAACGAGCAGTACAAGCACATGGAGGAGGTCTCCTTCCGCTACGAGAAGATCACCTGGAAGTTCCTCGAGGGCAACGTCGAGTTCCAGGACTCCTGGAAAGAGGGCCGATAGTCCCCCATTGCAGGATTCTTCGCAGAGGTGGGACGGATGGCCTGGCGATCGACGGAAGACGGATTCCTCGAAAGGATGCTCGCTCCCCTCCCCGGCCGGCCGGCGTCGCCGATCCGCTGGGTGGGCGATCCCGTCCGCACCCACCTCGCCCTGCTGCTCAACACGCGGCAGGGCGCGCTCCAGAACCTGCCGGACTACGGCCTGCCGGACGTGTCGTCCTTCTACTCGGACTATCCGGCGTCGCTGGGCGAGCTGCGGGCTCTGATCGAACGGCTGGTCAGGAAGTACGAGCCCCGTCTCCTCTCCCCCCGGGTGCGGCTCGTGGGCTCGGACGCCAGGGAGTTCCGGGTCTCCTTCCTCATCACCGGCGAGATCGAGGTGGACGAGGAGAAGATGACCCGCGTGCAGTACCGCACCACGATCTCGAGCAGCGGTCACGCCGCCGTCGGCGCGGACCTCGACGACGTCTGACGCGGAGCGCGGCATGGCAGAGTCCAACCGTTTCTACGAGGAGGAGCTCAACTACCTGATCGAGGCCGGGCGGGAGTATGCGCGGCTCCACCCGGACCGCGCCCGCCACCTCAACCTCAGCGATCCGCGCTCGCGCGATCCGCACGTCGAGCGGCTCGTCGAGTCGTTCGCCTTCCTCTCCGGCAACATCCGCCAGAAGCTCGAGGACGACTTCCCCGAGCTGACGCACGCCCTGCTCGACCTCGTCTGGCCCTACCACCTGCGCGTCATCCCCTCGATGGCGCTCCTGGAGCTGCAGCCGAAGAAGGGGATGGTGCGCGAGCGGCAGCTCATCCGCCGCGGGTTCCTGGTCGACTCTCAGCGCACCTCGGAGGAGGTCCCCTGCCGCTTCCGCACCGCCTATGACGTCGAGATGCACCCCATCCATCTCGCCGAGGCGGGCCTGCACGCGGACTCGGCGGGCCGGCCGCGCCTGCGCTTCCGCTTCGAGGTGGTGGAGGGCGCGGACCTGGCCCGCCTGCGCATCGACCGCTTGCGCATCCACCTCGCGGGCGAGCCCGCCGCCGCCTTCGGCCTCTACCAGATCCTGCGCCGGCAGGTCGATTCGATCGTGCTGAGCTGGGGGAAGGACGGCAAACGGCTGCTGCCGGAAGGCGCCGTGCGCCCCGTGGGCTTCGCCGAGGACGAGGAGGTGCTCCCCTACCCGACCACCAGCTTCCCCGGTTTCCGGCTCCTCTCCGAGTACTTCTGCTTCCCGGAGAAGTTCCTGTTCCTCGATTTCGTGGGCCTGGGCGCCATCCCCCTCGGTCCCCGCGATCCGGGGTTCGAGATGGAGATCCGTTTCCGCGGCGCCGTGCCGGACACCTTTCACCCCACGGCCGAGAACTTCCGGCTCCATACCACCCCCATCGTCAACGCCTTCCCGCACGACGGCGAGCCCATCACCGTCAACCAGCTCAAGGTCAAGCACCGGGTGCTGGCCGACTTCACCCACCCCGAGGCCTACGAGGTGATCGCGGTCGAGAGCGTCGAGGGCCTGCGCCAATCGGACGGCGCCCGCCTGAAGCGGCCGCCCTTCTTCTCCTTCGATCACGACAGCGGCAACGCCGGCAGCGGGGAGGGGGGCGCGGACGGCATCTACTACCACGTCACCCAGCGGCGGTCGCCCCTCGGCGTCTGGCTCACCTATCTCTCTTTGATCTCCTCGGCCAAGGGGCGCCTGCCCGCCGAGGAGGTGCTGTCGCTCAGCCTGACCTGCACCAACGGGCGGCTGTGCCGGGAGGTGGGGATCGGCGACGTCCGCGGCTACGGCGGCGAGAAGCTCGACTTCGCCACCTTCCGCAACCTCACCCGGCCCACCGAGCCGATCTATCCGCGGCTCGGCGCCGGCACCGAGTGGCGGTTCGTCTCGCAGATGGCGCTCAACCTGTTGTCGCTCTCCGATCCGGCGGCGTTCCGCTCCCTGCTCGCCCTCTATGACGCGGGTGAGCAGCCGGCCAACCGGCGGCGCATCGAGAGCGTCCTAGAGGCGAAGCTGGCGCCCCGCGAGATCCTCGATCGCGGCGCTCCCATCCGCGGCACGGCCTTCACCCTGACCGTCGACGAGACCCATTTCGACGACTTCGGCGACCTCCTGCTCTTCAGCGAAGTGCTGAGCGAGTTCCTCTCCCTCTACAGCGGCGTGAACTCGTTCACCGAGCTCACCGTCTCCCAGTTCCCTTCAGGGGCGATCCTGCGATGCCCGGCGACGCGCGGCAAACAGAGCTCGATCTGAAGCGGCGGATGCTCGAAGAGGGGTACCTCTTCGACTTCTTCCAGCTCGTGCACCTGCTGGAGACCTGGCTGGGGCGGCCGGTTCCCCTCGGCCGCGGCGGCCCGTTCCGCGCCGAGGGGCTGCGCCTGCAGCCCGATCCGTCGCTCGTCTTCTCCCCCGCCGACGTGCGGCGTGTCGAGGAGCCGGACGAGGCGGACCGCGGCACGGAGAAGCAGCGGCCGGTGCCGTGGGAGTACCGGATCGTCGTCAACTTCATGGGCCTCTACGGCGTCGCCTCGCCGACGCCTGTCTACCTGAGCGAGCTCATCGGCTTCACCGACGTGGACGCCGCCGAGCTCACCGACTTCCTCGACCTGTTCAACCACCGCGTCCTGTCGCTCTTCTACCGCGCCTGGCTCAAGTATCGCTATCCGTGGCGCTACGAGCCCGGCGGCCTGGACGAGGTCTCCGGCCACCTGCTCTCCTTCATCGGCCTGGGCGATCCGTCGGTGCGCGCCCGGACCCACCTGCCCACTTCGCGGCTGCTGCGCTACCTCGGGCTGCTCGCCCTGCGCACCCGGCCGCCCGTGGGCTTGAAGCTCATGGTCTCGGACCATTTCGGCGGTGTCGCGACGCGCGTCGAGGAGCGGCTCTTCCGCTGGGTGCCCATCCCGCCGGAGGGGCGCAACCGGCTGGGCGAAGCCAACTCCACCCTCGGGGTCGACCTCTCGGTAGGTGAGCGCGTGCCGGATCGGGCGGGGAAGTTCCGCCTGTCGATCGGCCCGCTCCACTTCGCCGAGTACCTCGGCTTCCTCCCCGACCAGGCGAAGTTCCGCGAAACCTGCGGCCTCGCCCGGCTGTGGGTGGGCGAGCGCTTCGACTACGACGTAGAGCTGGTGGTGCGGCGCGAGGAGGTTCCGGAGATGCGGATGGCCGCGGGCTCCATCGCCCGCCTCGGCTGGACGAGCTGGGTCACCTCCCAACCCGGCCTCGCGGCCGATCCCAAGATCGTCTTCGCCGGAGCCCGGCTGGCAGCCAAGACTGGAGAGACCACCGCATGATCACCACCGACGTCCGCTCGCTGCTCGCCCGGGCCAACCCGCACGTGACCCGCAACCTCGAGGGGGCCGCGGGCTTCACCATCGCCCGCACTCACTACGAGGTGACGCTGGAGCACCTGCTGCTCAAGCTCCTGGAGGACGGCACCGGCGACCTGCCGCGTATCCTCCGCCATTTCGACGTGGACGCCGGCGCCTTCCAGTCCCGGCTGCTCGCGGCGCTGGAGGACTTCCGCGCCGGCAACTCCGGCCGTCCCGTGTTCTCGCCCCTGCTGCTCGACTCCCTGGAACGGGCCTTCCTGGTGGGCGCCGTCGAATACGGGCAGGACGCCATCCGCTCCGGCACCCTCCTCGCCTCCGCCCTCTCGACGCGCGGCGGCTCGCCCCTCCAGTCCTACCTGGACCTCCTGGGAGCCCTGTCCGCGGACGAGCTGCGCCGCGACTTCTCCTCGATCGTCGCCGGCTCCGCCGAGGATCGCCCGGCGACCGGCCGCTTCTCCGCGCCCCGCTCCGGCACCACCGCTGCGGCAGCGGGCCCCGGCACCCCGGGCCCCGAGAGCGCCCTCGCCCAGTTCACCCTCGACTTCACGGCCGAGGCGCGAGACGGCAAGGTCGATCCCGTCTACGGCCGCGACGACGAGATCCGCCAGGTGATCGACATCCTCACCCGGCGGCGGAAAAACAACCCCATCCTGGTGGGCGAGGCGGGTGTCGGCAAAACGGCCCTGGTCGAGGGGCTCGCTCTGCGCATCGTGGCGGGGGACGTACCCGAGCCGCTGCGCGGGGTCGAGATCCGCGGCCTCGATCTCGGCCTCCTCCAGGCCGGCGCCGGCGTCAAGGGGGAATTCGAAAACCGCCTCAAGTCGGTGATCGCCGAGATCAAGGAGTCGCCCACTCCGATCGTCACCTTCATCGACGAGGCCCACACCCTGATCGGCGCCGGCGGCTCGGCCGGGCAGAGCGACGCCGCCAACCTGCTCAAGCCCGCCCTCGCCCGCGGCGAGCTGCGCACCATCGCCGCCACCACCTGGTCCGAGTACAAGAAATACTTCGAGAAGGACCCCGCCCTCGCCCGCCGCTTCCAGCTCGTCAAGGTCGAAGAGCCAGCCGAGGAAAGGGCCGCCACCATGCTGCGCGGCGTCAAGGAGAAATTCGAGGAGGCCCACGGCGTGCGCATCCTCGACACCGCCGTGCTCGCCGCGGTGCGCCTCTCCGAGCGCTTCATCTCCGGCCGCCAGCTCCCGGACAAGGCCGTCGACCTGCTCGATACCTCGGCCGCCCGCGTGCGCATCGGCCTCACCGGCCGCCCCGCCTCCGTCGAGGGCCTGGAGCGCCGCATTCAGCACGCCGAGATCGCCGTCGCCGCCAAGCGTCGGGACGTCGAAGGCGGCAGCGTGCAGGACGACGGCGAGATCGAGCGCCTGACGGCCGAGATCGAAACCCTGCGCGGCGAGCTCGCCACGCTCCAAATCCGCTGGGAGACCGAGCGCCGCGCCGTCGACGAGGTGCGCGCCGCCCGCAACGGCGGCAGTGGCAAGGACGAAAAGGACTCCAAGGGCGGCGAGGCCGAGACCCAGGGCGAAGACGAGGCAGGCAAGGAAAAGGAAGAAGCCGTGACCGCCGATCCCGAGCGGCTGGCCAAGGCCCTCGCCGCTCTCGCCGAGGTGCAGGGCAAGCAGCCGCTCATCCCCCTGGAGGTCACCCCGGACGTGGTGGCCGCCGTGGTCTCCGACTGGACGGGTATCCCCGCTGGCAAGATGCTGCGCGACCAGGCGCGGCTGGCCCTCGAGCTCGAAAGCGCCCTGGCGGCGCGGGTGATGGGGCAGAACCCCGGCCTCGGGGCCATTGCCCAGCGGCTGCGGGCGGCACGGGCCGGGCTCGGCAACCCCGCGACGCCGCAGGGAGTCTTCCTCCTCGTCGGCCCCTCCGGCGTGGGCAAGACGGAGACCGCCCTCGCCCTCGCCGACCTCCTCTTCGGCGGCGAGCGCTTCCTCACCACCATCAACATGTCCGAGTACATGGAGGCGCACACCGTCTCCCGGCTCATCGGCTCGCCGCCCGGCTACGTCGGCTTCGGCGAAGGCGGCATCCTCACCGAGGCGGTGCGCCAGCGCCCCTACAGCGTCGTGCTGCTCGACGAGGTCGAGAAGTCCCACCCCGACGTCATGAACCTCTTCTACCAGGTCTTCGACAAGGGGACCCTGGCGGACGGCGAAGGGCGGGAGATCGACTTCAAGAACACCGTCGTCATCATGACCAGCAACCTCGGCGACGAGGACATCGTCGCCATGTGCGCCTCCCCCGATGTCGTGCCCGAGCCGGACGAGCTCGTCGAGGCCCTGCGTCCAAGGCTGCGCGAGCGCTTCAAGCCGGCGCTGCTGGCGCGCATGACCATCGTCCCCTTCGTCCCGCTGCCACCGGACGTGCTGCGCGGCATCGTGGATTTGAAGCTCAACAAGATCGTCCGCCGCATGGCCGGCAACGCCCGTATCGACTTCTCCTACACCCCGGCCGTGGCGGACTGGATCGCCGGGCGCTGCACCGTCGAGGAGACCGGAGCCCGCAACATCGATCACGTCATCCAGTCGGCGGTGCTGACCGGCGTCTCCACCGAGATCCTCGGCCGCATGGCGCGCGAGGAGCCCATCCGCTCCGTCCGTCTCGACGTGGGCGAGGCCGGGGACCTGGTCCACGTCCTCGAATAGAGCATTCTCTGGAGATCCGCCAATGGCCCAGGTCCTCGCCGATACCGCTCAATACTCCGTCCTCATCGGGGGGGAGGTCTTCCAGGTGCTCACCTTCCACGCCCACGAGGAGATGTCGCACCTCTTCCGCTACAGCATCACCCTGCGCAGCGACAATCCGCAGGTGAACGTCAAGGGGCTGGTCCGCGACCTGGCCAAGATCCACCTCTCCTGGGAGCAGAAAGAAAAGTGGTGGTACGGCATCGTGGCCAGCGCCTCGCAGATCAACGCCGGCCTGCCGGACCTCACCCAGGAGGATCACGAGTACGGTGAGTATGCCATCGAAGTCGTGCCCCACTACTGGATGCTGACCCAGAAGACCAATTGCAAGATCTTCCAGTGGATGAGCGCATCGGACATCATCCGCGCCGTGCTCGACAAACGCGGCATGGCCGGCAAGTACAAGATGAAGCTCACCCAGGACTACAAAGTCCGCGAGTTCTGCGTGCAATACCGCGAGACCGACTTCGCCTTCCTCTCGCGGCTGATGGAAGAAGAGGGGATGTTCTACTTCTTCCACCACGACCCGGAACTGCCGCCGGACGTCCTCATCATCACCGACGACGCCAGCAACTACGGCGACTGCTACCCCGAGGACACGGTCCAGTTCAAGAAAGGGACGGGCATCCTTTCGACCGACGAGGAGTACCTCTCCTCCCTCACCTACGAAGAGAACGCCTACACCGGCCAGGTTGGCTATCGCGACTTCAACTATCGCGAGCCCAAGAAGCCGCCGACCAAAGTCATCGCCAACGCACCGGACAACGGCGACTTCCCGGTCTACGACTACCACACCGAGCGCTACCGCGAAGATCCGCGCGGCCAGTTCCTGGCGCGCATGGCCGTCGAGGCCCAGGCCGCGATGCGCAAGACCCTCTCCGCCGCCGGCAACTTCCGTTCGATCGGCGCCGGGCACGTCTTCACCTTGGAGAAAGCGTGGCGCGACGACCTGAACGGTCCCTGGGTGGTCGTCTCCGCGAGCTTCAGCGCCAGCCAGCAGGATGGCGGCGTCGACTACTCCGTCTCCTTCACCGCCATCCCCGCGGACCGCACCTTCCGGGCCTTGCCACGCACGCCGCAGCCGTCGCTCAACATGCAGACCGCCTACGTCGTGGGTCCCCCCGGCGCGCCCATCTACATGGACGACTACGGCCGCGCCAAGGTCCAGTTCCACTGGGACTTGGACCATCAATACGATCCCGACAGCTCCTGCTGGATCCGCGTCGCCCAGCCCTACGCCGGCATGGACCAGGACTCCGGCGACAAGCACGGCTTCCAGTGGCACCCCCTGGTGGGAGACGAGGTCGTAGTGGACTTCCTGGAAGGCGATCCCGACAATCCGATCATCGTCGGCAGCGTCTACAACTTCATCAACATGCAGCCCATCAAGCCGGACCAGCTCATAAGAAGCGAGATCCGCTCCCCCTACCAGCACCTCCTGGCCTTCGACGACAAGGAAAAGTACATCCAAATCAACACGCCGTATCCGCACACGCTGCGGATGGATGATCCGGGGAAGCATATTCACCTGACGACCCAGTACGCGCACGCTCTCAAGATGCAGGACGCCCACAAGGACTATAACAACATCCCGAGCATAACACTTGAGACCGGAGGCGCCGAGACAATCAAGATGGAGGACGGCCAGCCGGACTATGGCAACAACGTCAAGGTCTCAACGGCCGACGGCCACTTTCTCCATTTCGCCGAAGGCCCTTCTGGCCAGGGAATTATCGCCGCCACGCGCAAAGCGAACGTAGTCGTCCTCAACGATCAGAACAAGAACATCACCGTCCAGACCACCAATGGCCACCGCGTGCTGATGGACGACGCGAATGAGACAATTGTCGTCACCAGTAAGGATAAGCACCGGATCGAGATCAACGACAAAAATAGGTTCATCGAAATAGCCGACTCGTCAGGCCAGCACCGCTTTACGATCGATATCGCAGGCAAGCAGCTCACAATCTCAACCGACACGGGATCGATCGACATCCTGGCGCCCAAGGGGACGGTTAAGATTGACGCCAAGGCAGTGAAGGTCAAGGCGGAGACCAGCGTGGACGTCGAGTGCAATAACATGAAGACCAAAGCAGACACGAACGTCTCGGTCGAAGCGCAGAAGGTCAAGACCGATGCGACGTCGATTCAGGAGAAGGCCACTGCGGACATCAAAATGCAAGGACTGAACATCACCTCTGAGGCCTCGATGTCGAACAAGACCAAGGGCACGTTCGTGAATTCCGAGGCGAGCGGCATCAACACGATCAAGGGCACGCTGGTGAAAATCAATTGAAGCGCTACGAATCCCGCTACTGCACGTTCGCAGTGCCCGACGACTGGGAGGCCGAGCCGCCATTCGCTTTCGTCAGGAAAGCCGATGAGGAAGGGCGGTGGACGGCTCAGGTGCTGGAGCGCTGTCTGGTGCAGGTATTGCCGGCCGCAGCACACCTGAAGCAGCAAAAGGAGAGCCTGCCCTATCTCTACGAGGGCTTCGAGCTGCTCGCCGAAGGTCCCCACCGTCCCGAAGGGCCTGGCGAAGGATTTGTCCTGACCTTCCGCTTCCTTGATGAGGAGGAGAACGAGTCCCGCGCCCAGGCGTTCTATCTCATCCTGGGTCCCCTGGCCTGCCAACTCGTCCTCGCCAGCCCCGACCGGCCCGACCGGGAACGGGACCGGCTGTTCGCCGCGATCGCCAAAACCTTCGTTTTCCGGCAGGTGGAATTCCTCGCCAAGACGCAGTCCGTGGCGCTCACCTCGGAGATCCTCCGCACACCGCAGCCCATGGCCGCGCGCGGCTGGTCCGGTACCTGGCGAAAGTTCCCCCGCGCCTGCGTCTCCTTGCCGACACCTTCCGGCTGGGAGGTAACCGAGGAGAACGGGGATGCGCTTTTTCGTCGCGGTTCCGCCGAGATCCATCTGCATCGTGACCTCGAGGGACACGGCGACCCGGCCAATTGGTTTGCCCAGCGAATGAAGCGGCTGCAAGACTCAGGAGACCTTCTTCTGGGTTCGGAGACTGGCGAGTTGGAGCGAGGTTCCTACGCCGCCGTTCTCTGCGAGGAGAAAGGCGTTGGCCGGACCTGGAAAACCGCGGCGGTCATCCGGTCCTTCGATCTGTTCTTGCGCGATCAGCAGCCTCTTCTGTGGACTTTGAAGGCACCGGAAGTAGGGTTTCCAGATCAGCGTTCACTCCTCGAATCACTGATCGCAGCGGCCGAGTTTCTCGATCCGGCGGAGTGGGAGACGAAGCTCGTGGAGCCCTGGATCGACTACACTTTGCGGGGGCCTTGGCAGGCGGAGGGGCCTGGAGTCTACGCCAATGCCAGGGAGGGGCCCGTCTTCGTCCAGCTGGGCTACGAATCGACTACCTTCTCACTAGAGAAGTTGAAGCCTTCGATTCTAGAGTCCATGCGCCAAGGACTTCAGCTCAGGCAAGGTTTCACTGAACGCTCATCTGCGGGAGTCTGGCGTCGACACGACGCCTTTCATTATGCCGTGGACGGCTACGCTTTGGATTCCGGGTCCATTCTTAGTGCCCGCGCTATCTGGTTGGTCGGGCAGCGGCGGTTGTTCAATATTTTTATCCGTGGTAATGTTTCTGAATCTACCGAGGCCCTTGCGATAGGTCTACTTGAGGCTTTTCAACCTCTACCGTTGAATTAATCGGCGAGTTTGGAGCACTTACCGACCTTTCGATTCCAAGAGCACGCAAAAATGAGCCAAGAAAAAACACCGACTCCGCCCGCTGCTGGATGCGGTGGGGACCCCGCGGCTCAAGCCACGACTGAATGTCAGAAAAAAATTAAGGGTACTCCCGCCCCCATTGACCCAACAAAAAATAGCATTATATGCAAAAATGGGAAGTTAGTGGTGCAGAACAACAACAGTGGACCAGATAAAAGCTGCACGGACGCACACGAGTCATCTCACATTCGAGACTGGAAAGACCGGTATGGTGAAGACCTGTGCAATGGCGTCGCGGACGGTTCTTTGCCAGTTGGAGGCGAAGGCTATGATGAGTTTCTTCGAAAGTCGGAGTGCACTGCATACGCGGTAGGGAAAGCGTGCCGACAAGAATTGCTCAAGACCGCCAACAAGGCAGACCAGCCCGCAATTCAAGGAGCTATCGACCGCGATGATGCACAGCTCAAAGGATACGGATGCTCATGAAGGGCAGAGTTCTAAGTGCCATTCTCATCTTGATCTCGTTGACATTCGCGACGTGTCGTTCTCCTCAACCAGGAAAGGCAACTATGGTAACCAAAGACCAAGCACTAGATCTTGCGAGACAGGAATTAACCAAGCAGGGTTATATTGCCACTGACTATGATATTAGTGTCGATATCGAAAATTCTGATCAAGAGCATTGGATGATATGGTGCGAGGAGAAGGGGCCGTTCCCCGTTCCAGGTGGCAGACACGGCGTTCGCGTAAATAAGTTGACTGGGCAATCTCAGTTCCTAGTCGGAGAATAAACAGCTTGCTAGTCGCATTGGGAATATCGAACCGTACCTTCAGTCGATCCTCCACAACCAAGATCCTTGGTCCTCTTATGTGTACAGCCGTGACCGAAGGCAAACATCAACACCGCTATTATAGGGCTTCCCGCACGCTCCATCTGATCCTCGGAGGCGCACAGGAATTGCGCTGTCCATGGATACTGTGGATCGGTGTCGAAGGCGCTGCCGAAGAGAAACATGAGCTCGATGAAGAGGCGAATCGGCCCACCATCCGCGTTGTATGGTTGGTTGGGCAAGGCAGGTTGGTCAATATTTTTGTTCAGAGTCTGAGGTTACTGAGGTGCTTGCGGCCGGACTCCTCGAGGCTTTTCATCCTCAATCCGAGTAACCGGCAAATCGAGGGTCGTAACGTGCCGTCAATCGAATGACGGCCATGATCAGCATTGCTTACTTAACATTCATGTCTGTTTCAGGAAAAATATCTTTCATATGCCGTCGCAGAATCTGGAGTCCCGGCTCGTTATCCTTGTTTAGGGCCTTGAAGATGATTAGGAGGAATTCTTTTCCCAAGGTCCTATCAATCCTGTACTCTTGTCCCTTTGTGTATTGGCCTTTCTCCCAAATAACAGAAAAAGATAAAAAATCTACACCTTGAGCCCCTGCAGGTTCATCGAGTATACGTTTTAAGGAGCGCAAGATGTTCAAAAATTCCGAAGGACTTACAACGAAAGACTTAGTATAGGGTAACCTATCATTTACGTATAACTCGCCTGTTCGATGCAACCTGGCGAAGTCTTGAATTACGACCTCGTGCTTGGGAGTATGGAAAACAACAGTGGAAATTGGCTTGGTCTGCTCCCCAAGGTACGTGATTTTTGCCTGAGCATTTTGTAGCTGTACTTCGGTCGAGTCGAGAATTGAGGGTGGCACTTATAATACCTCCATGGCTTCACCAATTTGCAGTTTCAATAAAATGTTCATGCGCGGAGAATAGAGGAAGGGCTATTTGCACGGAGTGAATCCGTTTTCTTTGTTAAATTTTTCGAAGGCTTCTATCTGACCTTTTGCGGGCTCACCTGTGCCACATTTGTCGGTTATCTTGGATTCACCTATTTTGCCATCACGCTGATCTTCCCATGTTTTGTTGTATTCCCATTGGACATTGTCATACCACTTTCCGCAGTCATCGCCCTTCATGCAGTAAGCGAAAGTTGAAAATTCATACTGAAGCTTCTTGATCCCACTTGGATTCGCGACGGGGTCATAGAATCCCTTTGTTCCGCCTGCTGTTCTAGGTACATCAACCATTGTAGCCGTTATCGATCCACCGTTTTTTTTGCCATCCCCTCTCCCCTGCTGGTAGTCCGGTGTTGTCTCGCCGGGAAGTGAATCAATAACCCAGCCATCAGAGCTCGTTACGGCCTCGGTCTTATGGGCATAGGAAGGAGAAAATTCGGCCCCGGTGATTACCTTCCCATCTATTTTGTAGCGCATAAACTGTACATGCACTATCTTGTCGCACTTCTTGACCTTTTTCGACTTGTCAGGGTCAAAAACGATATCGATTCTGTTATCTTTAGTCTTGCTGTCCTGGCCAGCACAGTTACTAGAGGCCGAGCAGGGGGTGACGCCACTGGCGGCAGGGCTCGCGCCGTCTCCCGAACTCGGGGGGCACGGTTTTTTCTCCTGGCTCACGCCTGCCCTCCTTCGCGAGGCGTGGCGAGGACGTGATCGAGCCACATCACAGCCTTTCTTTCCAGGCGCTCGGCCCGCGCTGTTGGTCCGAGGATCAGCTCATCCTTCAGCGTTCGTTCTATCCACGGGTAAAGCGGATCGGCTGTACAGCCGTGACCGAAGGCAAACATCAACACCACGATCAGGGCTTCCCCGCGCAGCGTGGGGAACCGGTACCTACGCGCTTCGGCACGGCCTTCTTCGACGAGCGCGGTCAGTCGCTCTTCACCAATGTAGGCTGCCTTTTGGGGGAAGGCGCGGTTCATCTCCTGAAGTGTCCTAGCTACAAAGTCCTTCGCCGAGATCGTTGCAGTTTGTCGCGCCAGGACCGCCAGCTCTCCCAGCGCCTTACGGGTGTTCACCGCCTCGGGGCCGGAGACCTTTTCCTGGTAATCGAGAGTTTTCTGATACAGACGTTCCGCACGCTCCATCTGATCCTCGGAGGCGCCCAGGAATTGCGCTGTCCATGGATACTGTGGATCGGTGTCGAAGGCGCTGCCGAAGAGAAACATGAGCTCGATGAAGAGACGAATCGGTCCACGATTCGTAAATCCATAGCTGCGGGCCCGGTCCATCGCTTGACGGAGCGCCACGCGAAGCTGCTCGTCGCCGATCACCTCGCAAAGCCGTGGCGAAAAGTCCTTGCTGTGGGCCACCATCTCGTTTTCAAAGGCTACGAGGGCAGCCTGGTTGAAGACCTCCATCTGCTCTCGACGGATGACGAACACGTGCCTTGTCCCCTCAGGCGAGATGAGACTTCTGGAAGAGAAGTCCCGCACCGGAATCCTTTTCTGCTGCACACCCAAACGCCGCCAGACCTCCAAAGAAGCTGTCCAATTCCTGTCGGTTGCAACTCCCCAGGAAGGTAGGAAGCACTCGCGGGTCGTAGTACCGAAAGTACATGGCTTCGCCATCCGGATCCTTGACCATCAGGAACTTCCGAAGATGTTTTCGGACCGCCTCCGGCTCCAGCTTCGCCACCACGAAGATTCCCCAAGGCTCACTCCAGACGGTCTCGGTCAACCACTGGAATAGCGCCTCGTCGACCCTCGCCAGATAGGGGGCTACCTCCAGAATTTCAGGGGCGACCTCTCCGCGGTAAAGACAGAGAGCCCGAGAGGAACCCAACTCGCCAACTTTCGCTTGGATGGCCGGCGCGTCACAGGCGTCGAGAACCGCATACAGCCGTTGCTCGCCGGCCAGTTGCTGAAGATCCGCCAAGGTGACGGGAAGGATTCGTAGGTGCTCGGACATCCCCGGGCTCACCGCTGCATCTTCACAAAGGACGAGGCTTTCTCCTTGGCCGATTTCATGCAGTCACAAGGAACGCCACCCAGCGGCGCTGGCCCAGCCCCCACGCCGGTGCCTCCGGCATCCGTCCCGATCAGCACTGTGAAACAACCGAGAATGATCCGGCCCCCATGCACCGTCGAATCACCCAATCTCGCCGCCGGGCGGCCGCCGATCCAGACGGTCGGTGCCCCTGGCGGAGCGATGAAGTCAGGCGGGCCGACACAGGTCGCCATATCGCCTACCCGCGCCGCCGGGAGGTTACCGATGAGGACGGTCGGCGCCCCCATGGACACGATCGGCCCTCCAACGTGTGGTACGACGCCTGTCACCATGGGGCAGACGTGCATGTCGGTCAATCTTGCCGCGGGCATTCCCATGTCTTCCTCGGTTTCAGGTGTTTACCCACACAATTATTATAGTACCTTCTCTGCCGGACTGCTATGGGGAGGGCAACCGGCCCATGCCGGAGCCTCCGGCGGATTCTCGCCACGGGCAGCGATTCGCGGGTCTCCCCCGGAACGGCCCGAGGGGCAGGACGACGGCATCCGGTAGGCACGCGATCTCCCGGATCTCCGGGTAGCCGTAGGCGTAGAAGACCTGCCTCTCCGGCTCGTGCCAGCCTCTGGCGTGGGTTACCGTGTACCAGTAGGCCGTCGTGGCACCGCTAAGGCCGAGGGCGGAGGCTTCTCGGTATGGGGCTGCATCCACGGGCCTCCGTATCCTCTTTCCCACTCGCGACGTTTTCCCTAGTATACTCGCAATGGGCAACATCTGGACATCGACGAGGAATGCCTCTCCAGGGAGCGCCACGGCGAGATCCAGCCTCCAAGACGTTCGCCGGCGCCTTGGAGGTGCCTTCCCGCAGCATGGTACCGACCGATGGCCCACCTCCCCTTGGACGGTCCAAGATATCGATCGACAGGCCGAAATAAGAATCGATGGCCGGAAATAAGCATCGACGGGCCAAAATAAGCATTGATGAGCCGTCGATCGATCGATGGCGGAAAATAAGGATCGATGAGCCGTCGATCGATAGACAGCCGAAAATAAGCATCGACAGGCCATCGATCGATAGACGCGCCAAAATAAGGATCGATGGGCCGTCGATCGATCGATGACCCAAAATAAGGATCGACAAGCCGTCGATCGATCGATACGCCAAAATAAGGATCGATGAGCCATCCTATCCATAGATGGGACATGGATGGATCGATCGCCCGTCGATAGACGGACAGCCGGTCTTCCCGATCGATGGGGTGTCGTAAGGGGAGATGACGCCAGAGGAGCTTTTGTCGCGGATACGCAGCACGATCCGCCCGTCAAGGTGCGTCTGTCCGGGCCGTTCATGGGTCGGCGAGGCCTTGGCCCTTTCCCCGGCCGATTGACACCTCCTCCGCCGTCCGGATACGCTCGGCGTGCTACTCCTGACAGTTGAACGCTAAAGCGGCTCGTCGCCATGCTCCAGCAGCAGATCGAAGGGAAGTATGAGCTCCTCGGCCAGCTCGAGGACGAGGGGGGTGCGGAGGTCTACAAGGTCCTCCATCTCTTCCTGGACGAGGTGCGGCTGATCAAGATGGTCCGTCCCCAGGGGCTGGCGATGACGCAGGAGGGCTCGGAACGGTTCCTGCGCGAGGCGCGGGCCGTCATCAAGCTGCGGCATCCCAATATCGCCCAGCTCCATGACTTCACGATCGACGACGAGGGCAACGCCTTCATCGTCACGGAGCTCATCGAGGGGCTGACGCTGGAGGAGACGCTCGGGAACGAGGGGCCGCCGCCGGTTGCGCTGACGCTCCCCATCGCCCAGCAGGCGCTCCGCGCGCTCGGGTACCTCCACCGGGCCGGGATGGTCCACCGCGGCGTCTCGCCCGACAAGCTGATGCTGACCCGGGACGTGGACGGCCGCGCTCTCGTGAAGTGGGTGGATCTCGGCACGGCCCGGGTGCTCGCCGCCGGGGAAGGCACGCAAGCCGGGGCCGGGATTTTCCCCGCCCGGCCGCAATATGCCTCGCCCGAGCAGTTCGGCGCCGGCGGCGATGGGGCGGTGGACGCCCGCAGCGACGTCTACTCGTTCGGAGTGGTGCTCTATGAGCTGCTGACCGGCCGCCTCCCCATCGTGGGGCACGATCCGTTCTCGCTGATGGCGGGGCACCTTTCCTCTCCCCCGCGCTCCTTTGCCGAGACCGATCCGGAGGGGCGCGTCCCCGCCGATCTCCGCAAAGCCGTGCTGCGCACCCTGGCCAAGAAGCCAGAGGAGCGGATCGCGAGCGCCGACGAGCTCTCCAGCCGCCTGACCCTGCTCCAGGATCCGCTGGCCGACGACCGCGGCGACTATCTCGATCGGGTCCTGCGGCGGGCCCGCCAGAGGACGGCCGTGGTCATTCCGCCGCCCGCTCCAAGGGCTCCTCTCCCCAAAGCGCCGCCCCCCAAGGCACCCTCCAAGGCGCCGCCCCCCAAAGCGGCGCCGGTGCCGGCTCCCGCTCCGGAGCCTACCCGCCCCGTGGAGGCCGCGCCGAGCCTTCCTCCGGATCCTCTTCCTCTGGACCTTGGCGCAGGCTCTCCCCGGGCCGAGCCCCGAACGGCCGGGTTCGACTGGGACAAGGTGGAGATCGGCCACGCGACCCAGGCTTTGCGCACGGATCCCACGCCCCCGGCCGAGGAGCCGCCGCAGGACTTGCTCGATGCGTCTCCGCCTCCGCCGCCGGATGCCGCCGAGCCGGGACGGCCGTGGCCGAAAACCGCGGTCCTGGCCGCCGGTGCCGTCCTGGCGGCAGCCGCCCTCGTGGGCGGAGGCTGGTGGCTCGGGCGCCCCGGCAAGCCCGTGGAGTCTTCGAGCCCGGCGATTCCCCAGGGGACATCGGCGCCCACGCCCACCCCAATACAGACGATCGAGGTGAAAGCCGAATCACCCAAGCCCGAGCCGCCGAAGCGTCCGAAACACCAGGCCGCCCCCGAGGGGAGCCCGGCGCCCAAGCCTCCGGCTCCGGAGCCCAAGGCGACGCCGGTCGCGACGCCGCCGAAGGAAACCGTGCCGAAGCCGCCCGCACCGCCGCCTGAACAGCCGGGGAGGGGGAGCCTGATCACCGGCGGGCCGGGCGTCGAGGCCGCGGAGGTCACCTCGCTGGCGCAGGTGATCTATCCCGAAAGGGCGCGTGGCACCGGCCGGAAGGCGGCCATCAAAGTAGCCGTGCTGGTGGACGAGAACGGGAACGTAGCCCAGGTGAGGATCAAGGAAGGCGATCCTTCGGGCCTGGGCTTCAACGAGGCGGCGCTCGAAGCGGCGCAGAAGACGCGGTTCCTTCCTGCCACCAAGGACGGCGTTCCCGGCAAGTCCTGGACGGAGGTGATGTTCGAGTTCAACGATCCCGGAGCCCGGCCGAATTGAGGGCGGCGGAGCGCTCCACCCAAGACCCTCACCCCTGCCCCTCTCCCGACCCCCTCGTAGGCGCTAACTTTGCGGGGAGCGCCGCCCACCCAAGACCCTCATCACCCCGGCCCTCTTCTCCCGCCCCCTCCCAGCCCCCCTCACCGGGAGAAGAGGGAGCCCCCACCCAACAGCAAGAACGGTTCGGCCAGGTTCCCCTCTCCCGGGGAGGGGGATGGGG
>DASUEN010000203.1:0-39916 GCA_036275055.1 Thermoanaerobaculia bacterium
CGGGTACGCACCTCCCCCCGGCGGGTATGGGCGCTAACTTTGCGACCTCGGAGCGCCCCCGCCCAAGACCCTCATCACCCCGGCCCTCTTCTCCCGCATGCCCTCACCGGGAGCAGAGGGAGAACAGCCAGAAGGACGAAAGGGACAGCAAGGACAACAGGGACGAGGGAGAACTGCGAGACCGCCCCACCCGGAACCCCTCTCCCGGTGAGGGGGGTGGCGAGGGGGCGGGAGAGGGGCAGGGGTGAGGGTCTTGGGTGGGGGAAAGCCTGGCTTGGAGAAGACGCTACGGTACCGAGAGGCTGTTCTCCCTCTTCTCCCGGCGGACCGGGGGAGGGAGGCTGGGAGAAGAGGGCAGGGGTGATGAGGGCCCCGGCGGCGCCGCGAACGGTCCGACTCACGTCGGCTCGAGAAGCGGTATCGCCCCGCCGGGGCTTCCAGGCATCCTCCTAAAATACGATCGTCCACCCTTGAGCGGAGGCCTGGTCCTGGGTGTAGGACACGCCGTCGATCTTGCCGCCCTTCGGGTCGAGGAGGCTGATCGCGCCACCCTTGTTGGAAAGCGGCACGTTCAAATCCGTCAGGGTGATCCGCACCGTGTCTCCCGGGGCGAGCGAGGGACCCTGGATGGTAAATTGCGCTCCCGCACCGTTCTCGATCTTCCAGCCCGAGAGGCTCATCGATTCGGGCCGCGTATTGAGCAGGGTCACGGTCTCATGGCCAGCATCGTCTCCTGGCGGGTTGACCATCGCCGCTACGATGCGGACGCCTGCCGTGGCCGGAACGACCACAGGCGGCTGGTCGGGCTTGATGGGGGGCTTGACAGGGGTGTCCACCGGGGTCGTGGGATTGCCGAAGAGGGGCGATCCCGGCAGTGGGTTCCCCTTGGCGTCCGTCTGGCCGAACTGGGACTGGAAGGCCAGGAAGAACGCCAGCCACTTGTCCTCCTGCGGGAAGTGGATGAACAGCGCGCCGTCCTGCCAGACGCCGTTGTCGCCCGCATGGGGCTTCGGGTTTCCCTGGTTCATGTGAATGTCGTGGATGCCGTTCCCCGGCTTGAAACCGAAGTACTGATCCGGCTTGTTCTTCTCCGGCCCCCACTTGCTGCCGAAGGCGTAGACGTCCGCCCCCCGGTCGATGGCCCGCTTCACGTAGAGGTCGAAGATCTCGTGCAGGTCATTGCCCGTGCCCGGGGCATCGAACGGCATCAGGGTCATCTGCTTGGGATCGAAATAGTTGCCGCGGATGAAGTCCAGGGCCTTCCCGCCCGCCTGGCTCTTCAGGGCGTTGAATCCCTCCTTGATGTCCCCGAACTGGCTCAGCACCGTATGGTGGAAATCAGGATCGAGGAGGAAGAGCAGCTCGGAGGGAGCCTGGTCGGACACGACGTTGACGGCGATGCGGTGGTCCACTCCCGCCGCCTTGATGTGGATCTGGTAATGAGGCTTGCTGTTCCCCTGGCCGGCCAGTTTTCCCTCGATGGCCTTGCCGCGGAGGACGCCGTAGCTCTGGATGGGCATGATCTCGACCGTCCTTTCTGAATGGATCCAGAAATTAAGGCTCCGCTGGGTGGTGAGATGTTACATGGGGCTCCCCTGGGCAAGCCTTTTGCAGTCTCCCCAAGCCCCGCCGCCTGAAGCGCGGGGCCAACTCATGACATCGAAGCCACAGAACCTCTGGTACGTACTCCGGGAGACGCTCGCCAACTGGAGCAAGCACGAGGCGACCACGCACAGCGCGGCGATCGCCTACGTCTCCCTTTTTTCCATGGCGCCGGTCCTCAACCTGGTGATCTCGGTCTCCGGCTGGGCCTTCGGCGCCAAGGCGGCGACCGGGCAGATCCAGCGGGAGCTCAGCCTCTTCATCGGCTCCCAGGGCGCCGAGGTGGTGCAGGGGCTGGTGGCCGCGAGCGCCAGGCCGCACACGGGGCGGCTTGCCGCCATCCTCGGCACGGTGACCCTGCTGGTCACCGCCACGGGCGTGCTGATCCAGCTTCAGGACACGCTCAACACCGTCTGGGAAGTGACCCCCAAGCCCGGCTTCTTCCTCAAGCGGCTGCTCTTGAAACGGCTGCTCTGCTTCGGGCTGATCCTCGGCGTGGGCGGGCTCGTGCTCTCCTCGATCGCCGCCAGCGCCGGCTTGACCGCCCTCCAGAAGGTCCTGGAGGCGCGCCTGGAAGTTGGGCTCTCCAAGGTCCTCGGGACCTCCGACGTGATCCTCTCCTGGCTGCTGACGGCGGCTCTCCTCGCCATGGTCTTCCGCTTCCTGCCGGACGTGGAGCTCAGTTGGCGCGACGTGGCCTGGGGCGCGGCCGTCACCTCCGTCCTCTTCCTGATCGGCAAGTACGCCATCGGCTTCTACCTGGAGCGCACGGGCGTCACCTCGACCTACGGCGCCGCCGGCTCGCTGGTGCTGATCCTCCTCTGGGTCTACTACTCCTCCCTCATCTTCCTCTTGGGAGCGGAGTTCACCCGCGTCCACTCCCGGCGCTACCGGGAGGGACGCGCCGAAGCCTCTCCGGGCGCGGTGCGGACGGAGACCATCAAGGTGCCGCTGGAGAATCCGCAAACCGAGCCTGGGTCCTGAATATGAAGCAGACCATCCTTTTTGTGATCCTCGGGCTCGCCCTCCTCTCCCCGGCGGCCCACGCGGCGAAGACCAAGGTGAAGGTCGAAGTCGAGGGCGTCTCCCGCAAGCTGGCCCAGAACATCCACTCGGCGCTGAGCCTGGAGCAGGCCGACCGCGACGACCTCGACGAAGAGCGCATCCGGCACCTCCATGCCGAGGCGCCCAAGGAGATCGAGGAGGCCCTTCAGCCCTTCGGCTACTACCGGCCGAAGGTGCGCTCGGAGCTGAGGCAGGAGAAGGACCAGTGGATCGCCCACTATGACGTGGACGCCGGGCCGCCGGTCAAGATCGCCAGCGTCGATCTGAAAGTCCTGGGCGCCGGGGCGGACGATCCGCGCTTCCAGGCGATCGCCGCCGGCTTCCCGCTGCGCCAGGGGGAGGTGCTCTACCACCCGGACTGGGAGAAGGGGAAGAAAGCCTTCGAGGAGCTGGCCGCCGAGACGGGCTACCTGGACGCCACCTTCAAGGAGAGCACCGTCAAAGTGAGCCTGGAGCGCTACCAGGCGGACGTCATCCTCCATTACGACACCGGCCCCCGCTACCGCTTCGGCGAGGTGCGCTTCCACCAGGAGGTGCTCAATCCCGACCTGCTCAAGGGATACGTGAAGTTCAAGCAGGGCGAGCCGCTGGACGTCAACAAGGTGCTGGAGCTGCAGAACGCCCTCTCGGGCAGCGCCTATTGGGGACGCGTGGAGGTGGTCACCCGGCAGGACGAGGCGCAGGGGCTGGAGGTGCCCATCGACGTGAACCTCGCGCCCAGCAAGCCCGTGCGCCTCACCGGGGGCCTGGGCTATGGCACGGACACGGGTCCCCGCGCGCGGGGAGTCCTCGAGCTGCGGCGCCTCAACTCCCGCGGGCACCACGCGGAGATCGACGTCACCGCCTCGGCCATCGAGCGCGGGTTCAAGAGCAGCTATTTCATTCCGGGCTCCTACCCGCGCACGGACGTCCTCTCCCTGAACGCCGCGTTCGACCGGCTGGACACGAATTCCAGCCTCAGCGACACCGGCCTCCTGGGCGCCACGCTCACCCAGACGCGCCACGGCTGGCGGGAGTCGTACTCGCTCAACTTCGAGCGGGAGAGGTTCACCGTCGGCCTCGACCAGGGAACCTCGAACCTCGTGGTGCCCGGCGTCAGCCTCGAGCGGGTGAGGGCCGACGACCGCATCGACACCACCAACGGCTACCGCGTGATCCTCTCGGCCCAGGGCGCCGACAAGTCCGTGCTCTCCGACAACACGTTCGTGCAGGGCGAGATCGACGGCAAGGTCATCCGTACCCTGGGCGACCGCAATCGGCTGATCGCCCGCACCTCGGTGGGCTACACCGAAACCAACGACTTCCGGGCCCTCCCTCCGCGCTTCCGCTTCTTCGCCGGGGGCGACCAGAGCGTGCGGGGGTTCTCCTACCAGTCGCTGGGGAGGAAGGACGAGGCGGGGAACACCATCGGCGGCGAGGCCCTGGCGGTGGCGAGCCTGGAGTACGAGCGCCGCTTCTTCACCAAGTGGGGGGTGGCCGTGTTCTACGACACGGGCAACGCCTCGCAATCCTTTGGCAGTCTGGGCACCCTCGCCCGCGGCGCCGGCTTCGGCCTGCGGTGGCGGTCGCCCATCGGTCCCATCCGTGCCGACATGGCCTTCGCGCTCTCCGAGCCCGGCCATCCCATTCGCTTCCACCTGAACATTGGACCGGACCTGTGAGCTACGAAACACCTTCTCCCGCTCCTCCTGCCGCGGCTCCTCCTGCCGCGCCGCCGAAGAAGAAACGCCGCATCCTGCGCTGGACGCTCCGCTTGCTCCTCATGATCTTCGTGCCGCTGATCCTCGGCGTGGTCCTCGTCCTGTACGCGGTGACCACGGAGCGGGGGACCCGCGTCCTCCTCACCCGGCTCGCGAAATTCATCCCCGGCACGCTGACCGTGGGCGCCCAGCACGGTCCTCTCACCGGCCCGCTCGATCTGCGGGACGTCCATTACAAGACGGATACGATGGACGTGCGGATCGGCCACCTGGCCCTCGCCTGGCACCCCCGGGAGCTCCGCAGCCGCCAGCTCGACGTCGAGAGCCTGCACGCGGAGGGGATCCGCATCGTCCTCCCACCCACCAAGACGGACACCAGCGACGGCAAGCTGGTCGATATTCACCTGCCGGTCAACATCGTGGTGCGCGACGCATTGATCAAAGACCTGGAGATCAGCCATACGGCCCCGCCGGGCCAGCCAGTCACACCTCCCTTCCGGCTCGACCAGATCGCCTTGGACGCCCAGAGCGACCGGCTGCG
Source organism: Thermoanaerobaculia bacterium (assembly GCA_036275055.1). Classification (GTDB taxonomy): domain Bacteria; phylum Acidobacteriota; class Thermoanaerobaculia; order Multivoradales; family UBA5704; genus DATARR01. The sequence continues at coordinate 4,909 of DASUEN010000203.1, forward strand.
CGACCTCCTCCACGTGCGGAGCCTGAAGGTGGACGGCCCCACCTTCCGCCTGCGCGCCTCCGGGGACGTGAAGCCCGTGGGCGCCTACGACCTCGACCTCCAGGCGGATGCCACGTACAACGATCCGCAGCTTCCCCCTGTGGCGGTCTCCGGGACGTTCCGCGGCACCCTGGAGAAGCTCGGGGTGGCCGTGCGCCTCACCCAGCCGTTCCCGGCGGAGGCGAACGGCGACGTCCTGACGCCCATGCGCGAGGTGGGGCTGGACCTTGCCGCCCACGTGCGGAACGTGGATACCAAGGCCTTGAACGCCACCTGGCCCGCCGCCCGGATTTCCGAGGCGAACGTCACGATCAAGGGGAAGCTCAACGACTTCCTCTCCGCGGGGACGGTCGCCGGCTCCTACGAGGACTTCGGCGCCGCCGTCGCCAAGTACCGGCTGGCACGCCGCGGTGACGATTTCCTCGTCGAGTCCCTGAACCTCAAGACCGCGAACGGCTCGGACCTCACGGCCAAGGGGACGATCGGCACCGCCAAGAAGGAGCTGGACCTGGACGTGGTGGCCGATTGGCGCGGCTTCGCCTATCCGCTCCAGGGAAAGCCCGTGGTGGTGAGCCGCCAGGGGGACGCCAAGGTCAAGGGGACGCTCAACGCCTACCAGGTGGACCTGAACGCCGATCTCGCCGGCCCCGGCATTCCCCCGGGGCGCTGGAAGCTCTCCGGCCGCGGCGACCAGGAGAAGATGACGCTTCGCTCCCTCCAGGGGGACGTGCTGCGCGGCCGCCTCACCGCCGAGGGGCTCGTCGCCTGGAAGCCGCAGGTGACCTGGAAGGTGAAGGTCAATGGCCAGAACCTCGATCCCGGCGCCTTCGCTCCCCAGTATCCCGGCCAGCTCACCTTCGCCGCCACGAGCGACGGCTCCTTGAAGAACGGCAACCCTTACGGCCAGGTGGACGTGACGGACCTCTCCGGCAACCTGCGGGGGAACCCCGTGGCCGGCCGGGTCCGACTGGAGCTGGCGGGCGACCGCTACGGCCTGCCGCGCCTCGACCTGCGTTCCGGCTCCGCCCGCCTCACCGCCTCCGGCAGCTTCACCAAGACTGCCGCCAACCTCGACTTCCGCCTCGAAGCTCCCAACCTCGGCGAGGCCCTCCCGCAGGCCGGCGGCGCGATCACCTTGCAGGGGAACCTCTCGGGACCGTTCAAGGCCCCCCACGTCCGCGCTCAGGGGAATGGGCAGTCGCTGGTGTACCAGACCTACGACGTTTCGACCCTCGCCCTGAACGCGGACGTGGACCTCGCACCCCAAGGGACGATCCTCCTCGACTTGAACGCCGCCAACGTCGGCGCCGCCGGCCGCCGCTTCGACTCCCTCGTCCTGGCCGGCCGCGGAACGCAGGCGAGCCACACGGTGACCCTGGCCGTGAAGGCGCCGGAGGGGACCCTCGACTTGGGGCTCGCCGGGGGGCTCCAGGGGACCACGAGCTGGAGCGGCCAGATCCAGCGGCTCGACTTCAAGAACCAGCAGACGGGGAATTGGTCGCTCGCCGGCCCCGCGGGCTTGACCGCCGGCACCACCGCCGCTGCCCTGCGCAACTTCTGCTGGACTTCGGGGAACGCCCGCCTCTGCGCCGACGGGCAGTGGAGCAAGACCGGCCCATGGAGCGGCTCGGGGACGATCGCCAGCCTCCCCTTCTCTCTCTTCAAGCCGTTCCTGCCGCCGGACCTCGTGATCACCGGGGACGTGAACGGCTCCTTCCGCGGCCAGGGCACGGCGGGGGGGTTCGTCACCGCCAACGTGGACCTGCGCCCCGGTCCCGGCGAGGTCCGCTACCCCCTGGAGAGCGGCGAGACGGCGCGGGTCCGCTTCGACCAGGGCGCCGTGACGCTCGCCGCCGGCCAGGATGGGCTCTCCGGCCACGCCGTCCTCACCTTCCCGGACACGGGCAAGGTGGACGGCACCCTCCGCCTCCCCCAGTTCAACTCCTTCGGCGCCCCCCTCCAGCAGCAGAACCTCCAGGGACGGATCGTGGCGAATTTCACCAACCTCGGGCTGGTGGAAGCCTTCGTCCCCGACCTCAAGAACCCCAAGGGGACGCTGAATGCCGACCTCACCCTGGGGGGCACCGTGGCCGCGCCGCGCGCCGTGGGAGCCGTGGAGCTGAAAGGCGCCCAGGTGGACGTGCCGCAATATGGCCTCCAGGTGCGGCAGATCGAGCTGGCGGCGAAGAGCGACGGCCAGGGAGCGCTCCAGGTCAACGGCTCCGCGACCTCGGGGGGTGGCAACGTGACGATCGCCGGCACCGTGCCCCTCGACCAGAAGCCCGCGAGCCTCACCGTCGAGGGGCGGCGCTTCGTCGCCGCCAACAGCAAGGAGGTCCGGGTCGTCGTCACCCCGCATCTGAAGATCGCCGTGCAGTATCCGAAGGTCGACGTCACCGGGGACGTGGACGTGCCCGAGGCGGCGTTCAATCAGCAGAAGTCGAAGCGGGCGGCCATCCCGGTCTCCAAGGACGTGGTGATCGTCCCCCCCTCGGCGCAGCAGTCGGCGGACGCGACGAAGAAGCCGCTGGAGCTCACCGCCCGGGTGCGCGTCGTCCTCGGGGAGAAGGTCACCATCGCGGCCTCCGGCTTCACCGGCAGACCCTACGGCAGCCTGCTGATCATCGAGCAGCCGGGCAAGCCCACCTCGGCCGTCGGCGAGCTGCAGATCGCGAACGGCATCTACAAGGCCTACGGGCAGGACCTCACTCTCGATCACGGTCGGCTGATCTTTGCCGGCGGCCCGGTCGACAACCCCGGGCTCGACCTCCAGGCCTATCGCACGGCCACGGACGGCACGATCGCCGGGATCAACGTCAAAGGGACCCTCAAGTCCCCCCAGGCGACCCTCTACTCCACCCCCCCGATGGGGCAGAGCGACCAGCTCGCCTACCTCCTGCTGGGCCATCCCCTGGGGCAGAGCACGCCGCAGGAGGGGAACCTGGTGGCCAACGCCGCCACCTCGCTGGGGCTGAAAGGGGGGGACCTGATCGCCAAGAAGATCGCCGCCCGCTTCGGCCTGGAGGAAGCGCGCATCGAGAGCTCGGGGGGCCTCCAGGACGCCTCGCTGGTGGTGGGGAAGTACCTCTCCCCCCGCCTCTACGTCACCTACGGCATCGGCCTCTTCGAGCCCATCAGCACCTTCCGCATCCGCTACATCCTGGGCCGGGTCTGGACCCTCCAAGCCGAGCAGGGCACGGGGACCTCGGCCGACTTCCTCTACGACGTGGAGCGCGGCAAGGGTCTCGCCACGCCCCGGCCCGGCCGCAGCGATCCGAAAGAGCCCGTGAAGCTGCCGCCGGCGGACAATCAGTCGGCGGGCTCGAATGGGGGGTAGCGCCCCCGCCCAAGACCCTCACCCCTGCCCCTCTCCCGACCCCCTTGCCCCCCTCCCCGGGAGAGGGGAACCCGGCTGAGGTGGTCTTGCTGTTCTCCCGCGTCCCTGTTGTCCCTGCCGTCCCTGGTGTCCCTTTTGGCTGTTCTCCCTCTTCTCCCGGTCGGCAGGCTCGCGGTATATCCTTTCCCCAAGGAGACCTCGTCCCATGGCCGAAACCCTCGCCGTTCCCGCCCCCACCCCTGCCGCGGCGTCCAAGCTCGCGGCCCGCATGCGCAGCCCGTGGCTGATGCGCGGATTCATGCTGTCGAAGCTGCCGCTCGCGCTCGTCGCGGGCCTCAGGGTGCGGGAGCTCGATGCGGAGCGGTGCGTGGTGACGGTGCCCTACGGCTGGCGGACCACCAACCCCTTCCGTTCCACCTACTTCGCCGCGCTCAGCATGGCCGCGGAGATGTCCACCGGGGCGCCGGCGATGATGGCCGTGGAGCTGGCATCGAGCCCGGTGGCTCTCCTTATCGTCAACCTGGAGGCGACGTTCGGCAAGAAGGCCACGGGGCTCACGGCCTTCACCTGCGAGGACGGGGCGAAGGCCTTCGCGGCCGTGGCGGAGACGCTGCGCACCGGCGAGCCGGCCACGGCGCGCCTGGAAAGCGTGGGGCGCTCCCCGGAGGGCACCGAGGTCGCCCGCTTCGTCTTCACCTGGTCGTTCAAGAAGCGTTCGAAAGGATAAGGAACGGTGAGGCTCGCCCTCGCCCAGCTCTCGGCATCCCCCGACCGGGACGCGAACTGCACCAGCGTCTTCGAGGCCATGCACGCCGCCCAGGCGGCAGGGGCGGACCTCGTCGCCTTTCCCGAGGTGATCCTCGACCAGTTCTTCCCGCAAAGCGCGGGAAACCGGGCGGCCCTGGAGCTGGCGGAGACAATCTCCGGCACGACCTGCAAGAGGATCGCGGCCAAGTCGCGGATCCTGAAGCTGGTCACCGTCTTCAACCTGTACGAGCTGGGGGAGGACGGCAACCGCTACGACAGCTCTCCCGTGTTCGACGCCGACGGCACCCTGCTGGGCGTGACCCGCATGATCCACATCACGGACTACGAGGGGTTCCACGAGCGGGACTACTACCATCCGGGGGACAACGGCGTGCCGGTCTACGAGACCCGGGCCGGGAAGATCGGCGTCGCCATCTGCTACGACCGCCACTACCCGGAGGTGATGCGCGGCCTCGGGGTGGCGGGCGCGGAGCTGGTGGTCATCCCCCAGGCGGGCACGGTAGGAGAGTGGCCCGAGGGGCTCTACGAGGCCGAGGTGCGGACCGCCGCCTTCCAGAACGGCTATTTCGCCGCCGTCGTCAACCGGGTGGGCGAGGAGGGGAAGCTCAACTTCGCGGGCGAGTCGTTCGTGGCCGACCCCGAAGGGCGGATCGTGGCCCGCGGCAAGAGTGGCAAGGAAGACCTGGTGGTCGTGGATCTCGATCTCGCAGCCTGCAAGACCTCCACGGCCCGCCGCCTCTTCTGGCGGGACCGGCGGCCGGAGCTGTATCGAGGGTGGCTGTAGGGGCTTCGACCCCACTGCAAAGCGTCACCGTCCCCTCTGCATCACCAGTTACCGGCGAAGGTCGGGGAAGAAAATTCGCCGCCGGGACCGATCATGGAACGGACCTTGCAGTTCATTCTCTCCGTCTGGAGCTTAACGCCACGAGCCGTTGAACATACGTCAATCCCAAGGAGGTTCCCCATGATTCGCATCCCACGCAACAAAGCGGTGCTGCCGTTCCTTTGTGCGGCCCTGCTCACGGTGGTTTCCGCGACAGGCTGCAAAGTCACCAAGACGCAGGATGGCAAACTGCCCGACGTCGAAGTGAAGGGCGGCCAAATGCCCAAGTACGACGTCAAGGGACCAAAAGTAGACGTGAAGACGGAAACCAAGCAGATCGACGTGCCCACCGACGTCACCGTCAAGACCGAAAAGAAAGACATCAAAGTCCCCAAGGTCTCCGTCACGCCGCCGTCCTGAGCTGACCGCTCGGCGGGAAAAGGCGGGGGCCCCCGCCTTTTCGATCACCGCTCGAAATTACCCGTTTACACGTAGGGCTCGTGCAGCTTGACCGGCTTCTCCTTGCCCTTTTTCTGAATCCGCAGGTTGAGCGTCTCGACGAAGACCGAGAAGGCCATGGCGAAGTAGACGTATCCCTTGGGGATGTGCTGGCCCAGGCCTTCGGCCACCAGCGACATGCCGATGAGGATGAGGAAGGCCAGGGCCAGCATCTTGACCGTGGGATGGCGGGCGACGAAATCCCCGATGGGGCCGGCGGCGTACATCATGACGCCGACGGCGATCACCACCGCGGCGATCATCACCGGCAGGTGATTGGCCATGCCCACGGCGGTGATCACCGAGTCGAGGGAGAAGACGAGGTCGAGCACCAGGATCTGCAGGATGATGGCGGTGAACGAGGCGGCCACCCGCGAGCTGGCGTGCCCCTCCTCCCCCTCCAGCTTCTCGTGGATCTCGCGTGTCGCCTTGGTGAGGAGGAAGAGGCCGCCGGCCAGCAGGATCAGGTCGCGCCCCGAGACCCCATGGCCGAGCACGGGCACGTGAAAGAGCGGCGAGGTCAGGCGGGCCATCCAGGCGAGCGAAGCCAGCAGGCCGATGCGCAGGATCATGGCGAGCCCCAGCCCCAGCCTCCTCGCTTTCGCCTGCTGGGCCTTGGCGAGCTTGCCGACCAGGATGGAGATGAAGATGACGTTGTCGATCCCCAGGACGATCTCCAGCACCGTCAGGGTCAAGAGCGCAATCCAGTTTTCGGGGCTTGTCATCCAGTCCATTCCCTCTCCTTCCCAGCCGGGCGGATTGTACCCCGAGGCACGGGGGGCCGGTCCCGTGACATAATTTCGCGCCATGAGCGATACGACGACCCGCGGCATCCGGGTCCAGGTTGAGACCTTCTACGACGAAGAGCGCAGCTCTCCCCAGGAGAACTACTACTTCTTCTCCTACCACGTGCGGATCTCGAACGTCGGCCGCGAGACCGCGCAGCTCGTCAGCCGCGAGTGGTACATCACCGATGGCAACGGCGACACCCAGCGGGTGCAGGGGCCGGGGGTGGTGGGCGAGAAGCCCGTGCTCGCCCCGGGCGAGGAGTTCGAATACACGAGCTTCTGCCCCCTCACCACCCCGGTAGGCGCCTTGCAGGGCACCTACCGCATGGTCCTCCAGAGCGGCGACAGCTTCGACGCGGAGATCGCGCCATTCTCCCTGGCGGTTCCCCATGCCGTGAACTGATCCGGACCTCAGAGCCGTCCACCCCGGTTCCCCTCTCCCGGGGGGGACGGGGTGGTCGGGAGAGGGGCAGGGGTGAGGGTTTTGGGCGGGGGAGCTCCGCGGCAAAGTTAGCGCTTATGGGAAGTCGGCCTGGTACAGGCCGCCAACGTCCGGCGTGGCATAGAAGCGCTCGCTGCGCACCGGGTCCTGGATCAGAGAAGTCACGTCGTGGAAGGGTTCGAGCGGCGGCAAGCCGGCTTTCACGTCCTCCCAGGTGAGCCCGCCGTCGCGGCTACGCTGCACTTCACCAACGCCTGTGGCATAGATCACTCCCCGGCGCTCGCGGTCGAAGACCAGATCCGTTGCCCAAGTCAGGGAAGGGTTCAGGGTACGGAAGCTGGCGCCGTCGTCCGTGGTGACTCGAAGCCCCTGTTCGTCGGTGACGTACGTCGCCTGCGGCTGCCAAGGATCGAAACCAACCGTGGTTTGCTGGTAGTGGTAGCTTTCATGCCAGAGCCGCCAGGTGAGACCCAAGTTATCGCTGCGATAGATTTGATAGCCTGTAGTGACGCCGAAACGGAAGTCGCTTACTTCAGCGAGCGCATAGACGATGGTCCCGTCACGAGAATCGCGCACCAGGCGTTGGAAAGAGAGGACGAGAGATCTTTCGTGAGGAACCGAGCTCGTCTGCACTTCTTTCCAAGTGCGGCCTTCGTCGGTGCTGCGGAAAATGCCCCCCTGGCCCGCGGCGAGGAGCACCTGGGGCGCCACCGCCTGCAGGAGAGAGGCATAAGGAAAATCACCGGTGCGGTGCCAGTTTCTGCCGCTGTCGAGGCTGACGTACAGTCCATCCCTCGTTTCCTCGATCGTCGATTTCCATGCCCACATTCGGCCAGACAGAAACGGATCGAATTCGATCAAAACGAATCCCGGCAAGGCGAATGGCGCGAAGGTGCGGCCGCCATCGTGGCTCTCGAGGTTGGAGTCGAGACTCGTCAGGATCCAATGCGCCGGATCGTACGGATCGATGCGGAAACCCTCGATCGGATTGGCAAAAAGACCCTTCTGAGCCGGCGCGTGCCAGTGCGCGCCGAAGTCCGCGGTCGCGAAGAGTCCCCGCCCGGTGCCTGCCAGCAAAAAGCCGGAGCGCCCGAGCACGGCCGCGAAGGCCCCCACACCCCCATAATAGAAGTGGAGATCCAGGTCGAGCGGCGGTAGTCCTGCCTTGGCCTGGGTCCAGGTCTCGCCGCCGTCGTGGCTCACGAAAAGGCCTTGGCTGTTGCCACCATAAAGCGTCCGGGCGTCCACGGGATCGACCGCCAGCACGTTGCCGGCAAAGGTCGAGAACGGGCCCTCCCAGGTCGCTCCGCCGTCGCGCGAGCGCCAAGTCCCGGAGTCCTCGGTTTCATACAGCGTCCGGGAGTCGCTCGGCGCCACCACCAAGTCGCGCATGAGGGGGTAGTAGTCGCTCTCAGGCCCCTCCGCGAGGTCGATCCATGTCGAGCCAAAGTCGGTGCTTTTGCGGCGCTGATAGAAAGTTGCCGCATAGACCGTTCCCGGAGTGCTTGGATCCGGTTTTATGATGTCGAACGGGTACTGTTGCGGCCCGATCACTTGCTGAAAGGTGGCACCACCGTCCAGGCTGCGCAGCAGAGCATCGCCCCCAGCGAAAACGACGCCGGGCTTTCCAGGAGCTCCCGGTACCACGGCAAACGACCAGAACAGGGAGAAATCGATTCCCTTGCCCACCTGCCGCCAGTGCACGCCGGCATCCGCGCTGCGATAGATGCTGTAATTGGTAGCCGCATACAGGACGTCCGGCTGCCCGGGATCGAGCGCCAGGAAGCGAGGCGTCTGCCCGTCGAGCCCGTGGCTCACGAGCTGCCAAGACTTCCCGCTGTTGTTACTCGCGAAGATCAGCCCGGACGAAAGCACCAACGTCCTGCTCGGTGCTCGCGGGTCGACCAGCACAGCGTCGATTCCACCACCCGTTGGGCCGAACCCCGTCCAGCGGTTCGATCCGGCGAACCCCGGCACTGCCGTCAGGGCGAAAGCGAGGACGAAGAGACCCAGCCGCCGGCGCACGGTCGTGGATTTGAAGCTTCGGGACGCCATGTCATGCATGCTGGAGGCACCCCCCTGGCCGAATGGAAACGAAGGATTGAGTGTGTGCTACAAGCTGGGCTCTGTCAAGGCGGACCAGCGAGATCGCTCCATTCTCGGTTCGTGCGTCAGCAGGAGCCGTTCGCGGAACGCAACGGAAGGTTCCCCGGCCCCGCAGGCCGGTTCCTGCAACGCCAGGGAGCGTTTCCCGGACGCTCACGATGCGCGATGACACACGAGCTTGTGTTCCCGAGTGTCGCAGCAACGCCCGTGCATCACAAAGAGCCTGTCCTGCGGAGCGGGGACAGGCTCCCGCATCACGTGGACCCCGAGAGGCATCACGGCGATCTCGAGCTGCATCACAGGGGAAGCTTGCGCGGTGATGCAACTCGAGATCTGCATGACGCTCCCCGCTTGCGCGGTGATGCTTCCCGCGGTTTGCGTCATGCAGAACCCGAGCGCGGTGATGCTTCCCGGAATCTGCGTCACCCCGCATCGCAGCGCGGTGATGCGGGACGCGGTCCGCGTGATGCAGATCCCTTGCGTGGTGGCGTAGCCCGAGATCGGCGTGATGCAGATCCCCTGCGCGGTGCCGCAGATCGGGATGTTTGTGGTGCCCTTCAGAAGGGGAGAGACTCCTACCGGCCGGAGCGTGGCGCAGCGCTCCATGGCAGGACCTCTTCCTTTCGGCGCGGCCAGTGGGCCCAAGGTCTACCTCGACCGTACCGCCTCCACCGCAGGCCGTCGCCCAAGCCCGGCGAGTGCCGAAGGCTGCGAGTTGACCATCACAGCTCAAAGAGGAGTGCAGCAGCGCGTCTCTTTACCCCCGTGACCCTGACCTAGCCGCCTCAGGAGCATAACGAAGGAGCATGACCTGATCAGGGCGAAGCCCGAGAGAGGCGTAGGTGCGTCCTTCCTGATCGCTGAACTCGACTTCGAAGGCCCTCCCTCCGTCGAGGACGTCAACGACCGTGCCAACTTGGCCCCGCCGCAGGTTGACCTCAGGTAGATCGACGGTCAACGCCACCACTTCGAGGAGTTGAGGAGTGTCTTCCATGGATGGCTCTTCTTCATAAGCCGTAACAACTGGTGAACCGAGGTACTATAGAGCCATGCTCTTGGCGGCTTCCCGGCACTGCCGCCGCTCTTTGACAGCCTCACCACCCGCCTGAGGGCCACTCCTCTGAACTGATTCGCTCGCTTGGGCGCGTGTGCCTGTTGCAGTGCTAGAACGTCACTCTCCGAGGCTGTCAGCACTAAGTCTACCCGTCTGACTCCTGGAGAGGCCGTCCAATCGCCACGGGCTTTCAAGGAGGCCCCTGGTTCCTTTTCTGGTCCAAGAGGACCTTGGCTCCTTAGCTGAGCTGTGATAATATTCACCTCCATAAGCGAACGTTCAAAATCGAGGAGACCGGCCCATGAAGAAGAAATCTCTCAAACTTCGGCTAAGCAGAGAAACCCTTCAGGTTCTCGACCCCCAGCGTCTCCGTACGGCTCAAGGTGCGGGAACCATCGCTTCCTTCTTTTCTTTCTGCGACTCGTGCGGTTGCCCTCCTGCTCCCATAGGTAGTCAAGATTGCCCTACATTTACCTGTGTTACCTGCACCTGTCCTCCTGGTACAGAGATGTAAGATTTTTTGATGCCTTGGAATCAGGGGAGGGATCCCCCCATGTACCTGCTTCTCGGAGAGGTGGCCTACGCTCCGGGTGCCAGTGTCTCGCTCATTGTAGTCAGTATCCGATACTTCGAGCCAGAGCCGCAAGGGGCTCCCCTCAGGCGCTGGGAACAAGCAGCGAAATCCCTCGGCGTGCGCAGCTCCCAAGCAGCTTGTGGTCAAAGGAAGAGAAAACGATTACCTCGCTCTGCAGGAGCTCCCGCAGCTTCGAAGATGAACCGCGTCGAAGCCCCGGAGCAGGTGCTTCACGGCGAGGTCTCTCAAGGTTACACCACCTCTCGCGTCAGAGTCCTGAAGCGTTCTGGCCCGGGAATGGAATCCGCAGCCCGCCTAGTCGAGTCCATTGAGACCGAAGCGCAGCCTCCTAGGATTCTTCCGTTCTGGCTTTGTAGGGTAGGGCTTCCAGCGTCACGTGATCTGCCAAGGCTTCGTACTCTGGGTCCTTGTGCACCAGGACTGCGTCCCGTCGGAATGCAAAGGCGGCGATAACGGCGTCGGCAAAGGACAGTCGATGAGCCGCCTTGAACCGGGAGGCGACGAGCAACGTCGTCTCGTCAATTTGCCACAAGACTTCGCAGGGAGACTGTTTCAGGAGGGCATAGCGTCGGTCCGCTTCGCCTGGACCGCGCTCTTGCCGTGTTATGTAGTGAACTTCGAGCAGCACCAGCCAAGGCAAAATGGCGTTCTCGGAGCGCATGATCGCCTCGACTCTCTCCGCGCCGTCCTCCTCCTCGATCAGAGCGAACAGGGCTGAGGTATCGAGAACGTAGTCTTTACGAGCCACGTTCCCGATCCTCGCGCCGGTCTTGCAGCAACCGGTTCAGCAGCCCTTCTCCCTTTCCGGCTCCGCGCAGGGCCTTCAGTGGATCTGGTGAGACGGGAACGACACGAATGACCTCGCCATCGTCCAGCCAGACCAAGCGATCCCCCTCCTGGATGTGATGCCGCTTGCGAATCACGGCTGGAATGTTGGTCTGGCCTTTCTTGGTCACAGAAGTCTCCATCGACGAGCACCTCCAACCCCGAGTCTAGAGCACCTTGTCAAGGCAGGCAAGGAGATGAGCTCTCATTGCAAGGAAAGGGTGCACTCTGCCTTGCTCCACCCGCGCTCCGTCCCAGGTCTCCAGGTTGCCTTCCCCTCCCCGATGCGACAGACTTCCCGCCGATTCCCGCCGGGCCTGCGGAGGGACTCGACGTTCCCGCCGGCCGCCACTCCCGAGACGATCCGCTTCAACATATCCGAGTCCACGGTCTCTTCCGCCCGCTCTCTTGGCGTGCCTGGCTGGCTGGCTGGTCGCGGCGGGGGCGGTGTTCGGCATCTTCTTTGCCGGCTTGGGGGCGTTTCCGCTGATCGAGCCGGACGAGGGACGGTATGCGGAGATCCCACGAGAGATGTTGGCGACGGGGGACTTCGTCACGCCGCGTCTCAACGGCGTCCTCTACTTCGAGAAGCCGCCGCGGTACTACTGGCTGAACGCGGCTTCGATGGCGGTGCTCGGCCGCACCGAGACGGCATGCCGCCTGGCGGGGGCTTTCTGGGTCTTGGAGGTCTGGGGCTCGCGTGGGCGATCCCCCGCTCGATGGGAGGGCGGGTCGTGGGGCTCCTGGCCGCGATGTTCCTCGGCACGGCTCCCCTCTACGTCGCCGCGCCCGCGCTGCCACGATCGACATGACGTTGACGTTCTTCCTCTCCGCCACCCTCGTTTGCTCCTGGCTGGCCCAGGCGGAGCGCCCCCTCCCAAGGGCAACAATATACTTGGCTCACCCAGCCGATTGGGGGAGAATGCCATGAGCGGCTCTCCCAACGGCGCATGTGTCCTTGGGGGAAGTCCGGCGGCTCGAACCATGCCGCGCAAAGTCTCTACTGCGCATGGTTTTTTGCGCCGCTGGAAGGAGGCCCCTTGATTCAAGTCAACGCCTACATCTTCTTTGTCTTGGGTTCTCGACTTCAAAGCATCGTGTTCGCGAGGCGCTTGCCTCTAAGAACTTATATCAATGATATCAAGACGGTTCGAGGTTTGCTGGATCTAATGCTGAGCGGCGCTGGCTCGGTCAAACTAGAAGAGAGCGCTGTCGTGGCGAGGACGATACATGACAAGCTGTTGTCTATTGAGCGGGCTTTCACCGAGTCGGATGCGATGGAGGTGATGACCAGCGACGACGCTGAGTTTTTAGCCAACACTATACAACGACTAGACACGGCTCTCGGTCTTGAACTTGGCCGCGCTCCAATCTTCTACGTTACTCCGAAGGGTATCTCGGACGTGAGGCGCTTGATTACGGATGGGGCGTCCGTGTATGAGGGGTACAGAGACCGATTGCCGCAGAGTGCGATTGACGATACCAATGTCGCGGGTCGATCTCTAGCCTTTGCGCTCCCTACGGGAGCTGGATTCCACATTGCGAGGGCGACTGAAGCAGTAATGCGTCGCCAGATGGAGGTATTTGGATGCGCTCCAATCAGGGAAAGTCAGCGCAACTGGGGTAGCTATATCAAAGCATTGAAGGAGAAGGGGGCGAATGAGAAGGTTCTCCACCACCTGGAAGGGATCAAGAACCTCCATAGAAATCCGCTCATTCATCCAGAGGTGTCCTTGACGGTACCGGAGGCACTCACGCTCTGGGCGCTTTGTACAGGCGTGATTCAAGCAATGGTGGCAGACATGGAAAGCAAGAGCTCGGCGCCAAGTGCCGAGATCGCGGCGATGCTTCCGACCGATGAGCCGGGACCAGGAGAATAGAGCGGTAATCCATGACGCGGTGGAGCAAGATTTGCGACTAAGACGGGCCTAATGCCAAGCCCGGCAGTCGGTCCTCTATAACTATTGGCCCTCTTCCTCTGTCTCTCCAGCCAGTGTCCTTCCACTTCCACCACGGTAACGACGACAGCTCGCTTGAGGCGCGCAATCATGGGCCGGAGATCGTCATTCAAGGAGCACCGAATGTCCCCTCCACTTCCCATCAGCCTGCTCTTTGTCGTCTACACGCTTCGCGGCGACAAGGTGTGCGGATCATCTCGGCCCGCGGTTTTCATCAGGCACTGGGAATTAGATTTTGACCGGGCTGCTGGTGTCGAGGTAGAGGATCACCGGCGATCTCGGATGATCGTCTCCGACACGGGCTCTCCACGTATGACGATGCCCCGGAGCCCATTCGGCTTGCCGCCATGCCACTCCACGTCCCCCGCCTCGACCAGCCTGGTCAATGCCCGCCGCTCCGGGGTGAGCGGGATCAGCTCCGCGACCGGCTCCCCCCTATCTGTGACGAGGAAGCGTTCGCCCTCGCGAGTCCGGTCCACGTATTCACTGAGCCGTGTTTTTAGCTCCTTGATGCCGACGGCAGCAACTGTGCTCTTGGTGACCACGTCTCAAGCGTACAAGAGACCACTCCTCGCATCAAGATCCTGAGTCCAGGATCAGCCGCAGGCCTTCTTCAATCCGTTCCAGCAGCGATGGCGGCAGATTTCCAACTCTCTCCGTCAAGAACGATCTGTCTGCGGTGACGACCTGCGAGACGTTCGCCACACAATCCTTTGGCAGCCCCGTCTGGCGGCTCAGAAGCAGCACGTTTCCAGGTACCTCGGCAAGCCGCAGATTCGTGGTCAGGATCACGGCAAGGACGGTTCTGATCTTGCTCCGATTGAAGTCGTCGGACTGAACGATCACGAGAGGACGTCGATACCCGGGCTCGGAAGAAACCGGTTCCGGTAGGGACGCCCACCAGATGTCTCCCCGCTGGATTACCATTCGTCCCGAGGCAGGGAAGCAGCTTGAATGGCAGCGATCACTGGATCGAGGTTCGAGGGCTCTTCCCGGTAAATCCGGTTCAAGGCTGCGGTAACCTCTTCGTTCCGGTGAGACCTGAGGTACTTCTCGATCGCTGTCGCGTAGAGCTCACTTCGCGACATTCCTAACCGTTTGGCGAGCTGGTCGGCGGCCTCGAAGAGCGGATCGGGAAGGGAGATGGCTGTCTTCACGAAGCCAGTATAACTGGGGTTATACCGCTGATCAACCCTGGCTTGTCCTGTAGCGTTCCCGAAGGCGCCCGAGGATTTGCCTTCCCCTCCCCAATGCGACAGACTTCCCGCCGATTCTCGCCGCGGGGGACTCGACGTTCCCGCCGGCCCGCCATTCCCGAGACGATCCGCGACCTTGCTCCTTCTTTGCTCCTTCGACTTGGATCGACTTGCGGCGCTGATCCGAGATACCATGAGCAGGAAAGGAGTCGTGATGCTTGACACCTACCGAGCCCTTCTGCATGGGAATCGCCTGGAGTGGCAAGGCGCGGAGCCGGAGAAGCTCCCGCTTGACCGTGGGGTGGAGGTTTTCGTGACGATCCTGGACGAAGAGGATTCTCCCACAACCGCCAAGGCGCGAGGTGCCGCCATGGCCGCTGCCTTGGAGAGGCTTGCTGCGGCTGGCGGACCCAAGAGCTTCGGAGATGCTGCCGAGTGGGAAAGGCATACGCGTGGGGAAAGGCCCCTTCCGCGGAAGCTGGAGGAAGACACCGATGCCTCGAATCCAGGCGAAACTTCCAGGGTTTTGTCAGGCTCCTCACAATAGCCGCGCCCCGGAAGGGCACCTCGCGTGGGCAAGAGCGATCCGACAGGCAGTAGACAAGCGCATGAGCACAATCCTTCGTGGCCAGAAGTAATGCATGTGAACCCCCAAGACCGAGTCGCGTGCACTGAAGCGCAAGAAAGCGGGAGCACTCAGAATGTCTACTGTTAATTGGCGCCCCTCTTCCGAACAGCTGAACTTCATACGGCTCTACTCCAAGGCAGTCGAGGCCGGGAATGCGGCCATCTTTGCCGGTGCTGGGCTCTCGCGAACAGCCGGCTTCGTTGATTGGAAGGGACTCCTGAAAGAAATAGCTGAAGATCTTGGGCTAAGCATAGACAAGGAATCGGACCTAGTTGCCTTAGCGCAGTACCACCTCAATACCAAGCAAAACAGGGCGCGTCTAAATCAAGCCTTAATCGAGGAATTCACGAAGTCAGCGGCGCAAACTCGGAGTCACTACCTGCTGGCCCGGCTCCCGATACACACCATATGGACAACAAATTACGACCAACTGATAGAGAGAGAGTTGGAGGCAGCGGGCAAGTCTGTAGACATCAAATTAACTCAAGAGAATCTCGCGCAAACGCGCCCTGGGAGAGACGCCATCCTCTATAAGATGCACGGTTGTGTTACGCAGCCTCAAGATGCGGTTCTAACAAAGGATGACTACGAGAACTATGAGAAAAGGAGGCCTTTATTCGTGGAGAACCTCAAGGGTGATCTGATTTCCAAGACGTTTCTTTTTCTCGGTTTTAGCTTTTCCGATCCGAACGTGGATTATGTGTTAAGTCGTATACGAGTTCTTCTCGACAAGAACCAGCGGGAGCACTTGCTATCATGCGACGGCCATCTCGCCCAAGTCGGCTAGTTGGGCGTGCGGCCGCCGATTTCGAATACGACCAGCGGAAGCTTGAATTGCGTACCGCCGACCTCCGGCGCTTCGCTATCGAGGCAGTCTTAATCGACGAGTTCTCGGAAGTGGAGCAGATCCTAGAAGCCGTCTCCTCGTTTGCCCATCGAAGGAATGTGTTCGTTTCAGGTAGTGCCAGAGAGTATGGTTCTCTTGGAAAGGACAAGATGGAGGACCTAAGTCGGGTACTTGGGCAGCGGCTGATCAAGGAGGGCTACAATCTGGTTTCCGGCTTCGGAGTTGGTATAGGCGAGTATTGCGTGGTCGAAGCTCTAAAGGCCCTTTACTATGTGAGAAAGGGCAGTGAGAATGAGCGCGTTATCGTTCGTCCGTTCCCCAGAGCACAGAACGCAGCGGTTCAGCAACAAGAACTGAACCTTCGCCATCGTGAAGACCTTATCTCTCGGTCGGGAGCTGTGGTGTTCATCGCGGGAAACCGCGCAAGCCCAGGAACCGGCGTCATTGAGCCTTCATCTGGTGCGCGCGAGGAGTTCAGGATCGCAAAACGGCTGAAGCGCTTCATTATACCGATTGCAACGACGGGATACGTTGCCGAGGAAATATGGAACGAGGTAATGAACAATATGGAAGACTTTTATCCAGATATAGCCGTTCGCGATCAAATGCGCCGGTTAGCCGACCCGGCGCTCTCCATGGCTGATCTAGTGGAAGCCGTGATCGAGATAATACGCCTAACTGTTAAAAGCCGGGAACTTTGAAGGGAAGCCTTCGGTATGTCACGACATACTTTCTTCAGCTTTCATTATCAGCGCGACGTGCAACGCGCGGCGGTAGTGCGAAACAGTTGGGTTTGCAAACGAGATCGCGTGGACGCTGGCTTTTTCGAGAATGGTTTATGGGAAAAAGCGAAACAAATGGGCGGATCAGGTATCCGGCGGATTATAGGATCTGGTATGAAAGGGACCTCGGTTACGTGTCTCTGCATCGGCCACGAAACATGGTCCCGTTATTGGGTTAGATACGAGCTCCTCAAAAGCTTCGCAGAGGGAAAGGGGATTCTTGGAATTAGGATTCACGGTATTCAAAATTTCAAGCACCAGGTGGATGAACCTGGATATAATCCGCTCGACTACCTGGCATTCAGGTGCGAGCCTAGGGGCGTAAGACTTCTCCGCAAGTTCAATGGGGTATGGGCTTGGAGCGAGGAATTTCCCAATTTAATTCCTTGGGACTCCGTTGCATACGATCTTGGTGGTTGCGACTATCACACGTTCAGCACGCTTTTCCCAGTTTACGACTGGAGTCATAGCGGCCACGATGCACTCGGAGGTTGGATTGAATCCGCCGCTCGTTACGCAGGGAGGTAAACCCGGGGGCTAGGTCAGCACTACCCGCCAGTCTCCTCATCATCCGAGAATGGCTGGCTCCAAGCGCACTCACGGCAGCAATTCGGATTCTGAGAGGGCTATGGACAGTAACTCTACCCACGCTTACGGACGTTCGAGGCATTCGGCGGGGCGTCTCCGGGGCGGAGGCGCCGAGTCGATCCTCGATACCCTGGGACGGGGAGACCGGTCTTCGGTAAAGCGCCACGGGGTAACGTCCATGGTCTGGGATGATCGTGTCGGTTCCTCCGCTGCTGAGACGTCCCGCCGTCCCCGTGAGTGATTCGGAATGCGGCCGTTTCGAGGCATTCTTCGCCGAGAGGCTCGGGTTTTGCCTCTCTCCCCCAGTCGGCCCCGCCCCCCGGGTTGCCTTCCCCTCCCCAATGCGACAGACTTCCCTGCGATTTCCGCCGCGAGGGACTCGACGTTCCCTCTGGCCGCCACTCCTGAGACGATCCGCCTCAACATGTCCGAGTCCACGGTCTCTTCCGCCCGCTCTCTTGGCGCGTCTGGCTGGTTGCTGGCGGCGGGGGCGGCGTTCGTCATCTTCTTTGCCGGCTTGGGGGCGTTTCCGCTGATCGAGCCGGACGAGGGACGGTATGCGGAGATCCCGCGGGAGATGCTGGCGACGGGGGACTTCGTTACGCCGCGCCTCAACGGCGTCCTCTACTTCGAGAAGCCGCCGCTCTACTACTGGCTGAACGCGGCTTCGATGGCGGTGCTCGGCCCTACTGAGACGGCGTGCCGGTTGGCGGGGGCCTTCCTGGGTCTTGGGGGTCTGGGGCTCGCTTGGGCGATCGGCCGCTCGATGGGGGGGCGGGGCGTGGGGCTCCTGGCCGCGGTGTTCCTCGGCACGGCTCCCCTCTACGTCGCCCTCTCCCGTGCCACCACGATCGACATGACGCTGTCGTTCTTCCTTTCCGCCACCCTGGTTTGCTTCTGGCTGGCCCAGGGGGAGGGCCCCCTCCCAAGACCCTCATCACCCCGGCCCTCTTCTCCCGCCCCCTCGCCTCCCCCCTCACCGGGAGAAGAGGGAGCCCCCACCCAACAGCAAGAACGGTTCGGCCAGGGACCCCTCTCCCGGGGAGGGGGATGGGGTGGTCGGGAGAGGGGCAGGGGTGAGGGTCTTGGGTGGGGGCGCTCTGCGGCACGAGAGCGCCTCCTCTGGTACGGGATGTTCGCCGCCGCCGCTCTTGCCACGCTGGCCAAGGGGCTGATCGGGTTCGTGATCCCCGGGGCGGTGATCTTCTTCTTCCTGCTCTTCGCCCGGCGGTGGGCGATCCTGCGGCGGGTGCCCTGGGTGGGTGGCATCCTTCTGTTCCTGGCCATCGCCGTTCCCTGGCACGTGCTGGCCGCGCGGCGCAATCCGGATTTCCTCTGGTTCTATTTCGTTCACGAGCACGTGCTGCGCTATGCCACGCCGGAAGCGGACCGGGAGGCGCCTCTCTGGTTCTTCGTCCCGGTCCTGCTGCTGGGGCTCCTTCCGTGGTCGGGGCTGTTCCCCGCGGCGGCGGGTCTCTTCCGGCGGGGCGCGGAGTCGCGGCGCCGGCGGCCGGAGGTCATTTTCCTCGCCTGCTGGGCCGGGTTCGTCTTCCTCTTCTTCTCGGCTTCGCACTCGAAGCTCGTCCCCTACGTGATGCCGGCGTGCCTGCCGCTGGCGGTCCTGGCCGCTCTCGCCTTCCAAGAGGCGAAGAAGGGAGCCCGGGTCCGCTCCTGGGTGCGGGGCGGCGCGATCACGGGAGCCGTCGTCCTCGTGCTGCTGAGCGCTCCTTTCCTCTGGGCGGCACTCGGGAAGGTGCCGCAGTACTCGGCGGCTTTCTCGCCCCTCCTCTTCGTCTTCTCTTTGCTGGCGATCGCCGCAGGGGCTCTCGCGGCCGTGCTCTGGTGGCGGAGAGGGGCGGCGGGGCGCGGGGTGGCGGCTCTGGCCGTCGCGTCCGTTCTCTTCATCGCCTGCCTCTGGGCGATCGGGCCGCGGGTGGGGCGCCAGCGGAGCTCGCGGGAGATGGCCCGCTTCCTCGCGGCGCGGCTGCGGCCGGGGGACGAGGTCTACGCCTATCATTACTATCCGCAGACGCTGCCGGTCTATCTCGGCCGGACGATCGGCATCGCCCACTTCCGCGGGGAGCTGGCCTTCGGCATCGACCACCTGCCGCCGGCGGAGCGTTTGCGGCGCTTCCCCTGGGGAGCGGAATTTCGGCCGGTCTGGGACTCGCCACGGACGGTCTATCTCGTCTTGGAGCGGCAGGACCTTCATCATCTGGCGGAAGACGGCCTCATCCCGGGACCGATCCTGCTGGGACAGGATAAGCTCCTCCTCATGACCAATCATCCGCAAGCCGCAGCCCCGGAGACCCACGAATGACCAGGCCTTTCGTCAAACGCGACACCTTCCTCCCCTTCTCCCGGCCGACCATCCGCCAAGTGGAGATCGACGAGGTGGTCGATACCCTGCGCTCGGGCTGGATCACCACAGGCCCCAAGGCCGAGCGTTTCGAGAAGGACTTCGCCGCCTACGTGGGCGCGCCGGAGGTGCTCGCCGTCTCTTCCGCCACGGGTGGCCTCCACATCGGCCTCATCGCCCTGGGGCTCCAGCCGGGCGACGAGGTGATCATCACCCCCATGACCTGGGCCGCCACGTCGAACATGGTGGAGGCGCTGGGCGGCACGTCGGTGTTCGTGGAGATCGATCCGGACACGTTGCAGATCGATCCGGCGGCGGTCGAGGCCGCGGTCACGGAGCGGACAGTGGGGATCATTCCCGTCCACTTCGGGGGCGCGCCGTGCGACGTGGACCCCCTGCTCGAAATCGCTCGCAAGAACTCGCTGTGGATCTTCGAGGACGCGGCGCACGGCGTGGGCACCCTCTACAAGGGCAAGCACGTGGGGCTCTTCGACCGCCTGGCCGCCTTCTCCTTCCATCCGATCAAGAACATGACGACCGGCGAGGGCGGAATGCTGACGCTCTCCGATCCGGATCTCGCGCGCAAGCTCCGGGCGCTGCGCTTCCACGGCCTCGAAAAGCAGGCCTGGAACCGCTATGCCGAGGGGGGAACGCCGCAGGTGGAGATCGTGCTCCCCGGCTTCAAGTACAACTTCATGGACATTCAGGCCGCGCTCGGCATCCACCAGCTCGCCTCGGTGGACGAGTTCAACTCCCGCCGGCGCGAGCTGGCGTTCCTCTACCACGAGCTGTTCGCCGAGGTGCCGGAGATCGCCAGGCCCGGCGTGCCGGCCTACGATCACTTCCACACCTGGCACCTCTACGTGCCCAAGGTGCTGGACGCCGCCGGCCTGAGCCGCGATCAGTTCATGGCGGCACTGCGGCAGAGGAACGTCGGCACCGGCCTCCACTTCCGGGCCGTCCACACGCAGCCGTACTACGCGCAGAAATATCCGCAGGTGGTGGGCTCGCTCCCCAAGGCGGAGTGGGCTTCGGACCGCATCTGCTCGCTGCCGCTCTTCCCGGACATGACGGAGGACGACGTCCGCTACGTGGTGGAAGCGGTCAAGGACGTGCTGGTGCACGCGCGGGACTGAGGGGAGGCGAGCCGCATGTCCGATCCCTATCTCTCCGTGGTGATCCCCGTCTTCAACGAGGAGGAGAACCTGCCGGAGCTCCTGGAACGGCTCGACCGGACGCTTTCGCCGCTGGGCAAGCCCTATGAGGTGATCTTCGTCAACGACGGCAGCCGCGACCGCTCGCTCGATCTCCTGAAGGAGGCCTCGGCGCGCGATCCGCATCTCGTGGTGGTGGACTTCAACCGCAACTACGGCCAGCACGCGGCGGTCTTCGCCGGTTTCGAAGCCTGCCGCGGCGAGATCGTCGTCACCCTGGACGCCGACCTTCAGAATCCGCCGGAGGAGATCCCCAAGCTGGTGGCCAAGATGGAGGAGGGCTTCGACGTGGTGGGCTCCGTGCGCGTCCACCGCCAGGACCCTCTGCTGCGGCGCATGGCCTCGAAGGTCATCAACAAGATGACGGCGATCGCCACCGGCGTGCAGCTTTCGGATTACGGCTGCATGCTGCGCGCTTACCGGCGGCCGGTGGTGAAGGTGCTCGCCTCGTCGCGGGAGATCTCGACGTTCATCCCCGTGCTCGCGGACCTCTTTGCCGGCCGCGTCACCGAGGTGCCGGTAGCCCACGACGAGCGCCATCACGGCGCCAGCAAGTACAGCGTGTGGAAGCTGATCCGGTTGCAGTTCGATCTAATGACCAGTTTTTCCGTGCTCCCCCTGCGCTTCACCATGGGAGTCGGCGTGGTGATGTCCGTCCTCTCGATGCTGCTCGCCGTGATCCTCATCGCCGGCCGGCTGATCTGGGGGCAGAATTGGGCGGTGTCGGGCGTCTTCACCCTTTTCGCCCTGGTCTTCTTCTTCCTCGGCGTGCAGCTTTTCGCCATCGGCCTCTTGGGCGAGTACGTGGGGAGGATCTATCAGCAGGTGCGCGGCCGGCCGAGCTTCATCGTGCGGCAGACGATTCGCGGCGGTGTGCCGTCGCTTGGCGGGGAGGTCCAGCGGTGACGGGGACGAGGGGAACGAGGACGGTGGTTTTGGGCTACCACACCATGGGGTGCCTGGGCTTCGAGGCTCTGCTCGCCCATGGCTTCGAGGTGGTGGCCGTCTTCACTCATCGCGACGATCCGCGGGAAGAGGTGTGGTGGGAGTCGCTCGCCGGGAAAGCCGAGGCAAAGGGGATTCCCGTGTACTACCCGGAGGACGCGAAGAGCCCGGAGGTGCGGGAGGTGATTGCCTCCTACGAGCCGGACTTCCTTTTCTCCTTCTACTATCGCTTCATGATTCCGCCCGCCGTGCTCGCCCTCGCCCGCCGGAGCAAGCTCAACCTGCACGGCTCGCTCTTGCCGCGCTACCGCGGCCGGGCGCCCGTCAACTGGGTGCTGGTCGAGGGGGAGAGGGAGACCGGCGTCTCGCTCCACTACATGGTGGAGCAGCCGGACGCGGGCGCCCTGGTGGATCAGGAGCGGGTGGCGATCGATTTCGCGGACACGGCCTTCACCCTCTACGGCAAGCTGGAGGCGGCGGCGCGGAAGGTTCTCGACCGCGCCCTGCCGGCGCTCGCGGCAGGGACGGCACGGGCAACGCCTCTCGATCTCACCCAGGGCTCCTATCGCGGTGGGCGCAAGTCGGCAGACGGCCGGATCGACTGGTCGTGGCCGGCGCGAAAGATCTACGATCTCGTCCGCGCCGTGACCCATCCGTACCCCGGAGCTTTCACGACTTTAGAGGGGCGGCGGCTCCTGATATGGTGGGCCTTGCCGGCGGACGGCGGCGGCGCCCCGGGAACGGTGATCGCTGTCGATCGCGACGGCATCACGGTGGCGGCGGGGGAGGGATCCATCCGGCTCATCACGGTACAGCTCGAAGGGCAGCCCGAGCTGCCTGCCTGCTCGCTGGCCCTGGCGGCGCGGATCGCGCCCGGGGATCGTCTCGGCTCCTGACGGAGGTTTCTTTTGATGAAAGTGCTCATTCTCGGGGTCAACGGCTTCATCGGCAATGCCCTGACTCATCGCATCACTACTACTACCGACTGGCACGTCTACGGCATGGACCTCTCCTCGTCCAAGCTCGATCACTCGCTGGGCCACCCTCAGTTCCACTTCATCGAAGGGGACATCACGATCAACAAGGAGTGGATCGAATATCACGTCAAGAAGTGCGACGTGATCCTGCCGCTCGTCGCCATTGCGACACCCGCGACCTACGTCAAGGAGCCGCTGCGGGTCTTCGAGCTCGATTTCGAGGAGAACCTGCGGGTCGTCCGCTGCTGTGTGAAATACCGGCGGCGGCTGGTCTTCCCCTCGACCTCCGAGGTCTACGGTATGTGCCCGGACCCGGAATTCGACGAGAATTCGAGCCCGCTCGTCTATGGCCCCATCGACAAGCAGCGCTGGATCTACGCCTGCTCCAAGCAGCTCATGGACCGCGTCATCGCCGCCTACGGCCAGCAGGAAGGGCTGCGCTACACCTGCTTCCGGCCGTTCAACTGGATCGGTCCGCGGCTGGACGACATCTACGCCGCCAAGGAAGGATCGTCGCGGGTGTTGACTCAATTCATCGTCAACCTGGTGACGGGCGAGCCCATCCGCCTGGTGGACGGCGGCGAGCAGAAGCGCTGTTTCACCTGGGTGGAGGACGGCATCGACCTCCTGATGCGGATCATCGAAAACCCTGGCGACGTTTGCGACGGCGAGATCTTCAACGTCGGAAACCCGTACAACGAGTGCTCGGTGGTGGAGCTGGCGAAAAAGCTCGCGGCCATTCACGACGCTCATCACGACCGCATCCCCAATTTCGTGCCGGCGCGGCTGGAATCCGTCAGCTCCGATACCTATTTCGGCAAGGGTTACCAGGACATGGTGGCGCGCAAGCCGTCGATCAAGAAAGCGCAGCGCCTTCTGGATTGGGACCCCAAAACCACTCTGGACGAGGCCTTGGAGCGCACCTACGACGCCTTCCTCGACGATTGGCTGCGCGCGCCGGAGGCGGCCGGCTGACCCATGACGAGCGTTCTCGGCCTGCGGGTTGACGTCGATACGCACGATGGCATGCGCCTCGGCGTTCCCCGCTTGTTGGAGGTCATGGGAGAGGAGGGGGTGAAGGCCACCTTTTACCTTTCCATGGGGCCGGACAGGAGCGGCCTCGCCGTGCTCAATGCCTTGCGGCCGGGCTTCCTCGCCAAGATGACCCGCACGGGAGCGGCGCGCGTCTACGGCTGGCGCACCATCCTCTCGGGTACGCTGCTCCCAGCGCGCCCCATCGCCACGGCTTTTCCGGAGATTGCCCGCCGCGTGCGGGACGAGGGGCACGAGACGGGCGTCCACGCCTGGGATCATCGCAAGTGGCAGGATCGCCTCTTGACGTTTCCCCCCGAAAAGACCGCCGGTGAATTGGACAAGGGGTTCCGCGCCTACCAATCGATTTTCGGCGAGGCGCCCAAAACCTACGCGGCGCCGGCCTGGCTGAGCAACGACGACGCTCTGCTCCATGAAGAGACCTACGGCCTCGCTTATGCCACGGACTGCCGGGGAACGGAACCTTTTCTGCCGGTGGTGCGGGGAAAAACCTTGAAGACCCCACAGGTGCCCGCCACCCTCCCCACGCTGGACGAGGCCTTGGGGGACACTTTCACGGAAGCGCCGGCCTACTTCTCGGCCATGGTGAAAGAGGCGGCGCGATCCACTTGGCCCGTCTTCACTCTTCACTCCGAGCTCGAGGGAGGGCCGTACGCGGAGGATTTCCGCACCTTTTTGAAGGAAGCCAAGGCCGTGGGCCTGCGTTGCGTTCCTTTAGGTGAGCTCCTCGCCGAGCGGCGGGCCCACGGGGAGCTTGCCGCATGTGCTCTGCATCACGCGCCCGTACGCGGTCGGCACGGGGTGCTCTCGACGCAGGAGCTTCTCGCTCCCGGATAATTGGAATGGCGACCTCTCTCCATGTTGCAGTCATCGGCGCCGGGGCTTTCGGCGGCTGGACGGCTTTGGAGCTTCGGCGCCGGGGAGCTCGCGTCACCCTGCTCGACGCCTGGGGACCGGGCCATTCCCGCTCCAGCTCGGGAGGAGAGACGCGGATCATCCGCGGCGTCTACGGACCGGACAAGGTCTACGTGGACTGGACGGCCCGCGCCTTCGTGCTCTGGCGCGAAGCCGCGGCCCGCTGGGGCTTGCCCCTCTACCGGCGGACCGGCTGCCTCTGGTTTTGCGGTGAGGACGACGCCTACGTTCATAGCTGTCTTCCTCATCTCGCGCAGGCCGGCCTCGCCATCGACGCGCTGACCCTGCCGGAGGCGCGGCGCCGCTTTCCTCAGATCGATTTCGGCGATCTCGCGACCGTCTTCTACGAAGAGGAAGCTGGCTACCTCCTGGCCCGCCGTGCTTGCCAGGCCGTGGCTGCCGCGGTGGTTGCCGAGGGAGGAGAGGTGCGCCTGGCCGCCGTCGCGCCAGGGAAAATCGATCACAGCCGGATGGAGAGGCTTGAGCTGGCGGATGGTTCGACGCTCACCGCCGACCTCTACGTTTTCGCCTGTGGTCCGTGGCTGGGCAACCTCTTCCCGGAAGTGATCGGCGAGCGCCGGATCCTTCCGACCCGCGAGGAGGTTTTCTACTTCGGAACCCCGGCCGGCGATCCCCGCTTCGACGAGGACGCCTGCCCGGTATGGATCGACCTCGGGGGCGAGCGGATCTACTACGGCATTCCCGGCAACGAGCACCGCGGTTTCAAGGTGGCGGACGACACCCGCGGCGAGCCGATCGATCCCACCACGGCCGAGCGCTCAATTACGCCATCCCTTCTTGCCGCGGCCCGGGAGGCCATGGCCCGCCGTTTCCCCGGCATGGCGGGCGCGCCGCTGGTGGAGGCCCGCGTCTGCCAGTACGAAAACACACCCGACGGCCACCTCCTCTTCGACCGTCACCCGCACGCCGCCAACGTCTGGCTCCTGGGCGGTGGCTCCGGCCACGGCTTCAAGCTCGGCCCCGCTCTGGGTGAATATGCGGCGCGGACGATCCTCGCTGGCAGCGATCCGCTCGCCCTCTTCGCCCTCGACCGTCCTGCCTTCGCCCACGGCACGGCGGTGCGGACTCAATTCGAGGCGGCGGGGTAGCTTACAAGGCAATCGACGCTGAGAGCGGGCCTGTCCCTACTTCACGGTTTCCGAGGTGCCGGAAAGGGGATACCACTCCTTGTCGTTGGACGCGAAGCCATGCAACTCTCCGGTCTCGAGGTTCACGGAGACGGTCAGAGTGTAGCCCGACGCCCCAAGATAGGAGACGAGATGGACCGAGGGCGCAATCTCGAACGAGGCATACTTCTTTTCCCGCGTGGGCTTGCCCTTGCCGGAGCCGTCCAGCTTCCGGAACTCGACACTGCCGTCCGGCTCAAAAGTGTGCTCGTACGTTCCGCCCGCCGTGGGGCCGTCGTTGAAAGTCCACCGTAGCGTTTGGCCGCTGAGAGAATTGGATGTCGCTGTTTCAGTCATGGTGGCCTCCTTGCCGTAGGTCCTGTTTTGCGAAATCCGTGCCCAGTCAGCGATCTTCCACGATGGTTCCTTGATGGTCGCGTCACGCGCTCACGCTTTGTGGCGTGGCATCAATGCTCCTCTTCAAGCCAGTCGCTCGTGTCACGGTGCCGGCCGAGGTCGATGGCGTCGAACTCGTCGTGAGCGCCGTCAGCTCGAGCTCCAAGAAAACGCAGAACCTGGTTGATCGCATCCTGGTCACGAAGGGGCCCGAGTGCTCGCGCCCCCTCGGACCAGGCAACCGCTGCCTGCCCTCCGACTCCACCGAAGAACTCGGCCTCGACGTAGGCCAACCGCGAGGCCATCGAAATGCGCTGCGCCCACTGCTCGACTCCCGGCGACAGCTTTTCGAATTCGTCGGCTTCGTCGCCGGGGCCAATCTCGCCGTACAGCTCGTCTGTGAGCGGGAACATGGCGAAGCCTCCGGCGAGTGGAACCAGTCGTGCGTTCCGGAAATCCGAGGCATGGCGCGCCAGCCCTTCTTTTGTTCCGATGATCGCTTGCAGAAAGTAGCTCATGTGTCTTCACGGCCGATCCGCGAAAAGAACTCCGTTGACCGCCCCTCGGTCGATCGACAAAACGGAGCCTTGTTGAGAGCGTACCAGGTAGGCATTTGAGGTGATGTAGAGCATGTCCAGGCGAGCTGTCAGCGACGACTCTTCGTCGCCTACCTTCTCAGCTCCCATCAGATGAGCGATGTTCGCGGGAATCTTGGACGTGTCGACCTCAACTGGACCGACGCTGGCGCGCCTCCTCCGTACGCCATCGGCATCTTGGGATAGATTTCCCAGACGTACAGATAGAGGAGCAGACCGCTGACTGCCACCAGCATTGCCAATTTTGTCAAGCGATTCAGGGCTGCAGCGCCTTCCAAGAGACGGACGTAGCGATCAAGGATCCGCATCGAAAACAAAGAACGGCCTGAGGCCGCATCCTGACCTACGTGAGCCCTCTGCAGCAGCCGACCCAATGCCTTTCCGAGCGCCTTCGCCGGAAAGTACCAGGGCATGGCGCGGGACAGGGACCGTATTACCTTTTCGATGACGTCTTTCTGCGGGTCCGACTCCAAGATGTGCTGCTCTCTGAGTGCCGCAACCAGCTCATCGCGATTGGCAACTGCCTCCGCTCGCAGCCACTTCAGGATCTGCCGCGAGAAAAAGGCGAGGATGGCCATCGGCAGCCCGATGAGAATGTAGATAGGCTTCACCAGCTCGAGCACCGGCACACCCAGCCGAGCCGTGTGCAGGAGCACGACGGCAAAGCCGAATCCATAGGCTACTGAGGCCCAGGCGATCAACTTCTCTGCGAGGGCTTTCCGGTCGTCGGTTGGTTCTTTGTCGTCTGCCATGGTCTAAGCAGTAGTGCGTGGCGTCGCCTAAACCCCGACCACGCTGGGCGTTCCTCTCGATCCGGTGCGGGCGGCGGTCGGTCGCAACAACGCAGCTCTACTCGATGCCTACGGCCTCTGGCTCTGGTGCTGGTATCAACTTTTCGGGATGTTCCTTCTGCAATTCCATGAGGTAGGCCACCAGACGATAGGGATCGTGCCCGAAGCGTTCCGAAAGCCGGTGACGCACCTCCCGAATGGCGGCGATTTCCTCTTCACCTTGGTCGACTGACGTGTCAAATTCCTGGCTCATGGTTTTTCACCTAGCAGCTCCAAAGGTGTTGCCAGCACCGGCACGTACAGGCCGAGCAGATTGTTGACTCGGCGAATGTGACCGAACTTGTTGGCATTCGCCAAGTGCTGACAATTCCATGTTACCAGAAACTCGCACTTGTGGTAAGAGGCCATGGCGAGGTGAAGAGCATCGAAGGAAGGGTCCGCGGGCATGAGCCGGTGCTGGATGTACGCTTCGACGATTTCTGCCACCGCCGACGTGATCTCGAGCAGTGGAAGCTCCTGGGCCAGCTCAAGGGCAGCCTCCCGGCTCGGATACTCGCCATTCTGTAGCTCAAGGAGAACTGCGTCGCTGGTCACAGCGTGTAGCGCTCGTGCGCGCCCGCCCACCAGCGCCGGGTCCAGGTGCGCCGAGCCAGGGCTTCGGCCCCTGAGCGAGTTGTATGGTAAAAGCTCGGTATCGTTGTCTCGACATAGACTTGGGCTCTCGACATGCCCGGAAGATACCGCAGGTCGGCACGCTGCGCAACATCTTCCGGCAGGCCGATTGTGGGACTGGAGGTGAACGATGTTGTACCCGGTGTACGTGCGCAAGGACCCCGAGAGCGGGTATGGAGTGACCTTCCCGGATTTCCCCGGATGCTTCTCGGCCGCTGACGACTTGGAAGAGCTTCCGCGCTTGGCGCAAGAAGCGGTCGAGGTTCATTTCGACGGTGAGGACGTAGAGATTCCGCCTCCCACGGCCATTGAAGAGCTCGCGGCTGACACCGCATACGAGGGTGGATTCTGGATTCTCATCAATATAGACCTCGGGAAGGTCAACACCAAGAGCGTGCGCCTCAACATCTCGCTGCCGGCGAACTTGGTGGGGGAGATCGACCGCTACGCTTCCGAGCATCACATGACTCGTAGCGGTTTCCTGGCGAAAGTGGCGCAGCAGGCAATGGGTAGCCGCACGTAATGCACGTCCGCGTCCAGGAGAGGAGCAACTGGACGGTGATCCCCTGGGCACGAGCGCCATGCCTGGACCCGGAGCTCAGCCCCGAAGGGCCGGCAGCATAAGCCTGATGGCGTGAGCTCCAGGACGGAGGCCGCCACAAACTCCGAAAGCCCTGATAGGGCGACAGAAGACCAGATGGCGGAGGTCTGTTGTCGCCCCACTCTCCGAGTCTGGAAACTACCCACTGATGGATACGTTCTACTCATCCACGATAAACAACTTCGCCGGCATTGTACCGTAGTAATCGGCTTCTTCTTAAGTTTGAGCCGAATCCGGGCGTCCAAATCCGAATCAGAAAAGGCCCCCGTCATTTGCCGGACACTAGGAATAAGGGTATAGTATCCAAAGAGGGGCATAACTCTCTCATATCTTCAGCGGCCTGAGCAGGTAAGACGGGCTGTTGAGAGGAGTGAGGCAGGGGATGGCTACGCGAAGATGTGATGGCCTCGCATTTCCGGCGGAATTCACCGGCTTACTACGCAGTTGGAGGAGTCTGAATCGAATCAGGAGGAAATAACGCCGTGCACATAACAGAATTGCGCATACGCAACTTCAGGAATTTCATGAAGGCGAGGTTGTCTTTCCGACAGGGAGTCAACACCCTGATTGGAGAGAGTGGCTCCGGCAAGACGAATGCCCTGCACGCTCTGCGACTTCTGCTGGATGAGACTCTCGCGCGGAATGCCTTATACCTACGAGAGTCAGACTTCTGTCGTGGTCTCGGCCAGTGGCGCGGGCATTGGATCGTGCTGTCGGCGGACTTCGCAGATCTGGATCCATCTGAGGGCTGCCAGCTTCTGAGGCACAACGCAGCACACATGGACGGGTCTAACACTGGCACCTGTACCTTCTTTTTTCGGCCAAAGGGTGAGATTCGCAAAAACCTCAACAAGTTGGCAGAGCAAGGTGACGGACTCGGTGAGTATCTCGATACACTGACTGTTAACGACTATGAGCCAGTGCTGACAGGTCGTACCCGTGGCGACTTTCTGGACGACCGAGTGTACAGCAAATGGGCGGGCAATGCCGAGGCGGAAGCATTCCCCAATCCTGAGGACGACGATCAGGACATACTCGGCATTAGAATACAGCCCGTCTACCAAGAGGTTGCTTGCACGTTCGTCACAGCCCTGCGGGATGTCATTGCCGATTTGCGCAGCTACCGGGGGAACCCACTTCTCACGCTGCTGAGAGGAATGGAATCATCCATTGAGATCGCGGATGCACGGCGGATTACGAAGAAGGTCGCGGACCTGAATGAAGACATCTCGTCTCTGGAAGAGATTCAGGCGCTTGCCCGTGGTATTGAGTCAACGCTACGGAAGACCGTTGGTCAAACATATGCCCCGGGTGTAAAGATTGAATCTGCTCTTCCGGACTCTATGGAGAAGCTCCTACAGCGGTTAAGTGTACTCGTGGGGGATAGCACGACTTCGGACTACCGCGGGGAGTTGTCCGAGCAAAGTCTCGGTGGCGCGAATCTCATCTACCTGGCATTGAAGCTTCTAGAGTATGAGTTCAAGCTTTCAAGTGACCGCGTCGCCCACTTCCTGCTGATCGAAGAACCGGAAGCTCACATTCATACGCACATCCAGAAAGTTCTATTCTCTAATCTGCCTTCAGCGAGAACCCAAGTAATCGTCTCGACTCACTCGACGCACATATCATCGGCTTCGAAGATTGCGAGTGTCAATGTACTGGCCAAGAAGGGAGACCATGCGGAAGTCTACCAGCCTGCTCGCGGCCTGTCAGCGGGAACCGTGAGGCGAGTAGAAAGGTACTTGGACGAGACTCGTTCGACGCTTTTGTTCGCCAAGGGAGTCCTACTGGTCGAGGGGGATGCGGAACAGATCATGATACCCGCCATGCTGCGTGCAGTGTTCGGAGTTAGTCCAGACGAACTGGGGTTCAGTGTAATAGCCATGGGCTCTGCCTTCTTTGAACACGTTGCGGTCATCTTTGCCAACGATCGAATTCGGCGCCCCTGTGCGATCGTTACGGACCTTGATGAGGCCCTTATCGACTTGCCTGGCGATCCAGATGGCGACAACAAAGAACAAGCACATGCCAGAGCAGCAGAGAATGCCGGTAAGATCCGGCTTCAGGGTCTGCAACAGCTTACAAAGGACAACCCCTGGATTCAGACCTTCTTTGCAAATTACACGTTCGAAGTGGATTCGTTGAGGCCGGCAACTCATGGGAAATAGTCCAGACCTTGGATGACATCTTTAGCCAACAGGCTGCCAAGGCATCTAGTCAAGAAAAGCTCGAATCGGATGATCTCCGGAAATCTGGTATGGAGATTCTCCGACTGGCGAGTAAAGTCGGAAAGGGCTGGCTCGCCCTCTTGGTCTCGGAAAGGCTTGTGCCGCGGACGCATATCCCGGATTACATACTTCGTGCAATTGCGTTCGCTTGTCATCCAAGCGTGGATGAAACCGCTTTGAAGCAGATGGGGGAGTTCAGGGTCAAGAAAGAGAAAGACTTAGCTGAGGTTTTGCCGCCCTTGGCTGAGTCGGAGAGTCTGAGTCCGGCTGACTTCCTTTCAGCCTTCCACGAGGCTGCGCCTACTGACGCACTTTCGCTCTTCTATAACTATCTCGAGGAGTTCCGAGGAGATGATTCGCCTTAACCCGGAGCAGCAGGCTGCCGTTGATTCCGATGGTAACGTCGTGATTACCGCGTGTCCTGGGAGCGGGAAGACTCGCGTGCTGACAGCTCGCGTGATTCGCGGCCTATCCGAGCTTAACTCCCGCCGAGAACGCGTAGTTGCTCTGACTTTCACAAACCGCGGCAGACGAAATTCAACTGCGCCTCGATCACGAGAACGTTCCTGCTGACTGCCTCTGGGCAGGAACGATCCACGCATTCGCTCTGGAATGGGTACTACGACCGTACGCTCCCTACTCCGAGGTTACCAGATTCGGTTTCACTGTCGCTGATGAGTTTTATACGGAGCGGCTATTGGGCGACCTGAAAAAAGAGGAGGGACTTCAGAGTTTTACCGAGATCAGTACCGCTATTGATCGAACCGGTGCCGGTCTCAACACAGATGATGCCTGCTGCACAGTGTTCAATCGCTACAAAGCCAGGCTACACGAAGCGAAACTCATCGACTATGACGACGTGCTTTATCTTGCGTACAGCATACTTGAAGAAAATCGTGAAGTCGCTGTGACCCTGGCTTACATCATTCGTCTTATTTGTGTGGATGAAGTCCAAGACATTCAAGATTTGCAATTCGGCATTCTATCCTCGATATTTAAAGCCGCCACTTCCCCTCTCGATCTCTTTTTCGTTGGCGATGCAGATCAATCCATCTATGAGTCGTTGGGCGCGCTTACTAAGACTCCCGAAGAGATCGCCGCCGAATTCGGTCTTGAGAACATCACACACTTGCCCCTGACAGGGAACTATCGATCAACGCAGAGAATAATCGACTTCTATCGGCAATTTCGCCCTGGCGTGCCTGCCATTGAATCTCTCGCCGATTATGCAGACAGCCCTGGCTTGATTACTTTCCAAGATCAGGTAGTCAGCAAGGAGGATCTTGCGGAGACTATTTGCAGTCTGATCTCGAACTCGTTAGACTCTGGCGTGGCGGCGAATGATATTTGCGTTCTGGCTCCCCAGTGGTGGCAGGTGCGGTCGTTAGCCCGCAGACTGGTCGGTCATTTGCCGCACGTTGGTTTTGATGCGCCGGGGCTTTCTCCTCTCCACAGTACGCGGGACAACTTTTGGTTCAAGCTCAGTCGGCTGTTCCTCACGATGCCCAGCCCGACCCGAACACGGACTCGAATGCGCTGGGCTAAGGAAGTCCTTTCTGATCTCGCCGCGATTGCGCAGATGCCGCTCCCTGAGAGTATTGGGACTGCCAGGCGCCTTCTTAGAATGATCAATGCTATATATTCCAACGAAAACGAGGGTATATACTACCTGCGAGATGTGTTCTCCCAAATGATGGCCCGTGTTGGTCTGGATCTTGAATCAAGTAATGCGCTCAAAAACTCCTTCCACACGTTTTTCGAGAAAGCGCAGAACCGTATCGCGGTTGCGGATGGTGAAATGCCTACCGATATCGACAGCTTCCGGAGATTATTTAAGCATCCATCGGGTGTCGTAGTTAGCACTTGTCACGGAGTAAAGGGCGAGGAATATGACACCGTAATCGCCTTCGGACTTCTCAAGGGATATGTTCCAAACTGGTCTGTCATAATCAACGATACTGAAGAGGAGGCTTCGCAGCGAGAATCAAGACTAATCTATGTAATCTGTTCACGAGCTAAACGCCGGCTCCATCTGATCGCAGAAACGGGCAGAACAACCCAACGAGGTAGGCCCTATGAAACTTCGGAACTACTGAGGCGGGTCCGTTTCAACTACGACAAAGTTGCCCGTAACGAGGATGGCGAATAATGCGCTACAGCGGACGCGGACCAGCCGCGACCGCATAGTATGAAAATGAGTTTTCCTAGAAAACCCAGGCGATTAGGTGGTTTGTGAGGCTGGGTTGGGCACTGGCCCCCCAATCAAGGAACGAGATCTTCATCCTCTTCGCTGACGCCGCCCCGGCGTTCCGCGATCTCCCGCTCCAAACCATCCCAATCCAGCGGAGGATCACCGGCGCGCAGGTACTCCTGGCGAGCCTCCCACTGGAGTTGCCCAAGCTCCGCCCTGAACTTCTCCTCTGGTGTCATCGGAGGCGAATCAGAGACTTTGTGCACTACAAAACCTCACAACCCGCGAATGGGCCGAAATCAATCTCCGAATGGCGGTTCTCAGGAGTAATCCCGTTGACAAGCTCCTCCAGGGTGTATTGACGCCGAGTTGGCGCGATATTGAGACTCCTGTCCTGGATTGACAGATCAACGTCTGCACCGGGACGTAGCCCGATGTCCTCTGCAATGGGTTTCGGGATACACACTGCGAGGCTACTACCCCACTGCTGGACTTTGACTCGCATCGGCTCTGGCCTCCTACAACCGCCCCGCGATCCAGCACCCCCCCAGCACCCGGGTCCCCTGATAGAAAACAGCCGCTTGCCCCGGAGTGACGCCCCGCTGGGGCTCCGCGAAGTCGATTTCGACTTTGCCGTCTCCCTGCGGCCGGATCAGAGCAGGAACTCCGGGATGGCGGGAGCGGATCTTCACGGTGGCTTCGACGTCGCCGTCCGGGGCCGGGCCGATCCAGTGGAGGCGCTCGCCGCGGAGGCCCGGGGCCATGAGGCTCCGCTCGTCCCCTACGACCACGCGGTTCTCCTCGGGCTCGATCTGGAGGACGTAGAGCGGGCTCGGGGCGGCGATTCCCAGGCCCCGGCGCTGGCCCACGGTGTAGCGATAGTAGGGCGCTCCCTCCCCCAGCGCTTCGCCGCGGGTATCCACCAGCACGGCGGGCTCGGCGAGGGCGGGCGCTCCGTAGCGATCCGGGTCCGCGGCCACCTGGGTCTCCACGAACTCGCGGATACCGCCGGAGACGAAGCAGACTTCCATGCTCTCCCCCTTTTCCGCCACCACCAGGCCGGCCTCGCGGGCGAGGTGGCGCACCTGGGGCTTGGTCATCTCGCCCAAGGGGAAGAGGGAGGAGGCGAGCTGCTCGCGGGTCAGCTCGAAGAGGTAGTAGCTCTGATCCTTCTCCGTGTCCACGGCGGTATGCAGCTCAGGACCGTCCGGACCCTCGGCGATGCGGGCATAGTGGCCCGTCGCCACCCGGTTCGCACCGAGGCGCCGGGCGCGGTCTAGGAGGAGGTCGAACTTGATCCACGTGTTGCAGCGCACACAGGGGCTGGGAGTGCGGCCCGCGAGGTAGTCGTTGACGAACGGATCGACCACCTTGTCGCGGAACTCCTCGTCCATGCGCAGGGTGTAGTGGGGGATTCCCGCCTGCTGGGCCACGCGCTTCGCATCCCCGAGATCGAGCGCGCCGCAGCATCGGCCGTGGGCTTCCACGCCGGACTGATCCCACAGGAGCATGGAAAGGCCCACCACCGGCCGCCCCTCCTTCGCCAGGAGCCAGGCGGTGACGGAAGAATCCAGACCGCCGCTCATGGCGACGGCGATGAGGGTGTTGGGGGAATTGGACATAACAGTTGCTCAGGTGGTTGGGGGTTCTGGGACGGAGAATTTCCGAG
>DASUEN010000204.1:0-45579 GCA_036275055.1 Thermoanaerobaculia bacterium
CCAGGCTTTATGCTGTCGCCCCTTCGGGGCTGGAATCTGAGCCAATTCCTCCCAACTGCGGTGCGAAAATATGGGTCTGAGAGATCGCACCTCCCGCGGCCACGACCTCACACTCCTCCAAGAGTTGCAGGAACTGACCCCTGCTCAGCGGATCACCCGGAACTGTGAGATGGCAGAATGGATCGAGAAACTCCAGGCGGCCACGAACAATGCAACCCGAAGCGATCTTCCAAAGCCTGGCTGACCACGAGGTCGAATACGTCCTCGTAGGCGGGCTGGCGGCGACGGCCCACGGCGCGAGCATCATCACGGTGGATACGGACATCTGCTTCCGGCAAACCCCTGAGAACTGCGAACGGCTGGCCCGGTCCCTGGAGCCTCTCGGAGCGGAAATCTTTCCGACCCGCCAAGTCCTGATCCCGATCACCAGCGAGCTTCTCCGGACTCACCGCATCATCCATCTACGAACCCGCGCCGGCAGACTCGACGTCATGGCGTCGGTGCCAGGGCTGGGGAACTTCGAGGAGATCCTGCCCGGGGCTACTCTCATCGCCATCGGCGATCTCCAGATCCCGATCCTCAATCTCGACCAGCTCATCCAAGCCAAATCGGTGCTGGACCAGCCCAAGGATCGGGAGCACCTGGATCAGCTCCTCGCGATCCGCAAGCTCCGTGAGCAGGGGCGCCCGTTTCGTCCTTGAAGGCGAGGAGGGCAGCCTCCGCTCCGGGCCGTGTCAGGGGCCCTGTACCGTTGAAGCAAACGGGTCTTCCGTTCTCTTCGGCTCGTGGGTCTTGCCACTGATTTCCTTCAGTACGTCCGACGCAATGTAATGCCGTCCCCGCTTCTCTCCAGCCGGCAGGAGGAGCCCTTGATCGACCAGGCTCTTGAGATCCCGGCTCGCCAGGTTCTCGGTGATCTCCGCGATGGGACGGTAGGTAGCGTTTCGGACCCGCAACCCCTGGGCGGCGTCGGCCAAGGCGAAAATCGATCGCTCGGGCAGCTTCCTCGCCGCGATTTCCTCTTCCAGTGCGTCCCAAAGCCGCTGGATTTCCCGCGTGCGAAGCAGGAGCGTCGTGGCTTGCCGGAAGTGCGCGGTGAGACAAAAACGAATCCACGGCCGCGTGTCACGCCCGGAGTTCCAGGCGCCTGATCCCACTTCAGCCAATACATCATAATAGGCCCGAGTGTTTCGCCCCAGATATTCCTCGATGCTGGAAAACGGCGCGGCCAGAATGCCGCTACGGGCCAAGACGAGCGTCTGTAAGCAGCGCGCCATCCGGCCGTTACCGTCCGAGAAAGGATGAATCATCACGAGATTGAGGTGAGCCATCGCTGCCTTGATGACCCCGGACGCAGCCACTGGCGCTTCGTTGAGAGACCGAACCAGCTCACTCATGAGCTCGGGCACCCTCTCCGCTTCAGGCCCCTCATAGACCATCTCGTTGCGCTCATCGTCGTGCACGAAGGTAGAGCCCGGCCGCCAACGGCCAGGATTCTTGGATAACTTGTACTGAAGCATCATGTAGTGAAGGCTGCGAATGAGGTCCGCCGAATACGTGAAGTGCGGGTCTCCGGCCAGTTGCAGAACATAGGTCATCGCAAGCTGATATCCGCTGACAGCCGCCCATGCTTCGGTCTTCGGGTCCAAAGGCTCTTCCCCTTCCGCCGCGGCGATCGCGTCGTCCAGGGCAACGTTATAGCCTTCAATGCTATTGGAGCCACGGACGGCCCTGGCGAAGGTCGTCCGCCGCAGGAGGCCGTACCACCTCCGAGGGGTAGAGCTGACGCTTTGTCCCAGAAGCCTCTTGAGCTCCTCGATTCGGTCGAGGACTTCGAGCTCCTGGGCATCGAGGGGACTGGGCTGGAAGATCATCAGTTTTCTCCATACCTACTTGCGCGACATCAGATGGTATCTGATCTACAGCAGGATGGCAAGAGGATATCCTGCCTTCCCACGGCCCCGAGCTTGGGCTGAATCGGGCTCGGCCCCTGCTACCGGCTGGCGTTATTTTCGATGAGGCCACTTTGCGCTAACAAGGCGCCATGCTATTTTCGCCTGCGAAAAGAGGGAGTCTCGCTATTTTCGCCAAGCGGCTTCAGCGATAATAAGAGGCGCCGCTCTTTTCGGCGGCGGTGAGAGGAGGCGGGGTGACCGCAGATCAGGAGATCAGGATTCCCGGCCGATATGTCGCCGGCCCTGAGGGAGCCCGCGCCTTCGTACCGGCGCCGCTTCCCCCGGCCTTGCAGTGGACACCCTCCCTGGTTCGGGCCCTGTCAGAGGCTGACCGGGCCATCGGCGAATTGGCGGGTGAGGGGAGGCGGCTCCCCAATCCTCACCTCCTGATCCGCCCCTTCCTACGTCGCGAGGCCGTCCTCTCCAGCCGGATCGAAGGCACCCAAGCGACCTTAGGCGAGCTCCTTGCGGCGGAGGCTGGAGCGAGCGTGGACCGGAGTGCGGCGGATCTTCGCGAAGTGGCAAACTACGTGGTGGCCTTGGAGTATGGCGTTCAGCGCCTGACCACGCTTCCCCTCTCACTCCGGCTCCTCCGAGAGGTCCACGGGCATCTCATGGAGGGAGTCCGCGGCGGGCAGGCGACTCCAGGAGAGTTCCGGCGCATCCAGAACTGGATCGGGCCTCCCGGCTCCAGCTCCGCCAACGCCACCTACGTCCCGCCTCCCCCAGGGGAGATGCTGGAGGCTCTCGACGGACTGGAGCGGTTTCTCCACGACACCTCCCTGCCGCCCCTCATCCAAGCGGCGCTCATCCATTATCAGTTCGAGGCCATTCACCCGTTCCTGGATGGCAACGGCCGAGTCGGCAGGCTGCTGATCATCTTGTTCCTTCTGGAGCGCAAGGTGCTGCCTTCGCCGCTTTTGTACCTGAGCGCCTTTTTCGAAGCCACCCGGCGCGATTATTATGCTCTCCTTCGCGGCATCACCGAGGCGGGAGACTGGGAATCCTGGATCGAGTACTTCTTGAATGGTGTGGCGCGCCAGACCGAAGACGTCCTCAGCCGGGCGAGCCGCATCAACATACTGCTCGATCAATGGCGGATCGCCGTCGCCGGTTCGTCTTCCATGGCACTCGAGCTCGTCACGCTCCTGGGAGAAAATCCCTACTGGATGATCTCCGGTGTTTCCTCCCGCCTCGGTGCCGCCTATACGACTGCGCAGCGAGCGGTCCAGAAGCTGGTGGACGCGGCCATCCTCACGCCGTTGACAGACGCAAGGAGGAATCGAGTGTACTGTGCTAGGGCGATCCTGGAGATCTTGGAAGAGCCGGCGCGGCTGGTTCCGGAGCTCCATGCAACGACCCTTTGAAACGAGACCGAGTCATGGACCCTACACCGAAGACCGAAACCAACGTCAAGCAGGCCGTGCCGTTTTTCCGCGTGTCGAACATCGAAGAATCCGTCCGCTGGTACGTCGAAGGTCTCGGCTTCGAGATGACCAAGAAGTGGATCGACGAGGGAAGGCTCCGCTGGTGCTGGCTTCAGCTCGGGGACGCCTCCCTGATGCTACAGGAGTTTCGGAAGGAAGGGCACGATTCGTGGGTGCCCCAGGGGAAAGTCGGCGAGGGCGTATCGATCTGCTTCCTCTGCGAGGACGCCCTGGCCATCTATCACGAGGTCATCGCCCGGGGAATCACGGCCTCGAGACCCTTCGTTGGGAATTCGATGTGGGTCACGTCGCTGTCGGACCCCGATGGCTACCGACTCGAATTCGAGAGTTATACGGACGTGGCTGAGGAGACCGTGCTCCCGGAAGGGGAATGATGGCCCAGGACCGGGAGTAAATCATGATGGTGAATCGCTCACGGCCGCTCAGATTGAAACACCGCCACTCCCTGGCCTGGCACTTTCCGGGACGGCCAAGTCACATCCGTTCGACATCCTGGTGACGTTTCTGCGACAGCCAGGGAAGGTCTCCGGTTTTCCCCGTATCTCTCCATAGACTCTACTCCGAACCCTCGGGGAGGAGACGATGACGGCTCGAAACGAACGACGTGTCCACGGTGTCGCCACCCTCTGCCTGCTGGTCCTGGCGGCGGCGATCCTCGCGTCCTGTGGCGACCCAAGCTCCTCGCCGGCCGGCAGCGACAAGAAAAACACCGCTCCGGCGGCCAACAAGGCAGGGACTCTCACGCTCCTCTTCACCTACGGGTCGGAGAAGGAGGACTGGATCAAGGAGGTCACCCGCCGCTTCAACGCCGGCGATCACCGCACGGCGGCGGGCAAGAGCATCCAGGTGGAGGCCGTGGCGCAGGGGTCCGGCGAGCTCATCGACGACCTGCTCTCCGGCGCCCGCAAGGCGCACCTGACCAGCCCGGCCTCGGCGGCTTTCCTCAAGCTCGGCAATGCGCAGTCACGCGCGCGCACCGGCAAGGACCTGATCGGCGAGAGCCGGAACCTGGTTCTTTCGCCGGTGGTGATCGCCATGTGGCGCCCTATGGCCGAGACCCTCGGCTGGGGGAGCAAGCCGCTGGGGTGGAGCGACGTCCTGGCGCTGGCGAAGGATCAGAACGGCTGGGCATCCCACGGCCACCCCGAGTGGGGAGCTTTCAAGCTCGGTCACACTCATCCTGAATACAGCAACAGCGGCCTCATCTCCCTCCTGGCCGAGGCTTACGCCGGAGCCGGAAAGGTGACAGGTCTCTCCCTCGCGGACGTTCGCCGGCCGCAGACGGCGCGCTACGTGGCGGGGATCGAGAGCGCCATCGTTCATTACGGCAGCTCCACCGGCTTTTTCGGCAAGCGGATGTTCGAAGGCGGACCGGGGTACCTGTCGGCGGCGGTCCTGTACGAAAACATGGTGATCGAATCATATGGGCCGGAGTATCGAATGCCTTTCCCCGTGGTGGCGATCTATCCCAAGGAGGGGACGTTCTGGAGCGACCATCCAGTGGGGATCGTGGAGCGGGAGTGGGTGACTCCAGAGCACCGCGAGGCGGCCAAGCTTTACGTCGATTACCTTCTCGACCGGCCGCAGCAGGAGGCCGCGCTGCGCTTCGGTTTTCGCCCCGCGGCGGTGGAGGTGCCGCTGGCGGCTCCCATCGACGCGGCCCACGGAGTCGATCCCAAGCAGCCGCAGACGACTTTGGAGGTGCCGTCCGTCGAGGTGATCGATGGCATTCTCAATCTGTGGCGTGAAAACAAGAAGCGCTCGGACGTGACCCTCGTCCTCGACCGCTCGGGCAGCATGCGGGAGGAGGACAAGATGGCAAACGCCCAGGCGGGTGCCGACCAGTTCCTCACGCTACTCGATCCGGCGGACTCCTTCTCGTTTTTGACTTTCAACGCCAGTCCGGCCTGGGTGATCCAGGGGGCGAAGCTCAGCGAATCGAAGACCCAGGTCTCGCAGGCCTTGCATGGAGTCTTCCCGGACGGCGGCACGGCGCTCTACGATGCCATCGCGCTCGCCTATGATCAGAAAGTCGAAGAGGTGCGCAAAGATCCCGGCAAGATCGCGGCGATCGTCGTGCTGACCGACGGCGCGGACACGGACAGCCGCCTCGGCTTGCGCGAACTGGTGCAGAAGTTCCACACCGGCAGCGAGTCGCAAGGGGTGAGGGTGTTCACCATCGGCTACGGGAAGGACGCTCGCAAGGACGTTTTGAAATCGATCGCGGACGCGACCCAGGCCCGTTTCTACGAGGGAAACCCCGCAACCATTCGAACCGTGTTCCGCGACATTTCCACGTTTTTTTGAGCCGAGACTCTGAGGCGAACCATGGATCCGATTCCCAAGAAACCCGGGCTGACCTTCGCCGGCAAGCTGGTGGTCTTCCTCTTCGTGGCGGGCTGCCTCTACGGCGCCTATGCCCTGTTCCTGCGCCGGCCGGTGAGCACATCTCCCCAGACTCGAACAGCCGGCTCCGCGGCTCCGGCTCCAGCGAGCGACGGCGAGCACGTCGAGATCGGCATTGCCTACGGCACCGAGAAGGAGCGCTGGCTGCAGTGGGCGGTTACGGAGTTCGCGAAGACCGGCGACGGCGGACGAATCAAGATCAATTTGATCCCCATGGGCTCGCTGGAGGGAGCGCAGGCGGTGCTGCGGGGAGATCAGAGGATCCACGTGTGGAGCCCCGCGAGCTCGCTTTACAAGGACGTTTTCCTCCAGGAGTGGCAGGTGCAGCACAGCGGTGAAAAACCGATCGTTCGCGAGGAGAACCTGGCGCTCTCGCCGATGGTGCTGGTGATGTGGGCGGAGCGGTACGAGGGCTTCGCGAAGAAGTACGGCGAGGTCTCGTTCAAGACCTTGTCGCAGGCCCTGGCCGAGAGCGGCGGATGGCAGACGATCGCCGGCAAGCCCGAGTGGGGTCTGTTCAAGCTGGGGCACACGCACCCCAACGAGTCGAACAGCGGCCTCGCGACCCTGTTGTTGATGGCGTATGACTACCACGGCAAGACCCGCGAGCTCACGCTCAAGGACATCCTCGATCCCGGCTTCCAGACCTGGGCGCAGGGCCTCGAGCGGGGAGTGAGCGGACTTTCGAACAGCACCGGCAACCTGATGCGGGACATGGTTCTCAAAGGACCCTCGGCCTTCGACGCCGTGGTGGTCTACGAGAGCGTCGCCATCGACTATTTGAAAAACGCCGAGGGGCGCTGGGGGGAGCTGCGCGTCGTCTACCCGAAGCGCAACCTGTGGAACGAAAACCCTTACTACGTGCTGAACGCGCCCTGGAGCTCGGCCGAGCAGCGAAAGGCGGCTGGGAAGTTCCTCGACTTCCTGCTCAGTGAGCCGATCCAGAAACAGTCGCTCGTCCATGGCTTCCGGCCCGGCAATCCGGCGGTTCCCGTGCGCTTCCCGGGGAGCCCTTTCGAGGCTTACAAGCGGTTCGGCCTCAGCGTGGACCTGGGTGCCATGTGCGATCCACCCAAGGCGGAGGTCATCAACAATCTGCTACAGTGGTGGCAGCGTTCGGTGGGGACGTCCTAGCCCGGCACCGCATGATCGAATATCTCAAGAAAGCTTTCTGGGCCGGGCCGAGCCTCCCCGGCTTGGGCCGGCTGCCCGTCAATTTCCTGGCGGTGCTGGGCTTCGGCATCCTGGGCTTCGGCCATCCCGGTTTCTGGCTGATGGGGGCCGGCCTCGAAGCCGCCTATCTCGCCACGCTGGTCACGCACCCGCGCTTCCAGAGATTGGTGGACGCCGAGGGGCGGAGCCGGATGACCGAGGCGGCCCAGGCGGGGCGGCAGGAACTCGTCCGTTCCCTGGAGCCCCCGTTGCGCAAGCGGCTGGCCGCTTTGGAGGAGAAGAGGGCGCGCATCCTCGACCTGGCCCGCGAGTCGGGAGCCGGAGACTTCGAGCTCGAAAGCACCCGCGACGCTCTCGACCGGCTGCTCTGGATCTATCTCAAGCTCCTGGTGGCGCGCCACCAACTGGAGTCCACGCAGGCGCAGGCGAACGCCGCGGAGCTGAAACGGAAGATCGAGGACCTGGAGCGCGACCTCGCCGCCGGTGGGGGCAGGACGGCGCTGCGGGACTCGCAAGCGGCGACTCTGCGGCTCTTGCGGCAGCGGCAGGAGAACCTGGAGCACTGCGGCGAGAACCAGAGGCAAGTGGAGAGCGATCTCGCCCGCATCGAAGCGCAAGTCGACCTCGCCGCCGAAAGCGCTGCCCTGCACGGAGGCGGCGCGCTGGTGACCGCCAACCTGGAGATGGCAAGTCAGGCCCTGGACGAAGGTCTCGACTTCGGGGAATCCGAAGCGGCCGTGCAGGCCCTGGACCAGGCGTACAGCGCGCCGGTACGGGGGCGGGGGCGGGAGCGGAGGTAGGGGGCCCCCGCCCGAAGACCCTCCTCTTCTCCCAGCCTCTCCCCGTCCGCCGGGAGAAGAGGGAGCCCCCGCCCAAGATCCGCGTGGGCATGGGCGGGGCAGCTCCGGTCGAACCAACTTGACGCCTGGAGGCATACAATTTAAGCTCTTTGATATGCGAACGACCCTCGACATCCCGGAGCCCCTGCTCGAAGAAGCGCGCCATGTTCTCGGTTTCAAGTCCAAGACGGACACGGTCGTGCTGGCTCTGCAAGAGTTGGTTCGCAAGCGCCGGATCGAGGAGCTGAAATCTCTGTTTGGTTCTATCCGTCTGGACCTCGACATCCCGAAGTCCCGTCGCCGCCCGTGATTTTCGTCGATACGTCGGTGTGGATCTCCGCCTTCCGGTCCACTTCCGGAGTCGAAGCCGTGCACCTACGCGAGCTCCTGGATAGCGATCTGGTGGCGCTGGCCGCGCCGGTTCGGGTCGAGGTACTGGTTGGCGCTTCTCTCCAGGATCGGCCTCGCCTTCGCCGTGTGTTTTCCGCACTGCCTACGTTCTTTCCCGACGGCGAAACCTGGGATCTGATCGACTCCTGGCTGGATAGGGCATCTCGGGCAGGGGAACAGTTCGGCTTTGCAGATCTGCCGATCGGCGCTCTGGCAGCGCAGCAGAGCTCGGCTGTGTGGTCTCTGGACGGCGACTTCCCGAGGGTGGCGGCCTGCGGCTTTCTCCAAGTCCATAACTCTCCATGAGCCCTCGACACCGCGATTTCCCCGTCTTTCCAGACAGCCTGCCTCTCATCGACGCGCGCCGGCAGTTCTTCGTGGCCAGCGGGTTCGACAAGGATGGCGGCTATACAAAGCCGCTGTATTGGCTGGGTTTGAAGTGGCTCAAGGTACCCGTGCCGAACACCGCGGGGCGCTTGCGAGCGGTCCGTTTGCACGATCTGCATCACATCGCGACGGGCTATCCGACGACGTGGAGAGGCGAGGCGGAGATTGCGGCTTGGGAGCTCGCGGGTGGGTGCGGTCGCTACGTCGCGGCTTGGGTGCTGAACCTGTATGCGTTCGCCGTCGGGCTTCTCATCGCGCCGCGCGCCTTGTGGCAGGCGTTTGTTCGGGGACGGTGGTGCCGGAATCTCTATGCGAGCGGTTTTCCCGAAGAAGGTCTCCAGGCACCTGTAGGTGACCTGCGTTCGCGTCTGGGTCTGCGGCGCCAGGCGCCGGCCGGCAGCACGCGAATGGCCTTGGCGTTCCTGAAAACCGCCGCCGCGGCTCTGTCTCTTTGCGCGTTTACGGTTGCCGTTCCGGCGGCATTCACGGCTTCCCTCCTACTTCTCCTTCTTCGAAGGGCGAAATAGGCATACAAATTCGCCCTGGTGAATTGCGCCAGTACTCGGCGACTCGAAGACAGACCGGATCTCTAGATACAGCGGCTCAGCAAAGTGGCCGGGA
Organism: Thermoanaerobaculia bacterium; assembly: GCA_036275055.1. Taxonomy (GTDB): domain Bacteria; phylum Acidobacteriota; class Thermoanaerobaculia; order Multivoradales; family UBA5704; genus DATARR01. Next base: position 9,220 of record DASUEN010000204.1, read on the forward strand.
ACTGGTTTTGCTGGGACATCCTCGCGGCATTCTTTTAGCGGTCTCCCTCGCCGACCGCTCCCGACGCCAGTTGTTCCTCGATGAAGCGCTGCATCTCCTCTTTCCGCGGCAACTCCAGCAGGTACTTTGACACGAACAACCCGTTGTCGATGCCGGCCAGTGCGTACTCCACCAGGGCGTGGTCCTTCTGTGTGCAAAGCAGGATACCCACCGGTGGGTTGTCGCCTTCCGTCATCATGTTCTTGCGGTACCAGCTCACATAGGTGTTCAGTTGGCCGATGTTCTCGTGGCTAAACGCGGCGAGTTTCAACTCCACCAGAACATGGCATTTGAGAATACGGTGATAGAAAACCAGGTCCAAAAAATGATGGTTGTCGCCGATCAGGATGCGCTTCTGGCGCGCCTCGAAACAGAAGCCGTGGCCCAACTCAAGCAGAAAGTCGTGCAGCTTGTCCAGGAGTTGATCTTCGAGATCGGATTCACCCATGACCTCCTGAGGCGTCAATCCCAGGAACTCGAAGACATAGGGGTCGCGGATGGCCAGCGTCGGAGCGGCACGCTTCGCGCCTTCCTGCGTCAGGGTCGCCAGCTTCTCTTTATCCTTCGAGAGCCCGGAGCGTTCGTAGTAGAGGCTGGCGATCTGCCGCTTCAACTCGCGTACCGACCAGTTGCCGCGAATGCACTCCAGCTCGTAGAAGGCCCGTTTGGTCGCGTCCTCGCATTGCAGCAGTTCGGCGATGTGAGTGAACGAGAGCTTGGTCAGGACTTCGCTGGCGGCGACGCCAATTTTGGGAGTCAGTGACTCCCGATTGTTGCTGGCATCCGTTTGCTGCCGGAGTATCCTCGCCAATTCGGGAGTCAGCGACTCCCGAATTTGGGGATAGGTCAGATAGAACTGGCGGTAGCGTCGCAGTTCCCTCGCCTCGGCTCGACTGACACCTGCCCGCACCAGCCGAGCTGACAAACGCTCGATGAGGGTGTCCCCATACTGGGCACGGTCCGTGCCCTCTTGCTCGTACTCCGCAATGTGGAAGCCGATCAGCCAGTTGCGCAGGGTGAGGCTGGCGTTGACCGCCTGCGAGGCCCGCGCCGCCAGCTCGGTATGCGCTTGCCCGATGGCAGTGACCAAGCGTTCGAAAGACAATGCAGAAGTGATCTCCTCGGGCATCTTTGATCCTCGCTCTGGCATCTGGCCGTGCCATAATATGACAACCTTGAGAGATTCCACCAATCCCGCGCCGGGGCGTGAGAAAGCCGATTCCCTCCGCTCGCCCCCTGCCACACCCCCGTCACAGCTCCGTTTTCAACTTTTGCTACACTCCCCCGCTCGCCGGGCGGCTTTTTCGTCCGGCCCCAAGGAGAGACACAGCATGCCGATTCAACTGGACCGAGAGATCACGCAGGACTTCGCACGGGCCGCGGGGCTCGAGTGGCTGGAGACCAACGGCCTGGGAGGCTGGGCGGGGACCACCATCGCCGGCCTTCACAGCCGCCGGTATCACGGGCTGCTGGTAGCCGCCACGCAGCCGCCCGCGGAGCGGACCGTCCTGCTTTCGCGACTGGACGAGACCCTTCACGTGGAGGGCGAGAGCTTCGACCTGGGGTGCAATCAGTTTCCCGGTACCGTGTCGCCCCGCGGGTTCGAGCACCTGACTGGATTCCGCAAGGACCTGTTCCCCGCCTTCGAGTTCGAGGCCGGCGGCGTCAAGCTGCGCAAGACCGTGGCTGCTGTGGACGGCGAGAACACCACGCTGGTGCTGTACGAGGTGGTGGAGGCCCCGGGGCCGTTCGTCCTCTCGCTGCGGCCGTTCCTGGCCGCCCGCGATCAGCACGCGCTGGCCGCCGCCAACGAGGTCTTGTCGTCGGAGACCCCTTTCGCCGCGGGCGTGCTCCGCCTGCGGCCGTATCCGCAGGTGCCCGAGCTGTTCGTGGCCGTGCCAGGGGCGGATTTTCACCCCAATCCCCACTGGTGGTACCGCTTCGAGTACGAGGCGGAGCGTCGGCGCGGCTTCGATTTCCAGGAGGACCTCTGGACGCCCGGCCTCTTCGGACGCGAGCTTCAGGCCGGCGACCGGTTGGGAGTGATCGTCTCCACGGAGGAGCCGGACGGACGGGATGCCTTCGCTCTGTTCGAGAAGGAACGGAAGCGGCGGGAGAAGATCGTCAAGTCCCTGCCCGTGCAAGACGATTTCGCCCGCTCTCTCGCGCTCGCGGCGGACGGCTTCGTGGTGCGCCGCGGCTCGAATCAGCGTACGGTGGTGGCGGGCTATCCCGGGTTCGCCGAGTCCAGCCGGGAGACGATGATCGCCCTCCCCGGGCTCTGCCTGGTCACCGGCCGTTTCGACGACGCGAAGAAGATCCTGCGCGCTTTCGCCAAGTCCCTCCACAAGGGGCTGCTGCCGGACCGGCTGGCGGAGAAGAGTGAGGAGCCGGCGTACACGTCGGTGGATGCTTCGCTCTGGATGTTCGTGGCGGCCTGGAAGTACCTCGCGGCCACAGGCGACGAGGCGTTCGTCCGCGAGACGCTGTTGCCGGCTCTGCGCAAGGTGGTCCATGCCTACGTCCGCGGGACGCTGCACGGCATTCGAGTGGCGGAGGATTGCCTGCTGGCGCATGACGGGGATCTCACCTGGATGGACACGCCGCGAGCGGGCAAGGCGGTCGAGGTCAACGCCTTGTGGTTCAACGCCCTCTCGATCCTGGCGCAGCTCGAAACCCGCTTGGGCGACGCGGCGGAGGCCAAGGCCCTGACGCAGCGGGCGGGTCGCGTTCACCGGCGGTTCCAGGAGACCTTCTGGAACGAGGAGGACGGCTACCTCTATGACGTGGTGAACGGCGAGGAGCGGGATGCCGCGCTGCGCCCCAATCAAATCTTCGCGCTCAGCCTCCCCTTCCCGCTCCTACCCAAGCCGAAGGCGGCGCGGGTGCTGGCGGCGGTGGAGGAGAAGCTCTGCACGCCGGTGGGCCTGCGCACGGGGCAGGAGGGTCAGGGCACGGTATGGCCGTGGCTGCTGGGTCCATATTTCACCGCGCTGGTGCGGGTGCACGGCGCGGCCGGCCGCAAGAAAGCCCTGGCCGCCGTGGACGAGTTGCGTCCCCGCTTCGCCGAAGCCGGCCTGGGCGCGAGGGCGTGGAACGTGGCGGAGATGCTCAGAGCATACGTGGAGGACCTTGGGACTCCAACTCCGAAGCCGAGACGGGCTCGGTCCAAGGAGTAGAGCGCGCCGTCGCGGACGATCTTCACCGCCAAAGAAGAGCCTGGCGCTTCCAGGAGGCCCTATATACTCCGCGGCCATGGAGCGCACCCATCTAGGGTGGAGCCTCTCGTCGCTCGCAAAAAGACGAGAAGGGGCTGCAGATCGGATTCGCGAGCTCCAGGCGGTGCCGCTTGATGGAGCTTCACGGCGGCGCTCCTTGACACAGCCTCTGCGCTCGGCAACGCAGCCGTTGCGCTCCCAGTCTCAGCGGCTGCGTTCCATGGCACAGGCGCTGCGCTCCCAGGCTCCAGCCCCTGCGCTCGGTAGCACAAGCCCAGCGCTCCTTGGCACAGCGGCTGCGCTCGGTAGCACAGCGGCTGCGCTCCCTGACACAGCCCCAGCGCTCCCAGGAAAAGCTCCTCCTCAGGTAGAATCCTCCGCAACCGAACCTTCGAGGGCCTCTAAGGAGGGACCGCGATGCCATCCAAGCAAGACCGGTCGCTGGCTTCACGCCGACGCCGTTGGGACCTGGTTCTCGCCAATCGCAAGAAGATCACGGCAAGCCTGCCCCATTTGGAGGGAGATCTCGGCGATCTGGCGGCTGCCGCCAAGGAAATCGTCGCTCTCGCCGCCAAGCAGGCGTATTACGCGGGAAAAACCCGGGAAGTCACAGGAAAGCTACGGCTCCTCTCGAAACAGGCGGACCGTCTGCGTGGCAGGATCGGCGCCAGTCTTCGCGGCCAACACGGCTTCGATTCCTCGGAGCTGATCCAGTACGGCTTCACTCCCCGCCGCCCCACGAGCCCGCAGGAGATTCCAGTGGATCACCCCGACCCGCTGGACGACTTCCCGGGGGAGGCCACTGAAGAGTAGGTGGGCCTCCTCAAGTCTCCCGGCCGACCCGGTGTTCGCCCACCTCCGCCAGAGCCCTCCCCGCAGAAGGTTGTAAGACGCGAGCCCGTTTTTACGTCTTTATAGGGCATGCCAAGAAAACTTCGCTTCGTCCCTCACACCCGGACCCTCATCTCCATCACCTGCCGCACCGTCCAAGGCCGCTTCCTCTTCCGGCCCGGACCTCAGCTCAACGACCTCGTCCTCGGCGTCCTCGGACGAGCCCAGAGACGCTACGAGACCACCCTTTCAGCCTTTTCAGCGTTATCGAATCATGTGCACCTCCTCCTGGTCGTCGACTCCGCGAGGGAGGCCGCCGACTTCATGCGCTATACCAAGTCGAAGCTCGCCAGGGAGGTCAACCGCCTCACCGGCTGGCGAGGGCCCGTCTTCGACCGGCGCTACGAAATGACCGTGGTCACCGAGGAAGAAGCCGCCCAAATCGAGCGCCTGGCGTACGTGCTTTCGCAGTCGGTCAAGGAGGGACTTGTCGAACGGGTCCGCCAGTGGCCTGGCGTGCACTGCGCGGGAGCGCTGATCGACGGCACGCCTCTCGTCGGCCACTGGTTCAACCGCACCCTGGAATTCGCGGCCCGCCTCAGAGGAGAGGACTTCGGACGGATGCGCTACGCGACGGCTGAAACGGTAACCCTCTCGCAGATACCCTGCTGGGCGCATCTGTCGCCGGAGGTCTATCGAGCCCGTGTCGCGGAGATGGTCGAGTCCATTGAGGCAGAAGCTGCGCGTATCCGGGAGAGCACAGGCGGTTCCGTGCTTGGCGTCGAAGCCGTCCTGTCGCGCGATCCCCAACACCGTCCCGCTTCACTCTCTCGCTCGCCGGCTCCGCGGGTCCATGCCGCCACCAAGGCTGCGCGAAGGGCGTTCTACGAAATCTACGCCGCCTTCGTCAGTGCCTTCCGCGAGGCGTCCGACCAATTGAGGCGGGGCGACCGCAATGCACTCTTCCCCACCGGCAGCTTCCCGCCGGCCCTGCCCTTCGTGACCGGATAGCGGCACCGCCGCCGCTCTTTGACAGCCTCACCGCCCGTCGAGGGCCACTCCTCCGAGCTGATCCGCTCGACTCAGGGGAGGTGTGCCCAGTCCAACGGCGGAAGGTCACTTTCCGAGGCTGACAGCACCAAGTTTGAAGGTCCGACTGCCGAAAAAGCTGCCAAGCTCACCGGCGAAGAACGTCGCTCCTAAAAAACACTGGCACTTTTTCTGCCACCAAGGCTGCGCGAAGGGCGTTCTACGAAATCTACGCGGCCTTCGTCAGTGCCTTCCGCGAGGCGTCCGACCAATTGAGGCGGAGCGACCGTGATGCACTCTTCCCCACTGGCAGCTTCCCGCCGGCCCTGCCCTTCGTAGCCGGATAGCGGCCTCGCCGCCGCTCTTTGACAGCCTCACCGCCCGTCGAGGGCCACTCCTCCGAGCTGATCCGCTCGACTCAGGGGAGGTGCGCCCAGTCCAACGGCGGAAGGTCACTTTCCGAGGCTGACAGCACCGAGTTTGAAGGTCCGACTGCCGAAAAAGCTGCCAAGATCACCGGCGAAGAACGTTGCTCCTAAAAAACACTGGCACTTTTTACTGCACTTTTTACTGGTTCTACTGGTTCAGGCCCCGGGGTTGGCCGGCCTGGCGCTTGGTTTTCTCGGGACGGCGTATGCTGGCACCTCCTCGACGCACGCCGGTGTGCGTTGACAAATCTGCGCTGACCTCGCGGCAAGCCCTGAGATATGTTGCTGCGCCAACGGTTTCGCGCCTGCCATTATACCGCAGGGGCCTTGCCAGCAACACCGCTCCCTATCTCCGAAAGGAGTGGCGAGAGAAAGAAAAATAGGGCTATGAATCTTCATAACGCAGACGGGGCATCTCGAGCTGAACCTCACCAAATGGTAATTGCCTCCCCACCTATTGGCTCTTGCCGCTCACGATAATAGATAGAAAGACCTAACACTAAGCCCATCAAGCCAGAGGTCGCTACGACCCAAGGCTCCCACAAAAATCCGATAATCGACGCCACAACAGCGAGAGAGTACATTAGTCCCGAATCCCAATTCACTGACCCTGACTGTCTAAACAGTATCACATAAGCCCCGAAGCCCGAGAGACCAGGAGAAATCGACACTAGAAAGACGGCAGGCAGAGTTTTAAAGTCTCCATGACCAAAAGCAGCAAGCATAAAACCAGCCATATTACCAACCATAGCGCCAGCCAGCAGCAATCTAGAAATCCTTACGACGAGGCGCCAAATAGTCGAATGCCAAATGCGCCGGCAAATCCGAAATTTTAGAAGATATTCAGCATAGCCATCTTCTCTTGCGGCTTCCCTGAGTAAACTCAGTGCTTGTGAATTATCCTTCTGTAAGCCTCCGCTACCCCTTTCGTACATGAGGGCTAGAAGCGCCAAGCCGCGGGCCGATCCATTGTCGGCCGCATCTTGATAATAGCGAAGCGCTCGGACTTCGTCCTTCGGCACCCCCCCCAACCCCTTTTCGTACATCACGCCCAAATAAGCCTTGCTGCGGGCCGACCCCGCGTTTGCGGACTTCCGAAACCACCTGACCGCGCCTTCGGCGCTTTTTGGTAGCCCACCCCATCCGTTCGAGTGCATGACCCCTACATACCGCATTCCCTGAATGTCGCCTTTCTCGGCTGACTTGAGAAACCAACTAGCGGCTTGAGTATAGTCTTTACGGACTCCGCACCCTCCGCTGATACACAACCAGCCGAGGCGGTTCATGGCCTTAGTGTTGCCTGCCTCAGCTGCCTCCCGATACCAGTGTACGGCAAGAGCACGGTCTTTTCGTTGGACGCTCCCAAGCTCAAGCATCAAGCCAAAGGAATACATGCCGACCCCATCTCCTGCTTCGGCCGCTTTCTGGAACCAAGCCAATGCCTGTATATCATCTTGCGGTAAGCTGCCAAGTCCGAACTTGTACATCCAGCCCAATTCCGCCATGCCCCGACCATTACTTGCTTCAGCGGCCCTGCGATACCAACACACAGCTTGCACCTCGTCTTGCGGTAGGCCTCCCTCGCCCGACCTGTACAGATGGCCTAATTCTGCCATCGCTCTGGGATCGCCATTCTCAGCCCGTTTGAGGAGCGACCCCTCCTCGGACTCCCTCTGGCGGATGCCTTTAACCAAGTCGCTTATGGCCCGAATTAGATCCGAAAATATTCTATTCGTGGGATCTACCATCCATTCGATAAGATTGAAGGTTTGTTCTGCTCCGAATCCAAACGGAGGGCGAATATCGTGTATCCTGACCTGCAGGAGAATTCTTCGCTGCCTCCCTCGCTCTGCCTCTTCGATAACAAAGTTGCTTGAGATCGAATATTGGCTCCAAACAACGACGACGCACGCAGTTTTTGACAACTCATCTTCAATGCGCTGTCGCCAGTTTTCGCCCCCAGAGATATTTCGGTCCCTAAAGACCTTGAAGTCAGCTTCGCGCAAAGCAGCTTCTAGCAAAGCAGCTTCTCTTTCATCTTCGCGGGCGTAGGAGATAAATACGTCGTGCAATAGCAACTCCACTGGCACTGATTCGAGCCTGGGCCGCGGGCCCACCGGTCCGCACCGCTGCGCTGCGGCGACTGAGCCGCCCCTCACGCCACCTTTCGAGCGCCTTCACTAAATTGTTGCCTCGTGACCAGCATCCTGACTCCAGACGTGCAACCTCTAGGTGAGCTTATGCGCCAGCTCCCCAAAATGCTTATCACCAAGTCGAGAAAAGATCGCTACGGTACGCTCCTGGCGGCGCATCTTGCTCTGCCTATGATAGTTACGACATTACGCCAATTGCTGGTGTTCGTCAAGAGGAGGAGAATTTGCCGGCTAAGCGTCCAGGGGCCGGGTGACGTATAAGTCTCCGGGTGACTCAAGATAGTCAGGGCTCAAATCACTCAAAGTAGAGGACTTGCAAGCCCGGTAGGGTAGGGCGAGCGGTTAAGCCGCCGGGCGGGAGAGTGTTAGCCGGCAAGGATATGCATTCCGAGAGGGCGGCCTATGGGGTGGTAAGCTCTTGGGGCTCAGCGGTTTGTACCGGTCTGGCAAGCAGACGCTTATACGTCCGGCCGCGACGGATAAGCCGCGTGGATCAGGGATGCTTATCCGGCCGGTTCGGCTCAAAGGATGCGGATTCGCAGGGGAGAGCCACGCAGCCCCTATATACTCCGCCGCCATGGAGCGCAGGGCGAAGATCATGGCGACGCTGGGGCCGGTCTCGCGGGACGAGGCGGTGCTGCGGGGGCTGGTGCGGGCGGGGGTCGACCTGTTTCGCCTCAATCTTTCTCACGGCACTCAGGAGCAGCATCGGGAGACGCTGCGCCGGGTGCGGAAGGTGGCGGCGGAGGAGAAGGTCCACCTCCCCGTGGCCCTCGACCTCATGGGACCCCGCTACCGGCTCGGGCAGATTCCGGATGAGCCCCGCGAGCTCAAACCCAATCAGGTGGTCGTCCTCGGCCCCGAGTCCTCGGGCGCCGAGCTCCCCGTCGACGCCGGCATCGTCGAGCACCTCGAAGCGGGCGAGCGGGTGCTCATCGACAGCGGCCTGATCGAGCTCAAGATCGAATCCAAGGAAGGGGACCGCGTGCGCGCCCGGGTCGTCAACGGCGGCCCGGTGAAGACCCGCAAGGGGATCAACCTGCCGGACAGCACCCTCCCCTTCGAGGTCTCCGAGAAGGACCGTTCCGACGTCGCCTTCGCCGTGGCCGAGAACGCGGACTACATCGCCGCCAGCTACGTGGGCGAGGGGGCGCACGTGGAGGCCGTGCGCGCCGTGATCACCGAGGTCGGAGGGCGCATCCCGATCATCGCCAAGATCGAGCGGGCCACGGCCATCGAGCACCTGGAGGAGATCTCCGAGGCGGCCGACGGCCTGATGGTGGCCCGCGGCGACCTCGGGGTCGAGGTCCCCCTCTACCAGGTGCCGGTCTTGCAGAAGAAGATCATCGCCGCCGGCCGCCTCTCCGGCAAGCCGGTGATCGTGGCCACCCAGATGCTGGAGTCGATGATCGAGCAGCCGCGCCCCACCCGGGCCGAGGCCACGGACGTGGCCAATGCCGTCCTCGACGGCGCCGACGCCCTGATGCTCTCGGGCGAGACCGCGGCGGGCAAATACCCCGTGGTGGTCGTCCAGACCATGGCTCGCATCATTCAGGAGGCGGAGGATTACGCTCGCCAGAGCGCCGTGCGTTCCACCCTCGAGCCCCTGGGTCACGTCCACGCCCGGCGGACTTTCGAGATGGATACGCAAAGCCACCCCGCGGACGCCGAGCTGGCCCTGGAGGTGCCGGACATGGTTTCGGCTGCCGCCGTCTATGCCGCGGAGCAGCTCAGGGTGCGGCGCATCGTGGCCTTCAGCCAGCGGGGCTTCACCGCCCGGCTGGTGGCGCGCTACCGGCCTCAGTCCCCCATCATGGCCTTCACCCCCGACGAACGGGTGGCCCGCCAGATCCAGCTCGTCTGGGGCGTGCGCCCCTTCGTGGCGCAGCTCGAGGTGGGGAGCCTGGACGACATCGTCCAGGTGGTGGAGCGGGAGCTGCTGGCGGCGCAGCTCGTCGAGCCCGGCGACCGCATCCTCATCCTCATGGGGCACCCGGTGCGCGAGCGCCCCCTCACCAACCTGATGCGAGTGCACCGCATCCGCGGCGGCTGAAGAGAGGGCCTTCCCATGATCCCCCTGCGCGACGACAACTCGCAGCGGACGATCCCGCCGGTCGTCAACATCGGGCTCATCGCCGCCAACGTCCTGATGTTCTTCTTCGAGCTGTCGCTGGGCGGCAAGCTCAACGGCTTCATGATGTCCGCGGCCTTCGTGCCGGCGCGCTACACCGGAGGCGGCTTCGGCGAGCTGGGGCCGGGGCTGCGCGCGGCGCTCCTCTCCATGTTCCTGCACGGCGGCTGGGGGCATCTGCTGGGCAACATGCTCTTCCTCTGGATCTTCGGCGACAACGTGGAGGACCGGCTGGGGCACTTCCGCTACCTCGTCTTCTACCTCCTCTCCGGCTTCGCGGCCACTTTCGCGCATCTCCTGGCCAACCCGGGCTCGACGGTGGCGGCGGTGGGCGCCTCCGGCGCCATCTCGGGGGTGCTCGGGGCCTACCTCTTCCTTTACCCCAAGGCGCCGATCCAGACGCTCCTGATCCTGGGCTTCTTCGTCCGCCTGGTCTTCGTGCCGGCGTGGGTCTTCCTGCCGCTCTGGTTCCTCATGCAGCTCCTCTCCGGGGTGGCGACCGTGGGCGCCCGCACCACGGTGGAGACGGGAGGGGTGGCCTGGTTCGCCCACATCGGCGGCTTCATCGCCGGCCCCATCCTGCTCTTCGTGCTGGGGGGAGGCCGGAGGACGGTGCCGCGCCCGGAGCTTCCGTATTGAAGAAGCGCCTCGCCCTGGCCGCGGTCCTGGCCGCCCTCCTCACCCTCGCCGACGCCTGCTGGATCGAGCCCCGTCTCCTGCTCTTCCGGGACGTCGAGCGGATCGAGTTGGCGGCGCCGCGGATACGCATCGCTCATCTCTCGGACCTCCACATCCGGGGGGACATGCCGCTCCTCCATCGCCTCCTGAACGAGGTCGCCGCGGCACGGCCGGATCTGATCGTGATCAGTGGCGACCTGATCCACGACGTTCCGGGCGCCGCGGAAGCCGAGCGCATCGCGCGCACCACGGAGGCGTTCATCGCGGCTCTGCGCCGCATCGCCCCGGTCTACGGCGTTCAGGGGCACAGCGAGCATCAGGGAGAGATCGTGGACCGGCTGGCCCGGGCGGGCATGCAGTGGCTCTCGAACGAGGGGCGGCGGATCGGGCCGGACGGCCGCATCCTCCTCCTGGGGCTCAACACCCAGGTGGGGACGGACTGGCTCGCCTGGTCGTGGAAGCCGCCCTTCGAGCCGTTGGTGATGGGAGGGACCCGCCTGTATGGCGCCCGGCGGGGGGAGCCGTACCGGAATTTCTTCAGCCACTATGATCCGTCCCCGACCGGCCTTGCCGATGCGAGCGGGCCGCTCGCGTGGAGCGGCTACGAGGTGAGTTGCGAGGCGTGGATCGACAATAGGGACGCGGGTGTGGGCCTCGCCGTTCACAGCCATTACGTCCTCGGGGACGACCGGATGATCCAGTTCCATCGCGACGGCTCGCGCTGGGACCAGACCGGCGCCTTCTCGCTGATCGCCAGCGGCTCGGGCTTCGATGGGCCGCGCGACCGCCTGGACTCGGGAGTGGCCCCCAAGCCGAAGCGCTGGTACCGCCTGAAGGTGCGCACCGAGGTGCTGCCGGACCGTTTGCAGGTGCTGGCCAAGGCCTGGCCTGCCGGGCGGGTGGAACCCCCCGTCTGGCAGGCGCACGCCGAGAATCACTCGCCCCGCCGGCCCCTGGCGGGCACCGTCGGTCTCTGGGCCTCGGGCGGCGGCACCGTGATCTACCGCAATCTGAAGGTGGTGAATCACGATGGTCGCGTGCTGCTGAACGAGCCCCTGGTCCTGCCGCGGGGAACGGACAAGCCGGCGGGCTTCCGGGTGGGGGCGCGCGGGACGCGGACTGCCCTGGCCCTGGCGAGGAGCCCCGAGGTGCCGGCAGGAACGCCGGTGGTCATCCTTTCCCACATGCCGGACGTGGCGCGCGAAGCCGCCTGGCGGGGGATCGACGCCGTCATCGCCGGCCACACCCACGGCGGCCAGGTGAGGATCCCCTTCGTGGGAGCCCTGACGACCCGCTCTGCCCTGGGGGCTTACTATGACCGGGGGCTTTTCCACTTCCCGGCGCCCAACGTCCGGGGGTTGACGACCTTCTACGTCAACCCCGGGGTGGGGATGTCCGTACTGCCGGTACGATTCTGGTGCCCGCCCCGGTGGGCGGTGTTGGAGGTGGGGGAGTGAAGATGGAAATCGTGGCCGTGGTGGCCGGCTAGTCGCCGAAGACTTCGCCCAGTGACCGGGCCGTCAGGATGCGTTCACCCCATTCGAGGAGGCGGTCCGAGTCCGTGGCGTCGATCCGCTTCCGGTCGCGGGGAGACAGAGGACCGAACTTGAGCTCCAACTGGCGGACGAGCAGGCGGATCTCTCCCTCGCGGCGGCCTGCCTTCTTCCCTTCCTCCAACCCCTCCTTCTTCCACTCGCGGGTCCAGCCGATCACCGTCTCTCGCAGCATGGGTCTTACCTCCTCAAGATCGTGCAGCGCTGGAACCGGCGCATTCGGGAACCGCGCCGGGAGGAGCGAGTACTTCAGGAAGGCTAGAAACGCCCTCCTCAGGTCGGCATCCTCGGGATCTGCCAAGAGCCGAGCCAGCTTCTCCACCGGCACCGCCACTTCCTCGGACGTCCGGCTCCGCTCCAGCTCGCAGAGCAGCACCACCAGGTTGTCCTCGCCGGCCGGGAGCGGGCCCCGCCGCACGTCGATCAGCAGGTACTCTCCCTGGGAGAGCTCGCTCCACTCCGCTTCACCATTGTAAACCACCACGGCCAGGACCAGGGGCAGTTTCTTTCCTCTCGGGATCTCCCGGGACTTACGCAAGTCCTGGCGCAGCATGCCGACGTACACCGAGACCCGGAGGGACATCTCAGGGTCCTTCCGCGACTGAAATTCCAACACCAGGTACAGAACCGGCTCGCCCTTCGGGCCGCGGATCCGCCAGACGAGGTCCTGCTCACGCTGTTCCAGCCGGTCGCTGACGTAGATCTCGCTCCTTCGTTCCAGTGTGCCAGGAGGGCGAGCGAGAGGGAGGAACCCGCGCAGCAGGTCCTCCACCATCCTGGGATGCGAGAAGAGCAGGCGGTAACTTCGGTCGTGTTTCTGGGGCATGAGTTTTGAGGTCTCCACCCCATATAAGACGTAAAAACCAGTCCCGATCTTGCAACCCCTAGAAGAACGGGGGTTTGCAGAGGGGGTTTTCGGGGTGCTGCTGCCACGGATAGACTCGCCTTGCCCTCCCTGGAGGCTCCCATGCCCGACCTCCCCCTCCCCCCGCCCCCGCTCCCGGACTTCATCGACCCTCTCCTTCCCTTCCGGCGTTCCGTCCACGTCCTCCAGTCAGGACCCGACGCCGGCCGGCGGATTCATTTCGTCGACCAGGGCGATCCGGCGGCGCGGCCGGTCTTGCTGGTGCACGGCAATCCGACGTGGAGCTTCCTGTGGCGGAAGGTGATCGCGTTGCTCCCCGGGTTCCGGTGCGTGGCGCCGGATCTGCTGGGGCTCGGCTTTTCGGGCCGGCTGCCGCGGCTGGCCGATCACACGGTGGAGCGGCATGGAACGGCCATGGCGGAGTTGGTGGAGGCCCTGGACCTGCGTGAGGTGATCCTGGTGGGGCAGGACTGGGGCGGCCCCATCGCCGCCCAGGTGGGAGCGCGGCTGCCGGAGCGGATCGCCGGGGTCGTCTTCGCCAATACGGCGGTGACGGTGCCGTCCCATCCCAGGGGGACGCTCTTCCACCGGTTCTCCCGCATTCCGGGCTTGAGCGACCTCGTCTTTCGCGGCTTCGGGTTTCCTCAGATCGCCCTCGGGGCGGTTCAGGGAGACAAGCGCTCGATCCGCGGCGAGGTGGCCCGCGCCTACCGGTGGCCGCTGCGGACGTGGCGGGACCGCATCGCGCCGCTCGCCCTCGCCCGCATGGTCCCGGACGGGCCGGACCATCCGAGCATGCCGGCTCTGCGGCGCGGCGAGGCCTGGGTCCTCTCCTTTCAGGGTCCCACCGCCCTGGTGTGGGGGATGCGCGATCCCATCCTCGGCAAGGCGCTCCGGCACCTGGAACGCGCGCTCCCTCACGCCCTGGTCATCCGCACGGCCGCCGGCCACTTTCTCCAGGAAGAGGTGCCCAGGGAGCTGGCGGAGACGGTGGAGGACGTGGCGCGGCGAGCTTCCTCCAGCCACGCCTGACCCTACCGGTTCAGCCGCCGCTTGCGCAGGTCGCGCCGCCAGCTCAGGAAGGTGGGGAGGAGGGTGATGGCGACGAGCGAGGTGCAGAGCGCGCCGAGCACCGCCACCTTGCCGGTGGAGATCAGCCCCGGGTAGTGGGAGAAGGTGATGGAGCCGAAGCCCACGATGGTGCAGGTGGCCGCCGCCAGCACGGCCTTCGAGGTTTCCAGGATGCCGCGCTCGAACTCCTCGTCCGGCAGGTCGCGCACCTCCAGGTAGCGGTGCAGCACGTAGATGCCGTAGTCCACGCCGATGCCGATGATCATGGTGGTGACGAAGATGTTGATGAAGTTCATCTGAATGCCGAGCGCCGACATGCTCCCTACCATCCAGAGGATCCCCAGGGTGAGCGGGGCGAGAGCCATGAGGGTGTGGCGCAAAGTGCGGAAGTCGATCCACAGGATGACGGCGACCACGACGTAGCCGAGGATGCCGGCGATCCAGGCGTCGCGCAGCACTTGGCGGCGCACCGTCTGGTTCACCACGTTGGTGCCGGTGAGGATGGCGTGGGGTCCCAGGCTCTTCCCCAGGGCCAGGGCTTCGGGGGGCGCCTCGCGCCGCCACTTGTTCCCCGGCGGATAGAGGAGGACGGCGCCGCGCCAGCCGTGATCCGTGTTCTTGAGGAAGCGGCCGAGAAGGAGCTGCGTCTGCTTCGACTGCCGGAAGTCGTCGACGCCGATCGGCCCGGAGAGGTTCACCGCCTTCGCCAGCAAGTCGAGGCCGGACTCGAAGGGCTCGGTGCGCAGCCCCTGCTTGCCTGCCGCGTCTGCGAAGGTGGCCCGGATACGGCCGAGGTCCAGGGCGCCGTGGCGCTCGGTCTCCAGCCACTGGAGGACCTCGCTCTGCTGGGCTGGCGGCGGGATCAGCGAGGTGATACCGCTGTAGCCGTAGAGGACCCCCTGGTCCACCAGCTTCTGGGCGCCGGCCGCGGCCCGGCCGGCGAGCGTCAGCACCTCGGCAGGGGAGTTTCCGGAGAGGAGCACGGTCATCGAGTCGAAGCCGGAGCCGAAGGTGCGCCCCACCTCGGCCGTCACGTCCAGCCCCTCGTTCCCCTGCGGCCGCATGGTCTTCATGTCCTCGTCGAACTTGATGGAGAGGGCGAAGCCCAGGGCCACGGCGGTGATGGCGATCCCTGCCACTAGGGCGGTCCGCCGGTGGCGGATGCAGTAGCGCATCAGCACGTCGGAGCCGAAGCTGTGGAGGAAGAGGTTGGGCGCCGTCTTGCGGCGCTGGTGATGGTCCTCGCTCCAGGCCAGCATCGCCGGCAGGAGGATGAGCACGGACGCGGCGCAGAAGAGGATGCCGGAGCCGGTCAGGAGCCCCATCTGCCGCAGGCCCACGAAGTCGGTGAAGGTGAAGGAGAAGAAGGTGGCGGCGGTGGTGATGGCTCCCGCCAGCACCGCCCGCCCCGAGAGGCCGTTCATGGCCGTGAGCGCCGCCTCGACGGAGGCGCCGCGCCGCCGCTCCTCGACGTAGCGCCCATAGGAGACGATGACGAAGTCGATCCCCAGCCCGATGAGGAGCGCCGCCACCACGCTGGTGGCCGAGCTCAGGGACCCCACCGCCACCTTGGCGAAGCCGAAAGTGAGGATGAGGCCGCAGAGCAGGGGGATGAAGGCGTACGCCAGGGTGCCGATGCGGCGGAAGGCGAAGAGGAACAGCACCAGCACGCCGAGCGCCGAGGTGAAGATGTTCACCATCATGTCGAAGCGGATGAGCGACGAGTCGGAGAGCGCCGTGAGGTGGGGGCCGCCGATGTCCACCCGCGGCCGGGGGGGCGCGTCCGCGCCCGCGATCTTGTTCCAGTCCGCGAGGGTGCCGGCGATCACGCCGCGGATGCCGGTCACCAGCCGCTCGTTGAACTTGAGGCTCTGGGGGGGCTGCGTGGGCTCGGCCAGCAGGAGGAGCATGCGGTGGTCGCGGGAGAGGTAGTAGCCGCTCGTCCAGTCCACCTGCAAAGTGCCGCGGGAGCTCTCGACGCGGCCGAGGAAGACCGGGGCGAGCCCCAAGGGATCGAGCTTCGCGAGCTGCTTGACGGCCAGCCCCTGGGGCGTCGAGAGCTGGCGGCGCAGCTCCGAGACCCGCTGGCGGATGCCATCGTCCGTGAGGCGGGCGGCGAGCTGGCGGCGGCCGTTGGCGTTCAGGAAGAGCACGGACTTGGGGAAGAAGGTGCGCAGCAGCTCCTCGGGATCGCCGATCTTGTGCTCGACGCTCTTGAGCTCCGGCAGCTTGGCGAGGCGCGCCGCCAGCTCGTCGGCGAAGGTCTCGTACGGCTCGGCCACTTTGCCCTCGGGGATGCGGATGGCGATGATCAGCAACGTGCTGCTGCCGAAGTCCTGGAGCGACTCGACGTAGGCGCGGACGGCCGGGTTCTTGCGCGGCAGCAGGTTCAGGATGTCGGTGTCGAAAGTCAGCCGCAGGATCAGGCCGAGCGACACCGCCACCAGGATGCCGGTGACGAGGAAGACCGTCCGGTACCGCTGCCGCGCGAACAGGGCGATACGCTGCAGGAACGACAGGCCCGTCAACGGATCTCCCCGCGCAGGATGAGCTTGCCGAAGCGCACGAAGTACTCGATGCCGGAGTAGACGGTGACCGCCAGCGCCACCCACAGGGAGATGGGCGCGAGATGCCGGAACTCGCCCAGCTTGTTGTAGATGATGAGGAGAGCGATGGAGACGATCTGGACGATGGTCTTGACCTTGCCCGAGAAGCCCGCGGGGATCACGATGTGCTCGGCGGCGGCGAAGCTGCGCAGCGAGGTGACGGCGAACTCACGGGCGATGATCACCACCACGATCCAGGCCGGCACCACGGTGTGGCCGCTCGTGTGGTCCATCTCCACCAGGGAGATGAAGGCGGCCGAGATGAGGATCTTGTCCGCCGCCGGATCGAGGAGCGTGCCGAGGCGGGTGACCTGCTGGCGCCGGCGGGCCAGGAAGCCGTCGAGGAAGTCCATCAGGGCCGCCAGCAGGAACAGCGCCAGGCCCCACCACTCCTTCCCCTCGAACTTGGTGAGCAGCACCACCACCAGGGGCGGCACCAGCAGGATGCGGAAAATGGACAGCAGGTTCGGGATGTTGAGCATCGCTAGTGACGGAAGGGCCGGTGGCCGGTCGGCATTCTATGCCACCGGCGGGCTTTGGCGGCGCGGCGCGGCAAGTTACCGCAAGCCGCTGAACGAGGTGGTGACGAGGAGCCGGTTGTTCGGGCCCCGGACGAGGCGCGGCTTGCGGCGGTTGGGGGGGAGCGGATCGGAGGCGGAGCCGGCGACGCTCTGCGGCACGGGGGGGATGCGCAGGGAGGCGAATTCGGCGTTGCCGGCCTGGGTGACCCGGCCGCCGCGATCGCCGCGGTAGAGCGCCATCACCTGCTTCACGTAGTCCCGCGTCTCGGCGTAGGGCGGCACGCCGCCGTGCTTCTCCACCGCTCCAGGGCCGGCGTTGTAGCCGGCGAGCGCCAGCTCGACCCGGCCGGCGAAGCGGTCCAGGAGCTGCCGCAGGTAGCGGGTGCCGGCGCGCAGGTTCTCTTGCGGGTCGAAGGCGTCGCGCACGTTGAACAGGCTCGCCGTGTCCGGCATGAGCTGCATGAGCCCCATGGCCCCCTTGTTCGACAACGCCTTGTGGTTGTAGCCGGACTCGACCTGGATGACGGCCTCGACCAGCTTCGGGTCGAGGTTCTGGTCGTCGCTGTTGCGCTGGATCAAGGGAGCAAGGTCCGCATCTGGAACCGGCACCAGCTTGCCGGCCAGGCGCCGGGAGCGCTGGACCGAATTCTCGTTGACGATGACCCTGCGGCCACTGGCCCCGATCTCCACGCGCACGCCCGAGGCCCGGGCCACGCCTGAAAATGCCGGGCAGACCGCAAGGAGCGTCCAGGCCAGAACGGCTTTGCTTCTCGTCACGACAGAACCCCTCAAAAAGGATGCTGCGGTTCAAACACGAGCGATCGTTGCTGGTATCAGCGGGCACTATCTTAGCCGGGAACCGAAAGATTGCAAGGGGCTCATAGGTCCGTCGCGCCCGGAAAGGCGTCATAATCGGCCTCCTTTGTAAGGAGGCACGTCATGCAGACGACGGCGAAGTCCCTTTCCCGGCGCGGTTTCGTCCAGATCCTCGGCGCCGGCGCGGCGGCCGCGGCCCTGCGGTTCCCGGGTTTCGAGAACGCGGCGGCTGCGGCGGCCCCGGCGCCCCAGGCAGCCGCCGGGGCCGGGGGGATCGTGCGTTTGAGCTCCAACGAGAACCCCTACGGTCCCTCTCCCGCGGCGTTCGACGCCATGCGCGAGGCCTTCAGCCTGGCCTGGCGCTACCCGGACGAGCACGTGGACGCGTTCGTGGGAGACCTGGCGAAGCTCCATGGGGTGGGCGCCGATCACGTCCTGGCCGGGGACGGCTCCAGCGAGATCCTGAAGATCGCCGCCGCGGCCTTCACCGGCCCCGGCAAGCCGGCGGTGACGGCGGACCCCACCTTCGAGGCGCTCGCCCGCTATGCCGGCAAGGGGGGCGCGCCGGTCGTCAAGGTGCCCCTGGCCGCCGGCTACCGGCACGACGTGGCGGGGCTGCTCAAAGCCGCGGCCGGCGGCGGCCTCGTCTACGTCTGCAATCCGAACAATCCCACGGCCACGATCACGCCGAAGGCGGAGATCCGCGACCTCATCGTCCAGGCGCCGGCCGGGGCCACGGTGCTGGTGGACGAGGCCTATTTCCACTACGCCGACAGCGGCGACTACGAGACCGTCATCCCCCTCGTCCACGACCACCCGAACCTGATCGTGGTACGCACCTTCTCGAAGATCCACGGCATGGCCGGGCTGCGCCTGGGCTACGCCGTGGCCCGTCCGGAGACGATCGAGCGGCTGCGCGACCAGCAGGCCTGGGACAGCCTCAACATCCTGGCGGTGGTGGCAGCGCAGGCGAGCCTCAAGGACACGGCGCACCTGGAGAAGAGCCGGCGCCTCAACCGCGAGACGCGCGACTGGCTGCGCACCTCGGTCGAAGGGATGGGATTGAAGCTCCTCCCCTCCGACACCAACTTCGTGATGATCGACCTCAAGAAGGACGTCGGCCCGGTGATCGCGGCCCTCAAGGCCCGGAAGGTCGAGGTCGGCCGCCGCTTCGCGCCCCTGCCGCAACACCTGCGGGTGACCATCGGCACCCGGCCGCAGATGGAGGCGTTCCTGGGGGCGTTCCGGCAGGTGCTGGCGTAGAGGGAACACGGACTGACACGGACCAACACAGACTGACACGGACGAACACGCGCAGCGCGGAGCTTTTCGTGTTCGTCCCTGTCAGTCCGTGCTCGTCCGTGTTCTTCCCCCGCCCTACCCCCAAATCTCCCCCAGCACGCGCCGGAAATTTCCCCCCAGGATGAGCTCGATGGCGTCGTCGCCGTAGCCGCGGCGGACCAGCCCTTCGGCGAGGTCGAAGACGCGGCGGGCGGGCGCGAGCCCGTGGAGGGCGTAGCGGGCCAGGGGGCGCCCCGTGGCGGGATCGGCGGCATCGACGTCCGTGTCGCTGCCGATCCCCACGTGCTCGACGCCCACGGTGCGGGCCACGTGGTCGAAGTGGTTCAGCAGGTCCTCGACGGTGGGGTGCCGGTGCGGGCTGACGAAGGCGGCCACGGTGGTGATCCCCATCACGCCGCCGCGGGCGGCGAGGGCGCGCAGCACCGCATCGGACTTGCAGCGCGGATGGGCCACCAGGGCGCGGCAGTTGGAGTGGGTGACGAGCACGGGACGGATGGAGGCGGCGATGGCGTCCAGGCTCGTGCGCTCGGAGCAGTGGGAGACGTCCACCGCCATCCCCAGACGGTTCATGGCCGCCACCACCTGAGCGCCGAAGGCGGTGAGCCCGCTGTCGCGCTCCTCGAAGCAGCCGCAGCCCAGGCGGTCGCGGCTGTTGTAGGTGAGCTGCGAGACCCGCTGGCCGAGCCCGTAGAAGCGGGCTACGTCGTCCACCGTGCGGAAGTGGCCGGAGCTTTGGAAGCCGAGCACGATCCCCACCTTCCCCTGCCCGGCGCAGTCGTGCATCCGCTTCAGGTCGGGCGCGCCCGCGATGCGGAGGAAGGCGTCGCTCCGCCGGTCGAGGAGGCGGTTCCACCCCTCCATCCAGCCGACGGCCGCGGCATACGGATCAGCGCTGTTGGGATCCACCGCCGGATGGAACACCCGCACGCCGGAGGAACGCAGCTTCTTGAGGTCGGAGCTGCCGAAGGCGGCCGGATCGCGCTGCCAGCCGTAGAGCTTCGGCCAGTCGAGGGTCAGCAGGCCGAGCATGTCGATGACCATCGACCGCCCGACGAGCTCGACGGCGCGGGAGGAATGGTCACGCCGGCCGTCGGCGAAGAGGGAGAAGCGTCCCCGGTTGATCATTGGACCGGCCAGGGCTCCGGTCCCGGCGAGCAAGCCCGCGCGTAAAAACTGCCTGCGATTCAAACTTCATCCTGCCTGTAAAGTGGCAGGAGTGTAGCAGGGTGCGTGGAAAAAAGGCTAGGGGCGGAGACCAGCTCCGCCCCTTTTGGGGAGATCGGTCCGCGGCTCCCTTATCGCCGCTCGAAGCGGAGCTCGGGATTGGCGCGGAGGTTCTGGAGGAAGGCCGCGATCTCGCGCGAGAGCTTGGCGGTGGCCCGCTCCCGCTCGGCGGCCTTCTGGAAGAAGAGGAGGGCGGCCAGGGCTTCGCGGGAGACGTCCTGGGCCTGGAAGATCCCGGCGATCTCCAGCGACAGCTCGCGGACCTCGGCGGAATCTCCCTGGCGCGCGTACAGCTCCGTCAGCTCCAGGGTGACGAGGGCGGCGTCATAGGCCATGCAGCGCTCGATGAACTCCTGCCGCAGCTCGCGCAGGAGGGTGATCGCCACACCGGTGTGCCCCAAGCCGGCGGCGATCCGTCCCTCGGCCCAGCGCAGGCGGATGAGGTCCAGGGGATTGCCGAGCTCGCGGCAGAGGGCCTCGGCGTCCGCGAGGTGGGACTCGGCCTCCGCGTACCGCTCCACGGTCGTCAGGTCCCAGACCAGGTTGTGCCGCAGGCAGAGGACGAGACGCGGATCGCGCTCGACGTCCACCATTCCCTCGGCTTGCAGGAGCAGCTCGATCGACTGCTCGGGCTCGTTCATTTCAGCCAGGGCCAGGGCCTTGGTCACCAGGGCGCGGCCGGCGAGATGGGCGTCCCGGTGCTCCGGGCGCTCCCCTTGGGCGTGGTGGATGGCATAGATCCGGTCGAGCAGCGCGAAGGCCTGGGGGAAACGGCGCTGGGCGATGCGCAACGACGCTTCGAGGTCGAGGATCATGGGCTCGTAGCCCAGGCAGTCGCCGAGGACCGCCTCCCCCGCCTCCCACCAGGCTTCGGCGATGGCGAACGACTCGTCGGCGCTGCGCAGGTCGCCGAGGACGCGGCGGGCATTGCCGTCGTGCGCCCAGGCATAGCCGCGGAGCTGGTAGAGGCGGCGATCGGTGACCGGGCCGTCGTCTTTCATCAGGTCGGCGACCAGCACCGCGAGCTCCGCCCGCTCCACGGCCTGCTGAGCGTCGACCGTCGCCAGTCGCAGGCTCTCGCAACACAGGAGCTCGCAGAACCCCCAGGTCAGGAACCGGCGGTGAGTGCGGACCAGGTAGTACTGGTCTTCGAAGCGCAGAGGCTCGAGATCTGCCCAGAGCTCGCACGCTTCCGACCGGGAGCTCGCCAGAGTATTGAGTGAGTCGACCATGATGCATCCTCTCGGGCGTCGAACCAAATCCTGCTATCGATCTGCCGGCCTAGCCATTCGGATCCAGGTGGCCGCCGTTGTCCGGGGGCGTCGTCGCCGGCGGAGGAGTTGCGACGTTGAGCCCGTTGGGATCGAGGTGGCCGCCGTTGTCCGAACCATCCCCATCCTGCGCCACGACCACCGTGGTGAGCCCCCTCCCCGCGGGCAGGTTGGCAAGCAAATTCCATACCGTGCTGAAGAACCCGCCATCGAAAGAGACTCCATGAATAGCTGAAGCATGGCGAACCGGGCTGCTTGCGGAGCGGGCCTGAAGGAAACCAGGAACCAGGAACGCGACGACGACGGCGGTGATCGCGGCGCGGCGGAGAGCGGAGCACATGGAATATCTCCTTTGTTTGGTAGCGGCTGCGTCCAGTTGGAGTGCGCGACTCGGGGCAGGGCCGCTACCGTGACGCCTTTCGCTCTCAGCAATAAGCGGGCCAACTTTCGCAAACCCCCATTTCACGGCCTGCCGCGACAACCGTTGCTTCCGGGGTGACGAAATCCGGCACGTGCGGGCTCGATCCCCTGTAAGTTCTACTCGGCGCCGGCTCGAGGGGGACCAACTTTGCCAGCGAGATCCCTTGCCGCGGCTCCGGGGTCCCATTTTCTGCTGCAAAACTCGCGAAGTTTGTTGCGAAACTCGCGAGCCCAGCCGCAAAACTCGCGAGCCCTGCTGCAAAACTCGCGAGTTTTCACGAGAATTCGTGAGCCCCGGGCCGGGCAACACGGGCCCCGGCGCGCGCTTCGCGAGCCCCGGACCGGGGCCCGCGAGTTTTGCAGCAGAATTCGCGAATCCAAGCCGGAATTCGCGAAGTTTGCAGCACAATTCGCGAGGGTGGGACCGCTTGATTTCCGCCCGCCTCTGGTATAGCTTTCCACCATCGGCCGGATTGCCCGGCCGCACCCAAAACGGCCCGGCGTGAGGTAGGACTCATCACCGGACCTAACCACGCAAAGGAGACAACGTCCTATGCGCAGCTATCCTCATTCTATCCGCAACGCATTCACCCGCGCTTTCCTGAAGCGCCTCGCCGAGCGCGACGAGCCGCCGGTGGCGGGCGAGGCCGACATGGCCGGCCCCTGGCACGTCGAGGAGATGGAGGGGGGCTTCGGCCTCTTCCGCCAGGGCGAGAGCCTCAGCCGGGAGTCGCGTCCCACGGCCGTCTTCACCGAGCGCTGGCTGGCCCTGCTGGCGGCGGCGGTGCTCCCCGGCACGGGGCGCGATGGCGCTTACCTTCTGGCCAAGGAGTCGGACCCTGACGGCTTCGCCGTGAAGGAGGCCGGGAGCGGCGAGGCGGTGGGCTACATTGCCCTCTTCGACGAGGCGCTGCTCGACGGCTTGAACGTGGCCGCGGCGCTGGTGAGGGCGCCCGTCTCACTCGCCTTCCTCTTGGAAGGAGCCGGCCAGGTGGCGCTCGAACGGGCGGGGGCGATCCTGGACGAGACGGTGGGATAGGGCGTTTCTCAGCCCGGCCCTCCTCTCGGGCCGGGCTTTCCCCTCTCCCACCCGAAAAGAGGGGCACCCATCTTGCACCCCGCTCCTGCCATGCAGTACAGTCCTTGCTTGTGACGACTTTCACAAAGTCCCTTGAACCGCGGGCGGCGCTCGGATATGTTCGCCCGGCGGGAGTCTAGGGAGGGCGGCTCATGCAGATCTTCCACCGCAGCACGAATACGATCGCCAAGGTCAGCATCTTCGGCTCGATCTTCTTCCTGGGCCTCTTCGCCTGGGTGTACTCGGAGCTGCTGCGTTCCTCTTACGTCACGGGGCAGGGAGTGGTGAAGAAACAGCCGGTGCCGTTCAGCCACCAGCACCACGTGGCGGGGCTGGGGATCGACTGCCGCTACTGCCACACCTCGGTGGAGCGCTCGGCCTTCGCCGGCATTCCGCCGACCGAGACGTGCATGAACTGCCACCGGCAGATCTGGACCAACGCCGAGCTGCTGGAGCCCATCCGCGCCAGCTACCGCGACAACGTCCCCGTGCAGTGGACGCGGATCAACGACCTGCCGGACTACGTCTACTTCAACCACTCCGTGCACATTGCCAAGGGGATGGGGTGCGTCACCTGCCACGGGCCGGTGAACAAGATGCAGCTCACCTTCCAGCACGCCACGCTGCAGATGGAGTGGTGCGTCAGTTGCCACCGGGATCCGGCGAAGAACGTGCGGCCGCGCGAAGAGGTGTTCAACATCGACTGGCAGCCGCCGGCGGACCCTGGGCAGGCGGCGGCGCTGCAGGCGAAGCTGGCGCAGCAATACGGCCTCAAGTCCCTTACGAGCTGTTCGACATGCCATCGCTAGGACGGGGAGAGCGAACCTGATGGACGGCAACCAACAAGGCAAATGCGGCGCCGAGCCGTCCGCCCCGGGCGAGCCGGCCCGCCTGGACCTCAATGATCTCGACGTGGTGCGCGAGCGGCTGCGGACGAAGAAGGGGCCGGAGTTCTGGCGCAGCCTGGACGAGCTCGCGGCGGCGCCCGAGTTCGAGGAGATGCTGCACCGCGAGTTCCCCCGCCACGCCTCGGAGTGGACGGACGGCGTTTCGCGGCGCGGCTTCCTGCAGCTCGCGAGCGCCTCGCTCGCCCTCGCCGGCCTGACCGCCTGCACCCGCCAGCCGATCGAGAAGATCGTCCCCTACGTCAAGCAGCCGGAACAGCTCGTGCCGGGCAAGCCGCTCTTCTTCGCCACCGCCCTGACCGTGGGCGGCTATGCGACGGGAGTGCTCGCCGAAAGCCACCAGGGGCGGCCGACGAAGATCGAGGGGAACCCGGAGCACCCGGCGAGCCTGGGAGCGACGGATATCTTTGCCCAGGCCGCGGTGCTCACCCTCTACGATCCCGAGCGCTCGCAGACGGTGCTCCGTTCCGGCCGGCCGGCCACCTGGAGCGGCTTCGTCACCGAAGCCGGCGGCGCCCTGCGCGCCTTGCAGCCCCTGGGCGGCGACGGCCTGCGCCTGCTGACCGGCACGGTCACCTCGCCGACGGTGGCGGCGCAGATCCAGGGGCTGTTGCAGAAATTTCCCAAGGCGCGCTGGCACCGCTGGGAAGCCGCGGCCGGCAACGGCTACACCGCGGCGGTGCGGGCCTTCGGCCGGCCGGTGGCGGCGCGCTACGACCTCACGCAGGCGAAGGTGGTGGTGACGCTCGGCTCCGACCTCCTGGCCGCGGGCCCCGGCTCGGTGCGCTACGCCCGCCAGCTCGCGGACGGCCGGCGGGTGCGCCAGAACCATCCGGACATGAACCGCCTCTACGCGGTGGAGAGCATTCCCACGCCCACCGGCACCATCGCCGACCACCGGCTCCAGCTCTCGCCGCCGCAGCTCGAAGCCTTCGCCCTGGCGCTAGCGCGGGCGGTAGGGGCCGCGCCTGGCGGCAGCGCGCCGCTCGAAGCCAAGGCCCAGACCTTCCTGCAAGCCGTGGCCGCCGATCTCAAGGCCAACGCCGGCGCCTCGCTGGTGGCGGCGGACGAGTACGGCTCGCCGGCCCTCCAGGTCCTCGCGCACGCCATGAACCAGGCGCTCGGCAACGCCGGCAAGACGGTGGTCTACAGCGAGCCGGTGGAGGCGGACCCGGTCGACGGCGTGCAGTCGCTCACCGAGCTGGTGGCGGACATGAACGCGGGGAAAGTGGACGTGCTGGTGATGCTCGATGGCGTCAACCCCGTCTATTCGGCGCCGGCCGACCTCCCCTTCGCCGAGGGGCTGAAGAAGGTCCGCTTGACGATCCATCACGGCCTGTTCGAGGACGAGACCTCCGGCTACTGCCGCTGGCACCTCAACGCCGCCCACGAGCTGGAGAGCTGGGGCGACGCCCGCGCCTTCGACGGCACGGTCTCCATCCTCCAGCCTTTGATCGAGCCGCTCTATGGGGGGAAAACGGCCAGCGAGGTGCTGGCGGGGCTCGCCAACCAGCCGGATGCCACGAGCTACGACCTGGTCCGCGCGACCTGGTCCACCCGTTTGAACGGCGCCGTCCAGGACCTCCCCAAGCCGGCCGATCCCGGAGGCGTCACCACCTCCACCGGCTTCGGTGGACTTCCCGGAACCATGGCCCAGCCGGCGAGCCCTGGAGCGGGGAGCTTCGAAACGGCCTGGCGCAGGGTCTTGTATGCCGGCCTCGTCCCCGGTACCCAGGCGCCGCCGGTCTCTGCCGCCATCGTGGGCGCCGCGGTGGAGCAGGCGGCGAGCGAGATCGCGGCGACAGCGGCGGAGGCCGGGCGCCTCACCCTCCTCTTCCGTCCCGATCCCACCATCCGCGACGGCAGCCTGGCGAGCAACGCCTGGCTCCAGGAGCTCCCCAAGCCGATCTCCAAGCTGACCTGGGACAACGCCCTCATGCTCTCCCCGAAGACCGCCCAGCGGTTAAAGATCGACGTCGAGGAGATGGCCGAGGTCAGCGTTGCGGGCCGCAAGGTGCAGGCCGCGGTGTGGATCCAGCCCGGCCTGGCGGACGACACCGCCCTCCTCCACCTCGGCTACGGGCGGCAGAACGCCGGCAAGGCCACGGGAGCGGGCTTCGACGCCAACCCCCTGCGCACCACGAAGGCGCTGTGGGCCGTCGCGGGGCCTGATCTCAAGGGGCTGGGCGGGCGCTATCCCCTCGCCAGCACCCAGAACCACCACCTGCTGGAGCCGGGGTGGAGCGAGATGGAGCTGGCGAGCCAGGAGGCCGAGCGGCGCGAGGTGATCCGCCACGGCACGCTCGCGCAGTACCGGAAGAACCCGGCCTTCATCCAGGAGGCGCGGGAGAAGCCGAAGGCGGACGAGAGCATGTTCGCGAGCCATCCCTATACCGGGCACGCCTGGGGGATGTCGATCGACTTGAGCGTCTGCACCGGCTGCAGCTCGTGCGTGGTGGCCTGCCAGAGCGAGAACAACATCCCGGTGGTGGGCAAGGAGCAGGTGCTCAAACACCGCGCCATGCACTGGCTGCGCATCGACCGCTACTTCTCCGGCGAGATCGACGAGCCCACCATCCACCACCAGCCGGTCCCCTGCATGCAGTGCGAGAACGCCCCGTGCGAGGTGGTTTGCCCGGTGGCGGCCACGGTGCACAGCGACGAGGGGCTGAACGACATGGTCTACAACCGCTGCGTGGGCACCCGCTACTGCTCCAACAACTGCCCCTACAAGGTGCGGCGGTTCAACTTCCTGCGCTACAGCGACCGCACGACGCCGGTCCTGGCCCTGCTGGAGAACCCGGACGTGACGGTGCGCATGCGGGGCGTGATGGAGAAGTGCACCTACTGCGTGCAGCGCATCGAGGAGGCGAAGATCGAGTCCAAGGTCGAGGGAGGCGCCATTCCCGCCAACTGGCTGAAGACGGCGTGCCAGCAGTCGTGCCCCACCCAGGCCATCGTCTTCGGCGACGTCAACGACCCGGCGTGGGAGGTCGCTGCCTTGAAGGCCCATCCGCTCAACTACGGCCTGCTGGAGGAGCTCAACACCCGGCCGCGCACCACCTATCTCGCGAAGCTGCGCAACCCCAACCCCACCCTCGAAGGTACCGAGGGGACCGAAGGAGGAGCAAAGCATGGCGACGCTTGAGGACGGCGAGCGGGTGGCGGTGCCCTACAAGCCGCCGGTGGTGGCCCCCGGGTACACCACGGCGAGCGTCACCGACAAGATCAGCGAGGTGGTGCTGCGGCGCACGCCCAAGTGGTGGTACGTGGGCTTCGGCATCTCTTTCCTGATCATGATGGCGTTCCTGACCGCCGTGACCTGGCTCTTCGCCAAGGGCGTGGGGATCTGGGGCGTCAACGAGCCGGTGGGGTGGGGCTTCGCCATCGTCAACTTCGTCTGGTGGATCGGCATCGGCCACGCCGGCACGCTGATCTCCGCCATCCTCCTCCTCCTGCGCCAGGAGTGGCGCACCTCGATCAACCGCTTCGCCGAGGCGATGACGCTCTTCGCCGTGGCCTGCGCCGGCATGTTCCCCCTGCTCCACCTCGGCCGGCCTTGGCTCTTCTACTGGCTGATGCCCTACCCCAACACCATGGGGCTGTGGCCGCAGTTCCGCAGCCCCTTGATCTGGGACGTGTTCGCGGTCTCGACCTATGCCACGGTCTCGGCGCTCTTCTGGTACGTGGGGCTGATCCCCGACCTCGCCACCCTGCGCGACCGCTCGAAGAAGCGCATCGCCCAGATCATCTACGGCTTCGGCGCCATGGGCTGGCGCGGCTCGGCGGCGCACTGGCACAACTACGAGACGGCCTACCTGCTGCTGGCGGGCCTCGCCACCCCGCTGGTGGTCTCGGTGCACACGGTGGTCTCCTTCGACTTCGCCATCGGCATCGTCCCCGGCTGGCACGCCACGATCTTCCCGCCGTACTTCGTGGCCGGCGCCATCTACGCCGGCTTCGCCATGGTGCTGACGCTCACCATCCCGCTGCGCGCCGTCTTCAACCTCCAGGACTTCATCACCACCCGCCATTTGCAGAACATGGGGAAGGTGATGCTGGCGACCGGCCTGATCGTCGTCTACGGCTACGGGACGGAGTTCTTCTTCGCCTGGTACTCCGGCCATCACGTGGAGCAGTTCACCTTCTGGAACCGCGTCACCGGACCGTACAAGTACTACTGGTTCAGCCTGATCCTGTGCAACCTGCTGGCGCCGCAGGCGCTGTGGCTGCGCAAGGTGCGGACCTCGGCGCTCGGGCTCTTCGTCGTCGCCATGTTCGTCAACGCCGGCATGTGGATCGAGCGCTTCGTGATCGTCATCACCAGCCTGCACCGCGACTTCCTCCCCTCCTCGTGGGGGATGTACCGCGGCACGATCTGGGACTGGATGACCTTCATCGGCACCATCGGCTTGTTCCTCTCCCTGCTCTTCCTCTTCATCCGGTTCCTGCCGATGATCTCCATCTTCGAGATGCGCACCATCGTGCCCGGCACCCGGGGGAGTGAAATGACGGAGGTCCCGCGATGAGCGCAGAGGCGCATCCCCATCATCCGCCTCGGATCCACGGACTGATGGCCGAGTTCAACTCGGCCGACGACCTGATCGCCGCGGCGCACCAGGTCCACGACGCCGGCTACCAGCGGGCGGACGCCTACACGCCCTATCCCATCGAAGAGGTCTCCGAGGCGCTGGGCCATCACCGCTCCAAGCTCCCCCTCATCGTCCTGATCGGCGGCCTCCTCGGCGCGCTCGGCGGCTACAGCCTGCAGTTCTGGGCGGCGACGATCGCCTACCCGATGAACATCGGCGGCCGGCCGTTCCACAGTTGGCCGGCATTCATCGTGCCGACCTTCGAGTGCACCATCCTGGGCGCGGCGCTCTTCGCCGTGCTCGGCATGTTCGCCTTGAACGGCCTGCCGCACCCCTATCACCCGGTGTTCAACGTGCCGCGCTTCGCCCTCGCCTCGCGCGACCGCTACTTCCTGGTGATCGAGGCGCGCGACCCGAAGTTCGACCGCCGCGAAACGGAACGCTTCCTAACCGGCCTGCACGCCAACGAGGTGTTCGAAGTTGAGCGCTGAGACGAGGATCGCCCGCCTGGGATCGGCCCTGGTCATCGCTGGGTTGCTGCTCGCCGGCTGCCGGCAGAACATGCACAACCAGCACAAGGTGAAGACGCTCGGCGCCGCCGACTTCTTCCCCGACGGCCAGGGCGCGCGCCCCATTCCGGCCCATACCGTGGCGCGCGGCGACCTGCGCGAAGGGTGGGCCTACACCGGGATCGACGCCGCCAACAAACCGGCCACGGAGCTGCCGTTCCCGCTCACCCGCGAGGTCCTGGTGCGGGGCGAGGCGCGCTTCAACATCTATTGCTCGCCCTGCCACGACCGCCAGGGGACGGGGCGCGGCATGATCGTGCAGCGCGGCTACAAGCAGCCGACCTCCTACCATATCGAGCGGCTGCGCAACGCTCCCGTCGGCTACTTCTACAACGTCATCACCGAGGGCTTCGGGGTCATGCCGAGCTACGCGCCGCAGGTGCCGGTGGCGGACCGCTGGGCCATCGCCGCCTACATCCGCGTGCTCCAGTACAGGCAGACCGCGAAGCTGGCGGACCTCGCCAGCTTGTCTCCGGAGCGGCGGCAGGCGATTCAACAGGATCTCGACAAGGCGCCATGATGAGAGAACCCGCAAGCTCAAGGGCAACCGTCTACGCCGCCCCGGCCGAGATCGACCGGCTCCAGCGCCTCGGCCTCGTGGCCGGCAGCGTCGCCCTCGCGGTCTGCCTCCTGGGGCTGTGGCTCTCGCCCCAGTACTTCTTCCGCTCCTGGCTGGTGGGGTGGGTGTTCTGGATGGGCGTGACGCTGGGGTGCCTCGCCATCTCGCTCCTCCACCACCTGACGCGGGGCGCCTGGGGCCTGGTCATCCGCCGCGTGCTGGAGGCGGCCTCGCGCACCCTCCCCCTGCTGCTGGTGCTCTCCCTGCCGCTCCTCTTCGGGCTGAAAGACCTCTACGAGTGGGCGCGGCCGGAGGCGGTGCGGCACGACGCGCTGTTGCAGGCCAAGGCGCCGTACCTGAACGCCCCCTTCTTCGTCACCCGGCTGCTGATCTACTTCCTGATCTGGGGGGGCGTCGCCTTCCTCATGAGCCACCTGTCGCAGCGCCAGGACCGCGAAGCGGACCCCGGCCTCACCCGCAAGATGCAGCTCATCGCCGCGCCCGCCCTCGCCGCCTACTGCCTGGCGGTGACCTTCGCGGCCGTGGACTGGCTGATGTCGCTCCAGCCGCACTGGTTCTCCACCATCTACGGCGTCTACCTGATGGGGAGCCAGGGCCTCGCGGCGCTCGCCTTCCTCATCGTCTTCGGCCTCTGGCTGTCGCGCCGCGAGCCGATGTCCGCGGTGTTGCAGCCGCGCCACTTCCACGACTGGGGGAAGCTGTTCTTCGCCTTCGTCATGCTGTGGGCCTACTTCTCGTTCTCGCAGTTCCTCATCATCTGGGCGGGGAACTTGCCGGAGGAGATCTCCTTCTACCTGCCGCGCATGCGGGGCGCCTGGGGGATCGTCTTCCTGGCCATCGCCCTGTTCCACTTCCTGCTGCCGTTCCTCCTCCTCCTGTCGCGGGACTTGAAGCGCGACGGCCGGCGCCTGGTGGGGGTCGCCGTGCTGATGCTCGTCATGCGCTGGGTGGACCTGGTCTGGCAGGTGGAGCCGGCGTTCGCGGAAAAGAACGCGGGATTCTACTGGCTGTACCTCGCGGCGCCCGTGGCCCTCGGCGGCTTCTGGCTCGCCTGGTTCGTGCGCGAGCTCAAGAAACGGCCGCTCTTGCCGATCAACGATCCCTACCT
Organism: Thermoanaerobaculia bacterium; assembly: GCA_036275055.1. GTDB lineage: Bacteria > Acidobacteriota > Thermoanaerobaculia > Multivoradales > UBA5704 > DATARR01. The sequence goes on from DASUEN010000204.1 coordinate 40,208, forward strand.
GCCGGAGGCGATAGCTCACCATGAGTGACGGACATCGCGACTCCAAGGCCTACGCTCCCGAGACGGAGCAGTTCGACCGCGAGATCAACGTCCGCGCCATCGTCCTCTCCGGTGCCGCCCTCGTCGTCGTGGCGCTCGTGGCGCACCTGCTGATGTGGTGGCTGCTCAAGGGTTTCGAGCACTACGACGAGAAGCGGGAGGTGCGCCTCTCGCCCGTCGAGGCCGCCAATCCGCAGCAGCCTCCCCCGGCCCCTCTGCTGCAAGAGGACCCGGTGGCGGACATGACGCAGATGCGCGCCCGCGAGGAGCAGGAGCTCACCCACGCCGCCTGGATCGACCGCCAGCAGGGGATCGTGCGCCTGCCGGTGGCGGACGCCATCGACGTGGTGGCGGCGCGCGGCGTGGCGCCAGAGGTGGCGGGAGGGAAGAGCGGTGCGCCGGTGGCGGCGGCAACGCCGGCGGTGCCCGAAGGACCTAAAGGACAAGGAAAGAAGGTCCCTTGAGGAGACTGCGCTCCCTTTCCGCTCTGACCTGGCCGGCCGTGCTGTTTCTGGCTAGCGCGGCCTCGGCTTCGCCGAACGGCTCGGTCGTGCCCAGCTCGGAGATGCCGGGCGTGCTCAAGGCCGTGGGCTACGACCAGCGGATCGGCGAACGGGTGCCCCTCGATTCCCCGTGGAAGGACGAGACGGGGAGGGCCGTCACCCTGCGCAGTTACTTCGGTACCGCTCAGAGCCGGCCGGCCGTTCTCGTCCTCGCCTACTACCACTGCCCGATGCTGTGCGACATGGTGCTCCAGGGGGTCGAGACCGGCTTGAAGCCGCTCTCCCTCGATCCGGGGCGCGATTTCGACGTCGTCGTGGCGGGGATCGATCCGGCGGAGACGCCGGCCCTGGCCGCGAAGAAAAAGAACGAGATCCTGGAGCGCTACGCGCGGCCGGGGACCGAAGGCGGCTGGCACTTCCTCACCGGCCCGCAGGACTCGGTCACCCGGCTGGCCCAGGCTGTGGGCTTCCGCTACGTCTACGATCCCCAGCGCAACCAGTTCGCCCACGCCGCCGGCATGGTGATCCTCACCCCTGAGGGACGGGTCTCGCGCTACCTGCTGGGCGTCGAGTATCCGGCCCGCGACATCCGGCTCGGCCTGGTGGAGTCAGGGAATGGCAAGCTCGGTACCGTGGCCGATCAGATCCTCCTCTACTGCTTCCACTACGATCCCCTGGTGGGGCGCTACAGCGCCGTGACCTTGAGCGTCGTGCGCGCCGCGGCGGCGGCCACCGTTCTGATCCTCGTTCTACTGGTCGTTTTTCTACGGCGGCGGGAGACCGCCGAGCCCGGTCCATTGGGAGCCGCCTGACATGAATTCGTCGTTCCCGCTCTTCCCCGAGTCGGCCTCCACCCACGCCGGGTCCGTCGACGCGCTGTTCATCATCTGGGCGCTGGTCAGCATCTTCTTCACCGTGCTGATCGCCGGCCTGATCGTCTACTTCATGGCCCGCTACCGCCGCAGCCACCCGGAAGAAGTGGGGACGGACGAGACCGCGGCCGTGTGGCTCGAAATCGCCTGGTCGGCCATTCCCCTGGTGATCGCCCTCGGCATGTTCGTGTGGGGGACGCGGGTGTTCTTCGACCTCTACCGGCCGCCTGCCAACGCCGTCGAGTACACGGCCATCGGCCGGCAGTGGATGTGGAAGATCCAGCATCCGGAAGGGCAGCGGGAGATCAACACCCTGCACGTCCCCGTGGGGCAGTCGATCAAGATGAAGCTCGCCTCCGAGGACGTGATCCACAGTTTTTACGTCCCGGCCTTTCGCATCAAGCAGGACGCGATCCCCGGCCGCTACACCTCGATCTGGTTCCAGGCCACCAAGCCCGGCGTCTACCACCTCTTCTGCGCCGAATATTGCGGCGCCGAGCACTCGAAGATGATCGGCAGCGTCATCGTCATGGAGCCGCGGGACTACGAGGCCTGGCTCGCGGGGGGCGCCGCCGGCAAGTCGATGGTGGCCTCGGGCGGCGATCTTTTCCAGTCGCTCGCCTGCGTCACCTGCCACCGGGCGGGAGACACGGGGCGCCTCGCCCGCGGCCCGGCGCTCGAAGGGGTCTACGGCCATACCGTGAAGCTCGCCGACGGGCGGACGCTGACGGCCGACGACGACTACCTGCGCGAGTCGATCCTGAATCCCTCGGCCAAGGTCGTCGCGGGCTGGGAGCCGGTGATGCCCACCTTCCAGGGGCAGGTGACCGAGGAGCAGCTCAGCCAGCTCATCGCCTACGTTCGCTCCCTGGGCTCCGCCTCGCCGGCCGGAGCGGCCACGGCCAGCTCCTCCCCGCCTGTTGCAGCCACACCCCCGGCCGCGGGCTCCGGTGCTCCGCAGTGAGAGAGATGAGAAGGAAACCATGAATACGACTGCCGCCCCTCCCGTCACGGCCACCGCGGAGACCGGTTTCAAGCGGCCGCACTACCTGAACGCCGCCTACGGCGTCCGGTCGTGGCTCCTCACCCGGGACCACAAGCGGATCGCCATTCTCTACCTGATTTCGGTGACGGCGTTCTTCGCCTTGGGGAGCCTCTTCGCCCTGCTCATCCGCCTCGAGCTGCTGACGCCCGAGGGGGACCTCTTCCAGCCGGACACCTACAACCGCCTCTTCACCATGCACGGCGTGGTGATGGTTTTCTTCTTCCTCATCCCGGCCATCCCGGCGGTTTTGGGCAACTTCCTCGTGCCGCTGATGATCGGGGCCAAGGACCTCGCCTTTCCCAAGCTCAACCTGGCGAGCTGGTACGTCTACAACCTGGGCGGCATCTTCACCCTATGGGCCATCGTCCACGGCGGTGTGGATACGGGGTGGACTTTCTATACGCCGTTCTCCACCCACTATTCGAACACCTATGTGATCTCGACGGCGCTCGGCATCTTCATCACCGGCTTCTCGTCGATCTTCACCGGCCTGAACTTCATCGTCACCATCCACCGTATGCGGGCGCCGGGGCTCACCTGGTTCCGGCTGCCGCTGTTCATCTGGTCGACCTATGCCACCAGCCTGATCATCGTGCTGGGCACGCCAGTCATCGCCATCACCATCCTGCTGGTGGCGGCCGAGCGGGTGCTCCACCTGGGGATCTTCGATCCCGCCCTGGGGGGCGACCCGGTCCTCTTCCAGCACCTGTTCTGGTTCTACTCCCATCCGGCGGTGTACATCATGATCCTGCCGGCGATGGGCGTCGAAAGCGAGCTGATCGCCGCCTTCGCGCGCAAGAAAGTCGTGGGCTACAAGGTGGTGGCTTTCGCCTCGGTCGCCATCGCCGTGCTGGGTTTCCTGGTCTGGGGGCATCACATGTTCGTGGCCGGCGAGTCGATCTACGCCGCCACGGTCTTCTCGGTGCTCTCGATGCTGGTGGCGATCCCTTCGGCGGTGAAAGTGTTCAACTGGACGGCGACCCTCTACCAGGGATCGATCTCCTACCAGACGCCCATGCTCTACGCCCTGGGCTTCATCGGCCTGTTCACGCTGGGGGGGTTGACGGGGGTCATGGTGGCGACGCTGGGCTTCGACGTCCACGTCCACGACACCTACTTCATCGTCGCCCACTTCCACTACATCATGGTGGGCGGCACGATCATGGGCTACCTCGGGGGGCTCCACTACTGGTGGCCGAAGATCTCGGGCAAGCTCTACCCGGCCTTCCTGTCGAAGCTCGCGGCGCTCCTGGTGTTCGTCGGCTTCAACCTGACGTTCTTCCCGCAGTTCATCCTGGGCTACTTGGGGATGCCGCGCCGCTACTGGAGCTACCCGCCGGAGTTCCAGGTCTTGAACGTGCTGTCGACCGCGGGCGCTTCGATCCTGGGGGTCGGCTACATCCTGCCGCTGTGCTACTTCGTCTGGTCGATGCGCTACGGCAAGGACAGCGGCGACAATCCCTGGGGTGCCGTGGGCCTGGAGTGGGACACCACCTCGCCGCCGCCCACGGAGAATTTCTACACCACGCCGGTGGTGACGCACGGCCCTTACGAATACAACCGCGAGGAAGTGCACAACCGCATGTCGCAGGAGGGGACCATTGGCTAGCGAACCCCTGGCTCCGCACGGCCACGCCACGCACCACCCTGATCTGGCCCATCAGTTCGACTCGCTGGACCAGCAGAAGGAGTCCTCGACGCTGGGGACGTGGCTCTTCCTGGTCACCGAGATCATGTTCTTCGGCGTCCTGTTCCTCTCCTATTCGATCTACCGGACTCAGTATCCTGAGGCCTTCCTGCTGGCGAGCAATTCTCTCAACGTCCTGCTGGGCGGCATCAATACCGCGGTCCTGATCGGCAGCAGCTTGACCATGGTTCTCGCTATCTGGGCGGCGCAGGTGAACTGGCGCAAGGGGATCGTGATCTTCCTGCTGGCGACGATGGGGCTCGGCACCACCTTCCTGGTGATCAAGGGCTTCGAATATCGCGACAAGTTCGTCGAGCACCACGTACCGGGGCTTGACTTCCACTTCGAGGTCGAGCACCCGAGCCCGCACCTCCGAGCGCTGGCCGCCAAGGATCCGCAGTTGGAGAAGCACGCCTCGATCTACTTCTCCCTCTACTTCATCATGACGGGCCTGCACGCCCTGCACATGATCATCGGCATCGGCATCCTCGCGGTGCTGACCGTGCTGTCCTGGAAAGGGAAATACAACTCCGAGTACCACAATCCGCTGGAGATGACGGGCCTGTACTGGCACTTCGTCGACATCGTCTGGATTTTCCTCTTCCCCCTGCTCTACCTGCTCGGGGCGCACGCCCGCTGAGGATCGACATGGCTGAACACGTGACCTCGCGCAAAGTTTACTTCCTGGTCTTCGCTGCCCTGATGGTCCTCACGGTGGCGACTTGGCTCGTCGCCCAAGTCGACCTCGGCTGGGCGAACGACGTGGTGGCCTTAGGGATCGCCGTCACCAAGGCCATGCTGGTGCTCCTCTTCTTCATGCACGTGCGCCACAGCACGCGGATGACCGTCCTCACCGCCCTCTCCGGCTTCTTCTGGCTCGCCATCCTCTTCGGCTTGACGATCGCGGACTACGCGAGCCGCGGGCATATTTTGCCGTACGTGGCGGGGAAGTAGCTCTGCTTGCTGTCCGAGCTGGCGGAAGACCCTCATCACCCCAGTTCTCTTCTCCCAGCCTCCCCCCGTCCGCCGGGAGAAGAAGGAGTGGTTTGACGCGTCGGCTGAGAGGCTGTGAAAAAATTCCGGAGAGCCGCCTCTGATTGGCTCGTGTTCGTGAGATACTTCACTCATGAGCGAGACCCTGTTCCCTATCCCCGAGCCGGAAGCGAAGACGGCGCCCTCCCCAGCGAAAGGGAAGCCGCGGTTGTTGGTGCCCAATCGAGCCCAGG
>DASUEN010000205.1:0-21477 GCA_036275055.1 Thermoanaerobaculia bacterium
CGGGGATGCCGCAGGGGTAGCAGCAGAGCTCGCCTGGACCGCCGTCCGCCTTACTGTGGCAGATGGTCGAGAGGAGCTTGGGGCTGGGCGGCAGGACCTCGGTGACGGGCGCTTCGCTCGGGCCGGGCGACAACGTCGCCAGGAACTCAGCGACGCTGGGGTCCGCCTGCGTCGCCGCCGCGGGCACCGGCTGCGGCGTCTGGGCCAGGCCCGCCGCCACGGCGAAGAGCGCGCAGAGAGCCATCAGCAGCAGGATACGAAAACAGGGACGCGACGGGGATTGCGGGGTCGAGCCGGTTGCAGTGCGCATTGCGGAATCCTCCATAGGTCGTTCACAAGAGGAGGTGCAGCTCGGAGGCGATGGCGGGACGGCGGCCTCGCGGCCCCTGGTGTCACTGACTGTTGATCCTGCGGCCGCCTCTCAGGATCATGAGATCGCTGGTCCGCAGGTTCTTGATCTGGATGGTGAGCAGCGGGTAGTCCTGGCTGAACTGGGCCAGCACGCCGGGAGCGACGGGGCTCTCCAGGCCCGCCGCGCAGTAACTGCACACCTCTTGATCAATGAGCATCCACACGGTATGGCCCGCGAGGTCGGCCTGGGTGAGCTTGCCGGCGGCGATGAGCTCGTCGGTGGCATTGGCGATGTCACCGGCGAGGGTCTGCTCGGCGTGCCCATGGGCGGCCGTGGTTCTCGACGGCGACTTGTAGCGTGGATTGATCGTCGATTCCTCGCCTTCTGCATGCGCGGCCGGAGAGCGGCCGAGGAAGGGCTCCGACTGGGGGAGATGGCTGGCCGACGCAGCCCCCAGGGTCCCGCCTTCGACGTCGGCGTCCGACATGGGGGTGTCGATCCGGGGCACCGTCCGATGCTTCTGGATGGCCTCCTCCAGGAGGACGCGCATCTCCGGTCTGGAGACGTAGGGACCCTGTTCCACTCCGGTCTTCTCGAGGAGAAGGTTGCGCTGGCTGAGCAGGTCTCTGAGCCGGGTCTTCTCCTCGCGGGCGCGCCGGGCATCGTCCTTGAGGCGGCTTTTCCAGGCCTGCTTCGCGCTCTTCTCGGCTTGTTGCGCGGCTTTTTGCAGCGCCTCGGACGAGAGGCTCTGCCGGCGCAGCTCCATCTCCTCGGCCGCTTCTTTCTCGCCCGCGTGCATCCGCTGGTAGAGCTCGGCCGTCGAGAGCTTCTCGACGGGGGTGACCGGGGCGGTGGGGTCGAAGTCCGCGGCCATCCGCCGGAAATCGCCGCGCAGGCCGTTCGGATAGAGGGTGAGGAAGGCGATGGACTCGTCGAGGGCGGCGACCAAGCCGGCGTCGTCCAAGGTGCCGGCCCGGTGGAGCTCGAGGATCTGGAGCAGGCGGGCGCGGCCGGCGCTATTGAGCCGGGAGAGCCGGCGCGCGTTCAGGAACCGCTCGACCGCCGGGGAGCCCGCGTCGAGCAGCTTGACGAGCCTCTCCCGGCCCAGCTCCTGAGCCAGGCCGCGGACCTCGGGAGGCGTCATGCGCTCCAGCAAGGCGCGGTGCTGGGCGGGAGTGCCTCCGAGATCCTGGGCCAACAACTGGCTGGCATGTTGCCGCATCGGCTCCATCAAGGGCGTCGATTCGGCGACCACCCGCTGCCGCTCCGCTTCGTTGCGAGCCAGAGCCTCCTGGTGGGCCGCCTCGTCGAAGGGCTCTGGCGTCTCTCCTTCCGGAGGATTCAGCGCTTCCCTCTTGGCCTCCAGGAGCTCTTTCTCGACCTTGAAGGTATCCTTGTATCGATTGTCGAGGGCCAGCATGCGCTCGGAGTGCTCGGTGGCCTGCGCTCTCCGGGTTTCGGAGGCGGGGTTCTCGATCTCTCTGCGCAAAAAGGTCTCGAAGTGATAGCGCAGCTCGCCCGGCTTGATCTCAGCCTGGCGAAAAGACTCGTGCATCATGGTGAAGGATGCCACCGGCCTCGGCGCGGGCAGGTCTTCGAGCTTGAGAGGCTCGATCTTCAGGGATTCGAGGCTCAACGGTTCCTGGACCCGCGGCGGCTCCTGGACCTTGGGCGGCGCAGACCGCTCCGGGGCCGGAGCGACGCGCAGCGGTTCCGTTTCGAGATGCGGTGCAGGCTCGGTATGCGGAGTGGCCTCGACATGGGGCGCGGGCTCGATGTGCGGCGCTGCCGCGGCGTGGGCGATCCCCAGGTCCACCAGCTCTACGGCGCCCTTGGCCACGGGCACCACGGCGATGCCGCCGTTGACGATCGCCTCGGTCATCAGGCCCTTGATCTCGGCGTCCCGCTCGCGGGCGAGCTCTCCCTTCTTCTCTTCGCTGGCCCCTGCCATCTGCTGCTCGTAGCGAAGGTCGATCTCCTGGATCTGGGCGTGGGTCTGGACGCCCATCACGGCCATCTGCGAAGCGTCGAGGCCGAAGATGGGGAGGACGAACTTCCCGCCGGCGGCCGGCTTGGCCGCGCGAGCCATCTGGGCCCACTTCCCGACGCCGAGGCTCGCCACCGCCAGGGCGTCGAGCAGGGCCTGGGAGTCGGCGCGCTGAGTTTGGGTGGAGAGCCGCTCTTCCAGCCGCAGGCCCACGTCGAGGAGGGTGGCTCCCGTCGCGGCGAGGCCGACGCCGGTCTCCAGCGCCGCCAACGCCGGAGGCGCCGTGGTGCCGCCGGTATAGACGGAGATGCCGAGCCCCACCGCGCCGAGGCCCATGGCCACGCGCCCGGCGTTCCTCTTCACCACCTTTTTGGCGTGGCGGGTGTTCATCGTCTCTTCGCGGACGCTGCCGTCCCGGAGGCGGATCCCCAAGTGGACCGTGCCGTCGGGATAGTCGTTGTGGCTCCGCCAATCCGCCAGCAGGTCGGCGAGGGCGGCGCGCTCGGCGACGGCCGGCGATTCGCCCTCTCCGGTGCCGGTGTAGACCGGCGGGTCGTTCGGCGAGAGGGTGGAGTCCACCGCCCGGAAGGTGTGGCGGAAGGTCTCTCCCTCTTGCTCCTGCTGGCCGTAGACCGCGAGGCTCAGCTTGGTGTGGGCGGAGCTGGTGGCGTCGATCAGGGTGCCGAAGGCGTAGTAGGGGAGCGAGCCCGAGACCAGCTTCCGCTTCTCCGCGAGATGGGCTTTGCGCTGCGTGAAGACCGCGCGGTACTCCTCCGCCTGGTCCGCCGTGATCGAATGCTTCTTTTCGAGCCCGGCGATCCAGCCCAGCCAGTAGGAGGCCTGGTCCATCTCGTCCTCGATCGTGGCGGGCCTGGCGCCCTGCTTGAGCTGCAGTTGGCCGTTCACCCGCTCGAAGGGGGCGCCCTGCTCGCCGAGGAGCGCCTCGAAGACGTCGCGGTTGCGCTGCTCTTCGGTGGCCGTCAGGAAGGAGACCGGCTCGGGACGGAAAGGGGACCGCCGGAACCAGCGGCTGGTGACGGCGACCCGTAACGTGTAGCGCTGGCCGGCGAAGAGCTTGGCCTTGTCGAGGCCGATCTCGACGTCGCGGGCGCCCCAGCCTTCGAGGAGGGGGCCGGAGAGGACCTCCTTACCGGTCGCGTCGGTGACGGACCAGTCGAAGAAGGCGCTGGCCGAGTTGTAGTTGAAGGCGCGGCGCACGGCCTCGCCGGTGAACTCCAGCTTGATCCGCACCGTGCTCCCGAGCACGTAGGCTGCCTCCTCCGGCGCGATGACGAGAGCGCCCTGGGGATCGAAGGTGGGGATGGCCTCGCGCGAGCCCTCGCGGCCGTCGAGGGAGAGGAGGCGCCCCGCCGGCTCGACGGGATGGATATCGGGGCGGTGATCCTTGAACCAGCTTTTGACGTTGGCGTGCAGAGGCCCCAGGAAGGTGACGGGCACCGAGGGGAGGTGCGTGACGTTCTTCGGGATCTCGTGGATCCAGGTCACGCCGTTGGCCTTGGCGCAGGCTTCGGCCTCCGCACGGGTGGCGCCGGGGAAGACCTGCGAGACGTAGCGAGCGAAGGCCTCGGCCAAGGGGGACGTCCACCCCTGGACATCCAGCGGATTGAAGTAGATGGCGACGCCGCCGTCCGGAGATGGAGCGACCCTGTATTCTCCAGGGGCCACGATCGGCAGACCGGTGAGGGCACGGCGGACCTCCGTCTGCTGCCCCGTCAGGGGCAGGGAGGCCGGGGCCGAGCGTTGCGCCGTGTCCTTGGGCTTCGCCGTCTGCTCCACCGTGGGTGCCATGGCAGTCTCCGCTCTAGACCTTGCGGATCTTGACGTGGGGCGAGTTGCCGGCGAGCACCACGTTCTTGGTGAAAGTGTCGATGCCGACGTCGATCCTTGCCAGGTTGCCCAGGAAGAGGATCTCCTCGCCGACCATCCAGCCGGCCGTCACGGCCAGGAAGAGGTTCGAATTCATCTCGACGTTGACGGCCGCGAGCTGATTGCCGGCCGCCTCGAAGGTATTGTCCGTGGCGACGATGCGCTGGAGGAGGGGAGCGATGGGGTTGCTGGAGCGGATGGTCTGGATGGTGTTGGCATCGACCCGCAAGCCGCTCATGCGGTTGTTGACCACGACGAGATCGTTTTTGGCCGCCGGATCGAAGGTGGCGGCGGCGATCTTGGCACTGATCGTGGGGTAGTCCGCAGTGGCGAAGTCGCCGTCGTTCGAGCCGTAGAGACGCACCCAGCCGAAGATCTGGTTGCCTTCGAGGCGGGTCGGCGGCACGTTGCCGAGGAGCGTGAGGAAGCTCCCGACGCCGGCTTGGGAAAGGGCTTCGAGGCGGAGGGTGGCGAGGAGCAGGACGGCGTTGTCGTCCGGCCCCGACGACTGGCGCAGGTTGGCGATCAGGGCGTTGTAGGTGGCGGGGGGGACGCCTGCCGCGTTGACGCTCGCCTGCACGGTGTCGACCCGCCGCAGGCGATCGGCCACCACCAGGGCCCGCAGCTTGGCAAGGAGGTCCCGGGCGCGGATGGCGAAGAGGCGGGGGGAGCGGGTGAGGAAGAGCGTGCGCATCGTGTCCAGGCTGTCCAGGGGAGTCAGGATGGCGGCGGGCTGCGCCGCGGGATCCCCTGCCGCGACCTCGACGATGTTGTCGCGCAGGAGGATGCGCGTCGCTCCGAGGGGGGAGATCACTCCGAGCAGCTTGGAGATGCCCGAGATCCGGTTGTCGATGAGGTTGAATTCGCAGTTCGTGCCCTGGAGGAGCGCGTCGGGGTCGAATTCCATCGCGATCCCCTGGAAGGTGACGGAGGCGAAGTCGTTGAAGTAGGCCGGCTTGCGCACCAGCAGGCGGCTCGCCCAGCCGGCGCCGGTGATGGTCAGGTGCGCCGGCTGCCCCGAGTTGCTGATCGGGCTGAGGAGGTTGAGCTCGTAGTCGCCGGGGAGCAGGGCCAGGCGCAGGTCGCGCCGGCCTTGGGCCTGGAGAGTCTGGATGGCGGTGAGGAGGTCCGGGAAGTCGCCACCCGTGCCCACGGCGAAACCGCCGGCCTCGCCGCTGGGGCGGCTGAACAGCTCGTCGACGGCGGTCTGGACGTCCGGGAAGGCCGCCCTCCCTTCGTAGGTGATCTGCCGGGCGCGGACGTCGTTCAGCAGGTTCAAGGCGTCGCGCACGGTGGTGACCGTCTTGTCCTTGTAGAGAGAGTCGTTGGACGGCTTGGCGTAGGCGGCGTGCTCGGCGCCGAGCGTCCAGAGACGGTCGAGGGCTTTCTTGACGTTGTCGTGAGCGGCCGTGTAGAGCCCGCTGGTGCAGCCGCTGCCGTCGTAGCGCACGTCGCCGGCCGTGATCTCGGTCAAGGCCGGAAAGGTCGTAGTTGCCGGCGTCACGTCGCCCGAGCCGCTGACGTTGGCGAGCGTCACGTAGCGGTGGACGATCCCTGCCGGCTGTACCGCCTGGACGATGGCGGCGCCCGGGCCGTGAATGGCACGGCGGACGGGGACCTGCCAGAAGTCGCCGGGCAGGAAGGTCTTGCCCTGGAGGTCGAGGGAGAATTCGAGGTCCACGAGGTGCACGGTGAAGGCCCCGTTGGCGACGGCGGCGGCGGCGCCGGGAGCCGTCTGACGGGGGTCTTCGGGCGCGTTGGGCGAGAAGGTCCAGGTGTTGCCGTTGCGGTTGAGGACGCAGTAGCCGTCCCAGCGGCGGATGAAGGAGTCCGCGTCGTTTTGGGGGTTGAGGAACGGGAAGCCGGCCACCAGTGAGCCGCGGGCCGGCGGCGTGGCCGTCGAGGCCAGCGAGAATTGATAGCCCAGGATCGTCTCGTGCTTCTGCTTGTAGACCTCGTAGATCCAGGGGCCGGCCTTGAAGGAGCTGGGGGCGTCCAGGGCCTTGTATTGCTCGGCGCCGTTCTCCCGCGACCATTTGAGGACGACCCGGCCCGGCTGGTCGGCGCCGCCCGACCACCAGACGTCGTGGACTTCGAGGCGGAAGAGGTAGTCGCCGCCCGCTGGGCTCGGGCCGTCCAGAGGATCGCCGCTCGCCGCCGCCGGAATCCCGGCGGTGAGGGTGGCATTGCCCCGCCGGGGATTTTGGGCGGGGTCTTCGGGGTTCCAGGGGGCCGCGGCCCACTTGACCTGCGCCATGGTGCGAGTGCGGGTGGTGGTGTCCGCGCCGTTGAGGCCGGGGTCGCGCAGCTCGTCGTCTTCCAGGGCCAGCACCGGCCGCTCCCAGACGTCCGCGTAGAGGACGTAGGGGCCGGTGGCCGGCAGGGCTGGGGGAGAGGGATAGTCGGCCTGCTGGTCATAGGCGAAGGGCGCGACGGTGCCGGCGGCGGAGGCGATCCGGGCGGCGACACCCCCCGCGTAAACGACGCCCGGCGTGATGGCGATACCGCTCGGGGAGCCCTTGGCCAGGGCCACGCCCCGCCTGCGGGGCACGCCGCTGCCGACGGCGTCGGCCATCCCCTCGTCGAGGCGGCTCTTCAGGACGTCGACCAGCTCGTTCCAGTCGCGGTCGGTGATCATCCGTCCCTGCTGCTGGTAGACGCCGGAGTATCGCTTGTCGGGACGAAAGCCGTCCCTGGAGATCTGAGTCTTCATTCGGCTGATCCTCTGGTTGCGAGGCCCGTCCCGGGCCTCGGCGGCTGCGGGCTATGAACGCCGCGGGAGGGTGGATTCCCTCAGCGGGTGTGAATCCATCGGCGGTCGCCCGGCTCAGAGCTATCCTAATCTTGCTGTCTTCATTGAGAGCTGAACACTGCAACCGCTTCTCCGTACCGAGAAGCAGGCCACCTGCGATCGAGAAGCCGGTGGACGGAAAGAAAGGAGCGCTCCATGAACGTGCCGCCCTCGAAGATCCTTTTACGAAACAGTCTGCGTCTTCTGCCGGGACTCGCTCTGCTCCTGGTCCTGGGCTCCCCCGCCCCCGCCGCTCCTGGTCATTCCGGAGACGGCAAGGATCCGGTCCGCTCCGCCGTGCAGGACACGGACGACGCCTTCACCGCCACCTTGGGACAAGACGTGGCGCCGAGCGCCGAAGATCCGTCGCTGTTCGATTCCCTGGCGGCCCGCGCCGGCCGGCGCGGCATCCAACCCCTCGGCCTCGCCGCCCCGGAGCGGAGCGCCGGCGGGAGCCTCAAGTCGGTCACGCCGGTCTCCGCCACCAGCAGCCACTTCTTCTCCTACGGCGGCGTGCCGACGTTGCTGATCGGCGTCTCCGCCGACAATGCCTGCCACTTCAACTCCTCCCCCTCGAGCCAGTGCGGCTTCTCGACCTACACCTCCTTCCTCAACGACGCCCATGCCCAGGGGCTCAACAAGATCCGCTTGTGGGTGAGCATCGTCGGCGGCAACGGCAACTCCACCTCCTGCCTGGCGGACACCAGCGCGGTCGGCGATCACCCGTTCACCTACGACGGCTCGATCCTGGGGCCGGACGGCCTGGGACGCTGGAAGCTCGACGTCCGTAACGCCAACTACTTCAGCCGCCTGAGCTCCGTGGTGAGCTACGCCAACAGCCTGAACCCGCCGATGTTCGTGGAAGTGACCCTCTTCTCGCCGCTCACCGGCTACGTTGGCCTCGGTCCCTACTCGCATGCCCATGCCTTCCTGAACAGCGGCACGCAGTTGACCGGTTTTTCCAACACGGCGAACTTCACCAACGCGGCGTCCGCCGAATATCTCGCCATGAAGCCCTACGTCTTCAACGTGATCCATTGGACGGTCGACGCGCTCGCGACCTACCCCAACGTTTATTACGAGGTCGCCAACGAGCCGGAGAGCATCCAGCCCTCGGCCACCAACCCGTGCGGCTGGGGCGCTTCGAACCAGACGGACCCAGCCACGGTCTCGGCCTGGCAGGCGGCCATCGCGGCGGAGGTCAAGAGCTACGAGACCACGACGTACGTCAACACCGGCGTGCTCGCCGCCAACCACCTGGTGGCCGTCGAACCTTCCACCACCACCGGCGCGGACACCTTCGTCGGCTCGGGAGCGAACGCCACCGCCGGCTCGGTGATCAACTCGCACTACACCGTCATCCGGCCGAAGACGACGACCAACCCGAACATCTCGGGGATCGGCCTCGGCGCGGTCAAGATGATCCGCCAGTACAACGTGCAACCGAAGATCTTCGGCTTCAACGAGACGAAGATCACCGGCGGTGCCTGCGGCGGCACGAACACCGCGGGAACGGTCGACGCCGGCCGCGCCGAAGCCTGGGAATTCATGGTGAACCAGGGCGGCACCTATGATCAGTTCGGCTACAAGTGCTCGCCGACCACCGACTACACCGAGACCCGTCGCCAGATGGGGGTGCTGCTGAGGTTCCTGAACAATCCGGTCAACATGGTGACCCGGACGCGGACCTCCGACCCGGTGAGCCCGAACTGGATCAATCCGCAGCCCTACAAGACGGCGCAGTCGAACGGCGCCCTCCGTTACTGGGCCGCCCTCCAGCCGGCGCCCAACGCCGGCGTCAGGCGCTGGCTCTTCTACGTCCACAACAGCACCGACCGTAACCTGGTCCAGGACGGTTACAACGCCATCGTCACCTCCGGCGGCTACAGTGCCACGGGCCAGGGGGGCGGGCAGCTCTCCGTCTGCCTCGGCCCCACCGCGGCCACCTATAAGGTGCAATATTTCGTCCCCAAGAACGCGGTGAACGCGAGCGGCACCCCCACCCCGTTCCGGACCGACACCATCGTCTGGCCGGGGGCCGCCACCTGCACCCCCGGCGGCGCCGGCTCGATGCTCCTCCCCGGCGCCATCGCCACCTACGACTACGACCTGGCGATCTTCATCGCGCCGTAGTCGCGGCGGCTGGGCGACTGGGCGGTCATGCGGACAGGGCGAGCACTAACGCCTGTGCTGAAGTGGAATCGAGCATCGAGCTGCCGTCGCCCCTTCGGGGCTTTTGGGTGTTGTGGGTTCCGTCGACCCGGGGCTGGCAAACAGCGCCAGCCACGGGCTACATGCCTTTACCCCTTCGGGGCATTGCCTATGGGGTCACCGCCCCTCACCCGTAAACCTGGAAGTTGATGCGGCTCGAGTTGCCCACCAGGGTGGCGGTCTTGCGGAGGGTGCCGAGGGTGACGGCGGCGCGGGCGGTGTTGCCGGCGGCGAGGATCTCGTCGGCCATGATCCAGCCGCCGGCGGTGGCGGCGAAGAGGTTGGCGTCGAGCGAGGCGGTGCAGGCCAGGAGCTGGTTGGTGTCGCCGTCGATGGTGTTGTTCGCCAGCACGGCCCGGCGGTAGATGGGCGCGATGAGGCTATCCTTCCGTATCTGGAGGAACGGCCAGGCGCCCGCCTGGAAACCCGTCATCTTGTTGTTGCGGGCCACCAGGTCCCTTTGTGAATCGGGATCGAAGGTGATGGCAGTCATCCGGCCGGTGATCTGATTGCGGTCCGCCGCGGAAAGCTCGTCGCCGGGCATGCCGTAGAGGCTCACCCAGCCGAGGATCTCGTTGCCCGCAAGGTGCACCCGCCCGGGCAGCGGCTTGAGAGGCGAAGACGTGGGAAACGACCCGGGGGAGGGCTCCACCAGGCTCAGGAACGTCCCGGGGACTTGCAGCGTCCCGGTCGGGGTGGAACCGGCTTGCGTGACCGCCACGACGTTGTCCCGGAGCGCGAGGCGGCGGCCGGGGGCGACCTGGATCAGCCCTTCCTTGCTGGCGCCGGAGATCCGATTTTTCACGAAGCTCACCTCGTCGACGTCCAGGTAGAGGAAGACGCCGGGGGTGCTGAATTCGAGGCTGAGCCCGTGGAAGCTGAGGGCGGTGAAGTCGCGGATCACGACGGTGCTCGGGAACAAGAGGCGCGCCGTCCGGCCGCCGCCGGCGAGGGTCAGGCTCGTCCCCAGGGTGTCGCCGGGAAAGACGTCGCTCATCCCGTCCGCGGCGAGGGAATGGTCGCCGGGAAGCAGCCAGAGACGGCTCTCGCCTCTCCCCAGGGCAGCCGACTTCTTGATCGCCCCGCCAATCGCCTCGCCAAGGGTGGCGAACTGGCCGCCGCGGCCGACGGTGATCCAGGGCGTGGGGCGCAGGCGGCCGAACAGGGTGTCGAGAGAGCCCTGGAGATCGGGCGTGGCGGACCGGCCCGATGTCGAGATCCGCGACGCGCGGACGTCGGCGAGGAGGTCGAGGGCCTGCTTGGCGTTGGCCACGGTTTTCCCCGTGTAGATCCCGGAGCTCGCCGGAGGAGCGTAGGCGAGATGCTGGGCCGCGAGCTGCCAGAGCCGGTCCAGCGCCTTGCCGGCCGTATCGGTTGTGGCGTCGAAGAGGCCGTTGGTGGCGCCGGTGCCGTCGTAGCGCACGTCGCCGGCGCCGAGGCGTTCGACGATGGAGAAGACCGGCGGGCGCAGGGTCACGTCGCCCGCAGCGCTGACGGTGGCCAGGGTGGCGTAGCGGTGGACGACGCCCGCGGGCTCGCTCGCGGCCGAGACTTGCGCGCCGGGCTGGAGCGCGGACTGGCGAATCGGCACGCTCCAGGAGTCTCCCGGCAGGAAGGTCTTGCCCTGGGGATCGACCGTCAGCTCCAGGCCGCCGGTCGCAACGACGAGCTTGCCGTTCTGCATCGAGGCGCCGGTCACGGGGGAGGCAAGGCTCCAGGCGTTGCCCGTTCGCGTCAGGGTACAGGAGCCGTCCCACCGCCGGACCAGGGACTCCTGGGCCGCGGTGCCGCTCAACTGCGGGAAGGCGGGGGAGAGGGCGCCGCGCGCCGGAGCCCAGGCGCCGAAGGCCCAGCCCAGGGCCGCCTCGGTGGCGGGCTTCCACACCTCCCAGACGAAGCTCCCTTGCGTGAACGGCCCGGCGGCATCGGCGTAGCGGAGCTGCCGCGCGCCGTTCTCCCGCGACCATTTCAATACCACGGTGGACGGCGCAGCAGGGGCGGCGCCCGCCGGCCAGGTCACGTCGTGGACCTCCAGCCGGAAGAGGGAGTCGCCGCCGGCCGGACCGACGAATTTCACCGCCAGGGTGGCGTTGCCGCGAGGCGGGTTCTGGGCGGGGTTCTCCGCGTCGCTGCCGGCCGGCGCCCACTTGACCTGCACCAGGGTGCGGGTGCGTGTTGCGGTGTCGTACGCCCCGGTGAGGGCCGGATCACGGAGGTCGGGGTCCTCCGCCGCCGTCACCGGCCGGTCCCATACGTCCAGGTACAGGGAGTAGACCTGCCCCGTGGGGAGGGGCGGGGGCGACGGGTAGTCCGCCTGCTGCTCGTAGCGCGTGGTATCGATCCGCGTGGCGATGCCGCCCACCCGGACGGTGCCTGGCTGAAAGATCAGGCCGCTCGGTCCCTTGGTGATCAGGAAGGGGCGCTCGCGGGGGAGGCCCGTGCCCAAGACGTCGGCGAGGCCGCCGTCGATCCGGTGCTTGAGGACGTCAACCGTCTCGTTCCAGTCGCGGTCGGTGAGCACCCGCCCCTGCTGCTGGTAGACGCCGGAGTATCGCTGGTCGGGCCGGAAACCGTTGCGGGAGATCTGTGTCTTCAAGGCCTTCCCCTTCTTTCGGTGGTCAGCCGGCGGGAGGTGGCGTGAGCAGGCGCGGGTCCGGGATCAGCACCGCCTCGGTTCCCACCGGCAGGTAGTCTTCGAGCTTGTTGCGGACCGCCTCGGCCGCCAGGCTGTAGCGGCGGCCGTGGTAGGCCCCCATCTCCCCGCCGTCCTCGGCGCCGAGGCGAATGGACCGCGGGGCTTCCGGGTGGAGCACGCCGGCTCCCGGCTCGCCGAAGTTGGCCGCCCGGCGCACCGGCTTGCCGGCGTCGATGAAGTCCAACTCCACGAAGAGCGGCGGCTCCAGGGTGTTGAACGATTGCAGGAGGCCGGTCCCCTCAAGGGCCTGCGGCAGGCGCGAGTAGCGCAGGACGCTGACCTTGCCGGACGCACCGAGCGTGAGCTGGCCCAGGAGGAGCGAATCGCTGACTTGCAGGCGGCGGCCGTTGAGCTCGCTGAGCACGGTGGTGTACTCCAGCCGGATCAGACCCTCCGTCGCGGCGACGTGGTCGAAGAGGGAGTCGACGGCGTCGATGACGGGCGTCTCGGTGTCCTGGGTGAGAAGGTAGACCGCGCGGGCGGCCGAGCGCCGGAACGTCATGCGGGCGCCGGCGAGGGTGTTGCGGATCGTCGCGTCGAGGGAGAGGTCCTCGAATGCGACCTCCATCTCCTGGCCTCCGAACCAGAGGGTATTGACGGGGTCGGTGGTGGTGAGGACCACCGGCTGGCCGTCGCCGCGGTAGGTCACGGGCTCCCCCGGCTTGGCGCTCCGCTCCAGCCAGCGATCCGCGAGGAGCAGGCGGCTGCGGACCCGGCCGTCCACTTCGGTGATCCGCTCGGCGATCAGGGCGCCGCCTTTCCTGGCTTGGACCACGTCCTCGCCTTCGGGACCCGGCAGGCGCTGGAGGAAGACGGTCTCGGTGCCGTCCGTATAGGTGAGGTTGTCCAGGTGCCGTGCATCGAGCTGGCCGCATTGGATTTCGAAAGAGGAGCGCCGGCTCGCCCAGGCGAGCCAATCCACCCGCGGCGCGCCGGGCGGGAAGAACCCTCCCTGCGGCGGGTAGTAGAAGAGGATCCGCCGCGGGTGGGCGTGGCCGCGCCGCCATTCGGGCGTGCGCAGGTCGACGGTCACCGCCGAGGCGTCCTCGTAGCTGCCGGGGAAGGCGGGCGCCCCGGAAGGATAGGCCTGGCGCCAGGGCACCACCTGGCCGCCGAAGCGGGTGAGGTGGGCGGCCGGATCGTCCGCGTCCGCCGCCAGGGCGCGGGACTGGAAGCCGAAATCGACCGTGCCCACCGGCAGCTCGGCGGCCCAGGGCTTGCCGGCTTCCAGCGGCGCCGCCGGCCGCGAGCCGCCGATGCGTGGGGTGACGGCGACCCGTTTCCACCCTTCCTGGACCTCGGCCTCGATTTGCCCCACTTCCTGGGCGATCTGCTCGGCGCTCACCAGGGTGCCCTTGCGCTGCCGCCAGGCGATGGCGTTGGCCACCTCGGCGCGCTGCCCCTGGGGATCGGAGGAGATGAGGCGCGGCTCCAGCAGGTCGGCGAAGTAGGGGAGGAGCCAGTCCTGGCAGGCGCGGCCGTCGAACGGCTCGTCGGGGAACGAGTCGGCCAGCCGCTGCTCCAGGGTGTTGCGGACGAGGTCGAGGAGGTCCCCAGCCGCGTCCACCCAGGCGGCGAGGCTGCCGTCGTCGCGGCTGCGATAGACCTCGGGGAGGAGGTCGTAGAGTTGACGCCCGGCGCGGGTTTCGAGGTCGTTCACAGCTCGAGCTCCTGGTAGGTGACGATGAGAGAGGACTGGGCCGCGTCCAGGTGGGCCACGCCCTGGGGCGAGACCTCGACCTGGTAGCGGGAGGGATCGCCCGCGAGCACGCAGACGGAGTTGGCCACGCCGGCCACCCCTTCCACCACGCGGTAGACCTCGCCGAGGCGCAGCGCCTGCCCCATCCTGCGGCTGCGCAGGCCGAAGGTGGCGAGGAGCTGCTCGCGGACGAGGGCGACCACGCGGTCGGGGTCGTACTGGGCGGTCTCGACCTGCAGGCTGACCCGCAGGGACACGGGCACCGGGACGTAGGGATCGACCTTGACGGAGACGCCGGGCAGGGCGTGCGCTTCCAGGAAGGCGGGGAGCGACGCGGCGAGCCCTTCGAGCGGGCCGCCGCCGGCCGGCACCACCACTACCTGCACGCTCTCCTGGCGGGCGAAGGGCGCGCGCACGGGGAAGGCCCGCGCCTGCCAGACGCTGCTCTGGCTCTCGGCCAGGCGGGCGAAGTCGGCGAGCGAGACGGCGCGGCCGAGCGTCGAGATGCTGGCCGGCGCCGTGGCGCGCAGCGACTCGGCTTCCTCCATGTCGTTGCCGCCCGTGGCCGGCAAGGGCTGGCGCACGGCCGCGACGAGCGGATGCGGGCGGGCCGGCTTCTCCAGCCTCCCCGGCGGCAGGTTGCCGGCGAGCCCCGAGCCCAAGCGGTAGGCGATGCGCACGTTGTTGGTGCCGGTGGGGAGGCGCCGGCCGTTCCTGCCGTCGCCGAAGGTCAGCTCGATGCCGCCGTCCTCGGTCATGCGCACGGAGTAGTGGGGATCGGCCGGGCTCGAATCGGCGAGGGTCGCCACCTGCTGCCACACCCGCTCGCCCACCCGCACCTCGACGCCGGCGCGCACGCCCGACGGCTGGTTGGAATCGGCCACGAACGACACCCCCTTCTCGGGGAAGGCGAAGACCTGGCCCGACTGCGAGGCGTCGCCGCTGCCGAGCACCTTCTCTTCCCGCGTCTCGCCGTGGCCGGCGGCCACGGCGTTGCCGTAGATCACGAGGTTGCCGTAGGTGGCGCCCGCGGGCAGGGCGGCTTCGAGCACGATGGAGGCGCTCCTCACCTCGCCGACCTTGGCCACCATCCCGGTCCCCTGATCGAGGCAGGCGAGGAGCACGACGCGGCCGGCGCGCAGCGCCGCGGGGACCGCGGCCAGCGGCACCTCGCTGCCGGCGAGCGGCCGGCCGTTCTCGTCCCAGCCGGCGAGGCGCGCCGTCGTCTCGAAGCGGCTGTAGACCATCGAGCCGGTGAAGAAGAACGGGCTGCCGCCGCGGTCGCTCCAGGCAACGCTGGCGCGCAGGGTCGCCCGGCCGGCGTCGTCGTCCACCTCCACGGCGCCCAGGCGCGTCCACGCCACCCGGCCGCCGGCGACCACGGCTGCCAGGTCGCCCGCCGCCGTCTTCTTGGGCAGGGTGGTGACGATCTCCCGCGGCACCTTGCCGCTCGCTTCAGCCAGGAAGAGGTCGGCCTGCCAGCGTCCGCCTCCCGGGGGCGGCGCGAGCAGCGACGGGGTGCTCTGGGAGCCGGCCGCGGCGTTCGCCCCGGCCAGGCTGACGAAGGAGTAGCCGGCGTCCTCCGCGCCCGAGCCCACCGGCCGGTAGTCCACCGCGAGCACCTGGAGGGTGGCGAGGCTCGTGCCGCCGCCGGCCTGGGGCCAGAGGCCGGCCACCGGGGAGCCGAGGAGCCGCGTCCAGTCGCCGGGCACCTTGGCGACGAGGACGTCGGTGCGGGTGCCGTCGCTCGTCTGGCTCGTGGAGCCGCTGCTCACCGCGGCGGCCGGCACGGCGATCGGCCGCCCCACCTCGGTGCCGTCGAGGCGGAGCGCGCCCAGGTCCGCGTCCACGGTGAGCTTGCGCCCCTCGACCGCCGTGACGCGGCGGAAGAGCGACCTGCTGCCGTCGCCGATCCACACCACCTCCCCGGTCCGCAGGCCGGCAGGCTCCTCGGTGAGCTGGAGGTCCCGGCTCACCTGCACGGTGGCGGCCGGCGCCAGCAGCGACAGGCGCTCGCGCGGCGCGGCGTGGACGGCGACGCCGCCGCGCACCAGGCCGGAGTCGAGCGGCGGCGTCACCTCCACGATGGTGGCCGCGTCGTCCTCCAGCACGCTCTGCACGACGTGGGCGTAGAGCCGGCCGTTCCCCTTGTCCTCCACCAGGAGGGGCTCGCCCGTGCGCAGACCCTTGACGCGGCCGGCGAGTTGGAGGGTCGAGCCCGTGGCCGGCTCGGGACTGCGGTCGAAGCCCGCCGGGCGAAGCTCGTTGACTGCGGCGTCGACGTCCACGTCGTCCAGCGTCTCGAAGATCACGGGCGCGCCGCCGTCCGTGGGGGAATACTTCACCTGGAAGCCTTTCCCGACCTTCCCCTGGCTCCCCTCCTTGGCGGTGAGCACCAGGGTGGTGGCGGCCGAGGCGGGGGGCTCCGGCCGGGCGTCGAGCATGGCGGCCAGGCGGCGGACGTTCTCCCACTGCGTGGCCGTGCTGAGGAAGCCCTCGTTGGCGTAGGCGTCCAGGTGCTCGGTGAGCACGTGGGTGCCGCGGGCGAAAGCGCGGACGATCTCCCAGGCGAGGTCGCGGCGGGGCGGCGCCTCGTACTGCTCGCGGAGGCGCTCGGCGCGCTCGCCCTCAGCCTCGGGGCGGGGGGGCACGGGCACCCAGAGGGGGCCCATATCTCCGGCATTGCCGGCTTCGCCCTTCCACACCAGGCGGCTGCGCAGGTCGGCGAGCACCTGGTCGAGGGCCTGGCGGGCGGCGGCATCGGTGGGCGGCACGGCCCAGGTTTCGAGCCACCAGTCGAGGCTGCGGCCGGGGTCGGGCGCGCCGTCGCCCTTGGCGGCGACGAAGCGGCTGAGCAGCGCCAGGCGTAGCTCCTCCAGGTGGGTGGCGGCGTTGCCGTCCACGTAGCGGAAGCGCCGGAGCCCCGCCCGGTTCCATCGAGTCAGATCACGGTCGGTGCTCATCCCCGTCTCCCTGCGGTCATGGTCAGCCGGAAGTAGCCGCGCTCCGGGTGCGCGGGATCGTTGTCGCAGACGGCCACCTCGACCCCCTGGAGGGGGATGCTCCCCTCGGCCGAGCGGTCGGGGTAACGGCCCCCGACCCGCTTGAAGGCCAGGAGGCGGGCGTCCTCCACGCCTTCGACCGCCATCACGGCCTCGAACACGTCGCTCGCGTGCAGGTCCTCGCCGAAGCGCAGGCGGCCGGGCTCGAAGAAGCCGCCCGGTCCCCGGCCCAGCACGTGCTGCACGGCCCGCTGCACCTCGGAGCGGTAGAAGCGGTCGCTGACGGTGACCGCCAGGTCGATGGCGATGCCCACGGCCACCGCGTCCTGGAGGATCACCTCCTGGCCGGCCATGCGGTAGGCGTCCAGGTAGAGGCCCACCACCTGGCGCAGGGTGGGGGCGCCCTCCCACCGCGGCTCGGGCACGCCGTGCTGGCGATGGAAGGCGTCGACGGCGGCCTGCGTCTCCTCGGGCAGGCCCGCGGCGGCCAGGGCGTCTTCGAGGCCGCGGTCGTTCCAGCCGATGACCGCCACCCGCACCGCCGTCCACGAGCCCGTCCATTCCAGCCAGGCGTGGGCGCGATGGACCAGCGGGTGGTCTTCCAGGCGGTTGCCGTAGTCGTCCACCGTCACCATCCGCCGCTCGGTGCGGATGGCGCGCGGCCCGGCGCGGCGGGCGGCCTCCATCACCTCGGGGTGGGCGAGCCAGTACTGCTCCAGCGCCTGCTGCCGCAGCCAGCGCGCCTCGCGCGGGTCGGTGCCGCCGGGAATGGCCACGGGGTCCGGGCGGTCGAACGGCGACCCCAAGGGATCGAAGCCGATCATCTGCAGGAGCCGGCGCACCGAGCCGGGGCGGCGGGCCGTCTCCAGCGTGCCCTCGGCCGCCACCCGGTCGAGCATGTCGGAGAGCTGGTCGAGCACCGCCGAGAGCGCCTCGACGAGCGTCACCTCGACGTCGGCGGCCGTCCAGCGCGAGCGCTCGGGGAAGCGGGCGATCAGCTCCTCGAGCAGCGAGATGCGGAAGCCGTCGTAATCGCGCACCCGCCAGTCGAAGTCGTCGCCCAGCGCCGGCAGGTCGTCCGGCAGGTCGACGATGCGGACGCCGCCGTCCGGCCCCTGGTCGCGGAACTCCAGGCGGGGGAGGGGAAGCTCAGCCACGGCTCCCTCCTTCCGCGGAGAGGTCGAAGCTGTGCTCCTCGGCGTGCCCCAAAGTCGCCAGGGTGTAGGAGATCGTCATCGCGAGCGACTCCCCCTCGCCGGTGACGTCCACCTGCAGGCTGCGGGGATCCACCTCGCCCTGAAGCACCTCGGTGAGGGCGGCCATCAGGCGCTTGCGCGCCAGGGTCCACAGCGGCGAGGCGTTGGGCTCGAACAGCAGGGAGCGGATGCCCGCTCCCATCTCGGGACGGAACACCCGGTCGCCCGGATCGGTGAAGAGCACCTGCTCGATCTGCTCGCGCACGTGGCTGCGGCGGTCGGAGCGCTGCGCTCCCCCGGCTCCGATGCGGAACGGGAAAGACATGTAGGGAGGATCGGCCAGGCGCTTCATCGCTTCGTTCCCCTAGGAGGTCAGGACCTTGGTGGACAGGGTGGACATCTCCCCCTGCGGAATGGGCGGGCCCGAGGGACCCATCGCCGTCGGATGCATGTGCGTCATGAACAGTTGCAGGAAGCTCTGCCCTTTGATGATGGGCTCGCCGCCGTCGCCGCCCAGCATCACGCTGCTCCCCTTGATCACCACCTTCTGCCCCTCGACGCTGATGCCGGCCGAGGCCATCTCGACCTTGTTGCCGTTGGCGTCCTCGACGGTGGTGCCGGAGGAGGTCATGGTGAGGGTGTTGCCGTTCGAGTCCTCGACCGAGAGCTTGCCAGCGTCGGGATCGAGGGTGACCACGGAGCCGCCGGAGTCGGTGAGGGTGAGGATCCCCTTCTCGTCGATGGCGATCTCGGTCCCCTTCTTGTGGACGAGGCGGATCTTCTCCTTGTCCTTCTCGTCGTCGAGCACCAGCAGGTGCTCGGCCGGGGTCTTGAGCACGTGGGCCGTGGGCTTCTCGCCCGCCGTCGCCTCCGCCGGGGGATCGCCCTGCTGCTGCCAGAAGGTGCCGGTCCACACCGGCTGCGCCAGTTCCCCCTCCTCGAACTCCACCCACACCTGCGAGTCCACCGGCGGCACGGCGAAGAACCCGTAGCCGGCGCCGCCGCCGTAGGGGATGCAGGGGAGGGCCCAGGCCGTCTCCTCCCCGCCGATCACCGAGGGCACGCGCACGCGCAGCCGGCCGCGCTTCTCGGGGTCCGCGTCGTCGACCACGAAGCCGCGGTACTTGCCGTAGTACTTCCGCTGGACCTCGCGGGCCACTTGCACCAGGAGCTCTTCCACGGTCGTTTCTCCAGATCAGAACAGGGCCACCGAGGCGGCCAGGGAACCGATTGCACCGGCGGTGCCCCCCGGGACGTTGTCGCCGTACGCGTTGCGCAGCAGGCGGAAGGACTGGCGGTAGCCGTCCGGGGTGAAGCGGTGGGTCACGCGGTCCACGTAGTAAAGGCCGTTGAGCCGCTCACCCACGCCGTCGAGGGGCACGGTGGCCCCCACCTGGAGCACGTGGCCGTAGAGGGTGCCGTCGAGCTCGCCCTCGGCGCGGATGCGCAGCGAAAGCTCGTTGACCTTGGCTTGGGCGAGGGCTTTCAGCTCCTCGTCGCCGGCGGTGCCGGTGCGCCGCAGCCGCCAGACGAAGTCCTTGAGACCGGGGCCGCCGCCCGCCGCCGGCTCGCTGCCGAGGAGCGGCAGGTCGGGCTCCACCGTGTGCTCCTCGGCGCTGGTGCCGGAGGCCGGGGCCACCTGGTAGGCGACCTTCTCGGGCTGGTGGGCGTCGGCCGTCACCTTGACGTCGGAGCAGCAGGTGTCCGGCCCGGCGTAGACCGCGAGGGTGGCCTGCGGCTCGCCTTGGAGGCGCATGGGGCCGAAGTAGACGGCGCCGTCGCGGAAGATCAGCTCGTAGCCGTTGGCCTCGGCGCGGCTGCGCAGGAAGGCGACGTCGGTCGAGTCCTGGTAGAGCACCAGGCCGGAGAGCCCCGGGCCGTTCAGCGGATGGGGAGCCAGGCCGTTTTTGCCGAGGATCTCGGCGAGGATGAGCGCGTCCGAGGTCGGCACCTGGGCGTTGCCCCAGGCCTTCCGCACGTGCTGGCGATCGAGGGCGAGCGAGGCGTCCTGGCACTGCACCGCCAGGGTGGCGGCGGCGGGGTCCTGCGGATAGGTCGCCTGCACCTCGCGCACGTAGCCGCGCAGCAGCTCCTCGCTGGCGCTGCCGAACGAGGCTTCGAGGAGGATGGGCTCCCAGAGGGAGAAGATGCCGGCGTCCTGCACCGCGTAACGCCCCTTCTCGTCGCGCCGCGACTCGAAGGTCAGCGTCGCCGTCCAGGGGCGGAAACGGTGGTGCTCCACCCGCACCTCGGCGAGGAGCGGATAGAGGTCGCGCACCTCCTGGCGGGCGACGCCCACCTTGACGACGCAGCCGGCGGGCTCGCGGTGGCGGCCAGAGAGCAGGTCGAGCAGCACGGCCTCAGCTCCTCCCCCGGGGGATCAAGAGAACCTGCCCTTCCATCTCCTCGGTCAGCAGGTCGCCGCCGTAGAGCACCTCGGGATTGGCGTCGACGATCCGCCACCAGAGGCGGTCGTCGTTGTAGTAGTGGCGGGCCAGGAGGTCGAGCCGATCGCCGGAGCGCACCGTGTGCTCCACTACGCCGGAGAGCGTCGCGGCGTCGCGCGGCCGGATGCCGGGGAACGTGGGCCGGCCGCCGGTGGCCGGGGCGAAGGGGCGGGCCGTCTCGTAGCGCGAGCCCTTGAGGAACATCAGAAGAGCCCTCCCACGATGAGGCCTGCCGTGCGGCCGGCGTTCAGGGCGGCGCCCGCCACCTGGCGCACCTTCTCGACCTTGTAGAAGGGGTTGTTCCCTTCGATGACCTGCATCTGCAGGGTGACGTTGGCGCGGTAGGGGACGAGCGACGGCAGGTGGGCGCGCTCGAAGACCCGCACGCTGGTGAGGAACACCGGCAGCAGGTGGTCGCCCCAGACGAACAGCAGCACGGAGGCCGTCTCCTGGCTGTCGAACGCCCGCTGCCCGCCGAGGCCCAGGCTGGCGAGCATCTGGAAGCCGCCCGGCCCCTGCGCCTTGGGCTCCACCATGGTGCGCAGGGTGTCGAGCTCAGGCTGAATGCCGAGGCTGGCGGCGACCGGATCGCCGTCGTTCATGCGGTCGGTGGCATCGAACAGCACGTCGATGCTGAACGATTCGGGCTCCACGGCGGCGCCCAGCGCGGCGCGCGGGGTCTCGGTGGGGAGCGCGAAATCGAAGCCGCGGCGACTGGCGGCCGTCTTGCCTGGGGTGAGAGTGATCGAGCGCGTACGCGTCAGGTTCTCCGGGCTGAAGTCGAAGACCAGCGCCAGCGGCGGCAGAGAAACCGCGTACTCGATCAGCGCGGCCTTGGTGGTATTGATCCTCATGATGGCGTCGTTCTCCTCTTCGCGGGGTAGAACGACGGAGAGGAGAGGAGACCCTCACCTGGGGAGAACAGCAAGAAGGGACGAAAGGGACAACAGGGACAATAGGGACGAACAGCAAGACAGCCCTAGCCGGGTACCCCGAGGCCCAGACGGATACACCCCATTGCCAAGGTGCCACCGTTCCCTCGACCACCACCGGTTCCTCCCCCACTGTAGAGACGCCCCAACCGGGGGTTCCCCCCGGAAACGGGGCGTCTTCCATGAGAAGGCCCCAAATAGCAAGGCCGCCAGGGCGGCCTGTCCCTATCTGCTTCTTCGATCGGAGTCGGGTGTCGGTCCCCGAGTCTTCCATCCGC
>DASUEN010000206.1:0-50334 GCA_036275055.1 Thermoanaerobaculia bacterium
CGACAAGGCCAAGGCGCGGCAGACGGCCAAGGCCGCGGGGGTGCCCGTCCTTCCCGGCAGCCAGGAGCCGCTGCAGAACGCCGAGGAGGCCCTCACCCTGGCGGCGGAGGTGGGCTATCCGATCATCCTCAAGGCCTCGGCCGGCGGCGGCGGGCGCGGCATGCGGATCGTGCATGCCGAAGGCGAGCTGGCCGCCCAGTTCGCCGCCGCGCAGAGCGAGGCCGAAAAGGCCTTCGGCGACGGCTCGGTCTACGTCGAGAAGTACCTCCTGGAGCCGCGGCACATCGAGCTCCAGGTCTTCGGCGACCACCACGGCCGCGTCGTCCACCTCGGCGAGCGTGAGTGCTCCATTCAGCGCCGGCACCAGAAGCTGATCGAGGAGTCGCCGTCGCCGGCCCTCACTCCCGAGCTGCGCGCCGAGATGGGCGCGGCGGCCGTCCGCCTCTGCGAGGCCGTGGGCTACGAGAACGCCGGCACCATCGAGTTCCTGCTCGACGCCGACGGCCGGTACTACTTCATGGAGATGAACACCCGCATCCAGGTCGAGCATCCGGTCACCGAGATGGTCACCGGCATGGACCTCGTGAAGATGCAGGTCGAGGTGGCGAGCGGCAAACGGCTGGAGATCCCAAACGGCCTCAAGCCCCGCGGTCACGCCATCGAGTGCCGGGTCAACGCCGAGAATCCGGAGACCTTCGCGCCCAGCCCGGGCCCGCTCAAGACCTTCCACCTGCCGGGAGGCCCCGGCACCCGCGTGGACACGCACGGCTACGAGGACTACGTCATTCCCCCGCACTACGACTCGCTGGTGGCCAAGCTGATCGTGCACGACCGCACGCGGGAGTACGCGATCGCCCGCATGTGCCGGGCGCTCGACTTCTTCGTGGTGGAGGGGATCCACACTTCCATCCCCCTCCACCGGCGCATCCTCCGCGATCCGGACTTCATCGCCGGCCGCCTTTCGACGCGCTTCATGGAACGCTTCCTCCAGCGTGAGGGGCGGCCAGGCGACGGTCACAAATGACCCCTGCGATCTATGCCGTAGCCGACGCCGAGGCGCTCGCCCCCCGACCCCTGGCCGCCGCGGTGGCCGAGATGGCCGAGGCCGGCGTGCGCTGGATCCAGGTCCGCGCCAAACGGTTCTCCGGGCGAGACTGGTATCCGGCGCTCAGCGAGTGCTGCCGGGCGCTCGAAGGGAGCGGCGTGGAGCTCTGGGTGGACGACCGCGCCGACCTCGCGGCGCTCTTCCCCGTCCAGGGTCTCCACCTCGGCCAGGCCGACCTGCCGCCGGCTGCGGCCCGCCGGGTGGTGGGAAACGGCGTCGCCCTGGGGCTCTCCACCCACGATGAGGACCAGCTCGCGGCGGCTGCGGCCGATCCGGAGGTGGCCGTGGTCGCCGTGGGGCCGGTCTTCCCCACCACCGGCAAGGAACGGCCGGACCCGGTCGTGGGGCTCGATCTCGTGCGGCGCGGACGGGCGCGGACCGCGAAGCGGCTGGTCGCCATCGGCGGCATCGACGCGGGGAACGTGGCCGCGGTGCTCGCCGCGGGCGCCGATGCCGCGGCGGTGCTGGGCGCCGTCTGCCGCGGAGACGTCGGCGCCAACTGCCGCCGCTTGCTGGCGGCGGCCGGCCATGGCCCATGCGCGTCTACCTGACGGGGTTCATGGGCTCGGGGAAGACGACGGTGGGCCGGCTGCTGGCGGCGCGCCTGGGTGTGCCGTTCGTGGACCTGGACGAGGAGATCGAGCGGCGGGCGGGAACGACGGTGCGGGAGATCTTCCTGGAGCTCGGCGAGCCCGCCTTTCGCCAACTGGAGGCCGAGCTCCTGCGCGACACCTACCGGTTCCCGGACGTGGTGGTTTCGACCGGAGGCGGTACCATGGTGTCGGAGGCGAACGCGCGCTGGATCGGCGCCAACGGGCTTTCGGTCTGGCTCAACCCGCCGTTCGCCACCATCGTGGCGCGCATCGGCGTGCTGGGGAAAGAGGACCGGCCGCTGTTTCGCGACGAGGTGCAGGCCCTGTCGCTCTATCAGCAGCGGCTGCCGGCCTACCGGCGGGCGGATTTGACGGCCGACGTGGCCCCCAGCGAGGGGCCTGAGGAAATCGCGGCGCGAATCGCGTTATTGATCGGGGACCGTGGCTGAAGGCTCAACTGACTCAAGGATCGTGGATCGGAAAAACGACGGTGCGCTACCTGATTCTCTCGGACATGCACGCCAACTGGGAGGCGTTCGAGGCCGTCCTGCGGCGGGCGCGCCGCAAGCGCTTCGACTCCGTGCTGGTCCTGGGCGACCTCGTGGGCTACGGCGCCGCGCCCAACCAGGTGGTCGATGCCGTACGCGAGCTCGGGCCTCGCCTCCACACGGTGCGCGGCAATCACGACAAGGTGGTGACCGGCATCGACTCCGGCGGCAACTTCAACCAGACGGCGCTCGCCGCCGCGCAGTGGACCACCGGCCGGCTGACTCCGGGGAACCTGCGCTACGTCCGCAACCTCCCCCGGGGGCCGATGCAGGTGGAGGAGGGGCTCTCCATCTGCCATGGCTCGCCCCTCGACGAGGACACCTACGTCTTCTCCGACGTCGATGCCTGGGAGATCTTCTCCCGCTTCCAGATGCCGGTGACCTTCTTCGGCCACACCCACATCCCGTCGCTCTTCTGGCTGGAGGGGCGGGTCCTGGGAGTCAAGGCGCTGCGTGGCACGAGCGGGCGCATCCAGCTCGATCCCGGCGGGCGATACCTGATCAATCCCGGCTCCATCGGCCAGCCCCGCGACCGCGACCCGCGCGCCTCCTACATGACCTACGACAGCAGTAAGCGCGTCGTCCACTGGTACCGGGTCGAATATCCCATTCCGGACTCGCAACGGCGCATCCGCAAGGCCGGCTTGCCCCATACCCTGGCAGACCGGCTGGCGTTCGGAGCCTGAGAGCGTACGCCGCTCGGTGGGACCATGCGCGTCACCCTCGAAACCGCGACGGCTGACGATGCTTCGGCGCTCGCCGCGCTGCGCACCGCGGTGGCCGAGCACCTGACGCGCCAATACGGAAAAGGCTTCTGGTCCTCCGGCGCCACCGAAAAAGGCGCGCTCTACCACATGCGGACCTCGCTCGTCTGCGTGGCGCGGGACGAGCAGGGCCTCCTCATCGCGAGCCTGCGCCTGGCGACCAAGAAACCTTGGGCCATCGACAAGACCTACTTCACCCCCTGCGTACGCCCCCTCTACCTGACCGACATGGCCGTGAAGCCCGAGCTCCAGCGCTCCGGCATCGGCCGGCTCTGCCTCGCGGAAGCGCAGAGGATCGTCAAAGGCTGGCCGGGCGACGCCATCCGCCTCGACGCCTTCGACGCCGAGGCCGGCGCCGGCGAGTTCTACCGGAAATGCGGCTATCGCGAGATGGGGCGGGTGGTCTACAGGAACGTGCCGCTGATCTATTTCGAGTTGTTGCTGTAAGGAGCTTACCCGCACGCCGCAGCGAAGACGCGGGCGAAGTTGCCGCCCAGGATCCTCTCGACGTCGCCGTCCTTGTAACCCCGCTTGCCGAGGGCGTCCGCGAGGACCTGGAG
This sequence comes from Thermoanaerobaculia bacterium, assembly GCA_036275055.1. Lineage (GTDB taxonomy): Bacteria > Acidobacteriota > Thermoanaerobaculia > Multivoradales > UBA5704 > DATARR01. The sequence continues at coordinate 3,571 of DASUEN010000206.1, forward strand.
GCGCCGGGGCGAGTCGAGATCGGTGATCGTCACGTGCTTGGGTTCTCTTTCGGCTCCGGGCAGGCCGCGATTGCGCTGGTAGTAGCCGGCCATACCTTTCACTTTTTCCTCCTGCGGCGTGGGATCGCCGAGGACGGGGCCGTCGCTGCCGAAGCCGGGAAGCTCGATGCCGCCGAGCTTCACCACGTGATCGACGTGGTCCACCAGGTCCGCAACCGAAGCCGTGTCGCGGTCCGTCAGCCACACGCTCATGTTGTAGATTCCGAAATAGCCGCCCTTTTCGGCCAGGGCGCGGATCACCTCGTCCGGCTTGTTGCGTAGAGAGGGGTAGAGGGCGCGGCAGCCGGCGTGGGTGACGGCGCAGGGGCGGCTCGACAGTCGGATGGCTTCGAGCGTCGTCTTGTCGCTGCAATGGGAGAGGTCGACGAGCATCCCCAACGCGTTCATCTCCGGCACCACCTTCTCGCCCAGCCGCGAGAGGCCGGCGTCGGACTTTTCCCGGAAGGCGTCGCCCACGCCGTTGCGATCGTTGTGGGCGAGTTGGAGCACCCGCAGCCCCAGGTCGTGGAAAAGCCGCAGGTTGCGCAGGTTGTGATCGTTGACCGAGCCGGTCGAGGCATCGAGGATCGCGGCGTCCTGGCAGGCGAGGACGATCCCCAGCTTCTTCTGCCGCTTGGCCTCCTGGAGGTCGGCGGCCCTGAGCACCTTGAGGAAGGCCGAATCACGGCGATGGAAAGCGTTGCTCCAGTCGGCGAGCGCGTCCACCGCCTGGGGAAAGGAGCGGGGATAGCACCGGATGTCGACGACAGCCGCCGTGATCCCGGCCGCCAGCGCATTCCCGGCGTCGAGGGACGGATCGTCCGGAGCCAGGGTGTCGATCACTAAAGACCGGCTGTAGAGGACGGACGGCGGAGGAGCCGGCGCCTGGGTGGCCTCGACCGGGAGCTCGTCCGCGGAGGAAAGGCCGCCCAGAGCGGACACGCTGGCCACGGCGCCAGCGCCCTGCATCAAGAAAGTCCTGCGGCTGATCATAAGCGCGCTCCCTTCGATTCGAGGGTTCATCCCCTCCCGCCTTGCCCTTCGATGCCGGGCCGGGCCGTCGGGTTTCAAAGATCAGTCTCGGTCCTTCTGTCGGTAGGGAATCGGATCCGTTTGGTTCTGAAAAAGATTGTCCCTTCCCGTGCCGTAGAGAGCAGTTTCCGCCAGCGGAGTGCTGATCTTCATCAGCATCAGTTGAGCCGGATGGTCGATTCCAGCGCGAAGATCGACCGGAATGCGCCCGAAGTTCGCCATCTCCAGAGTGATCGGGGCATCGAATCCAGGATCGATCTTGGGCGCTGTAACGTGGATCGTAATCCCGAGGCGTGCCCAACTGCTCCTCCCCTCGACCAGGCCAACCAAATCCGGGGGAATGAGTATACGTTCCAGGGTCTGAGCGAGCACGAACTGCCCTGGATGGAGCCGGAAAACGTCTTGCTCGAAGTGATGCCAGAGATCGGCGGACGTCCATAGGGACGGATCGACGTGAATTGCAGGAAGATATTCCGGGGGCTGCTTGAAAGTGGTGAACTTCCTGCCAAGGCAAAGGTCGATGCTGACCTGCGCCACCTCGTCCGGAGAGACCGGCGGGTCGATTCTAAGCGTTCCTTCCGAAAGATAGCGGAGGAGGTCAGGTTTCGAGAGGATCAACGGGTCGAACCCTCGAAACGCGTCCTTCGAAGAGAGTTGACATCAAGGCGCTGCCCGGAAGGAGAGCCTGGAACGTTTCTCCCAGCACCGAGACCACGGAAGCGAGAACCGACGTTCGTCCCTCGGTGATCGGCTCCCTGAGCCGGTTCTCCTGAACGAACCCCAGCCAATCTCGGCCGCCATCGCTGACCAGCACGAGGCGCTCATCTGAGAAGGGCCCTGGCTTCACTTCGCAGGGTAGCCAGATCTTTGTTCCTACTGGAAGCGCCATCCGTTTCCTCCTTGGAGGAGACGATATCCGGGTTTCGGTGCGTTGTCTACTACTCCCCCTTCTGCCTCCCCGCCGCCACCCGCTCCCGGATCTTCACTTCCCGCAGCCGCTGGAGCGTCGCCAGGCCGCCGCCGAGGATGACGACGTAGAGGCCGAACCAGACGAGCTGGATGAGCGGCTTGCGGGTCACGTCCACCGACAGCTTCATCGGATTGGTGATGCCCACCGTCTCGATCTGCACGGCGCCGTTGCTGGCGTTGATGCCGGAGACGACCACGGCGCCGCCGCCGGGGAGCGGCGCCTGGGGAGTATCCACCTGGCCGCTCGCGGGGTTGAGCTTGTAGAGCGGTTTCAAGGGGTAGGTGACGCCGCCACGGGTCACCGCCAGGATGGCACCGATGGTCACCGGCTTGCCGGCGGCCATCGCGGCCATGGCGTTGCCGTCCGCCTGGAGGTCGAAGCCCGTGAACTTCACGTCCATGTCGCCGATCCGTCCCGAGTCGCCCTTGGCGAGCTGGAGCTGTGTCCGGCCGGGATCGAAGTCGATGGGCGAGACGTAGAGGTCCTGAAGCGGCGTCGTCCGGATGTCCGGGTTCGCCATCACCTGCTTGGTGCGCAGGTTCATGAACAGCTTCGGATAGATGAGGAACGGCTTCCCCCCTGCCTTCGTCACCTCGACCTCCATCCGCTCCTTCTCGAAGCCATGCCGGGGGATGAAGCGCTTGAAGGTGAGGGAGAGATCGCCCACTTTGCTCGGTACGTCCTGGGTCAGCGTGACCTTGGTGCTCTCGTCGTATCCCGAGGAGGCGATGATGCCGAGCAGGATCACTCCCACGCCCACGTGCGCCAGGTAGCCGCCGGCGCCCCGCAGGCCGCTCACCCGGAACTTGCCCACCGTCTTCTGCAGATTGGTGGCGAGCGCCAGGGCGGCGAGGAGGATGAAGATGAGGTGGAAGACATCGTGCACCTTCCACACCGCCGCGCCGATCGTCGCCGCCACCGCGAAGATGCCGGGGGCGATCATCTTGCGCAGGATCTCCGGCAGCTTGTTCCCCCGCCACGTGAGATAGGGGACGAGCGAGAGGAGCAGCGCGATGAGGATGGCGATCGGCAGGCTGACCTTGTTGTAGAAGCTGGGGCCCACCTGGCTCGGATTGGACATCACCTTGGTCAAGAGCGGCGCCGAGGTGCCGGCCGTGATCACCACCGCCGCGACGAGGATCGTGATCGTCGCCAGCACCATGAAGGTGCCGCGGGAGAGGAACGGGTCCTCGTTGGGTTCGGTGGGGATCTCCTTCCAGCGCATGATGAGGAGCGCGAGGCCCAGCACGAAGAAGCCGCCCAGCAGCAGGGTGAGCCAGCCGGAGATGCCGAGGTCCACGAAGCTGTGGACGGAGAAGTCCGCCAGCACACCCGAGCGGGTGAGGAAGGTGCCATAGAGCACCGAGATGTAGGTGAGGAAGGCGAACACGTAGTTGGCCCGGCGGTAGCGGCCGCGGGAGCGCTCCATGTGCAGGCCGTGGATCATCGTCGTGCCGAAAAGCCAGGGGATGAACGAGGCGTTCTCCACCGGGTCCCAACCCCAGTAGCCGCCCCAGCCCAGGGTCTTGTAGGCCCAGTAGCCACCCATGGTGATCGCCGTGCCGAGGACGAGGAAGCCGACGAGGGCCCAGGGGAACGCCCGCTCGGCCCAGCCGTCGTACTTGCGCCGCCAGAGCGAGGCCATGGCGAAGGAGAAGGGGATGGCGCTCGCGGCGTAGCCGATGAACATGATCGGCGGATGGATCACCATCCAGTTGTCCTGCAGCAGGGGGTTCAAGCCCACGCCGTCGGTGGGCGTCTTGCCCAGCATGAGGAACGGGTTCTCGCGCACCAGGATGAGCAGCAGCCCCATCAGCGTCAGGGTGTAGATCCCCATGATGGCCGGCTCGTTGGGTCCCGCCGTGCGGCGCACCAGGAGGCCCAGGAGCGCGCCCCAGAAGAGCCAGATCAGGAAGCTCCCCTTCTGCCCCGCCCAGAAGGCCGAGAACTGGTAGTAGGTCGGCAGGTCCATGCCGGAGTACTGGTAGACGTATTCCACCCGGAAGTCGCGCATCATGAGCAGCAGGATCATCATCAACGCGGTCAGGACGATGGAGAAGGCGAAGAAGCCGTAGGACCGGCGGGCGAAGGTGCGCGCGGCCGCGTCCCCTGCGTCGCCCGAGGTGAGGACCTGAGCGTACCCCCACATGGTGCACAGCGCGAACAGGAGCGCGCACCACAGGGCGAGTGCCCCGGGGAGGTAGACATGGGAGAGGTAGTGGCTCAGGCTGCTCATGGAGTCTCCTAGGTACCTAGCTGTAGGTCTTCACTTCCGCGCCCTGGTACTTGCTCGGGCACTTCACCAGCAGCTTCTGGGCCTCGAACTCCTTGGCCTTGTCGTCGTAGCGGCCGATGGCGACGATGCTGATGGCGTCCTCGAAGTTGCCGGGCTTCACGCCCTTGTAGCGGACGCGCAGGTTCTCGCTCGTCTTCGGGTCTTTGATGGTGAAGTAGAGCGACTGCTTGGCCTCCGCGTAGGAGGAGCTCCCCTTCTCCAACGCGCCGGCCACTTGCACGATCCGGTCGCCCTGACGCGCCCGCTCATAGGAGACGTAAGGGGTCATCGAGTCCTTGAAGGTGGTGAACGAGAAGCCGGCGAAGGCCAGCAGGAGCAGCCCGCCGAAGAGGTACAGACGATTCTTCTTCATGACTTTTTCTCCAAGTCCTCTGCGCGGCGCAGCCTCTTTCCGAGGCGCAGCAGGTAGAGGAACAATCCCGTCCAGATGATGAGGTTGACCGCCAAGATCCAGCCGTTGCCGCCGAGCTCCATAGTCGTGCTCCTTACTCCTTAACGCTGATCCCTGAGTGCGGCCCTCATCTCGGAGAGGGACTCGATACGGCACTGGAGGCTGTGGATCCAGAAGAACAGCGCCGTGAAGCCCGCCGAGCCGGCGAGGAGCACCTGGACCATCCGCGACTCCACCTCGATCTTCCCCTGGGCGTTGATCACCGACTGCGGGTGGAGCGAGAACATGATGCGCGGCATGATGAAGAAGAGGAACGGCGCCACCGCGAGCCCCAGGACGGCGTAGGCCGCCGAAAGTCGCGCGCGGGTGTCGGCGTCCTCCAGCGAGGAGCGCAGCGCCAGGTAGGCGCCGTAGAAGAGCAGCGCCACGACGATCGACGTCTGCCGCGGGTCCCAGTTCCAGTAGGCCCCCCACATGATGCGCGCCCACAGCGAGCCGGTGACCGTCGCCAGGATGCCGAAGACCTGCCCGAGTTGGATGGCGACGGCGGCGGCTCGGTCGTGCTTCGGCTTGCGGCCGAGGAAGAGGAACAGGAGGCTCCACACTCCGGCGGCGATGAAGGCCACGAAGGAGACCCAGGACATGGGCACGTGGAAGAAGAGGATGCGGCTCGACTCGCCGATGAACCCCTTGGCGAGCGGCGCATACTTGAACGCTCCGACGATGACGACGGAGATCCAGGTCCAAAGCAGCCAGGCGAGGGCGTTTTTCATGGATTCCACACCGCAGGGAACAACATCAGTCCGACAACGGTTACCGAGCCATCATACAGAAGAAGCTGGGGCAGAGCCACACCGGCGGGATCGCCCGCCACGGCACTGCGCGACAGGTCCACCGCCAGCAGCAGCAGGGGCAGGAGCACCGGGAAGGCGAGCACCGAGAACAGCGTCCCCTTGCTGCGCGCCTGCGCGATGATCGCCGCCACCAGGGTGCTCCCGGCGGCCAGTCCGTAGCCTCCTGCTACCAAGGTGCCTGCCAGCAGCCCAGGCGAGACGACCTTGAGGCTGGTGACGGCGACGTACACCGGCGTGATGAGGGCTTCCAGCCCCAGGACCAGGGTGAGCCCGTAGACCAGCTTGCCGCAGAAGAGGGCCGAGGGAGTCGCCGAGAGACGCAGGGCGATGGCCGTCTGCGTCTCCTCCTCCTGCACGAAGGCGCGGGGGAGGCCCGCCGCCACCGAGAACAGGAGGATGATCCACAGCAGCACCGGCAGCACCGCCGTCCCCTGGGAGAGCGACACGCCGAGCGGCCCCAGGCTGACGCTCACCACCACCAGCGTGGTGAAGGCGAAGAGGAAGAGGGTGTTCAAGGCATAGCGGGTGCGCAGCTCACACCGCCATTCCTTCAGGAACACCGCCGTCGCTTCAGCGGCCCAGGTCGAGATGAGCGGCCACATGGTGGAAGTCCAGGGACGACGGATTGGCGACCACGGCGAGTCCTCCGGCTTCGAGGTGCTCGTCGAGGAGCTCGCGGGCGACCCTCTCGCCGGGAGCGTCGAAGTTCTGAAACGGCTCGTCGAGCAGCAGGAGCCGGGGCGAGTGGAGGAGGGCGAACGCCCAGCGCAGCCGCTGGCGCATGCCGGAGGAGAGGTTCCCCGCCAGCCGGTCGAGGGGGAGGTCCAGCCGCCGGAGGACATCGAGCCCGCGCTCGGGGGAGACCCGCCGCAGACGGGCGAAGAACGCCAGGTTCTCCTCCACCGAGAGCTCGGCATAGAAGGCGAGGTCCGGGGCCACCACGCCCACCCGCCGGCGCCGGCCGGCGGCATCGAGGGGCTTGCCGTTCTCCTGGTAGGAGATCGTCCCCCCGTCCGGCGCCAGCAGACCGGCGAGGCACCGCAGCAGCGTGCTCTTCCCCGAGCCGTTGGGGCCGGTGACCAGTAGCATCTCCGCCGGTTCCACACTTCCGGAGACGCCCTTGAGAACGGACAGCCGCCCGAAGCGGCGGCGGACGTCGTCGAACTGGAGACGGGGCGCGTTCACGAGGGGGACTATACCCGTAGATGCCAGAAAAGCCCCCGCCCTGGAGGGTAGGCGGTCGCCCGTCTTTTGAGGGCTGTCCTGGCTGGTGGCGGGAGGGGGCTCAGTCAGCCGGTGGATGCCAGCCGACCTCTACCCAGGAGAGTCTCGCTCTGACCAGCAGGGGCCGATTGAGGTGAAGCGCCGTGACGGTTGCCCTGCCAACGGCCGTTCTGCCGACGACTCGAGTGCCCGATTCATCCCAGAGGAAGTGTTCCTCCCAACGCTGTTCGCGGGGGTTGAACAATCGGACCACTCGACCGCTTTCCGGGTCCTGAGCAGAGATTCGGTGACCCTTGAAGAGATTGCAGGCTGAGCAGGCCAGCCATAGGTTGCCCTCGAGAGTGGGACCACCCAGAGCCTGTGGGATCAGATGATCGACCTCCATGGAGTAGCCCGAGATCGTTTCCGCGCTCAAGCAGTATCCGCAGCGATAGCGGGCCTGCTCGGCGACTCTTTGGCGGATCGCCTTGGGAATGTAGGCCGACGTCATCGCTCGGTGAGGAGCTTGGAGACGTCGTGACCGCGTGCTTTCAGAAGGCGCAGGGCCTCCGCGCGCAACAGCACCGCTTGGTCGTATTGCTGAACCAAGTGCTTCGCCGTTTCTTTCTCGGCGGGAGTCAAGCTCTCTCGTTGCTGCTTCCAATTGAGCGCTTCGAGCTGAGACCTGGTGTCCTCGGAGAGGCGATTCCTCGTGGCATGCCTCAGCTCCTCATCGTTCAGCAGTGCGAGATCCTCGAGCGCCTTGGCAACGTCGTGAGACAACTCCTCCTCGTCCGCTGCGGCCGTCGCGACGACGTCTAGGATCTCAGCCTCCAAGCTCCGGTGAGTGCGCTTGGCCCGACTCTGGTAAAGGTCGTACAGCGGGGCCGGCAATCGAAGCGTTACTGCATGGGCGGCCATGGGTCCTCCTTGCACTGACCGCCCTGATGATAACAGGTGCTCAGGGGGCGATGGGGGCCCGCCAGTGCTAGCATCAGCCTCCCCATGCTCAACAAAACGATCCGCTGCCTCCCCCTCGCCGCCCTCCTCCTCGCCGCCTGCGCCCCTCCGCCCACTCCTCGCACGGCGCACGAGCAGCCGGACCTCCAGGTGCCTCACGCCGATGAGCGGGCGCTCCTCCTGCTGCTGGTCGACCGCCAAGCCTACGACGACTTCACCGTGCAGCAGTGCCTCAAGGGAGATGCCGCGCTGCGGGAGGACCTTGCCGTGGCCTTGGGGCGGATTCCGGACCGGGCGGGGCGTCCCGTTCTCGAGGGTCTGCTGATCGACGAGTCTCCGGCCGTGCGTCGGGCCGCGGCGTTCGGGCTGGGCGTACTGGGAGACCCGCAGGCCCAAGCCGCCCTGCTCCTCTCCGAGCGCGATCCGGACCGGGAGACCGGGACCCTCGCCGTGGAGGCCCTGGGGAAGCTCGGCGCCCACGTCGTGGACGTGCTGGAGCCGCTTCTTCCCCTGCCTGAGGGGGAACGATGGGCGCGCCTCCTCCCCGGCCTCTTCCGCTTCAAGGAGGAGACGATCGTCTCGCTCGGCGAGCGCGGCCTCACTCAGACGGACCCGGCGCTCCACCTCCAGGCCGCCTACGCCCTCTCCCGCAATCCTTTCGCCCAGGCCCTCCCGGCCTTGCGCAAGCTGCTCGCCGACGGCGACCCGCGGGTCCGTGCCTGGGCGGCCCGGGCGATGGGGATCGTGGGCACGGGGGACGACCTCGCCCTTCTCCGTCCCCTGCTCGAAGACACCGATTCCGGTCCCCTCATCCAGGCTCTCCGCTCCGCCCGCGCGCTGGTCGCGAACGGCAAGGTCAAGCCCCTGGAGGATTGGGCGCCCCGTCTGCGCACCCTGATGGACGATCCCCGCCCCGGCGTGCGCATGAGCGCCTTGGAGGCCGCGGGAGTCTGGGCGCGGCCCGAGCTCGGCGAGGCCCTGGCGGCCCGGGTCGAAGGCGGCGAGCCGTGGGAGAAGGGGACCGCCCTCGTGGCCCTGGCGGCCGGAAAGTACTCGCAGGCCGCGGCGCTCGTTTCGACCGTGGCGGCTTCGCAGGACGTCGCCCTGCGCGCTCGGGCCGCGGAGGCCGCGGGCTCCCTGGGCTTGCCCGCGGAGGCCGGCGTGCTCACGGCGCTGAGGGCGGATGCCGCTCCCCGGGTGCGGTCCGCGGCGGTGGGAGCCTGGCTGGAGGCGGCAGGGAAGGATCCCAAGGCCGGCGACGTGGCCAGGAAAGCCCTCACTGATGACGATCCCACGGTGAGGGGCACGGCCCTGGACTGGCTGACGGAGCATCCCGTGGCTCCCTTCGCCGAGCTTCAGGCCGCTCTGCCGGGGGTCTATCGCGAGGGGCTGGAGGAGATGGGGCTCGCCGAGCTCAAGGCTCTGACCGCGCGGGGCAAGGCCGAGCCGGCGGAGAAGGCCGCCGTCGTCGAGCTCCTGGGGAAGGCCGCCGCCGCCGGTCCCTACGTCCTGCGCCGGGAGGCGGGGGAGAGCCTCGCCAAGCTGGGCGAGACGAAGATCCCCGCTCCCGGCCCCGCCACCCGCCAGGAAGCGGACGCCTACCGCCAGGTCGTGCAGCGCACCCGCAGGCCGCGGACGGTCGAGATTCGCACCCAGAAGGGGACGATCACCGTCCGCCTGGCCTGCCCGGAGGCGCCGCTCACCTGCCTCAACTTCCTCCAACTCGCGGCCCAGGGCTACTTCGACGGCCTGAGCTTCCACCGCGTCGTCCCCGACTTCGTGATTCAGGGCGGCGATCCGAAAGGCGACGGCAGCGGAGGCCCGGGCTACACGATCCGCGACGAGATCAACCGCTTGCGCTACACCCGCGGCGCCGTGGGCATGGCGCTTGCGGGCCCTGACACGGGAGGCAGCCAGTTCTTCATCGCCCTCTCCCCCCAGCCCCACCTCGACGGCGGCTACACCGTCTTCGGTCAGGTGGTGGGCGGCGACGACGTGCTCGACCAGATCCGGCTTGGCGAGCGGATCGAAAAGGTGGTGGAGGTGCCGTGAAAGAGCAAGGATCAACACGGACTGGCGCCGCCGAGCCGGCGAAAGAATCCGCCAAGCACCCTCAGTCGTAGATCCCGGTCACCATCGTTACGCGATCGTGGGGCAGCGATTGCCCTCGCGGGGGCAACGGTTGCCCTCGCGAGGGGAAGCTCTCCCCTCTGGAGGGCAGCGGCTGCCCTCCATAGGGCAACGGCTGCCCTCATGAGGGCAATCGTTCCCCTCATAAGGGCAATGGCTGCCCTCAAAAGGGGAAGCATTGCCCTTTTGAGGGCAATGACTGCCCTCGTTAGGGCAGAGGCTCCCCTCACGAGGGCAACCGTTGCCCTCAAAAGGGGAGAGCTTCCCCCAATCGCTGCCCCCGCTTCGCGGATTGCCGGGATTCCGTTCAGCGGGACACGGCGCGAAGAGGGTGAGGTAGAGCGGCGTGCTTGACAGCCCGGCGTGCTTCCGGAAATGCTCGCGCGCATGAACGTCACGGCGCCGCCGCCGACAGAACCCCATCAGCGCTCCCTTTCGGAAGTGCACGGCTCGGTCGAGATCCCGCGGCAGCTCTCGTTCTGGCGCCGCCTGTTCGCCTTCAGCGGCCCGGCCTACCTGGTGAGCGTCGGCTACATGGACCCGGGCAACTGGGCCACGGACATCGCCGCCGGCTCCAAGTTCGGCTATCGCCTGCTCTGGGTGCTGGTGATGTCGAACCTGATGGCCATCCTCCTCCAGAGCTTCTCGGCGCGGCTGGGGATCGTCACCGGCCTGGACCTCGCCCAGGCCTGTCGCGCCATGTTCCACCGCCGGATCTCCTGGATCCTGTGGATCCTCGCCGAGGTGGCCATCGCCGCCTGCGACCTGGCGGAGGTGCTGGGCTCGGCCATCGGCCTGCAGCTCCTCTTCGGCATGCCGCTCTTGCTGGCCGTCTTCATCACCGCGCTCGACACTTTCGTCCTCCTTCTGCTGCACCACAAGGGCGTGCGGTTGATGGAGGCGTTCATCCTCACCCTGGTGCTCACCATCGGTATTTGCCTGGCGATCGAGGTCTTCCTCTCCCGCCCCGAGTGGGGGACCATGGCGGCCGGCCTCGTCCCGCAATTGCCCGGGGAGGGAGCGCTCTACCTCGCCATCGGCATCCTGGGCGCCACGGTGATGCCGCACAACCTCTACCTGCATTCCGCCCTGGTGCAGTCGCGGCGCAACGCCCACACGCCGGCGGGGATCCGCCAGGGAATTCGCTTCAACATCATCGACTCGGTGATCGCCTTGAACGGCGCCCTGCTGGTCAACGCCGCCCTGCTGGTGCTGGCCGGCGCCGTCTTCTTCAAAGCCGGCCTCTTCAACGTTGCCGAGATCCAGGACGCTCACCGCCTGCTCGAGCCCCTCCTGGGTGCGAAGATCGCCCCCATCGCCTTCGCCGTGGCATTGATCGCCGCCGGCCAGTCTTCCACTATCACGGGGACGCTGGCGGGGCAGGTGGTGATGGAGGGATTCGTCCGCATCCGCCTGCGACCCATCGTCCGGCGGCTCCTGACGCGGGCCCTCGCCATCGTGCCGGCGGTGGTGACCATCGTGTTCTTCGGCGAGAAGGCCACGGGGGACCTGCTGGTGCTGTCGCAGGTGGTGCTGTCGCTGCAGCTCTCCTTCGCCGTCATCCCCCTGATCCAGGTGGTCTCGGACCGCCGCTGGATGGGGCAGTACGCCATCGGCCGCTGGGCGCAAGTGAGCGGCTGGATAGTGGCGGCGGTCATCGCCTTCCTGAACCTCAAGCTGGTGTTCGACGCTATCGTGGACGGGATTCAGGGGGCGGGGAGCCACGCCTGGGTCCTCTGGTCGACGGCCGTGCCGCTGTCGCTGGGATTGATGGCGCTGCTCGGCTATGTGATGGTGGTGCCCGCCCTGGAGCGGCGGCGGGGAGAGCCGGTGGGGGCCCTGGTGGGAGTCCACGGCCCGAGCTCGGTGCCGGAGATCGAGCCGCCGCGCGCGGCGCGCCTGATCGCCGCGGCGGTGGACTTCTCCAAGGCCGACAAGTCCGTGCTCTCCTACGCCGTGACCCTGGCGCGGGCCGGCGGCCGCGGCGCCAAGCTGCTGCTCTTCCACGTCGTGGAATCCGGAGGCGCCCGCATCATGGGTGGTGACCTGCAAGACAGTGAAGCCCGCGGCGACCAGCAGCGCCTGGAGCTCTACGCCCAAGAGCTGGGAGAGATGGGGGTCGAGGCGAGCTACGACTTAGGGTTCGGCGAGCCCGCGGACGAGCTCGCCGCCCTGGTCGCGCGGCACGAGCCGGAGATCATCGTCCTGGGCAGCCACGGCCACCGCCGCATGGGCGACATCGTCCACGGCACGTCGGTGGAGAAGCTGCGCCACCAGGTGAAGATTCCGGTGATGGTGATTCCGGCGGAGTAGGGTGCCGGGCCTCAACTTAACATTTTGTCCCAGGATGCCTGTTCCTGTCCTAGCCCCGAAGGGGCGAAAGCATATAGCCTGGGGCGTGAGCCCCAGGAATGGATTCTCAGAAACCCTTTAAAAGCCCCGAAGGGGCGACAGCAGCGCTCCACGATCCGGTCTTCTGCAGCCCTTTCAGGGCTTGTTGGGTTGGAGGATGATCTCTCTCCTGGGGGCTTACGCCGCCAGGCTATATGCTTTCGCCCCTTCGGGGCTGGCGGAAAGCCCCGAAAAGGCGGCAGAAGACCGTCGCCGGTCAGCCGAGGAAATATTTTTCGTCAAACGCGATGCGGTGCTTCTGGAGCAGCTTCAGCAATTCGTCCCGGAAGGAGATTCGGGCGTGATGCTCTCGTTGGGTCTGGATATAGCGGCGGACCTCGGCCACTCGCGACTCGCTCACGGACACGGCGAAGTATCCAGCCTGCCATTCGAACCGCCCTTGGATCTTTCGGTTCTCATTGATCCAGACGGAGGAATTGGTCTTGATGAGGCGGACTGCAACGGCGACTGCGAGGTCTGCCTTGAGCTTTGCCAGCAGGTGGACATGATCCTGCATGCCGCCGATCTCCAAAAGAATGCTCCTCTGACCGCGGAGGATTCCTCCAATGTATTCGTAGAGGGATTCCTGGAGTCCCTCGGAGATCAAAGGGACGCGCTCTTTCGTGGAGAAGACGATGTGGTAGAGGAGATTGGTGAGGGTGGTGGCCATGGTCTGCTGTCGCCCCTTCGGGGCTGCGCAGAGGAACGCACGGACTCCTAGTCGGAGATCTCCTCTCGCAACTCGTCCAGTTGGCTCTGAAGAGCATTCCGCTGGGCCTGCTGGATCAGCGAGTGAAGCCCAGCGACCGCTTCCGACGTGGCAAGTTGGGAGAGCGCATGCTCGAACTTGCTGGCTTGCGTCTTGGTGATGCGCCACTCACGCTCGTTCTTGCTCATTTCGATGAAAGAGTACACCAACTCAACGCTGCTTCTCCCTCCGCAACGCCACGTACGCCGAAGGCACCGCCAGCAGCGTCACCAGCGTCGAGAGCCCCAACCCCCCGATCACCGCCAGCGCCAGGGGCTTCTGCAATTCCGCCCCCGCGCCCAGGCCCAGCGCCAGCGGCAGCAGGCCGAAGAGGGTGCAGAGGGTGGTCATCAGGATCGGGCGCAGCCGCACCCTTGCGGCGTGGGCGATGGCTTCCACGAAGGGCTGGCCCTCGGCGTGCAAACGATGGGCGTAATCGAGCATCACGATGCCGTTTTTCACCACCAGGCCGACCAAGAGGATCAGCCCCATCGCGGAGGAGACGTCGAGCTCCGAGCCGGCGAGGCGCAGGAGGAGGAAGGCGCCGCCGAAGGAGAGAGGGGCGGCCAACAGCAGGATCACGGCGGGGGTCAGCGAACGGAATTCGATCACCAGCACCAGCAGCACCAGGGCCGCCGCCGTGCCGAAGACGAGCAGCAATTCGCGGAAGGCCTGGCGCTGCGACTCGTACTGCCCCCCCACCTCCAGCGAGTAGCCCACGGGGAGCTTGAGCTTGGCAAGGCGGCTTTGGACCTCGGCGGCGGCGGTGCCAAGGTCGCGCCCTTCGAGGCGCGCCGTCACCAGGGCCACCTGGCGCAGGTTCTCGCGGGTCAGCTCGCCGTCTCCCGTCTGGATTACCGGGTGGGCCACGGTGGAGAGCGGCACGAGACGGCCGTCGCCGGTCTTGAGCGTCAGGGTGGCGAGGCGCGCGGGATCGAAGCGGTCGGCGTCGGGATAGCGCACCCGCACGGGGACGCTCTTGTCGCCGAGCTGCAGGCTGGTGGCGGTTTCGCCGGACCAGGCCGCCGCGAGCTGGCTTTGGACCTGGTCGCTGGTGAGGCCGGTGCGGCCGGCGGCTTCCGGATCGATCCGCCAGGTGACCTCGGGCGCGCCGCGCTGCGGTCCCACGAGGTCCACGGCGCCCTTCACGCCCTCCATCTCGTGCTGCACCTGCTCGGCGAGACGGCTGAGGGTGGCGGCATCGTCGCCGAAGATCTTGACCTCGATGGGATTGGGCGCGCCTTCGAGATCGCCCAGCATGTCCTGGAGGAGCTGCACGAACTCTAGGTCCAGGCCTGGCGCGGCTTCGGCGAGCTTTGGACGGAGGGCGGCGATCACCTCCTCGGCGCTGCGGTGGCGCTGCGAGCGCGGCTTGAGGCGTACCAGGACGTCCCCCTTGTTGAGCTGGGTGGCGAAGAGCCCCAGCTCAGTGCCCGTGCGGCGGGAGAAAGCCGCCACCTCCGGCGTGGCGGCAATCACCGCCTCGACTTTCCGCACCAGCCGGTCCGTCTCCGCCAGCGCCGTGCCGGGCGGGGTGAGGTAATCGATCACGAATCCCCCTTCGTCCATCGGCGGCAGGAAGCCGCTCGGCATCCCCCAGTAAAGGGCCACGCCCAGCACGGCAAGACCGAGAGCCGCGATCACCGCGAGGCGCGGACGCTTGAGCGACGCGGCGAGCAGGCGCGAATAAGACCTTTCGATGCGGCTCTCCCGCTCTTCCCGGCCGTGCTCGCCGCGCCGGTAGGCCCAATGCGAGAGGAGGGGGATCAAGGTCAGGGAGAGGAGGAGCGAGATCAGCACGGCGACCGACAACGTGAGCGATAGGGCGCGGAAGAACTGCCCCACGACGCCCGAGAGGAAGCCGAGCGGCGCCAGCACGACGACGGTCGTCAGCGTCGAGCCCACCACGGGCGCGATCAATTCCTGCGTCGCCTCTTCGATCGCTTTTTCGCCACGCCCAGCACGCAATCGCCGGTGAATGTTTTCGACCATCACCACGGCATCGTCGATCACCAGTCCGATGGCCACGGCAAGGCCGCCCATGGACATCAGATTGATCGATTCGCCGAAGAGCTTCATGAAGAGGAACGTGGCGAGCACGGTGAGCGGCAGGGTGATGGCGGCGATCAGGGTCACCCGCAGGTCGCGCAGGAAGAGGAGGAGGACCAGCACGGCCAGCACGCCGCCGATGAGGATCGCGTCGCGCACGTTGGCGATGGCCGTGGCCACGAATTCCGCCAGGTCGTAGACTTTCGAAAGCCGCAGCCCCGAGGGGAGAGTGTGGGCGAGGCCGGCCAGGGTCTGCTCGATCCCCGCCCGCACGGCGAGGATGCTCGCTCCCGGCTGCTGCGAGACGGAGACCACCGCGGCGTCGCGCCCGTTGCCGGTAACCAGCGACGTGCGGTCCGGAGCGCCGGGGAAGACCTGCGCCACGTCCGCCACGCGCACGGTGGCGCCGCCCCGCACGGCCACCGGGGTGCGGGCGATCTCCTCCGCCGATCCCCAGAGCCCTGAGGCGAGGACGAGATGCTCCAATCCCCCCTGCGCGTAGTGCCCCACGGGGGCCAGGCGGTTCGCCGTCTTCAGGGCGGTGGCCACGTCGTCCACGGTCAGCCCGGCGCCGAGGAGGCGCGCGGGGTCCGCCACCACCTCGATCTCGCGCGTGTCGGAGGCGGACACCTCCACCCGCCCCACCCCGGGGACGCGCGCCAGGGCCGGGCGGATGACGTAGAAGGCCTGGTCGTGCAGGTCGGCGATGGGGAGCCCCCCCGTGAGGTTGAGGCTCAGCATGGGGAAGGCGGAAACGGTGAGACGGTCGACGGTGAGCTCGGTTTCCGCGGGCAGGTCCTGGCGCACCTCGGCGACGCGGTTCTGAAGCTGCTGGAGGGCCGCGCCCATGTCGGTTTCGGGGGCGAACTGGGCCGAGATCTCCGCCGAGCCCCGGAAGGTGCGGGAGCGCACGCGGCGGATGCCGGGGACCTCCATGGCCGCTTGCTCCAGGGGGCGGGTGACCGAGGTCATCATGGCCTTCGCCGGCAGCGAGCCGCTGTGGGCGATGACGATCAGGCGCGGGAACTGGAGGGGAGGATAGATGTCCGAAGGAAGAGAGGAGACGATCAACCCGCCGGCCCCTGCCAGCAGCAGGGTAACGAGGACGACCGCGCGCCCCTGGCGCTCGGCGAAGCGGGCGAAGCTCACTTGGCAGGCTCCGCCACATCGGTCGTATCGGTCGGATCGGCCGCCTCGACGGTGGCGCCGTCCGGCAACGCGGTCTGGCCGCGGACAACGACGGATTCGCCGGCCTTGACGCCGGCGAGGATCTCGGCCTGGCCTTGCGCCACCACGCCCACGGTCACCTCGCGGCGGTGGGCCTTTTTCTGGGCGTCGATGGTGAAGAGGTAGGTCGCCGTCCCCTCCTGCACCAGCGCCTCGGCGGGGACGAGCACGGCGGCGCGATGCTCCTCTCCCTGGATCTCGGCGGTCACGGAGAGCCCGGCGGGGAGGCGCGTGGGGACGGCGAAGGCGAGCCGGACGGGGGCGGTTCCGGTCGCCGGATCCACGGACGCCGGCCGCGCCACGACGCGGGCCGCTTCGTCCGGGAACGAGGCGCCGCGCACCCGCGCCGGATTTCCCGCGGCGACGACTCCGAGGCCGGCCGTGGGCACCGCCACTTCCACCTCCAGGCGGGCGGGATCGATCACCCGCAGAATCGGTTCGCCGCCCGGCTCCACGAGGTCGCCCGCCTGGTGGGAGCGGCCGGTCACCACGCCGTCGAAGGCCGCCCGCACCACGGCGCGCCCGGCGAGGCTGGCCGCGGCGGCCGCGGTTTTGCGGGTCTCGGCCACGGTGGCCTCGGCTTGGGTGAGGTCACGCTGGGCGTCCTCCACCTCCCGGCGGGCGGCGATGCCGCGCTGGAAGAGGCCGGCGAGGCGGGTGGCGGCTTCCTGCGTCGTCTTGAGCGTCGCCTCGGCCTTGGCCAGGTCGGAGCGGCGCGCGGCGGCGTCCGCCTCCAGGCTGGGGATCTCGAAGCGGACGAGGAGGTCGCCGCGCCGCACGCGATCGCCCACCGCCTTGGGAAACTCGGCGATGCGGGCGGACTGTGGCGCCGTCACCAGCAGCTCGGCCCCGGGAGCCGGTTTCACCTGCCCGGTGCCCGCGACCACGGGGCGGATGGGGCCGCTCTGGGCCGTGGCTACGGTGACGGGGACGGCCTCGGCCGTATTCACCTCCTCGGGCGAGGCCTTGTGGCAGGCGGGGAGGGACAGCAAGACGGGAAGCAGCAGGAGAGGCGCGGGGATCTTCAAGGCAGAGGCGCTCCGATCGCCCGCTCCAGGTCGGCGAGCGCGTTCTGGTAGTCGGCCCCCGCCTGCACCGCCTGGAGGCGCAGGTCGTGCACGGACTGGAGGCTCTGGAGGAGCGCGACGAGCCCCGTCTGCCCCGAGCGGTAGGAGTCCTCCGCCATGGCCTCGACCTCGGCGGCGCGGGGGAGGATCTCGTCCCGGAAGCGCAGCAGGGCCAGCCGCTGGACTCCGGCGTTGGCGGCGGCGGCGAATACCGTGCTCTTCACCCGCGCCGCCGCGGCTTCGCGCTCCGCCTGCAAGCGCGCCAAGGTGGCCTCTTCGAGCCGCGCCTGGGCGCCGCGAGTGAAAATGGGGAGGGTGAAGGTCAGCGATCCTCGCCACCCCCAGTCGAAATCGGGCGGCGCGTGGTGGGTGACGCCGGCGGCGGCGGTCCAATCGGGAACGGCCTCGGCCCGCGCCAGCTCGGCCCGCGCCTTCTGCTCGGCGATCCCAAAGTCGAGCGCCGCGAGCTCGGTGCTGCTGGCGAGGGCGAGGGTGACCGCCGCGTCCGCCGGAGGCACCCGGCCGGCCGCGAGCTCCGTTTCCACCGTGAGGGGGGAATCCGGCGGCCGGGCGAGGAGGGAGTTCAAATCGGCCCGCGCCCCGGCCACCAGTCCTCGAGCCTTGTCCGCCTCGCCCGCCGCCTGGGTCGCGGCGAGCTCGGACTGGAGGGCGTCGAGCCGGGGGACGTCGCCGGCCGCGAAACGCGCCTGGGCGGCGTCGCGGGCGCGCCCGGCCAGCCCCGCGATCTCCGCCGTCTCATGGGCGCGCCGCTCGGCGGCGGCGAGCGCGAAGTAGGCGCGGCGCACCTGGTTGCGGGTGGCGGCGGTGAGGCGGGCGATCTCGGCCTCGTTGCTCCTCGCCTGGGCCGCGGCCACGGCGATCCGGCTCCGGCGCTTTCCCCCCCGCTCGATGGGGACGGAAACGACGGCCGAGTCGCGCGGCGTGTCGCGCGACTCCTCGACCGCGATCTCCGGATTTGGCCGTTGGCGGGCCACGTCCCCCCGCGCCTGGGCCTCCTGCCGCCCCAGGCGTGCGGCGGCGAGGGCCGGGTTGGCGGCGAGCGCGGCCGACAGGGCCTCCTCCAGGGAAAGGGGGGGCTCGGCACCCAGCGGGGCGGCGAGGAGGATTGCCGCGGCGAGAAAGAGAAAAGCTCTCATCGCGCTCAGAGGAGCGGAGGATGGCGCTCCTGGGCCGCCTCGCGCCGCTCCGTCTGCGCGCTCTCATGATGCATGCCGATCACCTTGCCGCTCATCGCGCTCACGTTCACCTCCTCGATCCCCGGCTTGCCGGGGACCTCGATGTCGAAGGAGTAGATCAGCTTGCCATGCTCTCTCTCAAGCTCCTCGGAGCGCACCGTGCCGTGCGGCACCCGCTTCAGCGCCACGGCACGGGCGGTGTCAAGGTCGATCCGGGCCTGTTTGGCGAGGGCTGCCGGCACGTCCGAGCGGATAGGGGGACGGGTGGGAGTCGATTTGACCGGGCACACGCCGGCGAAGGCGCTGCCCGCCGTCACCAGGAAGCAGGCGAGACAGGTGAGGGTCATCGTTGGTTTCAGATTCATTCTCGGTCCTTTCACCGGTGGATCGCTGATTGGTCATCAGCAGGAGCTTCTTCTGTCGCCACAGGATGGGGCCTGGGGCGAGCCCGTCGGCTTCCAGCTTGCGCAGGTCCCTGCCCTCCAGCACCAGATAGACAGGGCGGGATGAACGCCAGCGCTCCTGGAACTGGCCGGCGGTGGGAAAACGGCGAGCGCGGGTCTCCGGCGGCAGGTGATCGATCCCGAAGGCGAGCTCGCCCCGGTAGCGCACGACGCCGATCAGCCGGCCGAGGTAGACCGGCAGGGATTGAGGGTAGCAATCGTAAGCATAGACCTCGTCCTGCGGCCCGAGGTGGTTTTTGAGGAAGCTCGCGAGGCCCTGGCTGCTGCGGTCCAGGGCCACACGGGGCCCCACGGCCCACAGGCAGCCGATGAGGAGGACGGCCCCTCCCGCCATCGCCGCCAGTCCCCAGGCGCGCCCTTCCTCCGTCGCCCCGAGCCGCCACCAAACCGCCGCCGCGACGAGGGCCATCGCCACCGCCGGCAGGGCGAAGGCGAAGAGGAACGGCGAGAAGCGGGGGGAGAAGAGCTCGACCAGCCCCAGGGAGGCCCAGAGGAAGGGAACGGCCAGGATTCCCAGGAGGAGGGCTCCGGCCACGGCGCCAAGGCGGAGCCACCGGCGGGCGCGCCCCTCCCGCTCTTCCGCCTCGGCCACGGCCAGCGCCGCCAGGACGGCGAGGGGCGGCAGCGCCGGCAGGACGTAGGGCACGAGCTTCGAGCGGGAGGCGGAGAAGAAGAGGACGACGAACCCCGCCCAGGAGAGGAGGAAGACGAGGGCCGGGCGATCCCGGCGGTCCCGCAGCCGCTCCGGGGCGCGGCGCAGGAGGGCGGCGGCCGCCGGGAAGAGCCCGGACCAGGGGAGGAGCCCCACCAGGAGGATGGCGCCGAAGAACCAGAAGGGCTGCTGCCGCTCCGCTTCGGCCGTGGCGTAGCGCAGGACGTGCTCGTGCACGAAGTAGAACCAGAGGAAGTCCGGATTCCGCCGCGCCGCCAGCACGTGCCACGGGGCGGCGATGGCGAGGAACAGGAGGGGCCCGCCCACCCAGGGGACCCGCCGCAGCACGCTCCACCGCCGGGTGAAGAGGAGGAAGAGGAAGGCCACCGCCCCCGGGATGACGATGCCGATGAGCCCCTTGGCCAGGGTGGCGAGGGCGGCGGCGGCGAAGACGCCGTACCAGAGGAGACGCGTCCGCAGGCCATCGTCCTCTCTTTCCTGGGCGAGCCAGAAACAGGTGAGGGCGGCGCTCAGGAAGAACGTCACCGTCATGTCAATGATCGCCGCGCGGGCCAGGGCCACGTAGAGGGGGGCGGTGCCGAGGACGATGGCGGCGAGGAGCCCCGTCCGCTTCCCCCCCATGGCGCTCCCCAGGAGCCAGGCGAGCCCCAGGCCGGCGAGCCCGAAGCAGGCGCCGGCCAGGCGGGAGGCGATCTCGGGGCTCGGCAGCGCGGCGGAGGCCGCTGCGTTCAACCAGTAGTAGAGAGGGGGCTTTTCGAAATAGAGCACGCCGTCGAGGTGCGGCGTCACGAAGTCGTGGCGCTGGAGCATCTCGCGCGGGATCTCCGCGTACCGCCCCTCGTCGGGATCGAGCAGGGGAACGCTCCCCAGACCGCCGAAGAAGAGGAGGAGGAAACCACCCACGACGAGCAGAAACGCCTTCAGCCTGGCTCTCCTTGAGGCCTGCCGGCCCGCGGCGCGGGGGCGGACTCTCGGGGCTCATGCTATGGGTGGCTCAATGAAGGGACGATGAAGGCGCGGCCCGTCCGCGCAGCGAGATCTCGAAACAGCCGCCCGCGAGGTGTGCCTCTTTTTGCAGGTCCAGGGTGTCGCAGAGGGCGGCCACCAGGGAGAGGCCGAGACCCGCATGCTGGCCGTCGGAGCGGGCCGCGTCCTTGCGCCAGAAGCGGTCGAAGACGCGGGAGAGGTCGCCCGGGGCGAGGTCCGCGGCCGCGTTGCGCACGCGCAGGGCGAAGCCGGAATCCGTGGCCTCCCCGGCGCAGTCGATCGCCGATCCCGGAGAGCCGTAGGCCACCGCGTTCGAGAACAGGTTGGAGAGGATGAGCGCCAGCTTCTCCCGGTCGGTCACCACGATCAGCCCCTCCGGCACGGCGAGCCGGAAATCCATCCCCTTCTCCCGCGCCGCCTGGCAGAAGGGGCTCCAAGCGCCGGCGGCCAGCTCGCGCAGCGGCACCTGGGAGGCGTGGACCGTGCTCTGCCGCGCATCGCAGCGGGCGAGCGCCAGCAGGTTGACGACCAGGGTCTCCATCTGCAGGCCGATGGTGCGGATCTCCTCGCACGACGTCCTCCAGGACGCGGTGTCCTCCGGCCACTTCAGGGCGACCTCGGTCACGGCGCGCAGCTCAGCGAGCGGGGTGCGCAGCTCGTGGGCGAGGTTGGCGGAGAACGCCCGCTCGCGGGCGAAGGATTCCTGGAGGCGCGCCAGCAAGCCGTTGAGGTGGCGGATCAGGGGGACGAGCTCGGCCGGGGCGCCCGCGAGGCCGAGAGCCCCCAGCGACTCGGCGCCCATGGTCTCCAGGCGCCGCCCGAGGTCGTCGAGCGGCGCGAGGCCCGCTCCCACCACCAGCTTGACGAGGGCGGCGGTGCCCAGGAGGAGGCCGAGGGCGACGAGCGCCAGCGTCAGGTGAATCGTGGCGAGGATGGCGTCCAGCTCCTCCCGCCCATGCGCCACCACCAGCGTCACTCGGAGGTCGCCGGGGGAAGCGCTGAGGCGGGAGGGTTGTCCTCTGTCCCGCAACTGTCCTTCCTCCGCCTCCGAGAGTGGATGGAAGGTGATCTCGGCGCTACGCCCCCGCCGGCCGTCCGGCAGGGTGAGGTCGCGCAGGCGGGGTTGATCGAGGGGGGAACCCGAGGGGAGCGAGCGTGGGAGGTCCCGCTTCCCCAGGGAGCGGGAGCGCTCGAGGGCCGGGCCGTTGGTGAGCCAGAGCTCGAAGTAATCCGGATGGTGCCGGAGCCCGAAATCGGGCATCACCTCGTCCGTGGTTTGCAGCCAGACGCGGGCGTCCGCCTGCTCCGTGAGGGTCGCGAGCGACCTGGCCCGGGAGAGCAGCGCGGCATCGTAGTCCCGCCGCAGGCGCGAGCTGAGGACGTGATCGAGCACCCACCCGCCGGCCGCGAGCAGGAGCCCCGTGCCGATCAGCAGCCCCGCGGTCAGGCGGCCGCGCAGCGATCTCACGGCGCGCTCCCGTCGACCAGGTAGCCGAGGCCGCGCCGGGTCTTGACCACGCTCTGCGGGTTCCGGGGATCGAGCTTCTTGCGCAGCGAGTAGACGAGGACGTCGACGACGTTGCTGGCGGCTTCCGAATCGAACTCGTAGAGGCGTTCCCACAGCTCGCGGCGGCTGACGACCTCACCGGCCCGCAGCACCAGGACCTCCAGCAGGCTGTACTCGCGCGGGGTCAGCGGCACCGGCCGCCCCGCGTATGAAACCCGCCGGGCCGCCGTGTTCACCTCCAGCTCGCCGAGGCGGATGAGGGGGTTCTTGGCATGATACGACCGGCGCACGAGCGCCTGGAGGCGAGCGAGGAGCTCGTCGAAAGAGAAGGGCTTCACGAGGTAGTCGTCGGCGCCGCGCGAGAGCCCCGCGACGCGGTCCTCCACCAGGTCTTTCGCCGAGAGGATGAGCACGTGCGTCTCCTTCCCCTGGCCGCGCAGCTTTTCGAGGACGGAGAGGCCATCGATCTCCGGCAGCATGAGGTCGAGCACGATCACGTCGTATTCGTTCTCCGTGGCGAGCCAGAGCCCCTCGCGGCCGTCCTGCGCGGTGTCGACGGCATAGCCGGCGCGGCTCAGCCCTTTCTGCAGGGTCGAGCGCAGGCGGGGGGAGTCCTCGATCAGCAGCAGCCGCATGGCGGATTTCGAGCTTACTCGCCCGTCCCGGGCGCGTCAAAGCCGGCGGGATGCTACGCTCTCCTGCCGGCTTTTCATGATTCCTTCATCGAACCGCCGCTATGCTCCGCCACAAGGAGGGCGTCCATGACCCCTATGATCCGGAGATCGATCGCATCCCTGTTCTTCCTCGTCCCGGCTGTGCTGCTCGGCGCGCCGCCGGAGAAGGTGCCCCCGTCGCCCAAACCGCTGAAACCGCAGACGCCGAAGACAGCGCAGACGCCACAGGCGCCGCCCGGCTATCACCTCACCCAGGAAATCAAGCTCGGCGGCGAGGGCGGGTGGGACTACCTCACGGTCGATGCCGCGGCGCGCCGGCTCTACGTTTCGCACGGCACCAAGGTCAACGTCGTCGACGTCGACAGCGGCAAGCCGGTGGGCGAGATCGGCAATCTTTCGGGAGTGCACGGCATCGCCATCGCCGCCGATCTCGGCCGTGGCTTCATCAGCAACGGCCGCAGCTCGATGATCACCATCTTCGACTTGAAGGCGCTCACCACCTTGAGCGAGGTCAAGTCCACGGGTGAGAACCCGGACGCCATCCTTTACGATCCCCATTCCTCCCGGGTCTTCGCCTTCAACGGGCGCTCCAAGAACGCCACCGTCCTGGAAGCGAAGACCGGCGCTGTCGTGGGCACCCTCGAGCTCGGCGGCAAGCCCGAGTTCGCCACCACGGATTTGAACGGCAGGATTTTCGTCAACATCGAGGACAAGAGCGAGGTCGTCGCCTTCGGCGCCAAGGACCTGGCGGTGAAGGGGCGCTGGCCGCTCGCTCCCTGTGAGGAGCCGTCCGGCATGGCCATCGACCGCAAGCACCACCGGCTGCTGATCGGCTGCTCCAACAAGCTGGCGGCGGTGGTCGACACCGAGAGCGGCAAGGTGGTCACCACCGTTCCTATCGGCGACGGGGTCGACGCCAACGCCTTCGATCCTGGAACGGGGCTCGGCTTCAGCTCCAACGGCGAGGGTACGCTGACGGTGATCAAGGAGGAGACGCCCGACCGCTTCAGCGTGGCCGAAACCGTCCCCACCCGCCGTGGCGCGCGGACCATGGCGCTCGACGAGAAGACGCACACCGTCTACCTGCCCACGGCGGCTTTCGGCCCGGCACCCGCGCCCACGGCGGAGCAGCCGCGCCCGCGCCCCGCGATCCTGCCGGATTCCTTCGTGATCCTGGTGGTCAGCCGGTAGCGGCGCGGGAAGGGCGCAGCACCCGCGCAAGGAGCGAGACGGCGACGTCCAGGTGCTGGTCTTTGAGCGAGGAGGGCCCGAGGATGCGGGCCCTTCCCACGCGGTTCGACAGGCGGTCGTCGTAGCGGGCGCCGGGGGCGGACTGGCGCAGCCTTTCGATCAGCTTCGCGAAGTTCGCGGCCACGGAAGGCTGCAGGGCGGCGCCGAACGACTGATAGTTGAGGCCGGCGGCGTGAAAGACCACGGGGGGGCGCCCGCCGGCATAGAGCTGAACGAAGTCGTCCCGCTCCTCGAGCGTCACGCGCTCGACCTTGCGCGTCTTCTTGGTGAGCATCAACCCGCCGGAGAGGAGGGCGCGGCCGGCGCTGAACTTGCGCTGCTCGGTGGTCTTCGTCTCCGTGCGCTCCTCGAGGCGGGTGGCGCGCAGGATGAGGTCGATCTCGCGGTAGGCGATCTCGGTGACCTCTCCCCGCCGCGACTCGGCGGTGAGCCCCTCCGCGCCGAGGGTGAAGGTGCGCACCTGGAAGCGGGACGTGCGCGGCTCCACGTCCTCCGGGGTGAGGTGGATGGGAGCGAAGCCGTTGGCCCGCAGCCTTCCGGCGCACGCCCAGGCGGGCTCGACCTCGCCATAGGTGGCCACGATCGCCGGTCCTCCCTCGGGGTCGCTCACCCGTGCCCGCGCCTCGTAGAGCGTGCTCCCCAGGGCCTCGGCGAGAGGGGCGGCCAGGGCATCGCCGGCGCCCGGCTTGTAATGGATGGCGAGGACGTGCATGGCTCCACTTTGACCCGTTCGAGGGAGACGGTCAAGCGGCGGGAAGGGTGTATCCCGGTCCAAGCCTCCCCGTCCGCCCAAGACCCTCACCCCTGCCCCTCTCCCGCCCCCTCGCCACCCCCCTCACCGGGAGAGGGGTACCGGGCGGGGCGTTCTTGCTGTTCGTCCTTGCTGTCCCTATCGTCCCTGTCGTCCTTTTTTGGCTTTTCTCATCGTCGCCCGCTGACCATCCGCCACAGTAGAAGGAGGATGATGGCACCGAGGACGGCGATGAAGAAGCTCCGCAGGTCGAAGCCGGAGATCCCCCCGAAGCCGAGCTTCGTCGCCAGGAAACCGCCCAGCAGGGCGCCGACGATGCCGACGATGATGGTGACGATGCAACCGCCAGGGTCGCGCCCCGGGGTCAGGAATTTGGCGATGGCCCCGGCGATCAGCCCGAAGATGATCCAGGACAGAAGCCCCATCACGTGCATGCCCGTTTCTCCTTTCTCGTCATAGTGGTCCCAATAGGCCGGCGAGACTTGCCAGACTCGTGCCAGCGCCAGGGCGCCACCTGGAGAGCCGCGTGGACATAGAATGTCCCCGCCATGGCCGAGATGACCGAGACGAGCCTCAACTCCCCCACTCGCAGCGCCCGCTCCCGTCTCTTCCTGATCGACGGGTACTCGAACATCTTTCGCGCTTTCTACGCCATCCGTAACCTTTCCAGCTCGCGGGGCGAGCCCACCAACGCCGTCTACGGCTTCGTCACCATGCTGCGCAAGCTCCTGCGCGAGGAGAACCCGGAGCTGGTGGGGGTGGCGCTCGACGTGGGCAAGACCTTCCGCAACGAGAAGTTCGAGGGGTACAAGGCCAACCGCCGCCCCATGCCGGAGGACCTCGCGAGCCAGCTCCCGTGGATCCGCCGCGTGCTGGAGGCCTACCGCATCCCCATCCTGGAGCTCGCGGGTTACGAGGCCGACGACGTCCTGGGGAGCCTCGCCTGCAAGGCCGCCGAGGGGGGGTACGACGTCGTCCTGGTCTCCGCGGACAAGGACCTGATGCAGCTCGTCGAGCCCCGCGTCTCCCTCTACCACACCGGGCGCAACAAGCTCTACGGCCCGGCGGAGGTGACCGAGGACTTCGGCGTGCCGCCGGAGAAGGTGGTGGACGTCCTGGCCCTGATGGGGGACTCGATCGACAACATCCCCGGCGTCCCCGGCATCGGCGAGAAGGGGGCGAAGAGCCTCATCCAGGAGTACGGCTCGCTCGACGAGCTGCTGGCGCGGGCGGGCGAGATCACC
Organism: Thermoanaerobaculia bacterium; assembly: GCA_036275055.1. Taxonomy (GTDB): domain Bacteria; phylum Acidobacteriota; class Thermoanaerobaculia; order Multivoradales; family UBA5704; genus DATARR01. Next base: position 29,675 of record DASUEN010000206.1, read on the forward strand.
CGCAAGGCCTATCGCGAGGGGCTCCAGAGCCACGCCGAGCAGGCGCGGCTGTCGAAGGAGCTGTCAACCATCCACACCAACCTCGACCTCCCCTTTGACCCCGAAGCCCTGCACCACGATCCGCCGGACACGAACGCCCTGCGATCGCTGTTCACCGAGCTGGAGTTCTTCTCCCTGGCCGAGGAGCTGGGGCCTGCCGACGCCATCGCCGGCAGCGGGGTGGGAGGAGAGGAGGTCCCCGCCGCCGAGGAGGCCGTGACCCCCGAGGCGTGGAACGAGGCGGCGGCGAAGCTCGGCGGCGAGGTCTACGCCGCCGTCCTCGGCGAGGAGCCCCCCATCGCCCTGGCGGCCACGGGCGGCGAAGGGAGCCCCGTGGTCTACGCCGATTTCCGGCGGGACGGCATGAAGGACGCCGCCCTCGCCACGCTCGATCGCTGGCTGGACGATCCGGAGATCCATATCGCCGGTCACAATCTCAAGGAAGTCCTCCGTCTCTGCGCCCGGGGACCCGAGTGCCGGGCGGCCCTCTTCGATGCCATGCTCGTCTCCTATCTCCTGAAGCCTTCCGTGCACGGCCACACCCTGGACGAGCTGGCGCTGGAGCGGCTGGCCCGCAAGCCCTTGACACCCAAGGACGTGGGGTGGGACCGGGGGCAGGAGCCCGCGGTGGGCGACTCGCGCCTCGCCGCCTACGCGGGCGAGCGGGTTCTCCTCGCTCGCCAGCTCGCCGCCGGCATGCGCCGCGAGCTGGAAGTGAGCCCCCTCGCCAAGGTCTACGCCGAGATCGAAGTCCCCCTGGTCCCCGTGCTTTTGGGGATGGAGGAGGCAGGGATCCTGCTCGACGTCGAGTACCTGAGGCGGATGTCGGACGAGCTGGGCCAGGAGATCGCGAGCCTGGAAGAGGAGATCTACAAGCAGGCCGGCGAGCGCTTCAACCTGGGATCGCCGCAGCAGCTCGGCGTCGTCCTCTTCGAGCACATGGGCCTGCCGGTCTTGAAGCGCACGCAGAAGACGAAGAGCTACTCGACGGGGGCGGAAACGCTGGAAGAGCTGGCCGTGCGCGGCTTCCCCATCGCCCAGAGCCTCTTACGCTGGCGCGAGCTGACGAAGCTGAAATCCACCTACGTGGACGCCCTCCCGGTGCTGGTGGCGCCGGACGGCCGCCTCCACACCCGCTTCAACCAGGCGGTGGCGGCCACGGGGCGCCTCTCCTCGGCCAATCCCAACCTGCAGAACATCCCCGTGCGCACGGAGCTGGGGCAGCGCATCCGCAAGGCTTTCATCGCGCCGCCCGGGCGGGTCCTGCTGGTGGCGGACTACAGCCAGGTCGAGCTGCGCATCCTGGCCCACATCGCGGAGGAAACGGAGTTGATCCGCGCTTTCCAGGCCGGCGAGGACATCCACCGCGCCACCGCCGCCCTCGTCTTCGGCTCCGCCCCCGAGCTGGTGACCGCCGAGCAGCGGCGGGCGGCGAAGACCATCAACTTCGGCATCCTCTACGGCATGAGCCCCTTCGGCCTCTCGCAGGCCCTGAGCATCCCCACCAAGGAGGCCGACAAGTTCATCAAGGCTTATCTCGACCGCTACTCGGGAGTCCGGAGGTACGTAGAAGAGACGCAGGCGAGCGCCGAGAAGGAGGGGAAGGTCGAGACCCTCTACGGCCGCGTCCGCTGGCTGCCGGACATCCAGAGCAAGAACTGGAACCTGCGGGAAAACGCCCGCCGCATGGCCATCAACGCCCGCATCCAGGGCACGGCCGCGGACCTCCTGAAGATCGCCATGATTGCCATCGACTGCCGCCTACGCGTCGAGAACCCGGACAGCCGGCTCCTCCTGACCGTGCACGACGAGCTGGTCCTCGAAGTCCCTGAGAAGGACGCCGAGGCCGTGGCGGCGATGGTGAAGAAAGAGATGGAAGGTGTCGCCGCCCTCGCCGTGCCCCTGGAGGTGGAGGTGGGGTGGGGGAGGAGTTGGTATGAGGCGAAGGGGTAGGGAGATCGGGGCGTTTTTGTTCTAGACTGAGGGCATGACCAAGTCCGACCTACAGCGTGAGGTACTCCGGCTTCCAGTCGAGGAGCAGCTCGAGTTGGCGGAAGCGATCTGGGACCGGGTCGAGCACGCCGCTCCCCAGCCGTCATTGCCTGACTGGCAGCGCGACCTCCTTGATGAACGAATCGCGGCCGATGATGCGGAGCCAGAAGCCGGCTCTCCCTGGGGCGAAGTCCAGCAGAGAATCCTCTCGAAGCTGTGAGCCCCCTTCCGCTTCGGGTCGGACCGCAAGCTGAGCGGGAGGCTGACGAGGCCGCCCGTTGGTACGAGAACGCGTCGCCTGGGCTGGGGAAGGCGTTTCTCGACATCGTCCGCCAGACTCTGGATGCAGTCGTTGAGAACCCTTACCGCTTTCCGCTGGTCCACCGCGACGTTCGCCGAGCTCTGCTGAAGCAATTCCCCTACGGAGTTTTCTTTCGGCTGCGCCCAACTCGGATCAAAGTGATCGCGATCATTCACCTTTCCCGGGACCCCAGCCGCTGGCAAAGGCGCAGGTAGAGCGGTCTCCATGGTGGGATTGGAAGCGATTTCAACGCCTTCACCCCACCGCCACCGGAGCATCCGCATACACGAACTCCACCGGCCGCTCGACGCCCTCGGAGAGGCTCTTGTGGACGGGGCAGGTCAACGCGGCGTTCTCCAGCTTCTTCCTCTGGTCCTCGGTGAGGCCCGCCGGCATGGTGATGGTCACCGGGATGGCGCCGATGCGCCGGGGGTTCGCGGCCATGTGCTTCTCCAAGCGGAAGGTGAGGCCCGTGAGATCCAGGCCGTCCCGCTCGCCGACGATGGCGATCAGGGTCAGCATGCAGGCGCCGAGGGCGGTCGCCGCGAGGTCCGTGGGGGAGAAGGAGCTGCCGTCCCCCTGGTTGTCCACGGGGGCGGCGGTGCGGATCACGGTCCCTGAGGGAACGTGGGTGAGCTCGGTCTTGAGGTTGCCGATGTATTTGCCGGTGATTTCGACGGCCATGGGAAATCTCCTTGAAGGTCCGCCTGCCAGTCTACCAGCCTCGTCCAGTCCCGGCGTTGTAAGCTCCACGAAGAGATGCGGGTCACCTTCTTTCTCGACGGCGAGGAGGACCTCGACGGGCTCCGGCGTCTCGATCCGGACCGCGACTGGCGAAGCTTTCAGCGCGGCGAGCAGGTGTGGGTGCTGCAGACCTTCCTGCGCCTTGCCCGTGCGGGCCGACCCGTGGAGCTCGCCGCAGTCCCTCCCAGTGAGGGGTTGATCGTCTTCCATGCCAAGCAGGCCCGCGCCCTGCGGCGGCAGCGGCATCTCTTGGGAGATGCCGTGCTCGTGGCGGCGCGGGCGGACAACCGGCAGCCGCTGATCGCCGATTTCGAGGTGGTGCAGAACGGCCGTTTCGCGGACGGTCGGCGGCGTTTCCACATCCCCCACTGGCCGCAGCCGGGGCTCCTGCCCCGCGATCCGGACCGGGGCACGGCCATCCGGCGGCTCGTCTACAAGGGGTTCGAGGGCAATCTCCATCCCGATTTCCGCCGGGCCGAGTGGCGCGATTTCCTCGCCGCCCGCGATATCGAGTGGGTGGTGGACGCGGCGCCCTTCGCCGGCCGGGAGACGGATTCGCAGGCCCTGGACTGGCCCGATTTCCGCCAGGCGGACCTGGTCCTCGCCGTCCGCCCCGAGGGCAGGTCGACGAACAAGCCGGCTTCCAAGCTGGTCAACGCCTGGCTGGCGGGGACGCCCGCGCTGCTCGGGCCAGAGACGGCTTACCGGGAGCTGCGCCGCTCCGAGCTGGATTACTTCGAGGTCTCCTCCCTGCCCGAAGCCCAGAAGGCGGTGGACCGGCTGCTGGCGGATCCCGGCCTCTACGGCGCGATGGTCGAGAACGGCCGCGCCCGCGCTGCCGATTTCACCGCCACGGCGGTCTTGCCGTATTGGGAGAAGCTACTCTTCGAGACGATCCCCTCTCTCCTCCCTCCTCGCTGGACCCGGAGGGTTCCCCTGACTCTGAGGGCGGCGGGGAGGTGGGTGGCGCGGACGGCGGCGCTGCGGCCGGCGCGGTGAGGCTGGTTGGGCTCTTTCTCCTCTCCCTCCGGGAGGGGAGAGGGCGGCCGCTGAGTTACTATGGTCGCGAAGCACGGGAGATTTTGAACTATGCCTGAATCAACCGACCCGGTGTTGATCCAACATCTGGCCCCGAAGAATTTTCTATCCTTCGGCCCCGACAATGCGGGCATTGAGCTCAAAGCGCTGAATCTGCTCATCGGTCCCAATGGTTGCGGCAAATCGAACCTCATCGAAGCCATCAGCCTGATGCGCTCGGCTCCGAAGGAAATGCGCGATGTGACGCGGAAGGGTGGCGGCGTGGTGGAGTGGATTTGGAAAGGTAGGCCGAAAGACGCGGCGTCGGTCGAATGGGTGGTGAGGAGTCCGGATGGTCCGATGCCGCTTCGCCATTTGGTCGCGTTCCGTTCGGTCGCTCAGTCGTTCTTGCTGGATGACGAGCGGGTGGAAGACGGCGAGCGCTTTGCTGACGAGTCGGATGTCTATTTTTACTACCGCTACCAGCACGGCCAGCCGACGTTGAATACAGTTGACAAAGGAAGCCACAGCCTGGCGCGGGAGACGATCGCAGCCGACCGCTCGATCCTGGCGCAGCGGCGCGATCCCGAGGCCTATCCGGAGCTGGCCTGGCTGGCTCAAAACTATGAGAGGGTGCGCATCTACCGGGAATGGGCGTTCGGGCGGAATGCGGTGTTCCGTGAGCCCCAGAAAGCAGACATGCGGAATGACGCCTTGGAAGAGGATTTCTCCAACCTGGGCCTCTTTCTGAACCGCTTGAAGACGCGCTTCCCGGCGGCCAAGAAGGCGATCCTCGAGGGACTGAAAGACCTCTACGATGGCATTCATGACTTCGACGTTTTTGTCGAGGGCGGCACGGTACAGGTGTTCTTCACGGAGGGGGACTTCAGCATTCCCGCCACGCGCCTTTCCGATGGCACTCTGCGCTATCTATGCCTGCTGGCGATCCTCTGCGACCCTGAACCGCCGCCTCTCATCTGCCTGGAGGAGCCGGAGCTGGGACTGCACCCGGACATCCTGCCGAAGGTGGCGGACCTGCTGAGGGCTGCCTCGGAGCGGACACAAATCATCGTCACGACCCACTCTGACATTCTGGTGGATGCGATGACGGAGACTCCTGAAGCCGTAGTCGTCTGCTCCAAACAGCAAGGGCAGACGAGCATGGAGCGATTGAGCCCGGCCGACCTTTGCGAATGGTTGAAGAAGTACCGGCTCGGCCAGCTTTGGATGAAGGGCGAGATCGGAGGGACCCGCTGGTGAGAGCGCACCTGTACATCGAAGGCGGAGAATCGAAAGAGGATCAGATTCGCTGCCGGGAGGGCTTCCGCAAAATTCTCGAGAAAGCGGGCTTGTCTGGGAGACTGCCACGGCTGAGCGCCTGTGGTGGACGCAGGTCGGCTTTCGAGGATTTCGAGACCGCACACGCCAGTCGAAAGGTGGGTGACTACGTCGCGATGTTGGTGGACAGTGAAGATCCTGTAAAAGACCTCGAAAAGACCTGGGATCATCTCAAAAGCCGCGATCGATGGGACAAACCCGCCGGAGCGGAGGATGAGCAGGTTCTCTTCATGACCACCTGCATGGAAACCTGGATCGTGGCGGATCGGGCGGCGCTGCGGGAGCATTACGGCCAAAGGCTGCAGGAGAAAGCGCTGCCGGCATTGCACGACTTGGAGAACCGGAATCGAGACGACGTACACGACAAGCTCGTCCACGCCTCCCGCGACTGCTCAAACGCCTACTCCAAGGGCAAGCGATCCTTCGAGGTGCTGGCGAAGCTCGACCCCGCGGTTTTGAAGCAGCATTTGCCCAGCTTCGTTCGTGTTGAGCGTATCTTGAAAGAGCGGCTGTAAGGGCCTGGCCAATCGAGACCAGCGGAAAAGACATCCTTCTGAGAGATCCTCCCCTCCCATGAGCCCCTCCCCCGCAAGCTTCCCCGGCCTCACCGGCAAGGTCGTCGTGGTCACCGGCGCCTCCCGCGGCATTGGCGAGGCCGTGGCCCTCGGCTTCGCCGCGTCCGGCGCCCGCTTGGTGCTGGCCAGCCGCAAGGTCGAAGGCGTTGCCGCCGTGGCCGAGAAGATCCAAGCCCAGGGGGGCGAGGCCGTCGCCGTTGCCTGTCACACCGGGCGGGTGGCGGACGTCGAGGCCCTGGCGGCGCGGGCCAGGGAAGCTTTCGGCGGCATCGACGTGCTGGTGAACAACGCGGCCACCAATCCCCACTATGGCCCTCTGCTGGCGGCGGAGGAGGGTCAGTGGGACAAGACGTTCGAGGTGAACGTAAAGGGGTATGCCTTCACCCTCCGCGCCTGCCTCCCTGCGATGCGCGAGCGGGGGGGCGGCGCGGTGGTCAACGTCGCCTCGGTGGCGGGGCTCGTCCCCCATTCGGGGCTCGGGATCTACGGCGTCAGCAAGGCGGCGGTGATCATGCTGACCAAGACCCTGGCGATGGAGCTGGCGGCGGAGAACGTGCGGGTCAACGCCATCGCGCCCGGGCTGATCCAGACCCGCTTCAGCGAGGCTCTATGGGCCACGCCGGAGGTGCGGGAGCGCGCGCTACGGTCCATCCCCCAGCGGCGGATCGGCCAGCCGGAGGACCTGGTGGGGGCGGTGCTCTACCTCGCGAGCGACGCCTCCCGCTTTACTACCGGGGCGGTGCTGGTGATCGACGGGGGTCAGACGCTGGGCGGGGCGTACTGATCTCGATCTCCCGCCATCTTCTCTTCCAGCGCCGCAACGTCCTTCAGGAATCCATCCGCCTCGCCATCGAGCCACCCGGCTTCGAGGTCTGCGAAGAGGCGGTCGCGCCGATCGCGGTTGTGGCGGGCGAGGGCGATGAGGCCGGCCTCGCGGGAACGGCGGCGTTCCGCGCGCAGACGGGCGGGATCGGCATCGGCGGCGAGGGCAAGCTCCAGCAGCCGGCGCGCCCGCTCGGCGGCGGCGTCCTCGAGGGCCTCGGCCAATTCGCTTTCCAGCACGTGGGAGTCGTGGAGCTCGCCCAGCAGGTCCTGCAGGGCCTTGAAGCGCTTGACCATGGCGCCCGCCTCGGGCAGCTCTTCCGCGAAGGGCTCCAGCAGGTAGCGGACCCGCTTGGCGCTGATCCGTGCCTGATGGGCCTCGTCCTGGTCATCGGCGTGGCGGACCCTTCCGAGATGGGCCGCGAGGTCTTCGACCTGGCCGCGGAGGATCCTGGCCGTCACCTCCCCGAAGGTGGGCGGCGGCGCTTCCGGGTCGAGGAAGACCTTGGTGCGGTAGACCGAGAGGTGGCGCCGCAGGTCGCCTTCGAGGCCGGGAAAGTCGCGCTCGACGTCCTCCTGGAGGTCGTCGTAGGCGTCCCGCATGCGGCCGTTGAGGCGCGCCAGCATCCAGGCCTGTCCCTGACGCTGTTGGGAGCCGAGGCTCGCGGACCGGCCTCGCACCCATTCGAGTTGGACTTCGGCGTCCCGCCCCGGGCCGGTGGCGCCCGCGAGCCGCTTGAGCCGCCTGGCCAGCTTCTTGGGGACGCTCTCGTCCAGCAGGTCGCGGTAGGCCCGCAAGGTGCTGCGCAGCCGGCGGAGGGCGACGCGGAAGTCGTGGAGCGCCTCGGGGTCGTCCCCGACGGTGAGGTGCTCCCGGGCAGCGGCGGCCTGGTCGAGGTAGGAGAGGGCGACGAGGCGGGCGCCCTCTTCGGGCGGCCGGGGAAGGAGCGGCGAGAGAGGAGTGGTCATGCCCGGCCCCCCGGGCCTCAATCGGCCAGGTCCCGGAGCTGGGAGGGCGTCAAGGCCCAGAGGAGCGTCGCCGTGCCGGCGCCCACCTCACCCGCGAAATCGATCAGGCAGGCGCCCCCCTTGCGGAACGAGAAGAGCCGCCGTTCGCTGCCGGTCAGCAGCCACGAGAGGATGAGGCTGATGCTCGGCTCGTGCCCCACGGCCACGATGGTCTCCGCCTTCTGCTTGCGCAGCCAGCGCAGGAAATCGGTGGGCGTGCCTTCGGGGGAAAGCTCGTCGATCTCCACCTCGGGAAGGCCGCCATAGACGGAGTCGACGATGGCGCCCGTCTGGGCGGCGCGGGTGAGGGGGCTGGTGGCCAGCAGGTCGATCTCCGGCAGCACCTCCCGCAGCCCCTTGGCGTTCTGCTTCATCTTCTTGCGCCCCTCGTCGGTGAGCGGGCGCAGGCAGTCGTCCTTGCCCGTGCGGGCGAAGTCCTCGCGCTCTTCGGCGATGGCGTGGCGGAGAAGGAGTAGCTTCATCCCGGCGGGCACCTCCCGTGGAACGTTATCGCGCGCGAGGTGGAGATGCAAAGGCGAGGGTGTGACAGGAGGAAGGACGAACACGGACAGGCACGGACGGACACGGAAAAGGGAGAGCTCCAGCCGCGGCCTCCCTGTTCCTTGCTCGTCCGTGTTCGTCCTGCGCCCTACGAATCGTCCCCCACCAACTGCTTCAAGGCGTTGTACTTCGCGAGCTGCTCGGGGGTGAGGATGGCCGAGAACTTGGTGTCGAAGTCCTCGTAGGCGGCCTTGATCTTCTGCCGGTTGTCGTAGGCGGCGAGGGCGGCGTCGCCGACCGAGCAGGCGTTGGGCGAGGAGGCCTGGAGGGCGGTCTTGAGGGCGTCGTCGAGGGTTTTCTGGGTGGCGCGCAGGGGCTCGACGGTGTTGTGCAGGGTGGAGAAGAGCTGCTGCGTGGTCTTCACCTGGTCGGGCGTCAGCCGCAGGTAGCGGGCGAGGAGCTTGGGCGTGTGCAGGACGTCCCCGGGATTCAGGCCGGCGTTGCCAGGCGCGGCCTGGAGGGCGAGGGGAAGGGCGAGGAAGGCCAGCACGGCGGCCAGGAAGAGCGTGGCGGTGCGCGGTCTCATCATGAATCTCCTTTCGGGATCGCGGGCTCTAAAGGCCCGGTTGCGTCCTGCTTCGTCCTGCTTCTCGTTGTTGAACCCGCGAGGGGGAAGTTTCCTGCGCCCTTTTTCGTTGGTCCCGTGATAGCGTTTTCGACGAGCGCGGGAATCCCCACCCGAGAGGACCGAATCCGATGCCCGAAGCCGAGCCCCTGAAGCGCACGCCGCTCTACGAGTGCCACCTGGAAGCCGGCGCGAAGATGGTGGACTTCGCCGGCTGGGAGATGCCCGTTCAGTACCAGGGGGTCATCGACGAGCACCGGGCGGTGCGCACGGCCGCGGGCCTTTTCGACGTCTCCCACATGGGCGAAGTGCGGGTGCGGGGCACGGGCGCCGAGGCGTTCCTCCAGCGGCTCACGCCCAACGACGTTTCGAAGCTCGTGCCGGGGCGGGCCCACTACAGCGGCCTGCTCACCGACCAGGGCACCTACGTCGACGACATCCTGATCTACCGGCTGGCCGCGGACGATTTTCTGGTGGTCGTCAACGCCTCCAACGCCGGGCGCGATTTCCAGTGGATCGCGGCGCGTGCGCATGCCGATGGCGCCGATGCCGAGGTGGCCAACCAGAGCGATCAGTACGCTCTGCTCGCCCTTCAGGGGCCGCAGGCGCTCTCCCTCCTCGCGCCGCTCGCGACACCGGGGATCGGTGAGATCAAGTACTACGGCTTTCGCCAGGGCGAGGTGGCCGGGGTGCCGGCGCTGATCTCCCGCACCGGCTATACCGGGGAGGACGGCTTCGAGCTCTACCTGGCGCCGGCGGACGCCGCCGTCGTGTGGCGGCGGTTGGTGGCCGCGGGCGCCGTTCCCGCCGGCCTGGGCGCGCGCGACACCCTGCGCCTGGAGGCGGCGATGGCCCTCTACGGCCATGAGATCGACGAGACCACCACCCCCTTCGAGGCCGGCCTCGCCTGGGTGGTGAAGCTCGACAAGGGGGAGTTCGCAGGGCGCGCCGCGCTACTCGCCCAGAAGGCGGCGGGGACTCCCCGCCAGCTCGTGGGGTTCGAGGTGGAAGGGCGGGGAATCGCGCGCCAGGGTCACGGGGCCGTCTCGAACGGCGAGCGGGTGGGCGCCGTCACCAGCGGCACTTGGAGCCCGACCTTCGAGAAGGCGCTGGGTATGGCCTACGTGCCGCCGGCCCTCGCCGCGCCAGGCACCAGGCTGGCGCTCGACGTGCGCGGCAAGACGCTGCCGGCGGCCGTCGTGGAGCTTCCCTTTTACCGCCGTCCGCGATAGGACTAACATAGTGGTATAAACCAAGTTTCAAACGGGAGGGTAGGCAGAGGCATGTACCCGAGCGAGAATCTCTATTCGCGAGAGCACGAGTGGATCCACGTCGACGATGACGTCTGCACTCTGGGCATCACCGAATATGCCCAGAAGGAGCTTGGCGAAGTGGTGTTCGTCGAGCTTCCCGAGGTCGGCCAGGTCTTCGACACCGGAGACGAGCTGGGCACCATCGAATCGGTCAAGGCCGTGGCCGAGGTCTTCACGCCCGTGGCGGGCGAGGTGGTCGAGGTCAACGAGGCGGTGACCGACGATCCGGAGCTGCTCAACGAAGACCCTCACGGCGAGGGATGGCTGATCAAGCTCCGGTTCTCTTCCGCCTCCGATCTCAAGGACCTGATGAACGCCGAGCAGTACGAGGAGTACATAAAGAGTGGAGAGGCTTGAAGATCCGTCCCACGCGGCAGGCACCGTAACGCTCACTGCACCGCAGGCGGAGACGGGCGGCGTCCTCGATCCCACCGATACCTTCGTTCGCCGCCACCTGGGGTCGGGCGAAGACGAGGTGCGGCAGATGCTGGCGACGCTGGGGCTCGCCTCCCTGGAAGAGCTGGTGCGGGAGACGATCCCCGAGTCGATCCGGCGGAGCGCTCCTCTCGCCCTCCCCGGCCTGCCGGAGAGGGAGCTGGGCGAGAGCGAGCTCCTCTCGTCCCTGCGGCGCATGGTGGAGAAGAACCGGATCTTCCGTTCCTACCTGGGGATGGGGTATTCCGGCACCCTCACGCCCGGAGTCATCCAGAGGAACGTCCTGGAGAACCCCGGCTGGTACACCCAGTACACGCCCTATCAATCCGAGATCTCCCAGGGGCGTCTGGAAGCGCTGCTCAATTTCCAGACCCTGGTGGCGGACCTGACGGGGCTCCCCGTCGCCAACGCCTCGCTGCTCGACGAGGGGACCGCGGCGGCGGAGGCCATGCACCTCTGCTACGCCGAATCGGACGGCAAGCGCAATGTCTTCTTCGTCGCCGCCGACTGCCATCCGCAGACGATCGCCGTGGTGCGGACGCGCGTCGGCGCCCTGGGGCTCGAAGTGCGGGTGGGCGATCCGGCGGCGATCGACTTCGCGGCCGGCGACCTCTTCGGGATCCTCGTGCAATACCCGGCGACGGACGGCCGGATCGCGGACTACGCGCCGCTGGTGGAAAAAGCCCACGCCGCCGGTGCCCTGGCGGTGGTAGCCGCCGACCTCCTGGCCCTCACCCTGCTCCGCTCGCCGGGCGATTTCGGGGCCGACGTGGCGGTGGGCTCGGCTCAGCGTTTCGGTGTGCCCATGGGTTTCGGCGGGCCGCACGCGGCCTTCCTCGCCACGCGCGACGAGTACAAACGGCAGCTTCCGGGCCGGGTGATCGGGGTCTCCAAGGACCGCCACGGCCGGACGGCCTACCGCATGGCCATGCAGACCCGCGAGCAGCACATCCGCCGCGAGAAGGCGACCAGCAACATCTGCACGGCGCAGGTGCTGCTGGCGATCATGGCCGGGATGTACGCCGTCTATCACGGTCCCGAGGGATTGAAGGCCATCGCCCGCCGGGTGCACGCCCTGGCGGCGGCGCTCGCAGAGGGGCTGCGACGGCTGGGTTTCGGCGTGCCCAGGGAGCCGTTCTTCGACACCGTGTCCGTGGATCTCGGCAACCGCTCCGCCGCTGCCGTGCTGGCCGCCGCCCGCGAACGGGGGATCAACCTGCGCCAGCTCGGCGACCACTCCGTATCCGTGGCCCTTGACGAGACGGCGACCGCCGCTGACGTCGACGAGCTGCTGGCGATCTTCGCTGGAAAGGACCCTGGATTCCAGGCGGCGGACCTGGCCGCGGAAATCGATCTCGCGCTGCCGCCCCCCCACGCCCGTGCTTCGGCATATCTCACGCACCCGGTCTTCAACAGCTTCCACACCGAGCACGAGATGCTGCGCTACGTCAAGCGGCTGGAGGCGCGCGACCTCTCCATGGCCACCTCCATGATCTCGCTCGGCTCGTGCACCATGAAGCTCAACGCCACCTCCGAAATGGTGCCGGTGACCTGGCCGGAGATCGGGGCGCTCCATCCCTTCGCGCCGCCGGAGCAGACGGAGGGCTACCAGGAGCTGTTCCGCACCCTGGAAGCGTGGCTCTGCGAGATCACCGGCTTCGCGGCCTGCTCGCTGCAGCCGAACGCCGGCTCCCAGGGGGAGTACGCCGGGCTGATGGTGATTCGCGCCTACCACCACGCCCGCGGCGACGAGCAGCGGGACGTCTGCCTGATCCCCGTTTCCGCCCACGGCACCAATCCGGCCTCGGCGGCGATGGCGGGCCTCAAGGTGGTGGTGGTGGCCTGTGACGCGGGAGGCAACGTCGACCTCGCGGACTTGCAGGCCAAGGCCGCGCAGCACCGCGACCGGCTGGCGGCGCTGATGGTGACCTACCCTTCGACGCACGGCGTGTTCGAGGAGGGGATCCGGGAGATCTGCCGCATCGTTCACGACCACGGCGGCCAGGTCTACATGGACGGCGCCAACATGAACGCCCAGGTGGGGCTCTGCCGGCCCGGGGACTTCGGCGCCGACGTTTGCCACCTGAACCTCCACAAGACCTTCTGCATCCCCCACGGCGGCGGCGGCCCGGGGATGGGGCCGATCTGCGTTGCCCCGCACCTCGCCCCCTTCCTCCCTGGGCATCCCGTGATCCACACCGGCGGCAGCGAGGGGATCGGCCCGGTCTCCGCGGCTCCCTGGGGGAGCGCCAGCATCCTCGTCATCTCCTGGGTGTACATCGCCTTGATGGGGGGGCGCGGGCTCACCCGCGCGACGGAGATGGCGATCCTCAACGCCAACTACATGGCGGCCCGCCTCGGCAAGCACTACCCGGTGCTCTACTCGGGCCAGCACGGGCGGGTGGCGCACGAGTTCATCCTCGACCTGCGGCCGTTCAAGACCACGGCGGGGATCGAGGCCGAGGACGTGGCCAAGCGCCTCATGGACTACAGCTTCCACGCCCCCACGATGTCGTTCCCGGTGCCCGGGACGCTGATGATCGAGCCCACGGAGAGCGAGTCGAAGGCGGAGCTGGACCGCTTCTGCGACGCCATGATCCGCATCCGCGAGGAGATCCGGGCGATCGAGGAGGGGCGCGTGGAGCGGCAGGGGAACGTGCTCAAGAACGCCCCCCACACGGCGGAGGACTTGACGGCCGCCGAGTGGAACCGGCCGTACACCCGCGAAGAGGCGGCCTTCCCCGCTCCCTGGGTGAAGGAGCGGAAGTTCTGGCCTTACGTCGCGAGGGTGGACAACGTCTGGGGGGACCGCAACCTCATGTGCTCCTGCCCGCCGGTGGAGAGCTATGCCTGAAGCGGCAGGCCGGTGAGGGCGGCTCCGTCTCCCGACTGGAGCCGCCTGGAGGTGATCCTCCTGGGGCTCTTCCTGGCCTGCTGGGCGCTGAGCCTCCTCTCCTTCCTCCACGTCCTCTCCCTGGCGGGGAGCCTGCCGCTGGCGCTCTATCCCTACTACGCCGTGGCGGTGGCGCTGGGGTGGGGCTTCGGAATCCTCTACGTGCAGCGCACCCGCGGGCTGGATAGGCCGTTGCGCCGCCGCTTCCTCTTCATCTACTACCTGGGTCCCCCGGCCCTCCTGGTGCTGCTGCGCGCCATGGCCCCCGTGGCCGACCAGCGGGCCGCGCCGCTGGTGCCGTTATGGGCTTTGGGGGTGTTCTCGATTCTGTTCCTGGTGCCGGTGACGATGAAGTTTCCGGGGCGGGGGTAGGGCAGGAAGAAGGGACAACAGGGACTTCAGGGACAGCAGGGACTCAAGAAACCGCTCTTCGTCCCTGAAGTCTCTGTTGTCCCTGAAGTCCCTGGCTGGGCTTGCCCACCGTGCTAGCATCGCCCCATGCACACCGCCGCCCTCCTCTCCGACCTCGCCTCCCGGGGCTCCGTGCTGGTCGCCTACTCGGGCGGGGTGGATTCCGCCGTGGTGGCGGCTCTTGCCTTCCGGGCGGTGGGCGAGCGGGCCGTGGCGGTGACGGCGGCGGCGGAGACGCTCGCCGGGGCGGAGCTCGATCACGCCCGGCGGCTTGCGGCGGAGATCGGCATCCGCCACGAGGTGGTCACCTACGGCGAGCTCGACGATCCGGAGTTCGCGGCCAATCCCAGCCACCGCTGCTACGTCTGCCAGGGGATGCGCATGGGGACCATGGTCCGCCTGGCCGCGGAATGGGGATATGCCGTGGTGTGCGACGGCACCAACGCCTCCGATCCCGGGCCGGACCGCCCGGGATTGCGGGCCGTGCAGGAGAACGGCGTCTACTCTCCCCTGCTGGCCCATGGCGTGGACAAGGCCGCCACCCGTGAGATCGCCCGCGACTTGGGGCTCTCGGCGTGGGACCGGCCGGCCAACGCCTGCCTCTCCTCTCGCATCCCCCACGGCCAGCTCGTCACCCTCGGCAAGCTGCGGCGCATCGAGGCCGCCGAGGAGGTGCTGGCCGGCGCCGGGTTCCGGGTGGTCCGCGTGCGCCACGAGGAGGGCGCCGCCCGCGTCGAGGTGGCCCCGGACGAGGTGTCGCGCCTGGGGGCGATCTGGACCGAGCTCGAGCCCCGCCTGCGGTCCCTCGGCTTCGAGCGGGTGGCGTTCGATCCGCGCGGATACCGCCGGGGCGGAGCCGATCTCGGATCCGGCGTGCCGTGAATCCCGAGCACCTCCAACGCCTCCTGGAGGCCGTGGCCACCGGGGAGGTCTCACCCGAGGCGGCGCTGAAAGACCTCGCCGAGCTTCCCTATGCCGATCTGGGCTTCGCCAAGCTGGACCTGCACCGCGAGCTGCGCAACGGCCTGCCCGAGGCCGTCTATGCCGAGGGGAAGCGGACGAAGGACTTGAAAGCCATCGCCGAGAGGATGTTACGCGCCCACGGCCGCGTCCTCCTCACCCGGGTGCGCCCGGAGGCGGCGGAAGAGCTGCTGGCGGCTCACCCCGAGGGCGCGTACCACGAGCGGGCGCGGATCCTCGCCCTGGGCGGCCCGCCCACGCCGCTCCCTGGCGAGATCGCCGTGCTGGCGGCGGGAACCTCGGACCTGGGAGTCGCAGAGGAGGCCGCAGTCTGCGCCTCGTGGTTCGGCCACGCTGTGGAGCGGTGCTACGACGTGGGGGTCGCGGGGCTCCACCGGCTGCTGGGGAACCTCGAGGCCATTCGCAAGGCGGACGTGGTGGTGGCGGTGGCGGGGATGGACGGCGCCCTCCCCACGGTGGTCGCCAGCCTGGTGCCGGCGCCCGTGGTGGCGGTGCCCACCAGCGTCGGCTACGGCGCCAGCTTCGGGGGGCTCGCGGCCCTCCTCACCATGCTCAACGGCTGCGCTCCCGGGGTCGGCGTGGTGAACATCGACAACGGCTACGGCGCGGCCGTGCTGGCGAGCCGCATTGCTCGTCGTTCGAGCAGCATGGCATCACCGTAAGAATAGAAGCGGTACCCCTCCCGCACCGCCTCCTCGTAGGCGGCGAGCACCCGCTCGCGGCCGGCGAAGGCGGAAACCAGCATCAGCAGGGTCGAGCGCGGGAGGTGGAAGTTGGTCATCAGCGCGTCCACCACCTGGAAACGGAAGCCCGGGGTGATGAAGAGCGCGGTCGCGCCAGGGCCGGGAGCGACCGTGCCGTCCCCGGCCTGGGCCGCCGACTCCAGGGTCCGCACCACCGTGGTCCCCACGGCCACCACCCGCCCTCCCCGCTCCCGGGTATGGCGGATGGCCGCCGCCGCCTCGTCGCCGATCTCGTAGCGCTCGCTCTCCATGCGGTGCTCTTCGATCCGCTCGGCGGCCACGGGCTTGAAGGTGCCGATCCCCACGTGCAGCGTCACGCGGGCGATCCCCACTCCGGCCGCGGCGATCTCCGCCAGCAGGCGCTCGGTGAAGTGGAGCCCCGCGGTGGGCGCGGCCACGGCCCCCGGAGAGCGGGCGTAGACGGTCTGATAGCGCTCCCGGTCTTCCGGCGTGTCCGGCCGGTGGATGTAGGGAGGAAGGGGGACGTGCCCCAGCCGCTCCAGGTGAGGCTCGACCGGCTCCGAGAAGCGGAGGCGCTGGCGCCCGTCCTCTCTTTTGTCGACGACCTCGACGGTCAGTCCCCCGCTCAGGTCGATCACCGTCCCCGGCCGCGCCCGCTTCCCCGGTTTCAGCAGCGCATCCCACTCCCGCTCGCCCAGGCGCTCCACCAGCAGGATCTCGATCTTGCCGCCTCCTGCCCGCGTCCCGAAGAGGCGGGCGGGGATCACCCGCGTATCGTTGACCACCAGCAGGTCGCCCGGGCGCAGCAGGTGGGGGAGGTCCCGCACGTGGGAGTGCCGGATCGATCCCTCGGGGGCCCCTTCGCGGTCGAGCACCAGCAGGCGGCTCTCGCCGCGGGGAAGCGCCTCCTGGGCGATGCTCGCCGCCGGCAGGTGGTAGTCGAAGTCGGTGGTCAGCACGCTAGGCCCCGGCCGGGGCTTCCACCGCCGCGCGGTGGGCCGGCTCGGAGGGGGAGGCGGCGGGGAGCTCGACGATAATCGCCGTGCCCACCCCCTTGGAGCTGCGCACGCCGACGCGCCCCCCGTGGGCGCGGACGATGCGGTCCACGATGGCGAGGCCGAGGCCGGTCCCCCCTTTGCGGTTGGAGTAGAAGAGGTCGAAGATCTGCGCCTGCTCCTCGCTGGTCATGCCGATGCCGTTGTCCGCCATCTCCAGGCAGACGGCGGGTCCCTGCCGGTAGGCCGCGAGCTTGATCACCGGCGGCCGCCCCGCCTCCTCGGCGGCGGAGAAGGCGTTCTGAGCGAGGTTCAGGAAGAGCTGGTTCATCTGGCCGGGATCCACCTTGACGCGGGCGCCGCCACTGCGATCCTCCACCTCGATCTGCGCCCCCCGCTTCTGGATCTCCCCGGCGAGCACCTCCCGCAGCCGGTCGAGGAGGCGCACGGCGGGGGTCTCCTCCAGCTCCAGCGGGCGCGGCTTGGCGTAGGCGAGGAAGTCGGTCACCAGCCGCTCCAGCCGGCTGATCTCCGAGCGGGTGATGGAGAGGAGCCGCTTGCCGGTGGGCGCCGGCCCCCCCTCGCCGATCTCCTCCTCCAGCATCTGCATGTTGAGGTTCAGGGAGTTCAGGGGGTTGCGGATCTCGTGCGCGAGACCCGAGGCGAGGGTGCCAATGTAGGCCAGCCGCCGCGCCTCGGCGGCTTGCAGCTCCAGCCGCTGCGCCCGGCGCAGCAGCCACCAGACGGCGGCGAAGGCCGCCGTCAGCAGCGCGATCGAGGAGACGCCGATCACCTCCGTCTGGCGGATCAGCTCGCTGCGCAGCACCTCGATGCGCTTCTGGAGCTGGCCGGCGCTGATGCCGATCTGCAACGACCCGTAGTCGCCGATGGGGACCTCGATGGTCTCGGGCACCAGCAGCTCCGTGGTGCGCTCGGTCTGCTCCACTCGCGGCGTGCCGATCGGCCGTTGCAGCTCGGGCGAGCCCGGCAGCGGCGGCAGCACCGCAGGCGAGCGCCCGGGGGGCGCTTGCGGATTGGTGGGGACGTGCGTCTCCTTGCGCCCCTCGAAGACCAGGTTGCCGTTCTTGTCGTGGATCTGCAGCGTGCTGACCACGTCGCGCTGGGAGAGCATCTGGTCGATGAAGGTCTGGGTCTCCTTCTCTATCGCCACCGCCGTGTAGAGGTCCTTCTCGGTGGCGGCGCGGTGGGCGATCTGCCCCGCCAGGGTCTGCGCCTGCGCCTTGGTTTCGAGCAGCACCCGCTCCACCTCGCGCTGGGAGAGGGAGCGGAAGATCAGCCAACTGAAGAGGGCGATGTCGGCGAGGACGAAGAGCGCGAACACCACCGAGGCGATCAGCAGCCGGCGGGAGAAGGTCGATGCCGCCACGCGTTCCATACCGTCCCAGGATAACACTCGCCCCGGAGGGCTTCCTTCCAGCCGCCACCTCGGGTAAGCTCTGCGGGCTCAAATGCGACTCACGACCACGGCACCCCGGCTTCGCTGGCCGGCGGCTCTCTTCGCCGCCCTGCTCCTCCTCGCCTTCGCCTGCCGGCGCGAGACCAAGGAGGGGCCGGGGGGAGACGCCGCCGCGGGCACGCCCCGCCGGGGAGGCACCGTGGTCACCGGCTGGACGGCCGAGCCCGGCGGCGTCAACGAGCTGATCCTCCCCTCGCTCCAGCCCACTCAGGAGATGCTGTTCCGCCTCTTCCTCCACCTGGTGGAGGAGCAGCCGGACTTCGACAAGCATCCGGCGACCGTGGCGCCGCAGCTCGCCCGCTCCTACGATTGGTCGCCCGACCACAAGGTCCTCACCTTCCACCTGCGCGACGACGTGGTGTGGAGCGACGGCGTGCCGGTGACGGCGGACGACGTGCGCTGGACCTGGCAGGCCCAGGTCAGCAAGGACGTGGTCTGGGAGGACGCCGACGCCAAGCAATGGATCACCGACGTCGAGGCCGTGGACCCGCACACCGTGCGCTTCCACTTCTCCCGCGTCTACGCCAAGCAGCTCCTCGACGCTAACGAGGGGATGGTGCTCCCCAAGCACGCCTGGGAGAAGCTCCCCTTCGCCGAGTGGCGCAAGAGCGGCGATTGGTTCAAGCGGAACCTGGTGGTGGACGGGCCGTTCACCATCGCCTCCTGGCAGCCGCAGCAGCAGGTCGTGCTGGCGCGCAACGAGCGCTACTACGAAAAGAGGCTTCCCCGCCTCGACCGGGTGGTGATGCGCCTCGTCCCCAACCAGGCCACCAGCCTCACCCAGCTCTTGAATGGCGAGCTCGACTTCGTCCCCCAGATCGCCCCGGGCGACGTCAAGCGGGTGCAGGACGATCCCCGGCTGCGGCTCATCGCCTACTGGTTCAACATCTACGTCGCCGTGGGCTGGAACAACGACAACCCCCTCTTCCGGGACCCCGAGGTACGGCGCGCCCTGACCCTCGGCATCGACCGGCAGAAGATCGTGGACACCCTGCTCGGACCCTACGGCCGGGTGGCCTCCTCCCCCGTGCTCAACATGGTCTGGGCGCACGACCCCACGATCAAGCCGTGGCCCTACGATCCGGCCGAAGCGCGGCGGATCCTCGCCGCCAAGGGGTGGAAGGACACCGACGGCGACGGCGTGCTCGACAAGGACGGCAAGCCGTTCTCCTTCGAGCTGCTGACCAACGCCGGCAACCAGCTCCGCACCGACGCCACGGTGATGATCCAGGACCAGCTCAAGAAAGTCGGCGTCCAGGCCGTGCCGCGGCAGACGGAGTTCAACACCCTGATGAGCCAGACCACGCAGGGGAAGTTCGCAGCGGCGATCCTCGGCTTCACCATGGACACCAGCCTCGACATGCGCAGCAACTTCCACAGCAAGTCGATCAACGACGGGGCCGACTACGTGCGCTACAGCAACCCGGAGATGGACCGCCTGATCGACACCGCCGCGGTCCAGCCGGACATGCTCTCCCAGCGCCCCTATCTCAACCAGATCCAGCAGCTCGTCCACCGCGACCAGCCGGTGACCTTCCTCTGGGAGTCGCAGCGGCTGACGGCGGTCAACAAGCGGGTGAAGGACGTCCGGCCCACCCTGGCATTCTCCTTCTTCAACCTCAAGGAGTGGTGGGTCGAGAAGCCCTGAGGCCGCACCTTGGCCGGCTTCCTCCTGCGGCGCCTCGCCGCCTCGTTCCTTCTCCTGCTGCTGATCCTCACCCTCCTCTTCTTCCTCGTCCGCCGGGTGCCGGGCGATCCCACCAACTTCGGCGAGGGGTCGCGGCTGACGGCGGCGCAGCGCGAGCGCCTGCTGGAGCTCTATGGCCTGAAGCGCCCGGTTTTGGCGCAGTACCTCGACTGGGTCTCTTCCGTGGTCCTGCGGCAGGACTGGGGGACCTCGCTGTCGCAGCAGCGCCCGGTCTCCTCTGCCCTCTGGGACGCCCTGCCGGCCACCACCCTCCTGGCGTTCGCCGCCCTCGCCGTGGAGTACGCCCTCGCCCTACTGCTGGGGATCGCCGCCGCGCGAAGACCCGGGTCCGGGGTGGACCATGCCATCCGCATCGGCGGCCTCGTCTTCTTCTCGGTCCCCACGTTCTGGCTGGGGCTGATGGCCGTGCTCCTCTTCGCCTACCTCTGGCCAATCCTCCCTTCGAGCCACATGCGCTCGGTGGACGCCGACCTGCTGAGCCGCGGCGGCCGTCTGCTCGACCTCGGCCGCCACCTCTTGCTCCCCGCCCTGGTGATGGGGTTCGGCGTCGGCGGCGGCACGGCACGCTACGTCCGCGCCCGCCTGATCGAGGTGCTCGGCCAGGACTACGTCCGCACCGCTCGCGCCAAGGGGCTCACGGAGCGGCGGGTGCTCTGGGTGCACGCCATGCGCAACGCCGCCCTCCCCATCGTCCAGCTCTTCTCCATTACTCTCCCGATCCTCCTCTCGGGCGCCCTGCTCGCGGAGGTCGTCTTCGCCTGGCCGGGGCTGGGGCTCCTCA
>DASUEN010000207.1:0-17592 GCA_036275055.1 Thermoanaerobaculia bacterium
ACCACGCGCACCTGGGAAACCGTGAAGAAGTGCGCCGCGGCCTGAGCTGGTTCGAAACTTGCTGGAGTTCCCCTGCTGTTCCCATCATCAGGAGACCTATTGTCATGATTCAACTACGCACAGTGCTGTTTTCGCTTCTGCTCGCTTCGCCGTTTGCGTCGGCGGTCGCGGACGAATATACCGACACCATCCAGTCGTTCCGCAGCGCGGAGAAGGACGCAAACCTCCTCGATAGCGCCTACGGGTACGCGGTGTTCCCGACGATCGGCAAGGGTGCCGTCGTGCTGGGCGCCGCGCATGACTCGGGGCCAGCGTGGCTGGCTATGCCTTCGCTGTACGGCTCTTCCATCCGCTCCACCTCACCGGTTTATCCCGGCGCACTTTCGACGTCGATCCCTCAATCCACGATGAACAGCCGGGCGCCCATCGTCGTATGGGAGCGATGAGGCTCGGCATCGTCGGCGACCTGGTAGCTCATACCCGGAGTGAGGACGTGGGTCGTACCGCCTTGCAACTCGACGTGGAGCTCCCCTTCCAGGCAGAGGAGGACATGGCCCTTCACGCACCAATGATCGGCCAGATAACCGGGTGTGTAATCGACCATCCGGACGCGAACCTCGCCAAAGGTTCGGGTGCGCCAGAAGGCCGCGCCCGTCTCGCCCGGGTGCTCGGTCGGGGCGATCTGCGACCAGTCGGTGGTCCCGAAGGGGATGTTGGTCATTTTCATGGCTGTCTCCCAGAGGCTTGTTCCTCGTCTCTGGGCGTGAATCATACCCCCTCGCCCGGGATTGAAATCCCGGGCGGGAGCCCGCGTTTCCCCGCTTTCCGGGTACAATTCCCCCCGCTCATGTCCGCCCCGAACCAGGCCGACCTCCCGCGGGAGACCTACACGTCCCGCCTCAGTCTCGTCCTCACCATGCTGGGGGTGGCCGTGGGATTGGGGAACGTGTGGCGGTTTCCCTACATGGTGGGCCGGTTCGGCGGCGCCGCGTTCGTGCTGGTCTACGTCCTGGCGGCGGTGCTGCTTGGCATCCCGGCGTTGATGGCGGAGTGGGCGCTGGGCCGGCACACCCGGCGCGGTCCGGTGGGCGCGTTCGAGCGCGCCGGCTTTCCCCTCGGCCGCGCCGTGGGGTGGTTCCTGTTCTTCGTGATGTTCGCCGCCACCGGGTACTACATCAATGCCCTGGGCTGGGTGCTCTACTACGGCGTGGGCGAAGCAGCGGGCCTCGTGGGCGCGCCGTGGGCCGAGGGTGCGATCCTGCCGCCGACCACCGGCTTCGTGCTCCGCTCGTTCCTACTGCAGATGGGATTCACGGCCGTGCTCATCACCGGCTGCGCCGCGGTGCTCCTACGTGGGTTGCGAGCCGGCATCGAGCGCACGAGCAAGGTACTCATCCCGCTCCTTTTCTTCAGCCTGCTCGTGCTCATGATCCGCGCTCTTACATTGCCCGGAGCGGGCGCCGGCGTGACATGGTTCATCGGCAAGTTCGAGCTCACCGCCTTTACGCCACGCGTGGTGGCCGCCGCCTTCGGCCAGGTGTTCTTCACCCTCTCTCTGGGCGGCACCATGATGGTGGTCTACGGCTCCTACCTGGCGCCCGAGGACCGGCTGGCAGGAAATGCCACCATCACCACGGCCGGGGACACCCTCTCCGGACTCCTGGCCGGCTTCGCCATCCTGCCGGCCGTGGTCAGTCTCGGCCTGCTTTCGGCGAGTGAGCCCGATCTCATTTTCGTCGTGCTCCCCCGCGTGTTCGCGACCATTCCGCTGGGCCGGCTCTTCGGCCTCCTCTTTTTCCTCGGTCTCCTGGGCTCCGGCTTTCTCTCCGCCATCGCCGCCTACGAGGTACAGGTGGCGGCCTTGACGGACAACACGCGCCTCTCCCGCAAGCAGGCCGTCTGGTGGCTGGCGCTGCTGATCTTTTTGATCGCTTTGCCGCCGATGCCGAACCTGAAGATCTTCCTCGCCTGGGACCTGACCTTCGGCTCGGGGATGCAGACGCTGGGCTCACTCTTCGCCGTGATCGCCGTTTGCTGGTGCCTGAAGCGCGCGACGGTGCTGCGCGAGCTCGGAGGCCCCACGCCCGGGCTGCCGATCCGCCTCCTCTACCTCTGGCTGCGCTTCGCCGTGCCGGTGCTGATCCTCTTCGTGGGCATCTGGTGGCTGGTGAGCGAGGTTCTGGGGAAGGCCGGGGGCGGATAGGCTCACCCTGGCCGCTTGCGCCCCTTGCCCAGGACGAGACCGATCACCAAGCCGGCGATGAGGCTGAGGCCACCCGCCCAATAGGCCGTGTGCTTCGCCGTCGTCAGCAGCGGATTGTCGAAGAGGTTGGCCGAAACGTGCAGGCTGGCGATCAGCCAACGGTTCTGTTCCTTGACCAGCGTCGCCGTCCACCGGGTCCTCACGTCCAGCTTCAGGCCGCTGGTCAGCTTAAAGTGTTGAAGGGCGCTGCCGAAGGAGATGCCGGTGTCGCCGCCGTACAAGATGGTGAGCTCGTCCACCTCCACCTCGCAACGAAAGCTCTCGACGACGCGCCGCGGACCGGTCATCATCTTGGCCCAATACGCCCGCACGCCCTCACGGCCGCGGCTGACTTCGTTGTTGGGCGCGGTCATCACGACGTTCGGATGGAGATAGGTGAGCTGGCGCTCGAAGTCGCCCTTGTTCAGCGCGTCGATCAATCCGTCGCGCAGGGCGCGCAGCTCATTGTGCGTGGCCTCGTCACCTGGCGGCGGCGCCTGCGCCGGCCCTGGCATGGCGCTTCCCAACAAAAGGATGAGACCAACGATTAATTTTCTCAAGGGCACCTCCCGCGTTCTGGGTCAGGTTGGAGCTGGACGTCTTGCGGCAACGCCGCCGCCCAGCGGAAGAAGTCGATCATGTCCTGATCGTTGGATCCGAGGCCTGCGGGATTGTAGCGCACTCCCCGCAAGCTGCGTGCTTCGTCCGCCACGAACCCATAGGTGAGAGAG
Organism: Thermoanaerobaculia bacterium; assembly: GCA_036275055.1. GTDB lineage: Bacteria > Acidobacteriota > Thermoanaerobaculia > Multivoradales > UBA5704 > DATARR01. The sequence continues at coordinate 2,974 of DASUEN010000207.1, forward strand.
CGCCGAGCCCTGAGGCTCGCGGGTTGCCACAGCCTGCGCAGCACGGCATTGCGGCCGCGGCGAAGGAAAACGATTCCTTCGCACAACGTGCGTCCGTCGTCCAGCGGCTGTACGGCGATCAGGAAACAACTGCGCGCCCGTTCGAAGTCCGCCGTCATCAGCATGTAGGTACCGCCCCAGTTGGTGATCGAGACGTCCACCCGCCGCCCGGCGAACCTGCGGAGAAAACGGTCCGCGGCCGAGCTCCCCACGACTTCGGCCTGATAGCGATTGCGGATGGCGAAATCCGCCGGCCGGTCGATCCGGCACGGCGCCACCAGCTTGCGGCCGTGCACGCAAAGGAAATGCTGCATGTCGAACCCGTTCGCCGCGTTCATGTACCAAGTACAGTCGGAAACATAGCGAAAGGGTTTGCCGGCCACGAAGTCATCAGGGTCGTCCCCGAAGAAGAACGGCAAAGGAAACAGCGGCTGAGGGCCATTGAAGAAGAACACGTAGCCATGCCGCTCCGCGACGGGATACGTGCGCAACCGGGCGAACGGCGGTATCTCCGTAGCGTTCGGAACGGCCGCGCAAACGCCGTCGCATCCGTACCGCCAATTGTGGAAAGGGCATTGAATCGTCTCGCCCACCACGTCTCCCCAGCCGAGGTCCGCGCCCAGGTGTGCGCAATGCGCGTCCATCACAGCCACTCTGCCGCTCACGGTCCGGAAGGCGACCAGCCGGCGTCCCAGGACGCGTTGGGAGAATGGCCCCCGGCGCAGCCTGCGGCTCTCGCAGAAGAGGTACCACGAAGCTGGGTGCACGGGAAAAGCGTCCGCCGCCGGAGGCTGCGCCAAAGTTGGCATACCAAGGAGCGTATGAGCAGCGGCTGACCTTGTCAATTGAGCCGTGAAGCCTGGCGGCAGCGCCTTCCCCGAAGGCTCGTTTCTTTCCGAGGGGACACCTTTCTTACTGGGGACCTACCTCCCCCCTGCTCGAAAGGAGAAGACATGAAACTGAAATTGCTCGCTCTCACCCTCGTGTTGGGCATAGCCGTCGCCGCCGGGTCGAGGCGATCGACTCCCTGGATCTGCTGACACGGCTGGCCGAGCGTCTTCTCTCCGCTCACTCCCTCGAAGAGATGGGCCTCGCCTGACGCGCAAAGCGAACGGGTGATTCGGGAATACTATCGCGGGTCTTCCGCCTCCGGGCTCGGCTCTCACCCGCCCGGAGGCAAGCCGTACTTCAGATCGAAAAAGCTGTTCATGGCTTCAACCAGTCCCTCGACGTCGGCGAGCGCGGGGACCGAAATCCGGCAGATCTGCACATCGTCTTTTTTCTGAGCGGCTTTGACAGCCTCGGGCAGGGAGCCCTGGGTCGATTCCTCGGGATTGATTACGTAAAAATAGTCCCGGCGGCCGTCGTCGCTGGACTGCCCATAGCTGACTCGATTTTTGACCAGCTCCGGGGCGTGGGTCAGCAGATACTCGACGAATTCATCCACCAGATCCGGATGCCGGGTCGGCGCCGGCGGCAGGTAAAACGATAGAATCCCGCTGGCCAGACCGCCGGCGAGATCCTCATCCGACATGCTGTGCAGGGTGACGTCGTCATGGCCCCGCTTCTCCAGCTCCTCCTTGATCCGGCGGGCCAGCCGGCGGGTATTCTCCGCAATCCGCGCCATTCGGGGACCGAGATCCACCAGGCCTTCGGCCAGGGCCCGTAGCTGGGACGATTTGGCGAAGCTGTCGGCATCGCGGCCATAGTCGCGGGCCTCGTCCAGGATCTTCTTGGCCAGGGCGTTGTCCGCGCACAGGGCGAGCCCCAGCGTGGCCTTGCCCTTGGTCAGGTATTTCGAGCCGCTCTTGACGATCAGAAACGGCCAGTCCTGGGCGAAATCCTTGGTGAACAGCGGATACAGCGGGGCCATGGTGGTGTCGACCAGCACGGCAATCGGGTGACCGGTGTCGGTCCGGTACTTCCACAGGGCACGCATCAGCCGGGCGAAGTCGTGGACCTGCAGCTCGGGATTGGTAGGGGTTTCCAGAAACAGGCAGGCCGGTCCGCCCGACAGCTCCGGCAGGGCTTCGATCACGCGGTCCACCAGGGTGACTTCCCGCCCCTCCTGGGCGGCGTTCGGGTCCAGCACGGCCAAGGGCTTGGGCGTGATCAGCCCGTCCTGGCGCAGGATCTCGTCGATCAACTGGTGCGTGCCCCCATAGCAGTTCGCGGCATAGAACAAGGTGACGCTGGCCTGACCGGCGTTCTCGGAGAGCACCTTGGCCGTGGCGCTGAAGACGGCGGCCTCGGCCGCCAGGCCCGTACAAAAACAGGTGCTGGCGCGCATTCCGGGAAAGATTCCGGGAAGCAGGATCAGGAGCTGCAGCTCGGTCTTGGCATTGGCGGCCAGCAGGGCGGCCACCGTCCGTTTGCGAATCAATTGAATCTTCTGCGGATCCAGAGCCGCGCCCTGCCTGATCAACAGGACGCCGCCCTCGTCGACGGAGCAACTGACCGCATCGGCCTGAACCTGCTCCAGTGTGTCCTTCGCCGGCGGCGCGTCGCTAACGTAGATCGTCAGAGTGCCGCGCGCCGCCTCGGGCAGCGGGCCGGTCCAGTTTTCGTGAATCTCGACCTGCTGCGCGCGCAGAGCGGCTTGTTTGGCCGCCGACAACGGCAGGCGGCCCGCGGCGTAGAGCCGCACCGGCGAAGGCTCCATTCGCCGGGCTTCGATCGGCGCCAGAAAGGCCTTGGTTCGCGAGGCGAACGACACGACGCGCCCGGCCCCGGTCAGGTTGCGCAGGTAGAGCTCGTACACCGTCGAGAGGGGATGCCCCAGGCGGGCATAGTCGTAGGGATGGCCGCAGTCCGCCAGCAGGGCCCGCAAGCGCGGCGGATCGTGGATTTCCTGCGCCAGCATCTGCCGGGCGGCGGCCTGAAAGCGGGCCAGGAATTCCGCTTCGGAATGGAAGCGGGGCAGATCGTAGGTCGTGGCAAGGGCTTCCCAGTCCTCGGGCAGAGCGTGCTCCTGCCCCAGAATCCGCCGTAAAACTTCTTCGAGATCGTGGATTGAGAGAGGGGCAGCCGTTCCTTGATTCATCGTCATCATCACTCCAGGTGCGATAGACTCATCATATCCGAGGAGACCTGCATGCGCCGAGCCCTTCTGCTGTTCGCCCTTCTTGTCGCCACGACCGCGCCGGGCTCCAGCCGGGTGGCCCCGGAGTCCCTGCCGGCGAAGGTCGATGCCTATCTCGCCCCCTATGTCGCGGCCGGGGACTTCAATGGCACCGTCCTTCTCGCGAAGGAGGGCAAGGTCCTGGTGCGAAAGGGGTATGGCTTCGCCAATCGGGAGCTGGGCGTGGCCAACGGGCCGGAGACGAAGTTCCAGATCGCTTCTGTCTCGAAGACTTTCATGGCCGCCACGGTCGTGCTCCTCGACCGGCAAGGCCTTCTCCGGATCGGCGATCCGCTGTCGAAATACCTGCCTGATTTTCCCCGTGGTGACGAGATCAAGCTCTCTCACCTCCTGGAGCACTCCTCGGGTGTGCCGGATATCTACAGCCTTCCCGAGTATCCGGACCTCAAGCGGCGGCCGGTGTCCCTCGACGAAATGATCGCTCTCCTCGCCACCAAGCCTCTCGACTTCACGCCGGGCTCCCAATCGTCCTACAGCAACTCCGGCTATGCCCTGCTCGCCGCGGTGGTGCGGAAGGTCACCGGCAAGACCTATCACGAGGTCCTACGGGAGAAGGTCCTGGAACCTCTCCATTTGGAGCACACCGGCGTCTGGGACCGCCAGGCCCTGCTGCCGGGCCGGGCCGCGGGATACGAAGCCTGGCTCGGACCGGCGGGCCTGATCAATTCTCCCTATGCCGACGAGTCGATCCTGATCGGCAGCGGTGATCTCTACTCGACGGTGGACGATCTCTACGCCTGGTACCGGGCCGTGCGCGAAGGGAAGCTCTTCGCACTCGCTCGCTCGCCGTGCCTTATGGCTGGGGGCCGCGAAAACGCTTCGGGCACGACTCTGTCGAGCAGGACGGCAACGACCCGGGATTCGTGGCGCACCTCGGGGCCTATCTGAAGGATGACGTCTGCGTCGTGATCCTGGGCAACGTCCGCACCGGCGCGATCGATCACATCAAGGTGGACCTGGCGGGGCTCGTGTTCGGCCAGGCCGCGCAGCCGCCCGCGCCGCGGAAGCTCGTGAAGGTCGATACGCGCCGGCTCGACGACTACGTGGGGCGCTACGAGGTTTTTCCCAAGCTCATCCTGACCGTGGAGCGGCGGGGCGGCGACCTCTTCCTCCAGGGAACGGGAGGAGATTTCCTGCCGCTCGATCCTCTTTCCGAAACGCGCTTCTTCTACCGGCAATTCTACGTCCCCGTGGTTTTCGATCGGGACGCTCACGGCGAGGTCACCCGCCTGCTTTGGAATGGGGACTACCCCTGCCGGAAAATCAAGCCTTGACGGCGCGACGGACCGCTCCCAAGGCGCTCAAGACCCCTGCTTGGGAATCTTTGCGGCGTCGGTGACGAAGGGCACGGGTTGGACCGCCTTGATGCACGACAGGTCGAGCCCCTGGGCTCCGCCACGCTCGATGAAATCCGCGACCACGCGCTCCTCACAATTCCCTGCGCCGGCGTGGGTGCCGTGGGGGATCTGGACCAGCAGGCCGTGCGGAAAGCCCTTGGCGACGAGGGCGGCGTCGGCGGGGGGAGTGACCGGGTCGCGCTCGCCGGAGAAAAGGAGGACGGGGACGTCCGAATGAACGAGCTTCCCCCAGCCCGCCGGCATGGTCGCGTGCGGCCAGACGCCGCAGGCCGCGAGCTGCTCCCGCACCCGGTCGTCGCCATAGAAAGTCCCGCGGGTGGCGGCGGGGATCTCCCGCGGGTCGATGAGCGGCAGGTCCTCGGCACAGGAAACCGAGAACAGGAGCCCGAGCGCGAGCCCCTGCTGGAGCCTGGAGCGGAGCACGACCGCGACCTGCGCCAGCTCCCGATAATCCCCCATCGCGGCGAGGTGGACGCGCAGGGGCACCAGGCTCGCCGCCGGGGGACTGTACAGGGCGAAGCGGAGGGCGTCGGCCGCGGCCGAGCGGGTGAGCTCGACCGTCACCGGCCGGCCGGTCTTGGGATGTTTCACCTGCACCTTGACGGGTTGCTTCGCGAGCCGGCTGAGCACCGTCGCAACCTCCTCCTGGAAATGGGGGAAGGCGGCGTGGCAGGCCGGCTCGGCCGCGCAGTCGCGGGCTAGGAGCTCCAGGGCCTGCTGGGCGTTCCTGGCGTGATACAGGGGGGCCGGCTCGCCCGGCTTCACCACCGAGGAGAGGACGACGGTCCTCACCGCCTCCGGATGCCGGGCGAGGAAGATCTGGGCCGCGAACGTGCCGTAAGACGCGCCGCTCAGGTTCACCGGGCCATACCCGAGGTAGCGCCGCACCTCGTCGACGTCGTCCATGGCCGCCGCCGTGGTGTATTGGGCGAGGTCGGCCCGCTTCTTCAACTCGTCGCGGCAGGTGGTGACCGCGTCCAGGGGGAAAAGGTGATCGAGCCGGGTGCCGTCGCCCCAAATCGGGCAGGACAGGGGATTCGACGCGCCCGTGCCGCGCATATCGACGAGCACGACGTCGCGCCGTGCCCGCACCGGGTCGCTGGAGAGCTCGGCGGCGTCCATCGTCGCCGCTCCTCCCGGACCGCCTTCGAGGAAGAAGACCGGGTCCGGCGCCCGATCACGCCCCTTCGCCGGCAGGACGACGATCTTCAGCGGGATCTTTCGCCCGGAGCGGACCGCCCGGTTCTCGAACACCTCGTAGGTGCCGCAGAAGGCCTTTCCGCCCCCCTCCGGCAGGGTACAGGGGGATAGCTTGCCTTCCCAGGGACGCGCTGTTTTCGGCGGCGCAGCAGGAGAGGCGGCGTGGACGGCGGCAGGCAGGAGGACGGCGAAAGCCAGGGCGGAAAGCGGGCGATGGGGCATGGGATCTCCTCGGACGTTTCTCCTTTCTACGGTGGCTTCGGAGGTTTGTTCCGGGTTCGGTCCGGCAGCTTGGCCTGCGCCTTGCAACCCCAGCCTATCCATTGGTCTCGGAGAGGCAATGTGGAAAGGAGACGAGGGCAGCGCCCCCGGAAGGAGTCAATGGATGAGCTATGTGACGAAAACCCAGACTGACCAAAATTGGCAGCGGAGTAACAAATTTTCCCCTCTCGAATCTTTGAAGGAACTATGCCTCAAGGCGCTGACCCTGGCTTTGGTCGGCAGGCAAGGCGCTCACATTCCAAGCCTTTCTGTAGTGTCGAGTGATCCGCCTGACCGGAAACGGCGGCCGTGACCTGAGGGTGGCTCGTGCGCCCGGCCAGGGGCGCCGACGAGGCTGGAGCCGCCTGCAACCTTGCGCCGGTCTTTGCGTAAGCCGGGGGCATGGCTCCGTATAGGTCTCAACCGGCGGTTTCCGCCGTGCGCACGGCCCTCCTCGCATCGTGTTGTGCCCTGCTTGCCGCGGGGCACGCCTACCCTCAGGACGCACGGCAGCCCTCCCGCCAGGGGAGATCCTCGAGCGGGACGGTATCGTCTGGGGGAGCGCTGCGGCGTGGGGCGTTCCATTTCAGGAAAACCTCAGCGAGGATGCGAAAGTCGCCGGGCTCAGCCGGCTCTGGATGGAGGTGAAGGTCAACTTCCCCCATTTCGCGACCGTGGCGGACCTCGACTGGGATCAGACGTACGTCGAGTTCCTGCCGAAAGTCCGCGCGACGGCGAGCACGTACGAGTATTACCGGCTTCTCCAGCGCATGACCGCGCTCCTCAAGGACGGGCATACCGGGGTGTTCCTGCCGGCCCGGCGGGCGCTCACCTGGCAACTCACCGACGGCGCCGGGCAGGGCGTGGTGCGCGAGCGGTACTGGCTCACCTTTCAGCCCGGCGAAATCCGCGTCTGCACCTCTTGCCACGGGCTCAACAGCCGCGATCAGCAGGGGCGGCCGGCGCCCACGAATCCACCCGAGGCCCTGCGCTCGCTGCTGCGCTTCTGGAAAACCGATCTCGGCGGCGGTGGCACGGGGGGCTGCCAGCCCGGGCCCACGACGCTCTGCCTCAACAACGGCCGCTTCAAAGTGGAGGCCGTGTGGAAGGACTTCTCCGGTCACACCGGCAGCGGCCAGACCCTGCCGCTGACCGGCGACACGGGGGCCTTCTGGTTCTTCGCTCCCACCAACATCGAGGTCATCCTCAAAGTGCTGGACGGCCGGAGCCTGAACGGCAATTTCTGGATCTACTTCGGCGCGCTCTCCAACGTCGAATATACCCTTACCATTACCGACACGGCGACCGGTGCGGTGAAGACCTATCACAATCCTTCGGGCACTTTCGCCAGCACCGGCGACACCAACGCATTGCCTGGCAATTCCGCATCGAACGCGGTTTCTGCGTCGCCTGCCCGCAGCCAGCTTCTGCCGCTGCCAGCGTCAACTCCGAAGGGCAAGAGCGCCTGCGAGGCCGGCCCCACGGCGCTCTACCTCAACGGCGGGCGTTTCCGGGTCGAGATCGCCTGGAAGGATTTCGCGGGTAGGACCGGCACTGGCCAAGCCGCGCCGCTGACCGACGATACGGGGACCTTCTGGTTCTTCGATGCCGCCAATGTCGAAGTCGTCGCCAAGGTGCTCGACGGCCGGACCTTGAACGGTAAATGGTGGTTCTTCTTCGGCGCCCTGTCGAACGTCGAGTACACGATCACCCTCACCGACACGGCGACAGGCGCTGTAAAAACCTATCGCAACCCGGCGGGACGGTTCGCCAGCGAAGGCGACACGGCGGCGTTCCCGGGCGGGCCGTGAGGGCGGTCGCAACGGGGAGTGTTTCGTCAACCCAGACTGCGCTGAAGAGCGGCCGATGCGCGGCCGAGCGCCGCTGGTGTGGCATTGAAGGCCGCCTTCATTCCCTGCCTGGCCGCTGGCGTTTGCATGCGTTCCAGCAGACTCTCGAACTTGGTGCTGAGCGCATCGAGAGTCTCGGAACGCGCGCTGCTCAGGGACTCGAACTCCTCGTAGGACAGCAGCACGGCTTTCGGCATGTCGTGGCGAGTGATCGCGACGGCGTCGGACGCAGCGACGCGGTCGAGGAGCTCGCCGAAAGTGTTCTTGGCTTGGGTGGCAGCGACCTCGGGGATCTCCACCAACTCACCCAAGCGGCTGCGGAAGGTGTGACTCGCCATAAGCCCTCCTGGCGTCTCCAGACATAGGATAGCAAAATAGCCAATTTGTCCATTCTGGATGGCTGCGGTTGGTGACTGGCGGCAGCGCAACGCCACGGGCGCCGCCGGCCCACACCGGGCTACGCACAGCCGAGGCGGCGCTTGAGCAGCCCACCGTAGGCTCTACCCTACCCGTGCAGCCAGCCCGGCCTTGAGGCCCCTCCCTCCCCTGCGTCCGCAGTTCTCGATATAATGTTGACTCGATCATGAAAATTCGGATGTCTCCGAGTGAAGCGGGAGTAGACCCTGAAGGTTCAGACCACCAGAAATCCATACTCCCCGTCCGTCTCTAACCGAGGGCAGCGAGATGAAGACGACAACATCCGGATCTAGCGATGTTTGCAATAGTAAATATAGTCAGGACGTCATACTATGAGCCTGATCAACCTTTCTGCTCAACCGATCCGCGTCCTCGCTCAATTTGCGGCCCCTATAGCGGCTGTACCTACGGGAGTGGTCTACTCTGCGGGGTTGCTCGCTGTCGCACTGTTGGCTTTCCGGAGCATGGCAGGCCGAGCGATCCCAGTGATCCTCTCCCTCCTCTGGCTATGGGCGGCGACGGCCTTCCTCCCGTCGCCCATCGGCGAGGGTCAAACCCTCCTAGCAGCCGCCCTTTTCCTACTTCAGGTGCTGGTGCTGCTGGCCCGTGGCCTGGTGGGCGGGAGACGAAGGATAACGATGCCCTCCCCGGTGGGACTCTCGCGGTTGGCAGGTGGCCTCCTGATCGGCTACTCCCTGGCGCTCGATCCGCTGCTGCGCACTTGGGCTCCATTTAAGGATGTCGGAGCGCCTGGGCCCTTCTCGCTGGTGCCTTTTACACTGGGCCTCCTCCTATTCCTGCGACCGCTGCCCTGGTATCTCATGGCGTTGCCTCTGGCCTGGGCCTTTCTCGGTGGAGCCGGGGCCTTGGACCCGCGGGTGGGATTCGACCCTGGCTTGGCGGCATCGGTGCTGGCGGGAGTCCTGTTTCTGTTGCCGCACCGTCAAAATGTGGTGACCGCGGAGGGCGACACGCGACTCGAGACCTGGCCCGCATACGCAGCCAGGACCCGCCGCGCCTTTGGCCAAGGACTATTCCTGCTCTTCCTGGCGGCAACGCCGCTGACCTGGTTCGCTCTCAAGGGAACGGAGGGAGGGGCTTTGCTGACTCGCTGGCCCGCTGTCCACACCGGATTGTTCGCCATCCTAGCGCTAGGCTATTGGCTCTGGCTGCCTGCCTGGCTAGGCCCAGGGTTCCGCCGCCTGGCCTGGGGAGCGGTGGCACAGTTGCGTCGAGCCCGCGCTAGCCTGCATTGGTGGCTGGATCTGTGGCCGGCTTGGCTACTCGCGAGCTCGGCCGTCCTGGTGGCAATCCCCAGAATACATAAGCTGGCGCCCACTCTGGACCTGAAGGAGTGGAAAATTCCGCTGTCCATAGTGGGTGGGGCTATTACGTTGCTAATTTTCCTCTATGTCGTCCGCCGGGCGCGCCAAAGGCTGGTGATTCTGGACTTCGACAATTATACGGGCGATGAGAAGCTCAATGTGAGTGGCAGAGGGCTGGCTTCACGCCTGCGCAACGAGTTGGCGGGAATCTCGGCCCTTTACCAGTTGATAGACGAGGCTCTCCCTCTACCTTCTGGTAGAGTCATTCCCGTCACCATTGGTGTTGAGGATTCACTCGGTACGTTTCACGACGTTGCAGGTCCGGACGCGACTTTCCATATCTGGAAGCTCGAAATCCCTGTCGGGCTCCTGCTACGCTTGCTCGGGCGGCTCGTTGGCGGACCACGGCTAACGGGAAGCCTTCACCGGCAGGGGGACGAACTCTTTCTACTCGCGGACTACACTGGAGGCGGTCGGATTGCGTCCTGGCGCATTCCAGCACATGAGCTTCCTGCGGAAAAAAATGAGCGGGGAGGCTCGGAACTGGCTTATCGACTCATAGAAAACCTAGCCTACCGGGTCGTCACCGCTATCGGCAACATTGGCTCCCAACGTTGGGAGTCGGTGCACTGGTTTACGCTGGGCTTGCGTGCCTACCGAGACACCCTGCTCGCCACCCAGGACCTTGCGGCCGAGTTGCGCCAAGCCGAGAACTGTTTCATTCAGGCTCTAGCGCATGATCGCACATTCGCGCAGTGCCACTATAACCTAGGCGTTGTCTACCGTGGGCTCAAGTGCTTCGATTCCGCAGAAGCCGCGTTCCGAGAAATCCTCGAGGCAGACCCAGAGTGGACAGAAGCTCACTATGCGCTGGCCAACGTCTACTTGGATAAGAAGCTGTACCGACGGGCGGCGCTCTACTCGCGCAAAGCGATAGAGGTTCGCCCCTTCGATGCCCGCCCCTGGAACCTTAGCGGTATCGCCCGTTTCTGGGATCTAGACACGCGAGCCAGCGGCGTACCCTCAGCCCCTCAAGACACGCCTATTGACAGGCCACACGCCGAGATCATTAAGGATTTCGAGATTGCTACTGCTTTGTCCTGGCGCTCTCTCATCTGCCTCGCTCTCGGCAAGCAGGTAGGCAACCCTCTGCGTGTTGAGCGGTACTTCGCCTCGCGTTGCGCCGGCAATCTTTCCCTCGTCCAAGTTCGCTATCGAGAAAGCTTGAGTGAGGCGCCGGACACAGCTAGAGAGGCTCTCAGTCTGTCACCCCGGTCGGCCCTTTTTCAGCTCATTCATGGCGAGGCCTTATCCGAGGCACAACGGCTGTCGGAGTCCCGAGTACCCCTATATGACGCATTCGGCGACGCGCTGTCGGATGACGACCGTGTGCAGCGCTGGATGTATCTGTTGGATGCACAGCCAGCGCCGGTCAACGGGGAAAACGGAGATATCCGCACTATCTACCAAGCGCTCCTTGACGGAGTTGTACCATCCGAGGATACCGTGCTCGGCGCCGCAGGGCGAGGACCAATGTCGCGGTACCAAGAGTACAAGAAATTCCTGGAGAGCACGTTGAAAGAGCTGCAGAACTTCAAGACCAAGAATCAAACATCGTGGCCTTACTTTGTTGGCTGGCAGCGCGCCGTCACTCTGCTCAGAGAGCTGGAGTTCGGGTCTAAAGTCGATGAGGCGTATGTGAAGATCCTTCCAAAGGATGAGCGAGTCTGGGCGGACGCCCAGGTCAAGCTCTGGCAGGCCCGTATCCGCTTGGTCGAGAACCCGAAAAAAGCAGAAACACTTATCACGCATGCCATCGATGTGCTCAAGGAGGATCATCATCGCCAAGTCCGGCGCCAGGGGCTCTACACCCTCCGCGCCCGGGCGTCTCTGCTAAAGGCTGGATCGGCGGCCGGCAGCCCGCGACGAGAGCTTCTTGTGTGCGCACTTGCCGACGCCGAGTTATCGGTTTCACAGGAGCCAGAGAGCCCTGCCCGGCGCTGGGTCCTGGCTGAGGTCCATGGAGCCTGCGGCGACGTGGAGCGTGCGACGGCCGAGCGATGGACCGCTTTGCATCTGCGCCGCGGCACGGATTTCCTGGAGAGTGCAGACACCATCGGACGCATCGCCGAGGAGCACTTGAGCTGCGCCCGAATCGAAGCCTCGCGAGACGGCGCTCTACAGCGAGGATTCGAGATCCTTCAGAAGATCCTGGGGCTGCTGGAAAGCAAGCTACTCGATCCGGGTGAGCCCGAACGCCGTTTCGACGCTCACGCTGCAGCACACTACTGGATTGGGTGCTTTCACCTGGAGCGAGGAGACTGGAAGTCCGCAGCCCACTGTCTCAAGATCGCCTGTGAGATGGGATTTCTGCCAGTCGATGTCCGATTGCGGCTGGGAGTGGCCTGCTTCGGGGCTGGGACCTTCGATGACGCGGAGAAGGCGTTCTGGGAAGCCGCGCGTTTGCAGCCCACCGACTCTACAGAGTCTGCCCCGTCTGAACCCTTTGCTGAGGTACTCTTGAGCTGGGCCATGATGTACGCTGAGCGAGACTCGCGGCTGAGCTTGGCCTATGGGCTAGCCCGCCAAGCGGAGCGGCGCTGGATTCTCCCGGCCGCTGCCCCTCGTCGTAGAGAGCTCTCGGCCCTCCACCATGAGTGTCTCGGCCGCATCTTTTTCAGGCGGGGTTTATTCACCGAGAGTATCGATGAATTGGAGCAAGCCGTCCGCCTCCAAGGAACAGCTCGCTGCCACAACCTGCTAGCGGAGGTCTTGCGTGCCGCTGGGAATCACGGTGCCATCGAATCTTCCTCCGCCTACAAACGTGCCCAGCTCGCGGCGGAGCGGGCAGAGAGAATCCGCCGCAACGGCGGGGGTAACCTGTTTGGCGTCTGGCGCCTACTCCCAAATGTCGTTGTCCTGGACGGGGCGACTTCGAATCAGAAGTAAAAGTGAAACGGAGCTGGCTTCGCTGATAGTAAGGTGCGACTTCCGCACCAGTCGCCACCGCAGCTCATCGCTCCGGGTGGGCATCCAGCGTCCCTTGCGCCTTCTGCAAATTCGACGCGCGCTTTTTCTACCGTCAATTCTACGCCCCCGTGGTTTTCAATCGGAACGATCACGGCGAGGTCACACGTCTGCTCTGGAACGGGTACTATCCGTGCCGTAAGATCGAGCCGTGAGGCGCAGTGGCAGCGGCCCGCGGGCAGGGGAGTTCCTGCCAGCGCCCGGCGAAACGTTTCGCCAGTGAAGACGATACAGCGGCGTTTCCGGGCGGACCGTAGCACCCATCGCCTGCAATTGCCCCTAAACCTGTTCTATCCTTGGGCCGCCTCCCACCGGACGAGCCGCGGAGACTGGCGGCGGCATTTCGGCTCACGCTGGCCGCAATTCGCCGCCGCTAAGGAGGCCTTCGACCCGGAGGCCCTGCTGGCACCGGGACAAGGGATCTTCCGAAAGCCTTAACGCTAACCTGAAGTGCCGCAGTCGCCCACCGCAGCTCACCGCTCCGGGTGGGCGTCCAGCGTCCCTTGCGCCTTCTGCAAGTCCGTACCCTGCTTCCCGAGCCGGTCCGCTTCCTCGGTCAATGCCTGACGCTCGGCGGGATCGAGCGTCTGCCTCGCTTTCGTCCGCAGCAGCATGCTCTTGTAGAGCATCGCCTCGGCGCCATCCACCCGGATCGCCATCGCCTCGGTCTCCGCCTGGAGGCCCAGCGTGATCACCTCGGCACGGCCCTCGGCATCCAGATCCTTGTCGCCAGCCTGCCGCAAGGCGAGGGCGCCGACGCCGCAAAGGCCTTCGTAGCGCCCGGGACCCCGATCCTTCAGCGCCTCCTGCCAGGCCTCCTGCAACTCGCCCCGCTCCAGGAGGAGATGGATCCTGGCGAGCGGGATCGCCGGATCCGCCGGCCGCTCCGTGGCCAGGCGATCCAGGAGCTCCGCGGCCTCCGCGTAGCGCTTGCCGCGCAGATGCGCCGCGAATTCGGGATTCTGCTCCAGGAACTTCGAGAAGATCGGGCCATAGCCCAAGAGGGGGTCGTCCACCTGGAAATTCACCGTCAGGACGTAGTAGACCGGCACCGGCTGGCCTTTCAAGGTGGCCGGCTTGAACTTCCAGGTCTGCACGGCCTCCACGGCCGCCCGGTCGAGCCCCATGGGCAACCCTTTGAGCACCCGCACGTTCGTGACGTTCCCCTGCTCGTCGATCACCGCCTCCAGGATCACCGTGCCCATCACCCGCGCCCGGCGGGCGAGCTCCGTGTAAATCGGAGGCTTGCTGGAGACGATCTCCGGCCGGGTGATCTCCCCGCCGACCCGATAAGGAGGACCACCCTCCGCCCGGGGCACCGCCTGCGCGAGAACCGGCACGGCCTGGCCAAGGAGGACGAGAAGAGCGGCGGCAGTGAAGAGCTTGCGGCAGACGCGGAGGGTGTCGTGCATGGTCCATTCCTTTCACGAGGTGACGCCAAAGGAGAGTTTAACCGAGAACTACCTCCAAGGGAGTCGCTTCGTGCCGGCGAGACGCCGTGCTGAAACAACATTTCGGCTCGAGCAACGCCCAGCTCGCCGCCTTCGGGATCAAGCCCTTCCGGGGCCTGAAGCGTGCGCGCAAGGTGGACGCTCCCGCCGGCGCCGCGGAAAAGAAGGACGCCGAGCCGAAACCTTCCGCCGAGTAGTCGCCAAGGATTGCTGCGCTCGGGAGAACCTCCCTGGGCTTCGCGAAACCGAGCGCGCCGCGCTTCGTCTTTCCGGCAGCGCCGGACAAGAATTTCCCCGTCATCGTCCCCCTTCCCCGCGAAGCGGAGAGGAGGGAACGTCATCTTCCCTCCTTTCTCGGCGGTAGGAGACGAGGGAACGCCGCGCTCCCTCTTCTCCCACGCGTGGGAAAGGAGGGAAAGCCTCCTTCCCTTCTCTTCTGGAGACGAGAACAGGAGGGAACGCCACGTTCCCTGCTCTCCCTGCGGCAAGAACAGGAGGGAAGGTCACGTTCCCTCCTTTCCCGATGACGAGAAAAGGAGGGAAGATGAC
>DASUEN010000208.1:0-47915 GCA_036275055.1 Thermoanaerobaculia bacterium
CAGCCGTAGGTCGAGCACCGCGCCCCCCGGGTTCACCTGATCCAGATGGACGGCGAGGCCGGCGGCCGGCGCGCCGGCGAAGATCTCCAGGCGGGCGCCGATCCCCTGCGCCCGCCAGGCCGCGGCCGGCCAGGAGCGGCGGGCGAGGGCCGCGAGCCGGCTCTGCGCCTCGCCGAGGGCCTGCGGGTTCGCCGCCGCCCGGGCCACCTCCACCCGCGCCTGCCAGTAGAGGGGGCGCTCCTGCCAGGAGGGGTGGACGAGGGTGAGCGCTTCCGCGGCCTCGTCCGCCCGGCCGCGGGAGGCCAGGAAGCGCGCCTTGGCCACCAGGTAGGGGGCCCAGGGCTCGGTGCCCAGCCCGTGCGCGCGCCGCTCGAAGAGGACGGCTCCCGGCAGGTCGCCGATGAACAGGGTAGCGAGCGCCTGCTGCTGCGGCTCCTGTCCGTGGACGAAGCGGGAGAGGCGTTTGAGCGCCGCGGGGTTGATCTCGCAGCCGGCCATCAGGCAGCGGTCGAGGGCCTGGGCGAGGAACGGCTGGAGACGCTCGGAGGTCTGGCTGTCGACCGGCCCCGGCGGGCAGCGCTCCAGGGCCCGTTCCAGCAGTCCCTGGAAGCGGAACTCGGGGCGGGTCCGTTGCGCCACGGCGAGGTAGAGCGAGCGCGCGCCGTCCAGGTCGCCGTCGCTGCGCAGCCGGTCGGCGCGCAGGAGGTCGCGGTTGAGGACGGAGAGGAGCGCCTCGTCAGCCCGCCGGCGGGCGGCGTCGTAGCCCGCCCAGTCACCCCGCCGGTTGAGGGCGTCGGCCATCCGCTCCCAGGCGAACGGCTCGTCGGGCAGCACGGAGAACGCTTCGCGCTGGCTGCCGGCACGGTCGAGCCACGGCGGGAGGAGGCGGACGAGGTCCTCCGGATCGTGGAAGACGCCGGCCAGCAGGCCGCGGGCGATCTGCCGCTTGCGTGGCGACAGGGCCGGCCAGACTTCGAGGTAGGCGGCGGCGAGGAGGACCTTGGGCTCGCGGCGCGCGGGCGCCAGCCGCATGGCGGCCTCGAGCGGCGCCTCCCAGCGCCGGTAGGCGGTGAAGAGGCGAGGGTCCTGCCTCTCCGCCCAGCCGAGGTAATGGGCCGCGCCGAGCACGTAAGCCGCCTCCCAGGAGGCAGGGCGACGGGCGAAGATCCCGGCGGCCACCGCGGCCGTCTCCGCCATCCGCTCGCTCCCTTCGCGGGCCGCCTGCTCCGGCGGCGCCTCCGCCCGGTGGGCCGGATCGAGCTCCGCCGCCACCAGGGCTCGCGCCGTGCGCAGCCGCACCCGGTCCGGATCGGGCTCGCGGTCGAGGATGGCGGCGTCGAGGTTGACCCGCGTGCGCTGCAGCCAGCCGAAGGCCTCCTCGCGGCTTGCCTGCAAGCGGCGGAGCTCGGCGCCGGCGGCGAGGGTGAGCGCCAGGGCGGCGAGCGCCAGGGCGGTGCGCCAGGCCGCCCCGGTCCAGCGCTGCCCGGTGGGCTCTCGAGCGGTCACGAGGAAAATGGTATCGCACTTGGGACCGCTGTATCCTCGCAGCCATGTCTCCCCGTTTCCGGCCGCCGCGCCTGGCTTTTTCGCCGGAGGCCCGCTGGATGCTGCTGCGGGCCTGCGGGCCGCCGGGGGCGCCCGCTCCCAGGGCCGATCCGGCGGCGGTCCTCACCCTGGCACGGCGGTTCGAGGTCTCGGCGCGCATTGCCGCCCGGCAGGGGAAGGAGCGGCTGGCCGCCGAGCTCGGGCCCGAGGCCGCGGCCGGCTTCGCCCACGACCGGATGGCGGCGGCCGCCGTGTCGATGCGACTGATGGCCGCGGCCGGGCAGGTGGCGGCGGTCGCCGGCGCCATGTCGCCCCCCATCCCCCTCGCCTTCCTCAAGTTCGCGGGCCTGGAGGGCGCCGGCCTGCTGGCGGCGGGGAGCCGCGGCGCCTGCGACGTGGACGTGCTGGCCCCGGCCGGCCGGGCCGCGGAGCTGTGGCAGGCCCTGGTGGCGGCCGGTTGGCAGGGCGCGGGGCAGCCGTACGAGCACCAGCTTCCCGCCCTCGCGCACCCCGAGTGGGGAGTGGTGGAGGTCCACCGCCTGGTCCCCGGCGTGCGCCTCGCGGGCGGCGGCTCGGCCACTTGGGAAGACCTGGAGCGCCTGGGCCTTCTCGTCCCCTTGCCGGCGCTGCCCGCAGGGTGCTTCGCGCCGGTGGCCGAGGTCCAGGCCGCTCACGTCCTCGTCCACGGCTTGGTCCAGCACGGCTTCTTCCCTGCCTCGTACTCCCTGTTGAAAATGGTCGCGGACCTGCTGGACCTGGGAGGCGCCGCCCTGACTCCCCGGGCCCTGAGCTGGGTGGCCCGCGACGTGCCGCCGGAGGAGGCCGAGGCCGTGCGCCGGCTCTGCGCACGTCTGGCCGCGGGAGAGGACCCCGCCGGTTGGAGCGGTAGCGAGGAGGTTCTGCTGCGGCACGTCCTGGCCGGCCGCCTGGACGCGGACTACGCCCTCTCCCTGCGCCTCGGTCTCTTCCGGCCGCAGCCCACCGACCGCGGAGCCGCCGTCCGCCTGGCCCGCACCGTGTGGGATGCCGTCGCCCTCTCGGACGCCCAGATCGACGCCATCTATCCCCTGAAGCGTCCCCTGAAGCTCCCGGAGCGCCCGCGGACCCGCCTCGGCTACCTCGGCCGCCGGCTGGCCCGCCCCTTCGACCTCCTCCGCCGCCTGGCGAGCTATGGCACGCGCTGGCTCAAGCTACGCCGCTATACTCCTCCGCCGTGAAGCCCGCGAGCCCCACCCCCCGAGCCCCGTCGAAGCCGCCGCTGGACGTCCGGTTGGGGATTTTCTTCCTCTGGCTGCTGGTGCTGGTGGTGCCGTTCGCGTTCGCCGAGTTGGCCAAGGAGTCGTTCCGGCAGCCCAAGCTGCTGGCCGGGGAATGGCTGGCCCTGGCGTCGCTCGCCAGCTTCGCCTGGGGTTTGCGGCGGCTGGCGAGGGTGACCCTCGCGGATGTCTGGCGCCTGCCGGCGGTGCGCCTGGCCGTCCCCTGCCTCGTCGTGGCCACGGCGGGGCTTGCCTTCACCCAGCACCCGCTCCAGGTCCGCGAGGCGCTGCTCGACCTGTGGATCGGCGCCGCCGCCCTGGTGGGGTGGAGCGCCGCCCTCCCGGCGTTGCGGCTGGAGCGTTTCCTCACCGGCCTGCCGTGGCCGGCCACACTGATGGGCTTTTTCGGCATCCTCCAGGTCCACGCCTCGTGGCAGCCGCTGCCTCTCGCCGTCCAGACCGGCTCCCGGCTCGCCATCACCTCGTTCGCCGGCAACCCGGGCGACCTGGGGAGCTACCTGGTCCTTCCCTGCCTGGTGGCCGAGCTCGTGCTGTACCGGCGCTCGCGCGCCGGCCGCTCGTGGGGGAGCGCGGGGACGCTGGGCACGGTGGCGGCGCTGGCGGTTTCGGCCTATGCCCTGTTCATGACCCAGACCCTCGCCGCCGTCGCCGCGCTGTTGGCCGGCAGCGCCCTCTTGTGGGGCAGCCTGCTGCCATGGCGCCGGGCCGCCGGGCTCCTGGCCGCCGGACTGGTGGCCTCGGCCCTGCTCTTGGCCGCCGTGCCCGCCCTGCGCCACCGGGTGGGGGACAAGGTCGAGCAGGCGCGGCAGGGAGACTGGAACGGCGTCCTCACCGGCCGGCTCGACGGCTGGCGCGCGGCCCTGTGGATGCTGCGCGAGCATCCGCTCACCGGCGCCGGCCACGGCGCCTACCAGGCCGAGTTCGCGCCGGCCAAGCTCGCCCTGCTGGACCGCGGCGTGAGCTTCTTCCAGGACCAGATCCTGGTGGGCTTCGCCAACGCCCATGACGAATTCCTCGAGGTGGGAGCCGAGTGGGGGATCCCCGGGCTGCTCGCCCTGGCGTGGGCTTCGTGGGTGCTCCTCGCCGCCCTGCGCCGCACCGGCCTGGCGCCGGAGGCGCGGGCCCTGGCCTGGGCGGGCACGGCAGCCCTGGCCGTGCTCTCGCTGGTCGACTTCCCCTTCCGCATCGCCCTCGTGGCCTTCCCGGCTCTCCTCTTCCTGAGCTGGGTGCTGCGCGCGGGGGAGGAGGCGGCGGCATGAAGGGAAAATGGCTGGCGGCGGTCCTCACCCTCCTCCTGGCCGCGGCGACGGTGGGGCAGGCCGTGCGCTGGAGCCACCGGCGCACGGCGAGCCGGCTGCTGGCCGAGTCCGAGGCCCGCACCCTGTCGGCCGTCCGCATGCGACCGGTGCCGGCGGACTTGATCGCCACCAACCTGGAGGCTCTACGCCAGGCCGCGCCTCTCGATCCGGTCGAGGTGGGCATTCCCATCGCTCGCGGCACGCAGTACTTCCTGCTTTCCAGGCCTGAGCCGGCGATCGCGGCCTACCGCGATTCCCTGGCCCTGGAGTCGCGTTCCGAGGGCTACCTCAACCTCGGACGGTCGCTGTGGCTCGCCGGCCGGTTCGACGAGGCCCGCGAGAGCTTCCGCCGCGCCGTGCGCCTCGATCCCCACCTCGCCCGCCTGGTGCCGCCGGGGGGGCTGTGACCGGCCGCGGCGAGGCGAGCGGCGTGTTCGCGGCGCTGCGCGAGCTCGCCCGCGAGGCGCCGGTCGCGGTGCGGGTGCGAGGGGGGTGCATGGCCCCCCTGCTCGCCGATGGCCAGCCGGTGCAGGTCGCCGCCGTCCGCTTCTACTGGCCGGGCGACGTCGTGGTCTTCCGGGCGGCGGACGGCCGTCTCCTCGCCCACCGCGTCCTGGGGTACCGCCCCTGGGGCGGCGTTCTCTGCCTGGTGACCCGCGGCGACGCCTGCGCCGTACACGACGCGCCGGTGCCCTTCTCCCGCGTCCTCGGGCGGGTGGCCGCGGCGCCTCCGGGCCTGGCGGGGCGCGCCGCGGCGCTCGGCCGCTTCCTGGGGCTCGCCCTCTCGCGCCTCCGGCGCCGCGGCGCATGAGCTTCGGCGCCGAGTTCCTGCGCCACCCCGACCTTTTCCCGGGGCGCCGCAGCGGTGAGACCTGGGGCGAGGGGAGCGTGACCCTCGACGTGCCCGGCGGCCCCTACCGCTTCTCCGGCCTCGCCGCCGCCCAGGAGGAGGCCTTGCGCCACCGCTTCGGCGGACTCTGCCGGCCGGCGGGCACGGGAGGGGTGGAAGATGCCACCGCGGCCGGTACCCTCGTCTTCCGCGCGCCGGCGGCGGATTTCCTGGAGATCGACACCCGGGGGTGGGAGTACGCCCTGGACCTGGACCCCGCGCCCTCGTCCCTGCGCGTCGCCGGCCTGCGCCTGATGGCGCGGCTCGACTGGGCGCCGGCTCTCGCGGGCGGCCTCTGGACGCCGGAGGCGGCGGGGGAGGAGTGGACCTCGGTGTGCGAGAACTACCTGCGCATCGTCGTCGCCTACCGCCTGCTGGCGGCGGACGGCGTGGTGCTTCACAGCGCGGGGATCACGGACGGCGCCTCCGCCTGGCTCCTCCTCGGCCCTTCGGGCGCCGGCAAGACCACGGCGTCCCGCCTCTGCCTCGCGGCCGGCGCCGAGGTCCTGTCGGACGACCTCAACGCCGTGGTCCCCGGGGAGGGGAATCGTCCGCTCGTGGCGCGCCTCCCTTTCACCGGCGACCTCGGCGAGCGGCAGGGGCGGCAGGGAGAACGGGAAACCTGGCCGCTGCGGGGCCTTTTGCGGTTGCGCCAGGGACCCCGGGAGGAGCTCTCCCCGCTCTCTCCTGCCGCCGCCACGGCGGCCCTGGCCGCCGCCTCGCCCTACGTCAATCGCGATCCCTTCCGGCGCGAGCCCCTCCTCGCCATCCTGGAAGGGTTGGCGCGCGCGGTGCCGGCGTGGGAGCTGACGTTCTCCCTGGAGGCCGGCCTCTGGTCTATACTCGAGGGACTGGCAAAATGACAGCGATCACCGCATCGACCGTCCTGCGCCGCCGGCAGGACGTGCGCTACCGCCGGATCGAGGACGAGGCCGTGGTGCTGCGCCAGTCCGCGGCCGAGGTGCTGGTGCTGAACGGCGTGGGTGCCTCCGTGCTCGACCTGGCGGACGGCCGCCGGCCGGTGAGCGCGTGGATCGACGCTCTGGCCGAAGAATACGGCGCCGACCGCGAGACAGTGTCGCGGGACGTCCTGGAGTTCGCGGGCGAGGCCGCGGCGGCGGGGCTGCTGGAGCCCGTGCCGGGGATAGGAGAGCCCGGGTGAGCCTGGCGCGGCTGATGGCCACGGCCTGGCGGCAGAACCTCCTGGTCTCCGTGCTGGTGGAGCTGACCTACCGCTGCAACCTCGACTGTTTCTTCTGCTACAACGACCTCGGCCTCAGGGGGGAGCCGCTCACCCGCGAGCAGTACTTCCAGCTTTTCGCGGAGCTGCGCGAGTTGGAGGTCCTTCACCTCACCCTCTCCGGTGGCGAGCCGCTCGCCCATCCCGACTTCCTGGCCCTCGGCGCCCGGGCGCGGGAGCTGGGTTTCGTCGTCCGCATCAAGTCGAACGGTCACGCCCTGCGCGGCGAGCTGGCCCGGCGCATCCGCGACGAGGTCGATCCCTTTCTCATCGAGGTCAGCCTGCATGGCGCCACCGCCGCCACCCACGACCGGCAGACCCGCGTGCCGGGGAGCTTCGAGCGCCTGCTGGCCAACCTGGCCGAGCTGCGGGCCTTGGGGCTGCGGGTCAAGCTGAGCTCGACGCTCACCGCCTGGAACGAGGGGGAGATCGAAGGGATGCTCGACCTCGCCGGCGCCCTGGAGTTGCCGCTCCAGGTCGATCCCGAGGTGACGCCGCGCGACGACGGCGACCGCGAGCCCCTGCAGGTGACTCCTTCGCGCGAAGGCGTGTTGCGCCTCTTCCGCCTGCAGACCGAGCGGGGGCGCGCGCTCGGCGGGGAGGCCCCGCTGCCGGTGCGCAGCGCGGACGAGATCGCTCCGGCGCCGGCGGGGAAGCACTGCGGCGCCGGCTCCGCGGGGCTCGCCGTCGATCCCTTCGGCAACGTCTATCCGTGCGTGCAGTGGCGGCGGCCGGTGGGGAACCTCCATCGCCAAACCCTGAAGGAGATCTGGCAGGGCTCGGCGGGGCTCGCCGAGGTGCGGGAGCTGACGGTCCGCGCCGCGGAGGTGGTCGGCGCCCACGGCCCGCGGGCCTCGCTGCTCAATTTTTGCCCCGGCATGGCCTCCGTCCTCTCCGGCGGCGACCCGTTGCAGGTCTACTCGTCGGCCGTCCAGCGCAAGGAGCTGTTGGAGGAGGTGCTGGCGGAGGAGGCGAGACGGCCGCTCCTGCCGGTGATTTTCTGATCGATCGAGCCTGAAGACGCCCGGGCCCTGCCGTCCCTGATGTCCCTTCTTGGCTGTTCTCCCTCGCCATTTTTGTCCGCGAGATCCTCTTCCCCGGCTCCGGGAGCCCATTCCCAGCCGCAAAACTCGCGAAGTTTGTTGCAAAACTCGCGGATTTTCACGAGGAATTCGTGAGCCCCGGACCGGGCAACACGGGCCCCGGCTCGCGCTTCGCGGGCCCCGGAGCGGGGCCCGCGAGTTTTGCAACAAACTTCGCGAACCCAAGCCGAAATTCGCGAGTTTTGCAACACAATTCGCGAGGGTTGGAGGGCGGCTCGCCGTCCCGCTTCCAGGGTTCGCGAGCTCCAAGCCGCGATTCCTTTCCCGCCTGCCGGAGCTCGCCTTCCCGGGAGCAGGGAAAGGGATCTCTCATCCCGGGCACGGCTTCCCGCAACCGAAGAAATCGAGCGCTGGACCGCTTGATTTCCGCCTGCCTCTGTTATAGCTTTCCACCACCGGCCGGATTGCCCGGCCGCACCCAAAACGGCCCGGCGTGAGGTGGCACTCAACACCGGACCTAACCACGCAAAGGAGCATGCCCTATGCGCAGCTATCCTCATTCTATCCGCAACGCATTCACCCGTGCTTTCCTGAAGCGCCTCGCCGAGCGCGACGAGCCGCCGGTGGCTGGCGAGGCCGACATGGCCGGCCCCTGGCACGTCGAGGAGATGGAAGGGGGCTTCGGCCTCTTCCGCCAGGGCGAGAGCCTCATCCGGGAGTCGCGTCCCACGGCCGTCTTCAGCGAGCGCTGGCTGGCCCTCTTGGCAGCGGCGGTGCTTCCGGGCACGGGGCGTGATGGCGCCTACCTTCTGGCGAAGGAGAGCGATCCCAAGGGCTTCGCCGTGATGGAGCCCGACGGCACCGAGGCGGTGGGCTACCTTGCCCTCTTCGACGAGGCGCTGCTGGACGGCTTGAACGTGGCCGCCGCGCTGTTGAGGGAGCCCGTCTCCCTTGCCTTCCTCTTGGAAGGAGCCGGCCAGGTGGCGCTCGAACGGGCGGGGGCGATTTTGGACGAGACGGTCGGGTAGGGGGACGCAGGGGCGAATAGGAGCCAACTTTGCCCGGCCTACGCTGTGCGCATGCCTTCCTGGTGCGCGCAGCGCACCCGGGCCAAAGGCCCGAGACACCTTAGCCCAGCCCATCGGGCTGGGTTAACGGCCTCACCGACCGGAGCCCCAACGGGGCGTGATAATTCCTTGTCCCAGCGCTGATTATCACGCCCCTTTGGGGCTTGTGGTGGAGGACGCCGTTGCCTTCCCAGCCCGGTGGGCTGGGCTAAGGTGTCTCGGGCCTTCAGCCCGGCCGCCCGCCCAAAGGGGCCGGGGGTGAGGATTCGAAGCGCAGACCCCCGGATTCAGGATACGTTTTCCAAACACCTCTAAGACGAAATCGGCCCCTGAGGACAGAGGCCGGGATTGCTCTTCGCGACGCCTGCCGGCGCGCAGACCGCCGCCACCGCTTCGAGCGGCTCGCGGGAAAGGATACGCGGCCTCTCCCAACGGCGACGACCTAGCCTGGAGCTGACCGCTCCTCCCTCACCATCGAATCGATCACCCAAAGGTTCGGCCATGGCGCCCAACTCGAGCCGTTCGTGAGTTTCTCCAGGTGAGTACCCATTTCCCGGCTCCAGGTTCAGGGTAAGCCCCCGTTCTGCTTGTGTCAAGGCGTCTGGCGTCAGGATAAGCGCTCATTTGAGTGCATCTTTCTCGCAACGAGACGTTTCGATGAATCTATCGCCGGAAACGGCGTACCGTGTGGGAATTTCAGATAAGCTCAGCAACGTCACCCAACAATTTCGAATGCCCCTTTTGGGCAGGGAGAGGAGAGCACATGGAAGGTGGAGTATTCATGCGATCGTTCTGTGGATCGGGCCGGATCAAGCCCGCCGTCGCCTTGGCCGCGTCTTTTTTTGGCCTGGCGGCCGCTGCGTCTGCCGTGCCGAAGCCGGCGGTGGGCCCGGCGGCGACGCTCTCGGAGCTCGCCGCGAAATTGCCTTTACGTTTCGAGGAGAACGCCGGACAAGTGAAAAAGGAGGGAGTCCGGTATTTTGCCCGGGGAAGAGGGTACCGGCTGTTCCTGAGCCCCGGAGAGGCGGTGTTCAGCCTGGGTGACGGCAAGCAGGTGGAGAAGACCGTGCGGCTGCGTCTGGCCGGCGGGGCGGAGCAGCCGCTCCTCGCCGGGATCGACCCGCTGCCGACGAAGAGCAACTATCTGCTGGGAAACGATCCGCGAGCGTGGCACACGGGCGTCGCCAGCTTCGGCGGGGTACGGTACGAGCAGGTGTACCCGGGAACGGATCTCGTTTTCTCGGGCAACGACCGCCGCGTCGAGCAGTCGTTCTTCCTCGCGGCCGGAGCCGAGCCGCGGCGCATCCGTCTCCTTTACGAGGGCGCCACGGCTGCTTCCCTGGGCAAGGAAGGGGAGCTCATCGTGCGCACGCCGGGAGGCGAGCTGACGGCGGACCGCCCGGTGGCGTACCAGGTGATCGACGGCGAACGGCGGCCGGTGGAGTGCCGCTACGAGCTGCTGGCCCAAAAGGCGGGAGCGCCCGCGGTGGGGTTCGTGCTCGGCGCCTACGACCGCAAGCTCCCGCTGGTGATCGATCCCGTGTTCGAAAACTCCACGTTCTTAGGCGGGGCCGACAGCGACAACGGCAGCTCCGTCGCCGTCGACGGGGCGGGCAACGTCTACGTTGCCGGCGTCACTTCGTCGACGGACTTTCCCGGCACGGTGTCTCCGGGCGGCGTTCAGCCGGCCAACGGCGGCTCGGCCGACGGCTTCGTGGCGAAGATCGACCCGACCGGAACCACGCTCCTCTATGCTACCTACCTCGGCGGCGACGATCTCGATTCGATCCTCGGCATCGCCGTGGACCCAGCCGGCAACGCCTACCTGACGGGCTTTACCTTCTCCTCCAACTTCCCGGGGGTTACGGCCGGGTCGCTTCAAAGCAGCTACGCGGGTGGCCCTGGCGATGCTTTCGTC
This sequence comes from Thermoanaerobaculia bacterium, assembly GCA_036275055.1. GTDB lineage: Bacteria > Acidobacteriota > Thermoanaerobaculia > Multivoradales > UBA5704 > DATARR01. The sequence continues at coordinate 10,278 of DASUEN010000208.1, forward strand.
GCCAAGCTGAGCCCGGCCGGCTCGTCGCTTCTCTATGCCACGTATCTCGGCGGCACGGGCAACGACGTGGGCTATGCCATCGCAGCCGATGCTTCCGGCAACGCCTACGTTTCAGGGCATACCGCCTCCACGGATTTTCCGGGCGTCCTCGCCGGCTCGCTCCAGCCGGGCAACGCCGGCGGCTCCTTGGACGGCTTCGTGGCCAAGGTCAACGCCGCCGGCAGCGCGATCGTGTACGCCACGTACCTGGGGGGGAGCGACCAGGACATCGCAACCGCCATCGCCGTGGACGCGGCCGGCGACGCCGTGGTCGCGGGCACCACGTGCTCGGCGAATTTCCCCGTCACCGCGGGATCGCTCGCGCCGGTGAGCCCGGGGGTGAACTGTGGCGCCGGCCTTCAGGATTCGTTCGTCGCCAAGCTCAACCCGCTCGGTACGGCGTTCGTCTATTCGACGTTCCTGGGCGGAGAGGGAAACGACGCGGCTCAAGGTCTCGCCGTCGATACCGCCGGCAACGCCTACGTCACCGGGTTCACCAGCTCGGCCAGCTTCACGGGAGTGACGGCCGGCTCGTTCCAGCCGGCCAACCCCGGCGGCACCGCCGCCTTCGTGACGAAGGTCAACTCGGCGGGCAGCGCGGCCGTCTATTCGACGTTCCTGGGCGGCAACGGCACGTTCGGCAATGCGATCACGCTGGATGCGGCGGCCAATGCCTACGTGACCGGCAGGACCGACGACCCGGACTTCCCCATCGTCAATGCGGCGACGCTGCAGCCGGCGGCGGCCGGCTTCTTCGACGGATTCGTGACCAAGATCGCCGCCACGGGCGCCAGCCTCGGGTTTTCCACCTACTTCGGCGGCACGGACTACGATTCCGGCAGCGCCATCGCCGTCGATGGCACGAGCGGCGCCGTCTACGTGACCGGCCAGTCGTTCTCCACCCACCTTCCCGGAGTCACCGCCGGCTCGATTCAACCGGCGAGCGGCGCCCCGGGCGTGGACGACGCGTTCCTCGTGCGGATCGTGCCGGCGGCCATCCTCTCCATCACCAAGACGGCGGATACTTCCCTCGTCGATCCGGGCGGCAAGATCACCTACACCTTGACCTATCAGAACGTCGGCGAGCTCAATGCGACCGGCGCGACCCTGACCGAAACCGTTCCCGCCGACACCGTTTTCCGGCCCACGCAATCGAGCCCGGGGTGGACCTGCACGCCGGACGCGAACGCCGGCTCCGCCTGTACGCTGGCGCTGGGAACGGTGGCGGTGGGCGCGAGCGGATCGGCGACCTTCACCGTGAGAGTGAAGAACAACGTTTCGGCGAGCGGCTCGCAGATCAGCAACACCGCGTGTGCGCATCCCGGTCCCAACTGCGCGACGGTGCAAACGCCCACCACCGCGGCGCCGATCCTTTCGATCACCAAGACGGCGAATTTCACCGAGGCGAAGCCGGGGAACGTGCTGCGCTATACCATCAAGGCGTTCAACACGGGCAACCAGGACGCTTCCCCCGTCACCATCACCGACACGGTGCCGCCCAACTCGGTCTTCGACCCGGCCAACTCGACGGCCGGCTGGAGCTGCTCACCGGACAATTCGGCGGGGTCCGTATGCACCTTCCCGGTGGGAACCCTGGCGACCGGCAATCATGCGACCGTCACCTTCGCGGCGGACCTGTCGACGCTCTATTCCAATACCGCCTGCGTGCAGGTCGCTGCGCCGCAGCCGGAGCTCCGCTCGCCGAAGGCGCGGCGGTCCGCCAAGGCCCTCCCGGCGCCGGCGTGCTCCACGGCGACGACGCCGCTGAAGTGAGGAAAGCGTAGGGCCTATTCCCCCTGTCCCGCCGGCGTCAAGGCCGGCGGGACAGGCGTTTTGAGCCGTAGCGCCGGATCGCCGAGCAGCACGTAGACCGGCGGCAGGGTGGGATCGCCTCCCAGGGTGCGGTACTCGGCGATCGCCCGCAGGAGCCGGTCGCCCAGCCGGTCGTCGGTGGCGTGATAGAAGCGCGTCGCCAGCAGCCGGGCGTTGCCATGGTCCGAGAGCGCCGAGGGGCCCCAGACCGCGGCGGCACCGCCCGCCGCGCCGTTCACCAGCAGCTCGCCGAGCGTCGGCACGCCCGGCACGGCGAAACGGTTGATGGTGCAGGTCATGGCGGTGAGCACCGGCAGCCGCTCGCCGTTGGTCAGGTTGGGCACGTCGGCGGTGGTGAGCAGACCCTCGGACGACAGCCGGTCCAGGGCGCCGTGCCCCAGGTAGTCGAGGAAGGCCTCGCCGCTCGCCAGGCCGGCGAACAGCAGCGAGCGGGCGGTGGCGAGCGGGACGGAGGTGAGGTCGACCTCCTCCACGGTGTAGCCGGCGGGGAGCTGGGTGGCCACCCCCGCGCTGTCCGCCGCGAAGTCGGCGCCATTTTCGGTGCTGTCGGCCAGGAACAGGGCGTTGCCGTTCCAGGCGGCCCCTGCGGCGGCCTCGTAGGCGGAGATCTTGTTCGTATAGGCGTCCAGCTCCGCCGCCGAGAGCACGGGGAGGCGCCCCACGGCCATCTCGGGCAGCCCGTCGCCGTCCACGTCACCGAGCAGGTTGTCCGAGGGGAAGAGGCCGTTGGGGGTGCGGATCATCAGCGGCGGCACGAGGTCGTCGCCGAAGCCGAGCAGGTTGCGGTAGTCGAACGTCCCGGCGCCGGCCAGAGCCACGTAGCCGGGTTTCAGGCTCCAGCTCTGCCAGGCGTAGGTGAGGAAATCGTGCAGGGCGTGCGGGGTCGCGACACCGAAGGCGAATTCGTCGTAGACCGCCTCCAGGTCCACCACCCGCGCCTCCAGCCCCTGGGCTTGCCGCAGCGCCGCCAGGCGGCCTGCAGCGCCGTGCAGGGCGGCCGGCGCGATGACCAGGTAGTTGCCGCGATTGGCTGCCGAGCGCAGCGACGGCGTGTTCCAGGGGCGCGGATCGGTGACCGCCCGCAGGGCGGCGAGAGCGGCGGCCAGGTAGGGGCCGGCGCCCGCGGGCGCGAAGGCCAACTGGAAGCCCCCGGCGCCGTCCGGTCCCACCGTGGCGCCGGTGATCCAGCGCGGATGGAGGGGATCGCTCACCTCGAGCAGGTCGATCGCGGGATTGGTGAAGCCCGTCACCGTCACCCGGGTGGCGCCCGCCGCGGAGAAGGCGAGGGCATCGCCCGCGGCGCGGAAGAGCCGCGGATACGAGAGGTCGAAGCTGTTCAGGTAGTAAATGCTGAAGGGAGCCCCGGCACCGGTGTGGGCGGTGATCAGGACCTGGTTGCCCGCGGCCTGGAGGACGCCGGCCGGCACGGCGAACGACGCCTGCTGGGGCGCGATCCCCTGCCAGCTCGTTTCACCCACGGCCGTGCCGTTGACGGCCACGGCGGCGTTGTGCTCGCCGGCCACGCCGCTGGCGGTGGCGCCGAAGAGCGAGACGCCGAGAGTGGCGGCCTGGCCGGCGGCGAGCCCCGGCGCGTCGAGGGAGAAGGTGCGGCTGCCGAAGCTGGGGTCGTCGCCCTGGAGGAACTGCCAGAACCAGTAGTCCGACTCGGGATCCGGCGAGATCAGGGTGGCCGGCAAGACGTTCTGCTCGGTGTGCAGCGACTCCGGGAACGACGCTGCGGCGGTGCCGGTGGGGGTACCGGCGGACGCCGTCTGCATGAGCACCCCGTGCGCGCGCTCCAGCTTGTAGGTGCTCGCGGCCTCGTAGAGGGTGGCCGGGGCCTGGCCATAGAAGAAGACGCCGGCAGCGGGACGGTCGCCGGAGCCGGGGGGGAGATCGGGCATCCAGGCCACCGGCTGGCCGCCGCGGGAGAGGGCGACGTTCCCTTTGGCGATCTGCTTGCCGAGGTTCTCCGCGGTGAGGCCGAACCAGGGGGCGAGGTCCGCCGTGCGCAGGTAGTAGAGGCCGGTGGCCGGCACCGAGAGGTGGAGGCCGTTCGGTGCCGAGGCCACCGCCACCGGCGCGAAAAGGGCCTGCGATCCGGCGGGCCGCGAGGAACGTCCGGGGGCCGCGCCGGCCTGCCGTTCGTAGGCGAGGGCGGTATCGGCGGCGTCACCGGAGCGGTCCCATTTCGCGGTGACCGCGAAGGGACCGTGGTTCCGCCGCTTGCCGCCGGCCTCCACCTCTTCCAGCAGGTAGACCTGGGGCTGGCGCGGCGAGGCGCCGCCGTCCAGGTAGCGGTAGACGCCCCCCTGGGGCGCATGGAGCAGCCCCGTCAGCAGCTCGCGGTGGACCGGCTCCCACCCCTTGCCGTTCCAGCGCTTCAGGTAGAAACCCGCCGTCCCCGCCTCCGAGGTGGTACGCCAGGAAACGAGCACACCGCCGCCGGGAGCCGCCGCGGCCGTAAAGGACGAAACGACCGCCTCGGTCAAGAGCCCCTCGGTCACCGCGAGCTCGCAGAGCGGGCCGAAGAGGAAGGTGGCCCGCCCCTGCGTGGTATTGCCGGTTTCGTCCACGTACTGGGCGCGGGTGCCATTGCCGGAGGCCGGGGTGGCCGTCAAAGGGGTTCGCAACATGGTCGGCGTCACCAGGACGTGGTACGACAGCAGGGCCGTGGCGCCCGCGGCCAGCGTGCCGGGGTTCCAGGTGACGTTGCCCGTGCCGTTGACGGCCGGCTGGCTGACGATGGAGCCCTGGCTCGCCTGGGCGCCCCCCCCGTAGACGGCGCCGCTGCCGGGAACGTTGGCGGTCACCAGGTTGGTGTTGGAAAAGGTGATCGCCCGGACCGTGGGATTGACCATCCGGACGGTGACGGTGAAACAGCTCCGCTGGTTGGCCGCCGGCGGGTTCGGCCCGTCGTTGCCGGCGCCGCAGCCGCTGTAGGTGGCGAGCTGCTCAAGATAAGGCTTCACCGGCGCCGTGCCGGCATCGGTGGGCAGGTAGACGCGAAAGGCGTTGGGCGTGGGATTGGCCGTAGGCGGATTGGCGGCCGCCTGGAAATTGCTGAAGTAGACGTTGGCGTAGTTGCCATTGACCGCGCCGTTGACGGTATAGGTGTTGATCGTGATCGCGGCGGACCAGATCCCGTAGTCGGCCGACTTGGTGTCCGACGTCCAGCCGCTGAACGTGTCCCGCCGCCAGTTGCTGGTGGTGGAGAGCGAGGTGCTGGCGTAGTTCTGGGTGAAGGCGGCCGTGCGGCTGGTCAGGTTGATCGATCCGGTGTTGCCGTTGTTGCTGTCGTAATCGAAATCGTTCTTGGCGGCCGAGCAGCCGGAGGTGAGGTAGGGATAGACCGCATAGCTGCGCGTACCGTTGCCGGTGGCCGGCGGGTTCACTCCGAACTGGCTGTGGGAATCGTAGTAGACGTTCAGCTCGGTGCCGCCGGCTCCGGAGGTGCCGTCGTGAGCGCGGATGCCGATGGCATTGATGTTGGTCGACCCGCTCATCGCCACCCGCAGCTCCCAATGGCCGGCGGCGGTGTTCTGCGCCGTCGTGCTGTCGAGCAGCGCCTGCCAGCCGTTGTCGGTGCAGGAGGCGGCGGTGCAATTGAGGGTCGCCGCCGTGCTCCCGTCCGGCCGCAGCAGCGTGTACGTGGCCGTGGCGTCGAAGCCGTTGCCGTCGCGGTCGCGGTCGCGGCCGGCGGTGTCCTCGGTATTGCCGCCGCGGCCGACGTCCGCGTCGAAGATCTCGACCACGAGGTGGCCCAGGCCCGGAGGGACCTCGATGAAATAGCGGTAGAACGTGTTGAGGCCGGCGGTGGAGGTGACGTAGTCGCCGTTGCCGTTGCCCGCGGCGCTCCCCTGAGGAGTGAAGAGCGCCGTCTGGCCGGTCGAGGCCGCCTGCAGGGGGAAGACCCCCGGGAGCAGCGCCAGGAGCGAAAACGCCAGCAGGACGGAGGTTCGCGCCAGGGATCGTGAGACGAACGAAAGGGTGGGCCAGAGCATCGCGCACCTCGAATTCCGGAATTTCCGGGACGTTCTCACAATAGACTCGCGCGGGCCTGCCGTCAACCGTTGTGGCAACGATTTCGCGCGCGGGATCAAACGCCTTGCGAGGTGAGCACGATCTTTATGGTGCGCAGCAGAATCGAAAGGTCGAGCCACAGGCTCCAGTTCGCCATGTAGGCGAGGTCGTAGCGCAGCTTGTTCTGGGGGCTCGAATGATAATCGCCGTTGACCTGCGCCAGGCCGGTCAGGCCCGGGGCGAGCGAGAAGCGCTCGGCATAGCCCGGCACCTCCGCGAGGTAGCGCTGCACGAACCCCGGCCGCTCCGGCCGCGGCCCCACCAGGCTCATCGAGCCCCCGAGCACGTTGAAGACCTGCGGCAGCTCGTCGAGCCGGAAGCGGCGCAGGAAGGCGCCGATGGGGGTCAGGCGCGGATCGCCCGGCTGGGCCAGCACCTCGCCCGATTCGGCCTCGGCGTCCGCCTGCATGGTGCGCAGCTTGTAGAGCGTGAACGGCTTCTGGCCGCGCCCCACGCGCACCTGCCGGTACGTCACGCCGCCGGGGGAGGAGAGCCGCACGGCCAGGGCGCAAAGGCCGAGGACCGGCAGCGAGACGAGGAGGAGCAGGACGCCTCCCGCCACGTCGAGCAGCCGCTTCAGGGGCCAGTTGATCCGCCATTCCGATTCCCGCACCACCTCGATCAGCGGCAGGTCGTGGACCCAGCGGTAGCGCATGCGGCCGATGAGGCTCTCGAAGGGGCCGGGGAGGAGGAGGACGCTGGTGTGGTCCGGGCGCGTCCCGGCGAGGCTGTCGATGAGCCGCGTCTGCCACGAGTCGCTGCTGCCCACCAGCAGGATGTCGTCGATCCGCCCCGCGGCCAGCAGGGCCGGCAGGTCCTCCGTGGTGCCGAGCCGGGGGCCGAGGGCGGGCTCCCCCTCGTTGCCAGGCGGCTCGCCGGGGATCTCCACCCAGCCCACCACCGAGAGGCCGTGCCAGGGCTCGGCGGCGAGCGTCGCCACCAGCTCGCGCGCCGCCGAGCCTCCTCCGGCGAGGGCCACCCGCCGCTCCCGCCGCTCCCCGGCGCGGTCCACCAGGAGCCGCCAGAAGAGCAGCAGGGAGAAGTCGTAGGCGATGAACAGCAGCAGCACCGAGCGGGGGAACGCGCGGCCGGCGAGGAACCACCATGCCGCGAGGGCCATGGCCTGGAACACCGCCGCGGCGGCCAGCCGGCGCACGAGCTCCACGTAGCTGCGCGGCCGGGGCGGATCGTAGAAGCCGAAGAAGTAGAGGCCGGCGAACTGCACCAGGAGGACCACCAGCCACTCCTGGGAGAGGAAGCGGAGCCGGTCGCCGGGGAGGAGCCCCCGGGTCCAGGGGACGGTCACGTGCATCCGCACCACGAACGCCGCCCACAGCGAGACGACTGCCGCCGCGCCGTCGCCCATCAGCCGCAGCGTTCGCCGGGTGGAGGTCATGGGGGGGACTCTACCTCACCCTCCGATCCAGAGGGTTGACCCTCCCCCAGCCTGCGGATACTCTGCCCGGCGATGAAAGTCACCGACCACCTGGCCAACGCCCAGGCGCCGCTGATCAGCTTCGAGATCATTCCGCCCATGCGCGGCGGCGACGTCAAAGGGCTGCTCGCGCTGATCGACGACCTGGTCAAGTACCATCCGCCGTTCATCGACATCACCAGCCACGCGGCGGAGGTCATCTACGAGGAGACACCGCAGGGGATCCAGCGCCGGGTCAAGCGCAAGCGGCCGGGGACCCTGGGCGTCTGCGCGCTGATCCAGAACAAGTACCACATAGACGCCGTCCCCCACATCCTCTGCCAGGGGTTCACCCGCGAGGAGACCGAGGATTTCCTGATCGAGCTGCGCTACCTCGGGATCGACAACGTCCTCGCCGTGCGCGGCGACGACAGCGGTTTCCAGAAACCCCTGCAATACGGCCGCAGCGCCAACCGCTACGCCTGCGACCTGGTGGGTCAGATCAATGCCATGAACCACGGCCGCTACCTGGAGCAGGGGCTCCTCGACGCCGAGCCCACCAGCTTCTGCATCGGCGTCGGCGGCTATCCCGAAAAACATTTCGAAGCCCCCAACCTGCAGCTCGACGCCCGCCACGTGAAGGACAAGGTCGACAACGGCGCCGACTACGTGGTGACGCAGATGTTCTTCGACAACCGCCACTACTTCCATTACGTGGACATTTGCCGGCAGCAGGGGATTTCGGTGCCGATCATCCCGGGGCTGAAGATCCTCACCTCCGAAAAGCAGCTCACCTCGATCCCCAGGAGCTTCTACGTCGAGGTCCCCGCAGAGCTGGCGGACGAGGTGCTGGCCCATCCCGAGCACGTGGTGGACATCGGCGTCGAGTGGGCTTTCAAGCAAAGCCAGGAGCTGCTCGAGCGGGGCGTCCCCACCCTCCACTTCTACGTCATGCAGAGCGCCTCGGCGATCAAGAAGCTGATGGCGAAGCTCAAGCTTTAGGAGACCAGGGACCCAAGGGACGGCAGGGACTACAGGGACATGAAGAAGGAGGCCACTCCAGGATTTTTCCTGTCTCTGGTGTCCCTGCTGTCCCTTGGGTCCCTGGGCGGTTTCTTCTGCTGCTCCTAGCTTTCCTCCACCAACAAATTCGCCACCAGAATCAGCACCCCCCCTGCCACAGTGTGCCCGCCGAGCGGCTGCCGGAAGAGCAGGGCGGCCAGCAGGCTGGCGCTGACCGGCTCCAGGAGGAGGAGGATCCCGGCCGTCGACGCGGAAACCCTCCGCAGGCCGCGAAACAGGAGGAGGCTCGGCAACACCCCCGCGATCAGCGCGAAGGCGGCGAGCCAGAGCCAATATCTCGCGTCGAAGGATAGGGAGAGGCGGGAGAAGCCCGCTCCCGGGCTCACCGCCCGGAACACGGGCCACAGCACGATCAGCCAGGCGGCGGAGAAGCCGGCCCACCCCGCCGTCGTCGTCACCGGATGCTCCTGGTGAATGCCGCTCTTGCGTCCCCAGATCACCCAGAGGGCCACGAAGACCCCACCCAGCGCCGCGGCGGCGATCCCCCGGAGGTCGCCGCCGGCCGTCCTCTCCCCCGCGATCAGCACGGTGGCGCCGCCAAAGGCCAAGGCCACCGCCAGCACCTTGCGCCGCGTGATCCGCTCCGCCAGAAGGACCCGCCCCAGCAGGCTGGTCCACATGGGCTGGGTATAGAGGAGGAGAGCGACGGTTGCCACCGGCACTCCCAGGACGATGCCGCCGAACTGCGCCAGCTCGGCGAGCGCGCCGATCAGCCCATACACGGCGAAGAAGGGGAGCCTCTCCCGGGGAACGCCATGGCCCCTGCGCCAGGCGAGCGCCGGCAGCAGCAGGAGGAAGGTGAGGACCAGGGGGTAGAGCGCGATCTCGTAGAGCGAGAAGCCGGCTTGGTGGAAGAAGCTCCCGCCCACCGTCACCGTGCCGAAGAGGACGGCGGAGGCCGCGATGAGCGCACGCGACCGCCAGGCGGTTTTCTTCGGTTGTCCGTGTAGGGTTGGGAGGGACATCGAGGACGGAAGGATATGCCGCCGGGTCCGAAGCGGCCACCGCTGGCCCGCAAGCAGTAACTGCTGGCCACCCAGCGACGACTGCTGGCTACCCAGCAATGACTGCTGGGTGTCCAGCAACGATTGCTGGCTGCCCAGCAATGACCGCTGGGTATTCAGCAACGACTGCTGGGTGTCCAGCAATGACTGCTGGCTACCCAGCAATGACCGCTGGGTACCCAGCGACGACTGCTGGCTACCCAGCGATGACTGCTTCGCCTGTGGCCCCGGCTCGCGATTTTCTGCCGACGCCGCGCACGCGGGAGGGACTGTACTGCCGTTTCGCCAGGTCGTTGCGGCCGGCGGCGGCGCAGACGGGCCGCCGGCGGTCAAAGGCGCTGCGGTTGGGGGCGCCGGGCGGGCGGCGCGAACGCGATCTCGGCGCGGCTGACCGCGACGTGAGATCCGTCATAGGCGCCCTTGATGGCGACGGGCGCGACGGCACCGTCGGCGACGGCGCGCGCCGAGAAACGCAGTGTCCCGCCCGCTCCCGCCGCCGTTCCGGCGTACGCCAAGCGGCCCGAGCCCGCGAAGACGAAGACGTTCAGACCCCCGCGGACGGGCGCGGTCAACACGTAGAGCGCGCACTTGTAGCGCGAGCTCTCGTGACCGCGCGAGGCCAGCACTGCCGCCACCGCCTTGTGCCCGGCGAGCCGCGCCGGCCCGTTCGCGTGCGCCGCGTCTTCGGCCAGCAGCAGCAGCCATTCGAGCGGGCCGCACGCCAGGTGGAGCGAGCTCCGCTCGGACAGCGCCACGCCCGCGCGGTGCGCGCCCATGTCCGCCACCGCCGCACGCGCCGCCGCCGGATCGGCGGCCGTGAAGCGCAACGCCGAGATCTTCTGCGACGGCAACGGCAGGAACGCGCCCTCCGCCGGCATCGGCACCTCGTGCCCCGGCAGGTCGAAGCGATGCGCGATCAGCGTCGCCGCAAAGCGCGCTTGGCGTGCCTCCGCCCCCTGGGAGCGCGCGGCCGCCCGCTCGACGGCGGGCAGCGCCGAGGCGCCGGCGGCCGGGCCGACCGCGCGCATGACCACCGACAACACAGTGCCCTCGGCGGTCTCGGCGGCGGCGACCAGTGCCCGCATCGCCTCGGGCGTGCCGACCTCGGCCAGGTGAATCGCGGCCCGGGCCCGCAGGAGCGCGTCCTCCGCGCCGTTTTTCAATACCGCGTCGAGATCCAAGTGCCGATCGGGCGCGTCGGACCGGCGGGCCAGCTCCGCCATCGCGTCGGTCCGGGCCAGCACGGGATCGCGACCCGCCACGGCAGCGCGGAGACGGGCGATGTCGACGGTCTCGGGCATGACTTCCATCCTCGCCGGGCGGCTAGGCGACGATCTCCATGAAGCAGTGTCCTTGGATGGTGCCCGCCTGATCGGAGGTGAGGTTCACCGAGGTGGTGATGTTGCTGGCGAGCTGACTCTGGCACATCAGGTTGGTCGGGCTCCCGTTCTGGTGCTCGAGGCCCAGATAGTGTCCCATCTCGTGCGACACGCTGCGGGCGGTCTGCTGGGTGCTGTTCGAGATCTCGACCACCGAGCCGTTCATTTTGCCGCGGTCCTTGTTGCACGGCCCGCCGATCGGCGACAGCCCGATGGTACCGCCCACGTAGTTGCGCACGATGAACACGTCGATAGCGTCGTTGTGCACGGTCCATTCGTTCGTCAGGTCCGACGCTTCGTCGTCGCTGTCGATGACCTCGCGGCCGTCGGCCTTCGACACCAGGATCCCGAAGTACTGCACGCGGCCGATCGCGACGTTGGCCTTCGCGTAGATGCTGCGCGCCTTGTGGACGGCGCTTTCGATCTCAACCTCGTCGGCGGCGGTGAACAGGTCGCTGCCTACGCGGATGATGTTGACGTTGAAGTGCCGGTGCTGGACCAACCGCTGCACCTGCGTCAGAAGCGAGATGGTCGCCGTCGCGCCGGTGAGCTGCGGCACCTTCAGCGTCCGCAGGCCGAAGAAGTCGGCCATCACCGAGAAGTTGCCGCTGATGCCGAGCTCGGCGGCGACCATGCGAAGGCTTCTCATCGTTTTTCCACCCAGGCCCGGCGCGCGCCCGTTATTTCAGCGTCACCAGCATGGGGACGAGGCCCCTGCCCTCGCGGTGTGTGCGGAGCGCCTTGCCCACGACGGCGCCGAACGCCCGCGCCGGATCGGAGGCCACCATGGCGTGTCCAGGGGTCGGCGAGGTGGTCAGCAGATCGCCCACCGCGATGGCACCGTGGGCCGCGTCCACCTTGCAGAACACCTTGCCCATCAGGGCCAGCGCCGCGCGGCGCGCCCGATCGGGGTGCCGATCGAGCACGATCCCGGGACGAAAGTCGCCGGCGCCCGACACCACACCCGCGACCTTGCGATCATAGGCCTCGACCGCCGGGCGGAGACGCCCGTCGCCGTCGAACACCACCACCGTGCCCGGCTCGGCGGCCTCGGCTTCGGCCACGTCGAAGTCCTCGGCGCAGTCGGCGTTCTGAAGGATGATGTCGCCGGTCCCGCCGCTGAGGGTCAGTGTGGTCTTCCCGGCCGCGTTGTGGAGGAAGAAGTTGCCGTCGATGCCGCCGCCGCCGGCTCTGACGCCGCCGCTCGCGGCATCGAGCACGATGATCTCGTCCTTGTTCGGCGCTCGTAGCACGGCGCGCCCCGACTTGCCGCCCGCCCCACCCAGGAGCAGCCAGCCGAGCATCCCGTCCATGCTGGCGTTCTCGTTGCCGAGGCTCAGCAACGCGGTGTTCGTCAGCTCGAGCAGCTCGACCCCCGTGTGGGTGAGCATCTTGATCTGCACGAACGACGAGTCAGGATCAATAGAAAGAATGACCTTGCCCTTGGTGGTTACGAATTCGGTCTTTCCTAGCTGGCCCATCTGGCACCTTTCGTAAGGGTGAAAATAATACCGCGAGGCGCGCGGATCGGTCAAACACGGGCCCGCTTCGCTGTGACTGCTGGCCGGCTACCGCAGCACCGTCCGCAGCCAGCGCCTCAAGCTGAATCGCCGCCCGACGCCGGGCGACGTCTCGACCTCCCGCGGCACGCCAAGCTCGGCGAGGAGGGATTTCGTGTGCTCCCCCAGCCCGGGAACGGGGCCGCCGGGAGCGGGGCGCGTGCCGTCGAACCGCGCCGGGAAGGCGAGGCGGGGGAGGCGGTCGTCGCCGGAGGTGAGGAGGGTCCGCGCGGCCGCCTGCGGATGGGCGCGCGCCTCGGCCGCGGAGAGGACGGGCTCGGCCGGCACGTCCTCCCGGCCCAGGATCTCCATCCACTGCGCGAGGGTGCGGCTCCTGACCATCTCCTTCACCTGCCGGCGCACCCGGCGGGAAGGGCTGTACTGCCGCTTCACCAGGTCGTTGCGGCCGGCGGCGGCGCAGAGGCGTTTCCAGAAGTGGGGCTCCAGGGCGCCGACGGCCAGGACCCGGCCGTCCGCCGTGTCGTACAGGTCGTAGCAGGGGAGGGCACCGGTCAGCGGCAGCCGCTCTCCCACGCCTTTCGGCCTTCCCGCCTCCATGGACCATCCCACCAGGTTGGCGTGGAACCCGGCGTCGTAGAGCGAGGCGTCGATCCAGCTCCCCTTGCCCGTCCGCCGACGCTCCAGGAGAGCTGCGAGGATGGCGGTGACGGCGCTCCAGCCGCCGATCAGGTCCGCCACCGGCACGGCGGGCATGGCGGCGGTGGAGGCCAGCGTCCCCGCCGCCGCCTGGTAGGTGAGGTCGTGCCCGGCCCGGGCCGCGTAGGGTCCCGTCTGTCCCCAGCCGGTGAGCGAGCAGATCACGAGCGTGGGGAAGCGCCGCCGCAGCTCCTCGGGCGGGAAGCCCAGCCTTGCCAGCGTGCCGGGGCGGAAGCTTTCGAGCAGCACGTCCGCCCGCGCCAGCAGCCGCTCCAGCACCACCTTCGCCGCCGGGTCCTTGAGGTCCAGGGCGAGGCTCTCCACGCCGGCCAACAGGATCGCGCCGAGCGCGCCCTCGCCCTCGCGCACCGGCGGCGAGAGCCGGATGGGGTCCCCCAGCGAAGGCTCTTCCACCTTCACCACGCGCGCCCCGAGATCCGCCAGCAACCGGCCGGCGAGCGGCCCCGGGAGGTAGCGGGAGAGATCGACGACGAGGGTGCCGGAGAGGGGAGAGGACATCACTCTCGTTCGACGACCATCGCGAACCCCACCCCGCCCGCGGCGCAGATCGTCAGCAGGCCGAGGTTCTGGCCGCGGCGGCGCAGCTCGTAGAGGAGCTGCGTGACGACGCGGGCGCCGGTGGCGCCGAAGGGGTGGCCGATGGCGATCGAGCCGCCGGTGACGTTGAAGCGCGCGAAATCGACGACGCCCAGGGGCTCGCTGCGTCCCAGCTCGCGCTCGGCGAACTTCTTGGAGGCGAAGCCCTTGAGGTTGGAGAGGATCTGCGCCGCGAAGGCCTCGTGCATCTCCACCAGGTCGAGGTCCGCGAGCTTGAGGCCCGCCGCGTCCAGGGCTGCCGGAGCCGCGTAGGCCGGCCCCTGGAGGAGCTGGTCGCCTGGGTTCAAGGCGGTGAAGGCGTAAGAGCGGATGTAGCCGAGCGGCTCGTAGCCCAGGGCCTTGGCCTTCTCCTCGCTCATCAGCAGCACGGCCGAGCCGCCGTCGGTCAGCGGGCTGGAGTTGCCCGCCGTCAGGGAGCCGTAGCGCTTGTCGAACACCGGCTTCAGCTTGGCGAGCGCCTCCAGGGAGGAATCGGCGCGGATGCCGTTGTCGCGGGTCACGGCCTTGTCGTAGCCGGGCGGCGGGAAGGCCGGGGCAATCTGCGCCGTCAGCCGGCCGTCCTCGGTGGCGGCGGCGGCCCGCTGGTGCGAGAGGAGGGCGATCTCGTCCTGGGCGCGGCGGGAGATGTCGTTCTCCTTCGCCATCTTCTCCGCCGACTCGCCCATGGAGAGGCCCGTGGTGTACTCGGCGATGGCGGGCGCCACGGGCGCCAGGTCCGCCGGGCGGAGCTTCGAGAGGGTGCCGACCTTCTGCGGCAGCGACTTGGCCCGGGAGAGCTCCATAAACGTCTTCGCCGCCTTGCGCGAGAACTGGATGGGGACGTTGGACAGCGACTCGGCGCCGCCCGCGAGGATCACCTCCGCCTCGCCGGTGAGGATGGCCCCGGCGCCGAAGGTGATGGCCCGCGTCGAGGAGGCGCAGGCCAGGTTCACCGTCACCCCCGGGATCCGCATCGGCAGCGAGGTGCGGAAGACCACCTCGCGTCCGAGGTTCGGAGCGTGGAGGGCCGGCACCACGACGCCGAAGACGGAGAGGTCGATCTCCTCGGGATCGATGGCCGTACGGGCGATCAGCTCCGCGGCGGCGACGCTCGCGAGGTCGATCACGTCCATCCCCTGGAAGTCCGTGCCCGACTTGACGAACGGCGAGCGGCAGCCGTCCACGATGGCGACGCGCCCGCGGGAGCCTTTCAGCTCCTGGCGGCCGGCGACGGTCGTCTTGACCGGCTTGCCCGCCTCGCGGGTCCAGACGGTATCGGCCCGCTCGGTGACCTCCTCCAAGGCGGACGCGTCGTTCGGGGGCCGCAACGGGGCGGGCGGCGGGGCTTCCACGGTGGCAGGGTCGGGCATCGCTGGCTCTCCTCTCGCGCCCTATATACCACGGTTATGCCGCTTTGCGGCAAGAGGAGTGCCGGACCCCGAGCGCCCGCCCTACCGCTTCTCCTCCACCTCCAAACGGACCGATCCCACCTTCAGGCCGGCTTTGCTGTTGAAGAGGGGGGCGGCTTTGGCGACGGTGGAGCCGGAGGTGCCATCGGTGGCTTCGAAGATCACCTGCAGGCCGGCGAGGGAGGCTCCCGTCCCCTGGAGCGCCCGCAACGGCCCGGCGACGTTGAAGTTGCGGGCGGGAAGAGTGACAGGGCCGTCCCCTTCCACGCCGAAGAAGCTCAGGGTGCCCACGTACTGGCGTTGCGGGTGAGGTCCGGCGGTGGCCAGGTAGACGTTGAACAGCACTCCCGGCGGGTGCGCGACGGTGATGCCACCCAGCGCCAGCTTGGGGGCGAGGTGGCTGGAGGGTGCCGCGAGCGCCTGGCCCAGACGTTCGGCGGCCGGGCTGGTGTCGAGTGGCACCGCCACTGTGGGCTTGTCGATCCGGACCTGCGCGGCCGTCCCCAGGGGGGTGGCCTTGTCGCTCGGCATGGCTGCTGTCTCCCCGCGGACGGCGATCCCCGCCGCGACGAGGACGGCGATGCCGAGGAGCCACGTCGCGGCAATCCGGGTGATGGGGTTGGAAAACGCTCTCGGTTTCATGGCGACCCTCCCGTCCTGGCTGTTCATGTCAACGGCTGGAGAGGGTCCGTTCTTCCCGGCCACGAAAAAGACGCCCCGCTCCGGCCAGGAACCGGGCTCGGGAATCCTCTCCAAAAGCCAAAGGGCTCGCTCCGTGGAGCGAGCCCTTCGAGCAGGTAGGCCGCACTGGCCCCGCGAGCGGTGGGGGGCCGTTCACCGTTGCGAGGTTACGGACAGGCAGCGGGCGCGCAAACCGTGACCGGCCCGGTGCAGTGCTGCTTCTGGGTGGTCGGATCGGTGTGGCAGCTATAGGGCTCGCAGGTCGTGCAACCCTTGGTCGCGATGGCATTCGGCGACCAGCCGGGCCAGAAGTTGCTGCTCCCCGTGAGGAGGGTGTCGGGGCGCAGGTCGCCGTCGGTGTCGACGAGGACGGTGCCGAGCCGCTTGGTGACGGCGCCGCCCGTGGTGCTCCACGGAATCGGCGAGGCCGGGAAGGTGAAGCTGCCGGTGAGCTCCAGACGGCGGGCGCTCTTGGTCGGCTTGACGGAAATGAAGCTCATGCGCGCGTTGACCGCGAGAGGCGCCACGAAATGGCCACCGTTCTCGTCGGTGCGGTAGATGCGCATCGTCGTCTCGCGCTGCTTGCCGGCGAGGGTGACGTAGACGTGGAAGGAGCCGCACGACGTCTTGACCGGGGCCACGCTGACCAGCGACAAGGCGCGGAACTGAATGCGCGTCACCGCGGAGCCGTTGGCGTCGAAGGTCGCGTCGTCGAGACGCTCGATGACGGTGTCCGCCCCATGGAGGCTGCCGGGAGCGCCGGTCTCCAGCGGCAGGCCCTTCAGAACCACGCGGCCGGTGAAGGGCGCGGAGCTCTTACAGAAGAAGCCGGCCGGGATGGGGTTCTTGGAGAAGTCGTAATAGGTCGTGCCGCTGGCGACGGTAGTGAAGGAGTCGATGCCGTGCCGGATGACCGGGTCGGCCGTCAGGGGAGACAAACTGAAGACAAGTAAAACTGCAAGCGCTGCCAAAAAGATTCCTCGGTTCCTCACGCAAACCTCCTTGTTTGGACGACGGTTCGTTCGAAGCGCGGCCTACTAAACTAGGGTGCTCGCAGGCGGCGCAAACGAGCTTCGCGGTGGCGAACGGATCTCGCAGGACCGCGGGCGGCGCGAACCATCTCTTTTTCTTCATTTCTGTTCATTTAGGTTCGATGGGATTTCCGGCTCTCTTTTGATGGGTTGCCGCACCCTCTACTGTAGTGAACAGCCGAGGGTGCAGCGGTCCGCCGGACGCCGGCGACGCGCGTGAGGGGACGTCTGTTCCGGACCTGCGCGACCCCCCGGCATTTTGGAAGGAGAGTCACGCATGGCATGGAAACGCTGGAGCAGGAGCCCCAAGGTCCTCTTCTTGACCGCCGTCCTGGCCGTGATCGCCTTGACCGCCTGGGCCGGCGCCCGGCAGGGGCCGATCGTCGAGGAGGCGACGGCCCCGCCGGTGGCCTCGGCCCAGGCAGTGTCGCTCTCGGCCCCGCTACCTCCTCCCACCCAGGTCTTCATCCAGAAGACCGGAGCCTTCCCGGACATTGGTAATGTCCTGGTCACCGTGACGCTGTCGAGCACCCAACTGTCCCGCAAGGTCAGTGACGGCACGCGAGACTTCGTCACCATCGGCTTCCAGGAGCAGCAGGTGATCCTGCGCGACGACGGCCAGCAGGGCGACGCCACGGCGGGAGACGGAGTCTTCACCGGCATCGGCCAGGTTGACGACGCCGATCTCCAGGCCAGGAATTCCGCCGATCAAACGGAGCTCACGAACCGCGGCACCAAGGCGGCGCCGCTCTTCGCGGGACGCGCCATCGTCGGCTCCGAAACGCCTCAGGCCTTCGACTACACCGGCTTCTCGGCGGGGCGGGCGGTGGCGTTCAACCAGGCCGTCGCCTTCCTCGAGCCGGAGAGCGCGACGGTAACCGCGAGCGGGCCGGCCAACCCGGTCACCGGCAGCCTCAACCTCAAGGCCGTCGTCCTCGGCACCAACACCTTCCAGGAGCGGTCGCTGATGATCCGCGACCTGGCCGTGGTGACCGATCCCGCCCGCACCTGGAACCCCTGCACGGGTGCCGGCACCCCGAATGGCGTCTGGACCTTCAATCACCTGATGACCGAGATGGCCAATCAGCCGGCGAGCGGCATCGACCCGGCGGTCTTCGTCGAGACCTGGCTCTCGCACTGGCAGGCCAACCAGACGATCAACACCCACGTGGTGAATTCACGGCCCAACGTCAATACCATCATCCTCAATCCGTGGCCGAAACGCCCCGACGGCCATATCGATCTCGCGCAGTCGCCGTTCCGGCTGCTCGCCATCGTCGCCCGTCCCGACCTGCGGCGTACCACGGCGGGGGGCGGCAGCTATTCGATCAACGTCAGCGGCAACTTCCTCGACGCGGGCGAGGCGCGTTTCGTCTTCGGCCTGCTGGACAAGCGGGCCGGCTGCTCCGTCACGCCGTTCGCGGTGATCTTCGAATACCGGGTGCCGCGCTGCGAGTGCCAACTCGTGAAGAGCTGGGCCCAGGGGTGGGTGGACCTCTTCAGCTTCGTGCCGGGCACCGCGGCCTACAACGATCGCCTGCAGGTCATCACCGAGTCGTTCGCGAAGGCCAACTCCAACCCAGCCCGGCCGAACGGCAGCGCCTTGGGCCAGTTGCGGACCAACGAGATCACCCTCGTCCTCCCCAATCCTCCCTGGGAGCTGCGCGAGTTCCAGCTCAACCAATTCCCCTTCTCGTTCCTGCGCGAGGTGACGACGGCGGACACGGCGATCGATTCCTTCAACAACAGCGTCACCTTCGACAACTGGATCCTGACCGCGGTGGCGCCCGCCTTGACGCCTCCCAACTTCCAGGACCCGATTCCGCCGGTGCCGCTGTTCTTCAGCGGCGTCAACTTCCTGGGCTCCAACCCGGCGACGACGGGCACCAACTTCTTCTGGCGGGTGACCAACGCGCAGGTGCCGAACCTGAGCCCCGCGGGCGGCAACAACACCACGAACTGGGGGCGCCACCGGGCGTCGCTCGCGGCCTGCAACGGCTGCCACGGCCGCGAGTCGAGGCCGGCGGGGACGATCGCACCCTTCGTCCACGTCGACCCCTCGACAGCTTTAGGCAATCCGGCCCGCCTCTCGGAGTTCCTCACCGGCGTCAACAACCTGGCGGACCCGCAAGAGCCGGCCGGCCTGCCGCAGCGCAGCTTCGACGACCTAGCCCGCCGTGAGATGGACATCAAGCGGCTGGCGCGCATGACCTGCTTCGGCTTCCATCCCATCAACGTCTCCGCGGTGCAGTCGTCCCTGCGCAGCACCGGCCGGCTGCCGGCGGATCTCTTCCAGATGACGACCGGCGCCCCGATGCCGCACCAGGTGCCCGTGGGCGTCGACGACTTCCGGCGCAACGTGGTGCTCGAAGTCCACTAGCCGGGATGCACAGTTTGGGGCCCTCCTTGCGGCGCGGAGGGTCCCCGTTTTCACGCGCGCAGTCAGTCGCGAGCCGTCACGGCCGCTTCGATGTCTGCGACGTCAACGGGCTTCACCAGGTGGTGATGGAAGCCCGCCTCCCGGGTCTTCCGGAGATCCGACTCTTGACCGTAGCCGGTGACCGCGATGAGCCGGAGGCCCGAGAGCCCGGGGATATTGCGCAGATGGGAGGCCAGCTCGTAGCCGTCCATGACCGGCAGGCCGATGTCGAGAAAGGCGACGTCCGGTGAGAACGCGGCGGCCAGGCGCAGCGCCGCCGGCGCGTCGTAGGCCACACGGGTCTCGTAACCCTTGCGCGTGAGAGCTTCGACCAGCATCTCCGCCGCATCTTCGTTGTCGTCGACGACGAGGATCCGCGGCGCGCCGTCGCGTCCCGCCTTCGCCTCGGAAACGCTCGCGGGCGCCGCCAGCGGGTCGTCGAGCTCGAGGGATCGCGCCGCCCTGGGCAAGCGAACGACGATCTCGCTGCCGCGCCCCAGTCCCTCGCTGCGTGCCAGCACGGAGCCGCCGTGCCGTTCGACGAGGTTGCGGACGATCGTGAGCCCGAGCCCCAGCCCTCCCTGCGACCGATCGATCGCCTGGCGCTCCTGGACGAAAAGGTCGAAGACGCGCGGCAACACCTCGGGCGCGATCCCCATGCCCGTGTCGCGCACGCGCAGCACCACCTCGCCACCGTCGGGCTCGGCGCGAACGGTCACGTGCCCTCCCGGCGGCGTGTACTTGGCGGCGTTCGTCAGGAGGTTCGAGACCACCTGGCTGAGACGCATCGGGTCGCCGTCCACGAGCAGGCCACGCGTCGGCACGTCCACGGTCAGCGTGTGGCTCCGTTGCTCGAGGAGGGGGCTCGCCATCTCGATGGCCTTGGCCACGACTTCCGCCATCTCCACCACTTCGGTTCTGAGCTCGACCTTGCCGCGGGTGATCCGGGAGACGTCGAGCAGGTCGTCGACCAGCCGGGTGAGGTGGTTGACCTGGCGCTCGATGATGGAGCGCGCCCGTTCGGACCCTTCGGGGCCCTGCAGCTTCATCAATTGCAGCGCCGTCAGAATGGGGGAGAGCGGATTGCGCAGCTCGTGCCCCAGCATTGCCAGGAATTCGTCTTTCGCGCGGTTGGCGCTCTCCGCGGCTTCGCGCAGACCCTCGACCTGCTCGCGCGCCTGCACGGCCAGGATCAGGTTGCGGACGCGCACCAGGAGGTCCTTTTCGGAAAATGGCTTGACGATGAAGTCCTGGGCGCCGTCGTCCAGCAGCTTGACCATCAGCTCTTCGTCCGCCTTCGCCGACAGCAGCAGGACCGGCGTCAGGCGCAGCTCCGGCTGCTGGCGCATTTCGGCGATCATCTCCGCGCCGCTGACGTTCGGCATCATGACGTCGGACACCACCAGCGCGGGACGGAACCGCAGTGCCTTTTCGAGCCCTTCGCGGCCGTCGAACGCCGAGATCACCTCATAGCGGCTGGAAAGGCATTGGGCGACGAACCGGTTCATGTCGGCGTTGTCTTCGACCACGAGAACCCGCGGCTTCCCAGTTACTCCCGAGACCACGGCCTCTTCGATTTGCCGGGTCGCGGCGCTGGGCCGCAGCTCCTCGATGAGCCCGTCGAGCAGGGTGCGATCGAGATGCGCCTCCGGCGGGGCCATCGGCTGCGCGGCGCCGGGAGCTACACGATGCAGCGGCATCGTGACCTCGAACCGGGCGCCGCCCAGGTCCGAATCGAGCACCTCGATGCGACCCTTGTGCATCTCGACGAATTCCTTCGCGATCGCGAGCCCGAGGCCGGTGCCTCCCACCTTTCGATTGGTGCCGCCGTCGCCCTGCCGGAACCGTTCGAAGATCGCCGTCCGCAGCTCCGGCTTCACACCGGGACCGGAATCGTCGACCGCGATTGTCAGCCCGTGGGCCGATTGCCGCACCGTACAGCGAACGCGGCCGCCATCCGGGACGAATTTGAAAGCGTTCGCCAGGAGGTTCATCACGACGCGCTGCAGCTTGTCCGGATCGACCGCCGTCAGGCACGGCTCGTTCGCCTCGACGGCGTAGTCGATCCTTCGTTCCGCGGCCAATACGCCGAAATGCGAGGCGAGGAAGCGCACCAGCGCGGCGACGTCCGTGTCCGCAAGCTCGATCTTCAGCTTGCCGGCTTCGAGCTTCGACATGTCGAGCAGGTCGTTGACGTGCTTGAGCAGCATCCGCGCATTGCGCGCGACGACCTGCGCGGCCTCGCGCCGCTGCATGAGGTCCATCGTCCCGTCGTCGTCGATCAGGCGCTGTGCGGGCCCGAGGATCAGGGCGAGCGGCGTGCGCAGCTCGTGGCTGACGTTGGCGAAGAACTGCGTCTTGATCTCGTCGAGCTCGCGGATGCGCTCGAGCAGGCCCTGCAGCTCGATGTTCTTCTGAGCGATCTCCCGCTCGTGCGCCTTTTTCTCGGTGATGTCGCGTCCCTCGGCTGCGATGAACACGACCTTGCCATCGTCATCGGTGACCGGCATGAGCGAGGCGTCGATGATGATCGTTTCCTTGCCGCCGGCGCGTCCGTAGATCGGCGTATCCCAGCGCACGAATTCGCCTTGCGCGGCGCGTGCGATCGACTCTCTGAGCGTCGCGTTGATCTCCTCCGAGACCTGCCACCAGAAAGTCGTCCAAAACGGCTTCCCTTCGACCTCGGAGAGCTCGATCCCGACGGCGTCGAGCGCGACCTTGTTGATTTCGAGCACCGTGCCCTCCGCATCCAGAAGCCCGACGAACTGAACCATGGAATCCAGCGTGATCCGCGCCAGCTTCTGCCGGCGCAGGCGGGGAGGATCAGTGGGGAGGATCTCGGTCCCCCGCACGACGAAGGAGCCTTGGGGATCGTCAGGCATGCGTGAAGTCCATTCTTGAATCGAGATGCGGAGGCGCCAGCCCCTCAACTGACGTCGCCGAAGCGGCGGCCGGCTCCTGGAGGACTCTATGGAGCTTTGGTAGCGGCTGCAAGGGCTCGGGAGGACGGATTCCCCCGAGCGGCCGCCCGCGCCCAGGGCTCACGGCCTGGGCTACAAATCTACCGCCCTACGGGCTATCGGTATTGCACTCCTCACGAGCCATTCGGAAACCGGCGGTGGGTGGCCTTCGAAGGTCGTCCAACCGAGAGGTCTCCCTCTACGGCATAGCCTCCGCAGGCCGCCAACGACAGCCCGTAGGGCGGCAGACCTGTAGCCCAGGCCGTGAGCCCTGGGCGGGAGCGCCACGGACGCTCACCGCGCCAACGAGAATGTCATCGAAAGCGGGGCGTCGCGGGGAAATCGCCAAACGGATTCGCCGGGTCGAATTCGATCCCGTGGCGAATGAGGAGGCCCACCCACTCCTCCTCGAAGCTCCGGCGCCGGTGGTGCTCCTCCTGGGTCTGGATGTACCGGAGGACGTCGCCCGCCGCGGATTCGCTGACGCTGAAAGCCCCATAACCCTCCTGCCAGGCAAAATGCCACGGCGCCTGGGATCGCTCGTGGACCCAGCGCGAGGAGTTGGCCTTGACCGATCGGAGAAGGTCGGACACGGTCAAGTTGGGCCGCATCCGGACCAGCAGGTGCACGTGATCGGGCATGCCGCCGATCCCCAGAAGCTTGCAGCGTTGATTGCGGATCACGGCCGCCATGAACGGGTAGAGGTCAGCTCGAAGCTCGGGATCGATGAGGCCTTGCCGGTACTGGGTGCTAAAGACGACGTGATACAGGAGCTGGGTGAAGGTGTGGGACATGGCTCCGCCTTTCCGAGGGTTCCCCGACGAGCCCGGCGGGAGATTCCGCGGGCTCGTCCAATAAAGACGGAAAAAACGGTCGGCATCGCTCAACTTTACGCTTTCGTGAAACACGGTGCCTGTGATGGGGCTCCCGGTGAGGGTTCGGCCGACACGGCCGCCAGAGCCCAGGGCTCACGGCCTGGGCTACGAATCTGCCGCCCTACGGGCTGGGGGCAGAGGACTTTCACGGGTTTGCTGGGGAGCTGGCGTTGGAGGCCTTCGGAGCTCGTCCTAATGATGAGGCCCCCTCTACGCTCCATCCTCCGCAGGCCGCCAACGCCCCTCTACGGCACATCCTCCGCAGGCCGCCAACGACAGCCCGTAGGGCGGCGGACCTGAAGCCCAGCCGTGAGCCCTGGGCGGGACTGGAGTAGAATCCCCGCGAAGTCTAACGGCCCTCCTGCTGGGAGATCCCCTGCGTGGGGTGGTGAGGTGCGATCATGAAGCTCTCCGTCAATGGAAAAGAACACGACGTCACCGTCAGTGACGACATGCCCCTGCTCTGGGTGCTGCGCGACGTGCTGGGGCTCACCGGCACCAAGTTCGGGTGCGGTATGGCGCAGTGCGGCGCCTGCACCGTGCTGGTGGATGGCGAGCCCGTGCGCTCGTGCGTACGCCCCGCGGCGGCCGTGGCCGGCCGCGCCGTCACCACCATCGAGGGCCTGAGCCTCCACGGGGACCACCCCGTGCAGCGCGCCTGGGCCGAGGTCGACGTGGTGCAGTGCGGCTACTGCCAGTCCGGCCAGATCCTCGCCGCGGCGGCCCTGCTCAAGGCCAAGCCCAAGCCGAACGACGCCGACATCGACGCCGCCTTGAGCGGCAATCTCTGCCGGTGCGGCACGTACCAGCGCATCCGCAGCGCCGTCCACCGCGCCGCCGAGCTGATGGAGGGTTGATGCCATGCGACCTCAGATGTTTCAGTCTCCAGCTCCAAAAGAGGTTTCGCGGCGCGCCTTCCTCAGGGGCTCGGCAATGGTGGGCGGCAGCTTGGTGGTGGGCTTCTTCGTGCCCACGGGCCTGCGCCGCTTCGCCTTCGCGCAGGAGCCCCCGCCTCCAGTCCCCGCGGCCCTGCCGGCGGTCAACGCCTTCCTGCGCATCGGCAGCGACGAGACCGTCACCGTGCTCCTCTCCCACTCCGAGATGGGACAGGGGATCTGGACCACCCTTCCCATGCTGGTCAACGAAGAGCTGGACGCCGACTGGAGCCGCTTCAAGATCGAGCACGCGCCCGCGGCGCCGCCCTACTTCTCGACCGTCTTCCCCATCCAGATGACGGGAGGTTCGACCACCACGTGGTCCGAGTTCGACCGCTACCGCCAGGTGGGAGCCGTGGCCCGCAACCTTCTCGTGGCCGCGGCGGCCTCCCGGTGGGGAGTGGCCCCCGGCGACTGCCGCACGGAGAACGGCTTCGTGACCTCCGGCGGCAAGCGGGCGAGCTACGGCTCCCTCGCCGCCGCGGCGGCCAAGCTGCCCCAGCCCGCGCACGTCGATCTGAAGCCCCCGGAGAGCTGGAAGATCATCGGCAAGCCTACCCGCCGGCTGGATACGCCGGAGAAGATCACCGGCCGCGCTCAGTTCGGGCTCGACGTGAAGCTGCCGGGCATGCTCACCGCAGTGGTGGCGCATCCCCCCACCTTCGGTGGCAAGGTGAAGAGCTTCGATGCTGCGGCGGCCAAGGCCGTGCCGGGAGTGCGCGCGGTTTACGAGGTCCCGTCGGGAGTGGCCGTGGTGGGCGATCACTTCTGGGCAGCGAAGAAGGGGCGCGACGCGCTCAAGGTCGATTGGGACCTGGGGCCCAATGCCGGCGTCGACACCGCGAGCCTGCGCGAGAGCTACCGCGCGCAGGCGAAGTCCGCGGGCACTCAGGCCGCGGCCGCGGGGGACGTGGAAAAAGCGTTGGGGACCTCGCCGCTGACGGCCGAGTACGCCCTTCCCTACCTGGCGCATGCGCCGATGGAGCCCCTCAACTGCACGGTGCGCCACGGCGCGGACGGCTGCGAGGTGTGGACGGGCACGCAGTTCCAGACCGTCGATCAGCAGCGGGTGGCGGCGATCTTCGGCTTGAAGCCGGAGCAGGTGAAGATCCACACCACCTTCCTGGGCGGCGGCTTCGGTCGGCGGGCGAACATCGCCTCGGATTTCGTGGTCGAGGCCGCACACGTGGCCAAGGGCGGCGAGGCGCCGGTGAAGCTGGTGTGGACGCGCGAGGACGACATCCGCGGCGGCTACTATCGCCCCATGGCCGTCCATCGCATCGAAGGCGCGCTCGACGACGCAGGAAAGCCCGTGGCCTGGCGCCACCGGATCGTTTCGCAATCGATCGTGGCGGGCTCGCCTTTCGCCGCGATGATCCAGGGGGACGTCGATCCCACGGCGGTGGAGGGCGCCTCCGATTCGCCGTACGTGACGGGGATCGCCAATCACCGCGTCGACCTGCACTCCACCAAGCCGGGCGTGCCCGTGCTCTGGTGGCGTTCCGTGGGGCATTCGCACACGGCCTTCGCCGTCGAATCGTTCGTCGATGAGCTGGCGCACGCGGCGAAGCAGGACCCGCTCGAATTCCGGCGGGCGCTTCTTTCCAAGTCGCCGCGGGTGCGGGCGGTGCTGGAGCTGGCGGCGGAGAAAGCGGGTTGGGGGAGTCCTGTGCCCGCCGGCCGCGGCCGGGGTATCGCCGTTCACGAGTCGTTCGGCAGTATCGTCTCGCAGGTGGCGGAGGTCTCCGTCGATGGCGGCCGCATCCGGGTGCACCGGGTGGTCTGCGCCATCGATTGTGGCATCGCGGTCAATCCGCTGGGGATCCGTGCCCAAATGGAGTCGGGAATCGCCTACGGGCTCGGCGCGGCGCTGCACAGCGAGGTGACGATGAAAGAAGGGCGCGTCGTCCAGAGCAACTTCCACGATTACCAGATCCTGCGTCTCCACGAAATGCCGCAGGTCGAGGTTCACATCGTCCCCAGCCGTGAGAAATCCGGCGGCGCCGGCGAGCCCGGCACGCCACCCATTGCGCCGGCGGTGGCCAACGCCGTCTTCGCGTTGACGGGCAAGCGGCTGCGCGAGCTGCCGCTGCGGCTGGCTTGAGGAGAGGCCAAGGT
This sequence comes from Thermoanaerobaculia bacterium, assembly GCA_036275055.1. Classification (GTDB taxonomy): domain Bacteria; phylum Acidobacteriota; class Thermoanaerobaculia; order Multivoradales; family UBA5704; genus DATARR01. The sequence goes on from DASUEN010000208.1 coordinate 36,354, forward strand.
TATGAAAGGAATGGGAAGCCCCTGGGTGCCGGCGGCAGCGTTCGCCGGCGCCCTACTCCTGGGCGGTGTCCTGCTGGCGTCGGGCGCCGAGAAACCGAAGAATGCGGACGCCTCCCACGCGGCGGCGCTCGCCGCCTTCGACACCATCCAGACCGTTCTCCAGCATCCGCGCTGCCAGAACTGTCACATTCCGGGCGACGCGCCCCTGCAGTTCGACGCCGGGCTGGCGCACGCGCAGAACGTGCAGCGTGGCCCAGCAGGCAAGGGCGTCCCCGGCCTCCCCTGCTCCACCTGTCACGGCAACGCCAATCCGCCCGCGAGCTACGGCCTCCACACGCCCCCGGGCGCTCCGAACTGGCACCTGCCGCCGCCGGAGCAGAAGATGGTGTTCATCGGACTCTCGAAGGCGGACCTCTGCGCCACGATCAAAGACCCGAAGAGGAACGGCAAGCGGGACATGGCGGCGCTCTTGGAGCACGTGAGCCACGACAAGCTCGTCCTCTGGGGCTGGGAGCCGGGAGCCGGCCGCGCCCCGGTCTCGGTTCCGCACGACGCCTTCGTCGCCAGCTTCAAGACGTGGATGGCGGGCGGGGCGCCGTGCCCGGAGGGCGGAGGAGCAGCACGATAGGGGGCGCTGGGCGCTCTGAGGCGGCGCCCCCCTGTGCTACTCTCCCCTCGGCCGCTGAGGCGGCCTCTTACTCCTTCGCTTCGTCCGTCAACCGATATTTCCGAGTTTTCGTGAGGGAACCATGAAGAAGATCGTCCACGTCGTGGGCACGGGCACGATCGGCGAGCCCCTGCTCGGCCTCTTTACCGACTTCCGGGAGCGGATGGGGATCGACGAGGTCACGTTCCACAAACGGACCCCACTCGCCTCCGACCGAGCCAAGCTGAACCACCTCATCCGGCGCGGCGCCAAGCTCGCCGTGGACGAGGACGTGCGCTCCGAGTTCGAGAAAATGGGGCACGAGGTGAGCTTCGAGTCGCGGGAGGCGCTGGAGCGGGCGACGGTGATCATCGACTGCACGCCGGCGGGCAACGAGAACAAGGAGAAGTATTACGAGAACCTGAGCGGCCCCAAGGGCTTCCTCGCCCAGGGGAGCGAGTTCGGCTTCGGCAAGCCCTACGCCCGCGGCATCAACGAAGAGGTGCTGGTGCCCGGCGAAGACCGCTTCCTGCAGATCGTCTCCTGCAACACCCACAACATCGCGACCCTGATCAAGACCATCACCCACGAGGAAGGGCGGGAGTACAGCCTGGCCAAGGGGACCTTCGTCTGCATGCGGCGGTCGAACGACATCTCGCAGTCGGACAGCTTCGTGCCGGCCCCCAACGTGGGCAAGCACGACGATCCCGACTTCGGCACCCACCACGCGCGCGACGCCCATCACGTCTTCGACACGCTGGACCTCGACCTCAACCTCTTCTCCAGCGCCGTCAAGCTCAACACCCAGTACATGCACTCGATCTGGTTCAACCTCGAGCTCAGCCGCGACATCACGCTCGACGAGGTGAAGAAGCGCCTGCACGACAATCCCCTGGTGGCCACCACCGACAAGCGCTACGCCAACGTCATCTTCAGCTTCGGACGCGACCACGGCTACTACGGCCGCATCCTGTCGCAGACCGTGCTGGTGACGCCGACGCTCGCCGTGCGCCGCAAGCGCGAGGTCTATGGCTTCTGCTTCACTCCTCAGGACGGCAACTCGCTCCTCTCCTCCGTGGCGGCGGCCCTGTGGCTGATCGAGCCGGACTGGGAGAGCGTCAAGACCCGCATCTCCACCCTCAACCGCTGGCTCTACCGGGAGATTTGATCCGTCTCCCCCGCCTGGCATGCGACCTGTCGAGCTCCGTTTCGGTGACCTGCGCATCGAGGGGTGGTCGCGGGCGGGGGACGACAATTGGTTCCGCGTCCACCCCCCCGGCCTCGCCCTCGACGTGGGCCGGGGCGCACATCAGCTCGCGGGAGCGCAGGACGTGTTCTTGAGCCACGGCCACCTCGACCATGCGATGGGGCTCCCCTTCGTCCTCTCGCAGCGCTCCCTTCACCGGCTGGTGCACACGCGGGTGTTCTGTCCGGCGGAAATCATCGAGCCGCTGGGGGACTTCATCGCCGCCGCCGAGCGGCTGGAGCGCGCCCGCTACCGCTACGAGCTGCGCCCCCTGGCTCCCGGCGACCGCGTGGAGGTGGGGCGGGGGCTCCACATCGAGGCTTTCGCTACCGACCACGTGGTGCCCACGCTCGGCTACCACCTCTGGCACGGCCGGCGGCGTCTGGCAGCGCCCTTCGCCGGCCTCGCCCCAGCGGAGCTCATCGCCCTGCGCGAGCGCGGCGTGGACACCTCGGAGGTGATCGAGGACCTCTGGCTCTCCTACTGCGCGGACACCGGGCCGGCGATCTTCGACCGCGAGCCGCGGATCTTCGGCAGCCGGGTGCTGATGCTGGAGTGCACCTTCCTGGGGGAAGAGCACCGCGACAAGGGAGAGCGCTTCAAGCACCTCCACCTGGACGACATTGCGCGGTGGGTGGGGAAATTTTGCAACGAGGCCATCGTCCTGCACCACCTCTCCCGCCGCCACCGGGTGGAGGAGCTGCGCGCCGAGGTGGACCGCCGGCTGCCGGACCTGGCATCCCGGATTCATGTCCTGGTGGAGGGAACCGCGGGATGAGAGGACGACAAGGGGGAGGGGGACGGCCGCCGGCTGGAGGACGGAGCGAGGGACGCGGCCCGGGAGGCGGGCGCCGTCCGGGCGGTCCACCGCGTGGACCCGGAGGAGGCCGCGGACCCGGTGGGGGCCGGGGAGGACCCGGAGCCGGAAAAGGCCCGGGAGGCCCGCGCCGTGCCGGCACGCAACGTCCCGAAGCCGCCCCTGCGGAAGGGGACCGCGCCTCCGCGGGGCGTCCGGGAAGCCCTTTCCGCCCGTCTCATCCCAAAGACGATCGCCGCCGCGGTCCCTCAGGGCCGCGAGAAGGCAGAGGAGGCCCGCCGCGCCACGGCGCGCGGCGGCCACCCGGGAAATCCGCCGCCTTCGAGCACGCCAAAAGAGTCCTCGAAGGGATGCCTCCCCCGGCGCCGCCGCCGCCGCGGGCTCCCGCACAGCCGCCGGTCGGCGCGCGGCTGGTGGGCGTCGACGAGCTCACCCTGCGAGTGGAGAAGCTGGTGGCCGGCGGCGACGGCCTGGCCCGCTGGGAAGGAGTGCCGATCTTCATCCCCCGCTCGGCGCCGGGCGACCTGCTCAAGGTGCGCGTCACCGAGCGGCGGCCGGACTATGGCCGCGCCGAGATCGAGGAGATCCTGGAGGCGGGTCCGGCCCGGCGCCCTGATCCCGTGCCGGAGCTCTCCCGCTCCAGCATCAGCGACCTCCAGCACCTGGACGACCTGACGCAGGTGCTCCTCAAGGCCGGTGCGGTGAAGGAGACCCTGGAGCACATCGGCAAGGTGCCGATGCCTTCCGATCCCGAGCTGATCACGGGCGAGCCCTGGCACTATCGCCTGCGCACCCAGGTCCACACCGAGCTCGATCCGGTGGCTGGCGGCGTGCGGGTGGGCTATCACGCGCGGGGGACGAACGAGGTCGTCCCCGTCTCCCGCTGCCCCCTGCTGGTGCCGGAGTTGGAGGCGCTCCTCGCCGGGCTCCCCGCCTTCCTGGGGCCGGATGCGCCCCACCGGCTCGACCTGGCGGCGGGGGACGGCGGCGCCGTCACCGTCTCCCCCATCGTTGCCGGCCTGCCGCACGGCGAAGTCTCCACCCAAGTGGGGGACTTCACCTATTTCTACGACGCCCGCTGCTTCTTCCAGGCCCATCGCGGCCTGCTGCCGAAGCTGGTGGCGGCGACCGTGGGCCCGTGGGAAGGGGAGACGGCCGTGGACCTCTACGCCGGCGTCGGCCTCTTCACTCTCCCTCTGGCGCACCGTTACCGGCGGGTGATCTCCGTCGAAGGGGACCAGATCGGCTCGCGGTTCGCGCGCATGAACGTCAAGCGCAACCGCGTGGCCAACGTCGAAACCGTGAACAAGGCGGTCGAGAGCTGGGTCTCGGAGCTTCCGGAAACCGTGGACCGGGTGGTGGTGGACCCGCCGCGGGGAGGGCTCTCGAAAGACGTGCGCCACGCCCTGCTGCTGCGCAAGCCGGCGCGCCTCACCTACGTCTCCTGCCACCCGGCCGCCCTGGCCCGCGACCTCCGCGAGCTCACCGACGCCTACCGCATCGAGCACCTCGCCTTCGTCGACCTCTTTCCTCAGACGGGGCACATGGAGGTGCTCGTGCAGCTCGTAGTGGCAGCAGCGCCCACCCAGGGCGTTACAGAGTGATGACATAGCTTGCCCTGTTTCGCCTTTAATGGTATGTAGCAAGCGCTGACCATCCGGCTCGGCACCCTCGCACCCACCTGTGGGGGGTAAAAGCAACAAGAACAAGGAGAGGTTATGAAAAGGAACACGTCTGTCTTGACGCAGGTCCTCCCTGTCATCGCAATAACCATCGTCTTGTCTTTGGTCGCCTCTGCCGCGAATGCCGGCGCGGTGAGCTGTGGCCCCGAGCGAAGCTCAGGCACCAGCTACTATCCTTCCTACTATACGGTGCCTGCGGGTGCGAGTTGTTACGATATCTTTGCAACGGTTTCTGCCTACAAGGATTGCTACGATCAGTACAATAACTACTGCCGGATCACGTGGGACGAAAACTACAGCGTCAGCTACTACCAGAGCTATCTCAACCCATATACGTCTTCTTGCAACCTAAGTGGCGGTACCTGGATCAGTAATACGAACATATACGACCCGTGTCAGTGATTCGAGAGGATCGGCTGCTCTAGTCGAACCGGCCCCCAACGGGGCGAGTCCCGATACGCTAGGCGGCAGTGAGGGGGCGGCGGGAGCCCGCCCCCCACGTGACAACCCTCCCCCCCTTCCTCTATCGTTGTCCCCTCTATGGCCGACACCTCTCTCCTCGAAGATCGAGGCGCTCAGGGGTTCGTACGCGAGCTCGGGCTGCTCGACTCGGTGATGATCGTCACCGGGTCGATGATCGGCTCGGGGATCTTCATCGTCTCGGCCAACATCGCGCGGCAGGTGGGCTCGGCGGGGTGGCTGCTGGCGGCGTGGATCGTGAGCGGCCTCCTGGTGATGGCGGCGGCCCTCTCCTACGGCGAGCTTGCGGCGATGATGCCGCGGGTGGGCGGGCAGTACGTCTACCTGCGGGAGGCGTACTCCCCTCTTCTCGGCTTCCTCTACGGGTGGACCTTCTTCCTGGTGATCCAGACGGGGACCATCGCGGCCGTGGCCGTGGCCTTCGCGCGCTTTCTCGGGGTGATTGCGCCGGGCGTCTCCTCCTCCACCTACCTGATCGCGCCCATCGACGTCTCTCCCGGCTACGCCGTGAGCCTCTCCGTGCAGCAGCTCGTGGCCATCCTGCTGATCGCGGGCTTGAGCCTCGTCAACACTTTCGGAGTGCGGACGGGGAAGGTGATCCAGAACGTGCTGACGGCGGTCAAAACGCTGGCGCTCGCCGGATTGATCGTGCTCGGGCTGCTGGTGGGGCGCAACGCGGCGGCTCTCTCGGCCAACTTCTCCGCGACGTGGACGCCCCGGGAGGCGGTGACGATCACGCCGGACTTCTTCCCCGTGCCGCCGGTCTCGGCGCAGCAGGGGGGATTCGCGCTGCTGGCGGTGTTCCTGATCGCCCTCGTGGGACCGCTGTTCTCGGCCAGCGCCTGGAACGACGTCACCTTCGCCGCGGCCGAGATCCGCAATCCGCGGCGCAACCTGCCCCTGGCGCTGGCCGCCGGGGTTGGCCTGGTGAGTCTGCTCTACGTGCTCGCCAACCTGGCCTACCTGGTGACGCTGCCGCTCGCGGCCATTCGCTCGGCGCCGGAGGACCGGGTGGCCACGGCGGCGCTGCAGGCGATCCTGGGCGGCGGGGGTGCGTCGATCATGGCGCTCGCGATCATGATCTCCACCTTCGGCTGCAACAACGGGCTGATCCTTGCCGGTGCGCGAGTCTATTACGCCATGGCGCGGGACGGCCTCTTCTTCCGCGGCGCCGGCCGCCTCAACCGCTGGCGGGTGCCCGGGGTGGGCCTCGGCATCCAGTGCCTCTGGGCGTCGCTGCTGGTGATTCCGCGCACCCGGCTGCGGGACGCCTCTGGCGCGCTGGTCCTCGACAAGGCGACCGGCGCGCCGCAGTACGGCAACGTCTACACCAACCTGCTGGAGTACGTGGTCTTCGCCGTGCTGCTGTTCTACGTCCTCACCCTGCTCGGCCTGTTCCGCCTGCGCCGCAAGCGCCCGGACGCCGAACGGCCGTACCGGGTTTGGGGGTATCCCCTGGTGCCGCTCTTCTACGTCGTGGGAGCGAGTCTGGTGGTGATCGCTTTGCTGCTCTACCGGACGCAGACGACTTGGCCGGGGCTGGTCTTCGTGTTGACCGGCATCCCTGTTTATCTTCTATGGCGGCGAGGGGCGGTGCGGTAGCGGCGATCGAGCGTTCGCAGGGGACAGCCCGCACGGGCCGTGTTAGCATAGACGACGAAGGGTTGCGTGACAGCGGGTCCACGTGACCTGATCTCGCGACCCGTCGGGGAAAGGCAGGCACGGATGAACGTCCTTCTGCGCGAGAAGGAGATCGAATATCCCACCTCCGACGGCCAACCCATGGCCGAGAGCCAAGAGCACGTCCAGGCGATCATCGAGCTCCTTCTCGGGCTCCGACAGCGCTTTGCCGGAGCGCCGGATGTCTGGGTAGGTGCCAATTTCTTCCTCTTCTATGAGCAGGGCAATCCGAAGGCATGCGTGTCTCCGGACGTGCTTCTCGCCAGAGGCGTCGTCAAACGCTACCGTCCCAACTACCTGCTCTGGCAGGAGAAGCCGCCGAGCCTGGTGGTGGAGGTGACGTCGCCGAAAACCAAGCGCAAGGACCTTGGACCCAAGAAGTCGCTCTACGAGCGGATCGGAGTGGAGGAGTACATTCTTTTCGATCCCCTGGCGGAGTACCTGCGGCCGCCGCTCCAGGGTTTCCGCTTGATGCGGGGGATCTATCAGCCCATCCCGTTGGAGGCGGACGGCTCGTTGCGAAGCCGGACGACGGACCTGTGGTTCAAGCGCGAGGGAGATCTCTTGCGGCTGGTAGATGTGCCCACGGGCCAGCGAATTCTGTGGAGCGAGGAGCAGAAAACGGCCCGTGTCGCGGCGGAGGCGAAGGCGGCGTCCGCGGAGGCGAAGGCGGCGTCTGCGGAGGCAAGAGCGGAGTCCGAGGCGGCGAAGGCGGCGTCCGAGGCGGCAAGAGCGGAGTCCGAGGCGGCGAAGGCGGCTGAAGAATCCGCGGCTCGGCAAGCCGCGGAGGAACGAATCCGGGCTCTGGAAGCGGAGCTGAGCCGCCTGCGGAAGGGCTAAGCGGCCGGAGCAGTTATGATCCCCACACCATGATCACCCTGATCGAAGCGCTGGGATACCGCTGCCTCCGCTACGTCAGCCAGCCTCTCGGCCCTTTCCACGTCCTGGTGGGGCCGAACGCAAGCGGCAAGACTACCTTTCTTGACGTGATCGCTTTCCTGGGACGGCTGGTCTCGGATGGTCCCGACGCGGCGATCGAGGAGCGGACGCAGAACTTCTACGATCTTGTCTGGCGGGGGAAAGGAACGCAGTTTGAGTTGGCGATCGAGGCACAGATACCCGCGGGGTTGAAGAAAATCCTAGTAGAGGCCCGAGAGGAGGAAGGGATCGAAACCCTGGCCGATTTCGATACCATCCGGTATGAGGTCGTGCTCTCGATTGATCCCAAGACGCAGGAGCAAGGCTTGAGCCATGAGCGGATCCTCTTAACGAAGACGGCACGGTCCGTCGTCCGTCCCCGAGGCCAGTTCCCGGAGCTTTCTGAGCTCCCTGCCGCGATCCTGATGCCTTTCGATCTCTCCGCAGCTACGCCGGTCATCGTGAGGGACGACACAGGGATTGGTTCATTTTTTGGGGAGACTGAAGAAAGTGCAATAACCTTCGGACTGGGTCCCCGGCGCTCGGCTCTTGGAGGCCTTCCTCCTGATGAATCGATTTTCCCTATCACTATGTGGCTCAAAGAGCTGCTCACCTCAGGCGTCCAGCAACTCATCCTCAATAGCCTCCTCATCCGCAGGGCCAGCCCTCCAGGAAAGGGTCCGGGTTTTAGACCGGACGGTTCCAATCTCCCCTGGGTGGTTGCCGATCTTCGGCAACGTTTCCCCGACCGCTTCCGGCAATGGATCGCCCATCTCCAGACGGCTTTCCCCGATCTTCAGGACATCAAGACGATCGAACGCCCCGAGGACCGGCACCGCTATCTCATGCTCGTGTACGGCGAAGGTCTCGAGGTCCCATCCTGGATGGCCTCGGACGGCACCCTGAGAATGCTCGCTCTCACCCTGCCTGCCTATCTGGAGGATTTCAAAGGGATCTACCTGATCGAGGAGCCCGAGAACGGGATCCATCCTCGGGCCATCGAGACCATGACGCAGTCTCTCTCCTCGGTCTACAACGCCCAGGTCCTCATGGCCACTCACTCGCCAGTGATCCTGAGCACGGTCGAGGCCGAACAGATCCTCTGCTTCGCCAAGACGCCGGAAGGCGCCACCGACATCGTCCGGGGAAGCGAGCATCCGGCTCTGCAGGCCTGGAAACACGAGACGACCCTGGGGACGCTCTTCGCCGCCGGAGTCCTGGGATGAGCACGGATCTCCTCCGGAAAGACCTCATCCTCCTCGTCGCCGACAAGAACATGGAAGCCTCTCTGAAGGGGCTGCTTTCGCGTTTCCGGTCGCTCAAGCTCCGGCAGGTGACCTTCGACCTCTATGTTCATCCGGACCGCGACCCTGGTTGCCTTCTCCGGGCCCACGATTTCCTGCGATCGTTCGCCGGCCGCTACGAGCGCGCGTTGGTCCTGCTCGACCATGCTGGATGCGGCCAGGAGGCGGAGGAGCGGTCCAAGCTGGAGGCCGGTCTCGAGCAGCGGCTCAGCGAGACCGGTTGGGAAGGACGCGCAGCCGCCATCGTCATCGCTCCGGAGTTGGAGAATTGGGTCTGGAGCGACTCTCCGAAGGTCGATCTGGCCCTGGGTTGGGAAGGGAAGACCCTACCGTTGAGGGAATGGCTGAGGGAGAAGGGCCTCCTGCAAGCCGGTGCCGTGAAGCCGTCCGAGCCGAAGCGGGCGGTCGAGCTCGTGCTGCGGACCGTCTACAAGCCGCGCTCTTCGGCTATTTACTTCGGGCTCGCTCAAGGAGTCAGCACGGAGCGCTGCACCGATCCTGCTTTCGCAAAGCTGAGGCAGTGCCTACGGGAGTGGTTTCCAGCGGCTTCAGCCCCTCCCTGATCTCCAGGAACCCCGCCCCCCTCCTCAGCAATCTGTCGCTCGCGAAACGAGGAGCGGGGGCGGACTTCTCACTGCACGCAGTGGGCCCCGCAGTCGGATTCGTGGCAGTCTGCCGCCTTTTCCGTCAGTTGCGCCCTGGGCCGCAACTGGCCGACGCCGAAGTTCGAGATACCCGGCAGATAGGTGTCCGGGACGTGGTCACCGTCCGTATCGACCAGCACGAAACCCTTGAGCTGCGGGTAGGACTGCGCCGGAAGCGAAGACCAGCGCTGGTTGGGCAGAGGGGGGAACCGCACCATCTTGCGAATCTCGAGCGACTCGGTGACCGCCCGGCCGACGGGGGTGAAGGAGATCTTGACGTTCACCGAGATGGGAGCCGAGAAATGGCCTCCCTGGGCATTCTCCCGCACGATCTGCATGCGGGTGATCGGTTGCTCGCCGTCGAGCATCAACGAAGCGTTGAACGCACCGCACGCCGTTTGGACCGGGGCGATGCTCACGAAATTCAAGGCGCGGACCTGGAGCCTCGTGGAGGCCACGCCCTTGCGGTTGAACACGGCGTCGTCGAGGCGCTGGACGATGGTGTCCGTCCGCCCCAGGACTCCCGGCACGCTGGTGGCCAGAGGCACGCCCTGCATGGGAATCCGGCCGGTGAACGCCGCCGACTTCGCGCAGAAGAAGCCGGCGGGGATGGGATGCGCGGCGAAGTCCGCGAAGGTGGAGCCGTCCCCCCGGGTCGTCCAGAGGTCGATGCCGTTGTAGATCGTGGAGTCCAAAGCCAGGGCCGGCGCGGCGACGAGGGCGAGAGCGAACAGCCAGACAGCAAAACGAGCTTTGCTCATAACCGTCTCCTTGTGTCGGAACGTTCAATGTCGAAACGCGACGTCGGATCTCGCGCTTCGTCCGCCCGGGGGCGGACGTGCCCTGGGAAAGGGACGCTGAAGGAAGGAGACAACCTCCATGGGAGCTCTCCTTGCAACCTGGACATGGGGTACGAAAACAATGCCTAAAGAGAAAGGTGCATGATTCCCCATGAAGCGAGCCGGGGAGTGAAGCGAGCCCCTCCTGGCACCCCTGGTTTCCTTTTCCGCCAGCCGGGTGTCCAAGCGGGATAGGATGAGCACTCTAACCACCGCAGTCTCGACAGGCCCCTGGAGCGGCGAAATGCGGGAACGGCCCGATGGAGCTCGGGAAGGGCGGCTGCTGGCCGCGCTGGCCGCGGGCGACCGGACGGCCGCCGAAGAGCTGGTGGAACGCACCTATCGCGGGGTCTTCTCCCTGCTGCGCAGGCTCAGCGGCGATGCGGACCTCGCCGCGGACCTGACGCAGGAGACCTACCGCAAGGCCTGGGACGCGCTGGCGGGTTTCGACGGCCGCTCCCAGTTCTCCACCTGGCTTTTCCGCATCGCCTACACGACGTTCCTCAATCATCTGCGCCGGCCCCGGCGGCTCGTGCCCCTCGAAGAGCGGCACGAATCCGCCGTGCCGGACCCCGCACCCGCGGCCGACGACGAGGTGGGACGGGCCGCCGAGGGAAGCCGGCTGCGGCGCGCCGTGCTCGCCTTGCCGGAGGAGCTGCGCTTCACGGTGACGGCGCTCTTCTGGGGCGAGCTGTCGGTGAAGGAGATCGCGCGCCACGAAGGAGTCACGGCAGTCGCCATCCGCAAGCGCCTGAAGCGGGCGCTGAGCCGGCTGGCTTTGGCGCTCGAAGAGGAGGACGTCCGATGAGCACGCTGAACGAGCGCGACATTCGCGACATGGCCCGTAAGCTGGCCGAAAGCGAGAGCTTCGAGCCGCCGGCCGGGCTGCTGGATAAGATCAAGGCCGAGATTCCACCGGAGGTCGCCGTCGGTACGGCGATCCCCGGAAGCATGAAGCGCAGCGTCCTGCCCCGGCAGCGCTGGCTGATCGCGGCCTCCCTGGTGGCCACCGTCGGTGCCGGGTTGCTGGGTCTCCGCACGTGGCAGGCCCGGGAGCGGGCGAGCCTGGAGACGCAGTCCTTCCGCCAGAAGGGCGCGCCGCAGGTCGCTCCGGAAAAGACCCTGCAGCTCCGGGGGCAATCGGGGGCGTGGCTCGTTCCCCCGCCGCCACCGCCGCCTCCCCCCAAGCTCAGCAAGGACATGGCGGAGGCGCCGGCGGCCGAGCAGGTCCAGCCGGCCCCCCCGGCAGCTCCGGCTCCGGCGGCGAAGCCGCAGAGGGAGGAGCTGCGTTCCCTGGGCTACCTCT
>DASUEN010000209.1:0-6024 GCA_036275055.1 Thermoanaerobaculia bacterium
CCCATCACCTCCTGCGCCTCCACTTTGCTAAGCTCAATCACGGTCAACCTCCTTTCGCGTCTAGCCGCGCGATTACCCTGTTTGCAGGCCAGTATTCTGACACTGCGTCACAGGAGGTTGGCCTTCTCATCCCATCTCTACTGAGGCCGCCGGGGTGATGAGGGTCTCCGGCGATGCCGCGACCAATCCTATCCCCGCGGTAACCTCAGCTCTGCCAGCACCCCCCCTTCGGGGCGGTTTCCGACGTGGATGGTTCCGCCGTGCGACTTCGCCACCTCTCGCACCAGATTCAGACCCAGACCGGTGCTCTTCTTGCCGGTGTCGGGGCGGCCCAGGGAGTAGAAGCGATCGAAGATCCGGTCGAGGGCGTAGTCAGGAATGCCCGGGCCGTCGTCGGTTACGGATAAGATCACCTGGCCGGTTTCCGGGGTTACCGCCACTTTCACCGTTCCGCCTTTGGGACTGAACTCGATCGCGTTCTGAACCAGGTTTTCGAGCGCCTGATGCAGTAGGAAGGCGTTGCCGGCGATGGTCAATCGATCCGGAACGTCGATCTCCAGTTTGGCGTCCTTGCCGGCCAGCAGGGGCTCGTGGCTTTCGGCCACAGTGCGGACCATCGCACTCAGGTCCACCGGCTCCATGTCCGGCTTTTCGCGGCGGTTTTCCAGCCGGGCCAGCTCCAGCATGCGGTCTACGATGCGCGCGATCCGTTCGGCTTCGCCGCGTATGTTGGCGATGAAGCGCGCCTGCTGCCTTGGCGGCATGTCCTCTTGCAGCAGCTCGGCCGCGCCGCGGATCGCGGAGAGCGGGCTTTTGAGCTCGTGGGTGAGCGTCTGCACGTACTCTTCCGCATATTGCCGGCCCTCCAGCGCCTCCTGCATGCGGCGCAGCGCCAGGCCGAGATCGGCGATCTCGGTGCGGCCGAGTTTGGGAAAAGGCGGGCGTTTTCCCAAACGGATGCCGTCCGCATAGCGCGCCAGGCGATGGATGGGCCGGGTCAGCCAATAAGAAACGGCGAGGCTCAAAAGCGCCGCGATGCCGACGGTGAGGAGCGCGGCGCGGACGAAGGCGGGGCGGGCCAGCACGAGAAAGGTTTCGATGCTGACCGTCGGCTCGACGACAGTCAGCACGCCGTTCACGCGTCCGTCCCGGTAGATCGGCGCACCGATGTAAAGCGCGGTCGAGAAGCGGTCTTTCGGATCGCTGAGGCTGGCGCGGGCGCCGTAGCGGCCGGCGAGGGTGAGCTTCACGTCGCGGCGCCGGCTGTAGTCCGCTCCCACCGCCGTGGGCTGGCGCGTGTCGAGCACGATTTTGCCGTCCGCGTCGGCAATGTAAACTTGCAGGTCCACGGCGGTCTTCTGGAGGTCGTAAATACGCGCGGAAAGCGTCCGCGCATGGGCGCGGGCCAGCGGAGGGTCCAAATCGGCGAAGGAGAAGTCCGGCCGCGCCATGTCCTCCTCGACCAAGCTCGCCAAGAGGTTGGCGGAATCGACGAGCGGCTCTTCCACGCTCTCCAGGTAGCGCGTGCGCAACGTCGTCCAGATCCAGTCAGCAGTGAAGTAGAGGCAGACCGCGAAAATCCCGAGGTAGAAGAGAAAGATCCTGAGACCGAGCTTCATAGGCCTTCCTTCAGCGAGTAGCCCGTGCCGCGATGGGTGGCGATCGGGTCCACGTCGGGCCGGACGTCGCGCAATTTCGCCCGCAGGTTCTTGACGTGCGCGTCGACCGTGCGGTCCAGGCTGGCCTCGGGCGCGTCCCAGACGAGCTCCAGGAGCTGCTCGCGGCTGTAGACGCGGCCGGGCCGTTTGAGGAGGACGCAGAGCAGTTTGTATTCGTAACGCGAGAGCTCGAGCGGCCGGCCGAAGTAGGAGATCTGGCGCCGTTCTTCGTCGAGCGCGAAGGCGGCGTTTCCCGGCGGCGGCGAGCCGCTACCGCGCTGGGTGCGCCGCAGCACCGCTTTGGCACGCGCCGCGAGCTCGCGCGGGCTGAACGGTTTGGTCACGTAATCGTCCGCTCCCAGCTCCAGGCCGACGACGCGGTCCACTTCGGCGCTGCGCGCCGTGAGGAAGATGACCGGCACGTCGTGCCGTTCTCGAAGTCGGCGGCACACTTCGATGCCGCTCATGTCCGGCAGGCCGATGTCGAGCACCACCAGGGCCACCGGTTGCCGGTCCACAAATTCGACGACGCCAGCGCCCACTTCCAGGCGGTGGCAGCGAAAACCTTCCGATTCGAGGGCGTACTGGATCGTGTCGGCGATGGCCGGCTCGTCCTCGACCACCAGGATCGTCGGTTTGTCCATCACGGTCTCCTCTCTCCTCCTCGCTTCGAGGTGCGCACCCAGGCGAGCAGCGCCATCGCGACGCCTGAAGCCAGCGTCACCAATGTCACCATCATTGCATGCTCCGCGTACGCCCCGCCCTGGTGGCGCCAGGCGCCGTTCAGCCACGGCCCCACCACGGTTATCCCAAGATAGGCGCCTGGGACGAGAACGGCCGCGACGAGGATTGGGTAGCTCCCTTCTCGCCGCGGCGAGGTTAGCTTGTCGAGCGCACCGAAGAGGCCCCAGAGCGCGCCCAGGTAGATCACGATTCCCAGAATCCTGTGCATCTGCTCGGGCGTGAGCCCCGTGGCGGGATCGAGACGATAGAGCTCGACGGCAGCCAGAATGCGCAGCGTGTTGACGGCGAGGGTGAGGACCCAGGCTGCGGCGAGCGAGGCCAGCCACCATGCAAGCCGCTCTCCCGGGGTGCGCAGCCGGTGCGCGAAGCCGAGCACGGAAACGGTGAGGACGAGGATGAGGAAGTTCAACCCGGCACAGGCCGGAGCGATGTGATACGAGCCGTCCGGCGCTACCCAACCGATGTCTGGGCTCAAGGTGAGCGTTTCGCCGCGTAGCCAGCCGACAGCGCGGGCCATCGGCACGAGGATCCACGCGAGATCCTCGGCCGAGGCCCGGCTGTAGAACCGTTTCAAGGCGAACGCCGCGAGCATCGCCGCTCCCCAGGAAAACCATGGAAGGTTTGGAATGCGGCGCCGGGGGCTGAAGACCCCGGCTACCCTCGGTAGTCCCTGCGGGACCGCAGCTCGCTCTCCCTGGGTCCCGCAGGGACTACCGAGGGTAGCCGGGGATTTCAATCCCCGGCGCCATAGGAGTCGCTGACAAAGACTTTCGAGAGAGTTTCTCAACTATTCGCCACCCGATTTTTCCGCCAGGCTCGCCCGGCCGTCATCAGGCCGAGGAGCAGGAGAACGAGGCTCACGACCAGCGGCAGCTCCGGCTCGGGAACGGAGCCTCCTACGGCAAGGTCCGTGACGCCTTGCGGCAGCGGCAGAGGCTGCTCGGAGGTCGGCGCCGAGCCTTCTTTGTTGCGCACCACGTCGTGCACGGCGACGAAGGAGGTGTAGGCGGTCAGCAGCTCGTAGGTGAGGCCGAGCGAGGTGACCGCGAGGCGGGTGTCGTCGCTGTCCTTGGCACCGTACGCGGAATAACGCGCCACCCGCGCCCTTGCCCACAGGTAGCGCAGCGCCCGGTTGCCCTCGGCGGGCTTTGCCCCGGAAACGTCGAAAACCTTTTCGAAGCGCCCCTCACCGCCCACGCCCGCGACGCGGATCTTGCCGGAAGGCTCGCCGCGCCACTTGCCGAAGACCACCAGCGGCCGGTTGGCGAACAGGTCCGGGACGGCCGGCGGCTCGACGTCGTACGTCTTGAAGCCCTGCATCTCGACCTGGACCCCCGTCAGCACGGGCGACCGCACGTAGCTCTGAAACCTTTTCGCCGCCGCCTGCGCTTCGGAGGCATCGGTCACCACGAACGGCTCGCCCTGCCCTGCCAGGGCCATGCCTTCGATGAGGTGGCGGTTCACCGAGCTGCCGATACCGAAGGCGAACAGGTTGGAGCGGTTCAGATGGGAGCGGATCTCCTCGAAAATGCCGGCCTCCGCGTCGACGTAGCCGTCCGTGATGACGATCGTCGTGCGCGAAACGTGTTCCTTTCTGGGCAGAGCGAGGGCTTGGCTCAGGGCGTTGCCGAGCTCCGTTTCGCCGCCTCCCGTCGTCATTTCGATCTGCTCGATCATCTGGCGGACGTTCGCCGGGGTCGCCGGCAGCGATTGCGGCGCGAGCAGGCGCGAGGCCCCGGAGAACAGGATCACGTTGAAGCTGTCGCTCGGGCTCAAGTCCCCGATGAGATCCCGCATCAGCCCCTTTGCCGTGTCGAGCGGAAAACCGTGCATGGACCCGGAAACGTCGAGAACGAAAACGTATTCACGCGGCGGGATCTGCTTGGGGATCACCCGTTGCGGCGGCTGCACCATCAACAGGAAGAAGCTCTCGTCCTTGCTTCCCGGAGCGCCGGGGTAGAGCAACAGACCGGTTTCCACCTGCTGCCCTTCCAGGCGATAGCGCAGGATGTAGTCACGGTTGCCGCCTTCGGCCTCGGCGGCATCGAGCGTGACCCGTGCCGCGCTCCCGCTCTGCCAGTCGACGTGCGTCCGGTGCGAAGGGCAGCTCAGCTCCGCGATCGGCATGCCGGCGGCGATGTTCGTCTCGACGTCGAAAACATAGGTGGGAGCTGTACCCTGGTGCTGGTAGGGGCTCTTCACCCAACGGTCGGCCGCCGCCTTCGCGGTGGTCTCCGGCTCGTGCGAATAGCGCGGGCCGACCACGGTGGGATAAACGAATTCATAAGTGCCCTCCGACGGCACCAGCAGCTCGCTGTAATGGAGCTCGACGCGGATCTCGTCCCCCGGCATGACGTTGGCCACCTCCATGCTGAAGACGTTGGGCCGCTGCTGCTCGAGCAGCGCCGCGCTTTTCCCCGCTTTGCGCGCCGCTGTGAACTCCTTCTGTGCCGCCACCTTTTCACGGATCTTGGCCTGGATGCGCTGCTCGCCGATCTGCATCGTCATGCCGTGCACTGCGGCGCGGGTGGAGGCCGGGAAGACGTACCGCGCATGGAAGGGGCGGCTCCCTTCGTTGCGGTACACCTGGGTGACGACGACGTCGGCAATGACGCCCACGATGTTGACGCGAGCCTTCGTTTCCTTGAGCGGCAGCCGGTCGACTTGCGGATCGCCGTCCTCCACGAAGAAGTACGGCGAAAGGGTCGTGTCGCGGGACTTCTCCGCGATCGGGCCGGCAGCGTCTCCCAGGCGCGCCGCCAGGAGCGCCATCAGAAGCGCCAGCCCGAGGCTCAGGAAAGTTGCTTTGCAGGACCATCTCATTTTGAACCCTCCTTGGCAGGCCTGGAGTAGCCTTGCCAAGGACCAGGATGACGTTCACACAAGAAGGGAGTATGAAACGGCGGTGAAGTGGGGGAGAACCCGGACGCCGCGCGACGTCACGCGGCTCGATCGGGAAGAGACGCCTGCAGCCTCCTCCAGAAGATGCCGACAAGGATCCATACGACGACGGCGAAGCCCGCGCCGTATTGGAAGATGACGTAGTCGGTCACCGTCGTCCGGTGCGTCAGCCACGTCATCCCCCACTGGGCGCAGTTGCAACTGCCGTGCAAGAGAACTCCCGGCCATAGGCTTTCCGACCGGAGTCGCACCCAGGTGAAGAAGAAGCTGAGCCCCAGGACCGTGGCTGTGAAGCAGAGCAAGGAGTACCAGAGAGGCACTCTGGTCTGAAAGTACGCGAGCTGCAAGGCGACGATAGGGAAGTGCCATAGCGCCCAGACCAGCCCCGTTACCAGGCTGGTCGTGGTAAAGGTCGTGATCCTGGAGAGTTGGGGCGCCAGGAGCCCTCTCCAGCCGAGCTCCTCACCCAAGGTCAACACAAGGAGCAACACCAGCCCTTTGGCGATGCCGCGAGCGCCTTCCTGTTCGACCCACGAGACCATGCGGGCCAGCATTTCTCGATTGAAGGCGCCTAGGCCGGACAGCCAGAGGGGCAGATACACCAGGAGGCAGCCCAGGAAGCAAAATGCGATCATTCCCCCCAGGTGAACCGGGCGCTTCATCCAACCCCAGCCAAGACCCCGGAGATTGCGCTGGACGCTCAGGCGGGTAGCGATAGCCG
>DASUEN010000210.1:0-55358 GCA_036275055.1 Thermoanaerobaculia bacterium
GGGCGCTCGCCGACTATGTCACCGTCTACACCAATCACCCGAAGCAGAAGATCGTGCAGATCCCCGTCTCGGGTTTCGTGCGGCCAGTGATGGCGGTCACCCCGCCGGTCGGCGACTACGGTGACATCGAGCTCAAGGAGCCGCTCAAGAAGTCGCTGAGCGTGCGCAACTTCGCCACCGAGCCGATCAAGCTCACCAGCGTCGACGTCGACTCCAAGCTGAAGGGGGTCGAGGCCAAGATCGAGCCGCTCCAGGAAGGGCGCGAGTACAACATCCGGGTGACCCTCAACCCCGCCCTCGGCAAGGGCAAGTTCGACGGCAAGCTGACCCTCCACACGGACAGCGCCAAGGTGCCGCAGCTCGAGGTCGAGCTGAAGGGGACGATCCTGTAGGAAGGATGTCTGGAAAGCAGGGGATGAGGGTCTTGGGCGGGGGCGCCCGGCCCTCAGCGGTTCACGTACCGCCGGATGTCCACCCTGCGGATGATCGCCGTCGAGCGGGTTCGCCGCAACCTCAAAATCCCGGCGTGACCTCATCGGCGGAGACGGCCACGAGAGCCCGGCCGAACCACCGGTCCAATTGCTCCAAGTCGCGACAGCTCGAGATCTCCTGTCTCTGTGCCTCGCCCACCGGGACGCCGCGCAATTCCAGAATTTTGAGAATGTCCTCAGCCTTTCCCTCAGCCTTTCCCTCAGCTCTTCCCCAGGCTTCCCCTTCGCTCCTGGCTGCGTCCTCCCGCTTCTGAATCACCGGATTGCCTTTGGCCACCAGCGCCTCGGCCACCTCGTTGTCGGCTATCGCGGCATCGAGCAGAGCCCCCACGACCAAGGGTCTCATCAGGCATGGATCTTCGATCTTGGAATCCGCTTCCAACCGGCGCCAACTCCGGGTCTCCGGCAACCACTCGCAGACGCGCTGATCCCCCTTGACCCAAACCGCGAAGATCCGCCGCACCCCTCGGCGGTGCATCTTCACGGCTTTCTCCGACACGTCCGCCTCGGACTGCTCCGACACCACCTCGAAGGCGATCTCCTCCAAGTGGCGATCGCCCGTCGCCGGATCCTCGCTATCCTTGAACACGCAGACGTCGCTGGCGAAGTCATCCTTCTGCCCGAGTCGGGTGAGCAGGTCCGCCGCCCCGGTGTAACCGGGAGCCACCTGAGGATCGAGGACGTAGGACAGCTTGTTGTGCCGGATGGCGTGCGGCGGCTTGGCCGGCTGGGCAACCACCCGCCGGCCGCCGATGATCTCATCGCGCGTCACCTCGGGCGCCACCAGATGGTCGTCGACGCTGGGGAATGGACCATGGCCCGGCAGGCGCAGAGAGGGGCTCGCGCCGGAAGGACCCGGAGCTTTGAGATCGTAGCCAGTGTGCTTTTCGTCCATAGTCGATATCTTAGCAGAGTCCTGTCGTCTTATCTTGTCCCTCACCGGTTCACGTACCGCCGGATGTCCACCCCGAGGATGATCCCCGTCGAGATGAAGTTGATCATGGTGAACGAGCCGCCATAGGAGAGGAAGGGGAGAGGGATGCCGGTGATGGGGGCGAAGCCCACCACCATGGAGCTGTTGTAGAGGATGTGGAAGCAGAGGAACGACAGCAGCCCCACCACCAGCAAGATGCCGGCCCGGTCCCGCGCCCGCATGGCGATGCGGGCAGCGCTGGTGATGAAGAGGACGTAGAGCCCCATCACCGTCAGCACCCCCAGGAACCCCCACTCCTCCGCCAGCACGGCGAGGATGAAGTCGGTGTGCCGGGCGGGAAGGAAGCGGAGCTGGCTCTGGGTGCCCTGCATGTACCCCTTGCCCAGCAGCTCGCCCGAGCCCACGGCGATCTTGCTCTGCCGCACCTGATAGCCCGCCCCCAGGGGATCGGTCTCGGGGGAGAGGAAGGTCATCACCCGCTGGCGCTGGTAGCCCTTCATGCCGAACATCCAGACGCCCGAGACCAGCACCAATCCGGTGAGCACGGCGATGACCAACAGGCGGACGCGGACGCCCGCCACCAGCAGCGTGCCCACCAGCAGCGGCGCGAACATGCCGGCGCCGCCCATGTCGGGCTCGACGGCCACCAGCAGCATCGGCACCGCCACGATGACGACGGCGGTGGCGATCTGGCGCAGGTCGAGGACGCGGGCGTTCAGGCTCGCCAGGTAGCGGGCCAGGAACAGGCAAGTCGCCAGCTTGGCGAACTCCGAGGGCTGGAACTGCCAGGGGCCGATCTGCAGCCAGTTGGCGGCGCCGCCGTGCACGGCGCCGTAACCCAGGACCGCCACCAGGGAGGCGATCCCCAGGCCGTAGAGCACCACCGAGAAGTCGAGCAGCACGTGGTAGTCGATGCTCATCGACGCCACCAGCAGCGCCAGCCCCACCGCCACCCAGGCGGCCTGGCGGGGGAAGTAGTCCACCGCCATCTCGGCGCTGGCGCTGTGCACGGTGGCGAGGCCGATGGCGGCCAGCAGCAGGACGGAGAGCATCAGCCGGCCGTCGATGGCGGAGAGGAGCCGCAGCCGCGGCCGCTCCTCAGGGAGCGGGTGGCTTCCCGTTATCGATCCCGAAATACTTTGCATAGATGGCCTGTGCGATCGGCGCCGCCACCCGGGACCCGCCGCCGCCGTGCTCGGCGAGGACCGACACCACCAACTCGGGGTGATCGGCCGGGGCGAAGGAGGTGAACCAGGCGTGGTCGCGGTACTTGAAAGGGAGGTTTTCGGGGCGCATGCGCTGGGCGTACGCGATGACTTGCACGGTGCCGCTCTTGCCGGCGATCTCGATGCCGGGGAGGCGGGCCGAGCCGTAGGCCGTTCCCCCCGGCTCGTTGACCACCTCCCACATGCCGCGGCGGACGGTCTCCAGGGCATTGGGGTCGATCGCCACCTTGATGGGCGGCGGCACGTTGGCATCCTTGAGCAGGTGGGGAGTGACATGGTAGCCGCCGTTGGCGACCAGCGCCGTCATCTCGGCCATCTGGAGGGGGGTCACCTGCACCGGCCCCTGGCCGATGGAGACCGAGATCGTCTCGCCCGGGTACCACGGCTGCTTGCGCGCTGCGAGGCTCCAGGCCGAATCGGGGACCAAGCCGTGCTTCTCGCCCTGGAGGTCGATGCCGGTGGCCGAGCCGAGCCCGAAGAGGCGCGCGTAGCGGGCGATCTTTTCGATCCCCAGCTTCTGCCCCAGGGTGTAGAAGTAGACGTCGCAGGAGAGCTTGAGCGCCAGATGGGCGTTGACGTTGCCGTGCCCCTCCTTGCGCCAGCAGCGGAAGGGGCGGCCGTAGAACGACTTGGAGCCGGTGCAGAGGACCGAGGTCTGATCGTCGAAGGCGCCCTCGGTGAGGCCGGCGGTGGCCATCACGATCTTGAACGTCGAGCCGGGCGAGTAGGTGTTCTGGATCGCCCGGTTCTGGAGCGGATGGTTGGGGTCCTCGATGAGGGCGTTCCAGTCGTCCTGTTGCAAGCGGCGGGCGAAGAGGTTCGGATTGAAAGAGGGGGAGGAGACCAGGGCGAGGATCTCGCCGTTGCGCGGGTCCATGGCCACCACGGCGCCCACCTTGTCGGGACCTTCGAGCCAGCGCGCCGCCTCCTGCTGCAGGTCGAGGTCGATCGACAGGGTCAGGTTGTGGCCGGGGTCGGCGGGCTTCTTGCCGTACTCCTCCAGGAGCTGGCCGCGGCTATCGACCACCACCACCCGCTCGCCGTCGCGCCCCCGCAGGTCGGCGTCGTAGGTCTGCTCGATCCCCTTCTTGCCGACCATGTCCCCTACCGCCAGGGTCCCCTGCGAGCGCTCGATGTCCTCCAGGGAGGACTCGCCCAGGTAGCCAAGGACGTGGGCGGTCTGCTCGCGGTGGCGGTAGAGGCGCAGGTGCTGCACCTCGACCTCGAACTCCGGGTACTCGTAACCCTCGACCCCCACGCGGGCCACCTGCGACAGGCTGAGGTTCTCGGCCACCAGCACCGGCTTGAACACCGGCACGCCGCGGTAGCCGTCGACCAGCGCCCGCAGCTCCTCCACCGGCCGGTCGAGGACGCTCGCCAGGAACTCCAGGCTGCGGTGGACGTCCTTGGTCCGGCTGCGGTCGATCATCAGGTTGTAACTGGGGACATTCTCCACCAGCAGGCGCCCCTTGCGGTCGAAGATGAGACCGCGCGGCGCCTTGATGGGGAGCTTGCGCAGGCGGTTGTTCTCCGCCATCCCCCGGTAGTAGTCGCCCTGGACGAGTTGCACGAACCAGAAGCCGGTGGCGATCGCCACCAACAGGGCCGTCACCGTGGCGGTGAGCACCCGCACGCGGCTGACCAGATCGTCTCGATGCTCGCGGACCACCTGCATGATGCCATCCTATCGAAGCCGGTTCATACGGCCGC
The DNA here is from genome assembly GCA_036275055.1 of Thermoanaerobaculia bacterium. Taxonomy (GTDB): domain Bacteria; phylum Acidobacteriota; class Thermoanaerobaculia; order Multivoradales; family UBA5704; genus DATARR01. Next base: position 4,362 of record DASUEN010000210.1, read on the forward strand.
GGCGACGTGCCTCGGCCGAGCGGCGCCATTCGCCCATGACGACGTAGATGGCCAGTCCCAGGAGCCCGCAGGTCCCGGCCCGCACCGTGACCCAGAGGGGGCTCGGCAGCTCCTGGCTGGGGAGGAGCACCAGGGTGAGCCCCACCGCCAGGGCCTGCTGCAACGCCGAAGCGAAGCTCGCCACCGCCAGCACACCCGTGGGCCGCTGAATGACCAGCCGCTGCGCCAGGCGCGCCGTGACGTAGCCTACGATGGTATCAGCGAATCCGAACAGTCCGAACGGTTTGCTCGTCAGCTCGTCCTGGAGCAGGCCGACCAGCAAGCCCACCAGCAGCGCCTGGAGCGACCTTCCCCCCAGGCCGTAGAGCACCACCACCACCAGGAAGACGTCCACCGTGCGGGCGAAACCCACCGGCCAGAGCTTCATCCCCACGAAATGGACGAGGGCGGCCAGCACCACGGCCGCGAGCAGCTTAAGGGTGTCCACTGGGGCTCGCCTCCTTCAGCTTCGGCGGCACGGCATCGTAGTCCAGGAGGTAGACCTGGTCGAGGGCGCCGAAGTCGACGGCCGGCGCCAGCTCGATCTTGTGGAAGAGCTGGCCACTCCCTTCCACCTTGACCACCGAGCCCACCGGGATCCCCCGCGGGTAGACCCCGTCGATGCCGGCGGTGAGCACCTGGTCGCCCACCCGCACGTCCGCCTGCAGGGGGACGTAGTCGAGCTCGAGGGCGCCGCTCCCCCGGCCGCCGCCGCGCACCACCCCCTGACGGCGGGTACGCAGGACCATGCCGCCCACGCCCGCCGAGCGGTCGGTGATGAGCTGCACCTTGGCATAGGGGCCGGCGACGATGACCACCCGGCCCACCAGCCCGTCGGAGGAGAGCACCGGCTGGTCCTTGCGGGCCGGCGAGCCGCCCGTGTAGACCACCAGGGTGCGCAGCCACGAGGCATAGTCCACGTAGACCACGTCCACCGCCCGGATGCGGCCGGCCGGTGGGGTGCCATAGCGCACGGCGTCGCCCAGGCGGCTCATCTCCCCCGCGACGTCGGTGAGGCGCAGGAGGCGCAGCCGCAGCTCCTCGACCTCGCGCTTCAGGTTCCGGTTCTCCACCAGCAGGCTGTCGCGCAGCTTCATGTCCTGGCGGGTGTCCTTGACGCTGCGGGGAATGGCGGCCACCATCCGGGCCATGGGGCCCAGGAGCCGCAGCCCCAGCGCCTCGAGCCGCGTATGCCCCGCCCGCGACCCCTGGACGGCCAGGAACACGAGCTGAGAGACCAGCACGGCGATCAACACCCAGGCGGTGCGGCGCTCGTCCACGCGCTCGAGATCCCAGCCCCGGGCTTACCGGATGGAGACCTTGCGCAGGAGGTCGATGTCGGAGAGCACCTTGCCAGTGCCCAGCACCACGGAGGCCAGAGGGTCTTCGGCCAGCACCACGGGGAGGCCGGTCTCGTCGCGCAGCCGCTGATCGAGGTTGCGCAACAGTGCGCCGCCGCCCGACAGGACGATCCCCTTGTCCATGATGTCGGCGGAGAGCTCGGGTGGCGTGCGCTCGAGCGCCATGCGCACCGCCTCGACGATGGTGGCGACCGGCTCCGCCAGGGCCTCGCGGATCTCCTCGTCGGAGATGGCGAGCGTCTTCGGCACCCCCTCGACCAGGTCGCGCCCCTTGATCTCCAGCTTCAGCTCCTCTTTGAGCGGATAGGCCGAGCCGAGCTCGATCTTGATCATCTCCGCCGTGCGCTCGCCGATCAGCAGGTTGTACTTGCGCTTCAAGTACTGGATGATGCCGACGTCCATCTCGTTGCCGGCGATGCGCACCGAGCGGCTGTAGACGGTGCCGGCGAGGGAGATCACCGCCACGTCGGTGGTGCCGCCGCCGATGTCCACGATCATGTTTCCCGACGGCTCGGTGATCGGCAGGCCGGCGCCGATCGCCGCCATCATCGCCTGCTCCACCAGGAACACCTCCGAGGCGCCGGCGCGCATGGCCGAGTCGCGCACCGCCCGCTTCTCCACCTGGGTGATCTCGGAAGGAACGCCGATGACGATCCGCGGGTGCACGTACATCTTGCGTCCGTGGGCTTTTTTGATGAAGTACTCGAGCATGCGCTCGGTAACCTCGAAATCGGCGATGACGCCGTCCTTCATCGGCCGGATCGACTCGATGTTGCCCGGGGTGCGGCCGAGCATCTCCTTGGCCTCGCTGCCCACGGCTTCGATCCGGTTGGTGAGCTTGTTGATGACGACGACGGAGGGCTCGCGCACGACGATCCCCTGCCCGCTGGCGAAAACCAGGGTGTTCGCGGTCCCGAGATCGATGGCCAGGTCTTTGGAAAAGTAACGCAACAATGAGGCGAGGGGCATCAGCCTGTCCTGATCCTTCTCTGTAAGCCCGCCGCGGAAATGCGGCCGGCGGCGGGAGTCTACGGCTTTTTGACGACGAAATTCACTCGGATCACGGATTTTCGACAAAGACGCGGGGACGGCGGACGGTCTCGTTCCCCCACGCGTCCCGGGCCCGGACCTCGATGATGTTCCAGCCTTCCTTGGTCAACTGCACCGGCTTGTTGAAGGAGCCGTCGATACCGGTCATGACCTGCTCGCCGTTGACCTCGACCCGCGCACCCGGGTCACTGCGCCCGGCGACGAAGAAGATACTACCGTAGGGCTTGACGTCGTCCAGGTCAAGGGTGGGCGGCGTGGTCCCCTTCTTTTCGCCCCCCGTGGCGCGGGAGGAGGAGACGCGGAACTTGCGCGCGCCGCTCCAGGGCCCCAGCAGGCCATCGGAGCCGAAGGCGGCCACCCGCCACTGGAAGGTCCCCTCGCCGCGGACCCCCAGGGTGGCCCGGGTGCGCGTCCGGTTCTCGGCGTCGATGACGTTGTCGACGAACAGGATGTTGCGCGAGACCTGGAGCGCGTAGCGCGAGGCCCCCGGCACCGGCGCCCAGGCGAGCACCAGCTTGCGCGTCTGGTCGAGGTCGAGGGCCAGGTTGTCGTCCGGCTCGGTCTGCGTGGGGGGGGCCGGCAGCGGCTTGGGCTCGGAGAGCAGGTCGCCCGTCTGCACCACCTGTTGCAGGCTCTTGATCTCCCGCGTCAGGCCGCTCTTGGACGCCAGCTCCATGCCGCCGCGGGTGGCGCCGAAGCGCCCCTGGCTGGACCCCTTGTCCACCGACACGAAGGCCTCCGAGTCCTCCTTCACCCGCGCCATCGCCCCCGGCGTCTTGACGTTGCTGCCGGACTTCTCCGGGGTGCTGAGGTTCACCCAGCCGTACTCCATCTCGATCGCCTGCTCGGAGGAGCCCCCCGAGCCGCCGCTCGGCGTGACGATGAACTGGGTGTTGGGGCGCACCGTGTAGAGGGTGCCGTCGGCGAACATGATCTGCGCCGAGCCGCCCTCGCCGGTGCGCACGGTGTCGCCCGGCTGGAGGTGGGAGCGCAGCCGCGCCTCCTGCCAGTCGCCGCCGTCGCCCCGCCGGTACTCGACCTCCCCCTCGACCTCGTTGAACTGCGCCTGCCCCGAGGAAGTGGGGAGGGCCAGGGCGTCGCGGATCGACTGCAGCGCCTTGAGGCTCTGCTCGCCCGCTTCCAGAGCGCCGCGGAAGTCGCCGGTGCCGAACCGGGTCTTCGCCGCCTCCAGGCTGGTGCGGCCGGCGGCGAGCTCGGCGGTGAAATTCGCCGCCTGCTTCTCTCCCCCCAACTGCTCCAGGAGCCGGTCCGCCTCGGCGATCGCCGCCGCCGCCTGCTTCTGTGCCGACCGCCCTTCCACCACGAAGTAGACGCCGCCGGCCACCACCACCACCACCACGATCAGCAGCAGGAACCCCCAGCTCCGGAGGGTATCCACGGAGACGCTGTACCAGTCCTTGCCTGCTCGCGAGGCCTTCCGGGCGGACACCTTCAGATCCCTTCCATGTAGACGGCTGAATATAGCATGGAAGGCCCGCCAGGTTGCCCCGCCCGCCGCCCGGCTGCTAAGCTACCGGGCTCCTCGTGGGTGAAAGGAGCTTTTTCCCATGCTCAAGGTGTTTCGCGACAATCTGAAGAATCTCGCCTGGATCCTCTGGGTGATCATCGCCCTGTTCGTCCTGGCGCTGGCAGTGGAGTTCGGCGGCAACGTGCGGCAGGCTGCCCAGGGCCAGGGCGTCGCCGCCACGGTCGGCAGCGAGCAGGTGACGATGGTGGAGTTCCAGCGCGCCTACAAGAACCTCGACACCCAGTTGCGCCAGGTCTACGGCGATCAGCTCACGCCCGAGATGGCGAAGCAGATGCAGCTCCCCATGCGCGCCCTCGACCGGGCGATCAGCGAAAAGATCCTGCTCGCCGAGGCCCGCCGCTTGGGGCTCACCGTCTCCGACGCCGAGGTGCGCGACCAGATCCTCGACATCCCCGGCCTCAAGGACGACCAGGGGAACTTCATCGGCCAGGACGAGTACGTCCGGCGGCTCCAGGCCAACCGGATCGCGCCCGCGGACTTCGAGCGCGAGCTGCGCAATGGGCTGCTCATGGACAAGCTCAACAACGCTCTCGGCTCCAACCTCTACGTCAGCGAGGAGGAGATCCAGAAGGCCTATCGCGACCAGGTGGAGAAGGCCAAGATCCGCTACCTCCAGGTTCCCCGCGCCCGCTTCGCCGCCGAGGTGCAGACCTCGCCCGCCGACCTCACGGCGTACTTCCAGGCCCACAAGGCGGAGCTGCGCCTCCCCGAGCAGCGCGACGTCGCCTACCTCCTCGTCAACGGCGCCGGCGCCGCCCAGCAGGTGACGGTCAGCGATCAGGACCTCCAGGCCTGGTACGACGCCCACAAGGCCGAATTCACCCACGAGGAGAAGGTCCACGCCCGCCACGTCCTGGTGATGGTCAACGACCAGCGCACCGACGCCCAGGCGCAAGCGCGCATCCAGGAGGTCAAGCGCAAGCTCGAAGGGGGCGCCGACTTCGCCAAGGTGGCCGCCGAGTACTCCGACGACACGGCCTCCAAGGCCAGCGGCGGCGACCTCCCGCCCTTCGCCCACGGCGCCATGGTCAAGGAGTTCGAGGACGCGGCCTTCAGCGCTCCGCTCCACAAGCTGGTGGGCCCCGTCAAGTCGAGCTTCGGCTATCACCTCATCGAGGTCCTCGACAAGCAGCCCGGGGGCTCGCAGCCCTTCGAGCTGGTGAAGGAGATGATCCGCGCCCGCCTCACCGCCGAGCGCAGCCGCGACCTCGCCGCCGCCAAGGCCAAGGAGCTCGCCGCCAAGGTCGCCAAGGACAAGCCGAAGAGCGCCGACGACCTGAAAGCCCTCGCCCAGCAGAACCCCGGCGTCACCTTCGCCGAGACCGGCAAGTTCGGCGCCCAGGACGTCGTCACCGGCATCGGCCGCAACCCCGGCTTCAGCGCCGCGGCCTTCGCCCTCAAGAAGGGCGAGGTCTCCGACGCCGTGCAGCTCCCCCAGGGGTGGGCCATCCTCTACCTGAAGGACGTCACCGCTCCCCGCACCCCGGAGCTCCAGGACGTCACGCCGCGGGTGAAGGCGGCCGTCGAGAACCAGAAACAGCAGCAGGTGGTGATGCAGAAGCTGGAAGCCGCCCGCCGCGAGCTCGCCGCCGGCAAGACCCTGGAGCAGGTGGCCGCCGAGCTGGGCGTGGCGGTCAAGGAAACCGGGGAGTTCGGCGGCGACGGCTCGATCCCCAACATCGGCTACGACCCCGAGCTGGCCAAGGCCGTCATGGCGCTCCCCACCGGCCAGACGGGAGGCCCCGTGGCCGACGCCCAGGGCGCCGTGCTCTTCCAGGTGACCGACCACAAGAGCTGGGACCCGAAGCTCTACGCCACCAACCGCGAGCAGACCCGTTCCACCCTGTTGCGCGACAAGCTGACGCGCCTCCAGGCCGCCCTCGTCCAGCAACGCCGCCGCGAGTTGGGCGTCGAGTACGACAAGCAATTCCTGCAGAGCTACAACGTGCAGGTGCCGCAGCAGGGCTAGCGGGCCCGCTGCCGCGGTTTTCGCAGACGGCGCAACACCTCCAGGTCCCGGCGATGGCCTTCCATGTCATCGCCGGTTTCCGTTTCCAGCACCATGGGGATCGACCGCAGCCGCGGGTCGTGAAGCAGGCGGGCGAAGGCGGCGAGGCCGATCTCGCCCTCGCCGACGTGGGCGTGGCGGTCGCGCCGGGAGCCGAAGGGGCGCCGGGAGTCGTTGAGGTGGAAGCACCCCACGGCGGCCACCCCCAAGCGCTCCTCGACCTCGCTCAGGAAGTCCTCGTAACCCTGCCGCCGGTGGATGGCGTAGCCGGCCGCGAAGGCGTGGCAGGTATCGAGGCAGACGCCGACGCGGCGGGGGCTCGCCACCCGGGCACGGATGGCGGCGAGGTGCTCCAGGCGGTGGCCCAGGCACGAGCCTTGGCCGGCGGTGTTCTCCAGCAGGACGCGGGTGGGGACCTCCGGCAGCGCGGAGAGGACCGCGTCGAGGGAGGCGGCGACGCGATCGATCCCCGCCTCCTCGCCCGCTCCCAGGTGCGCCCCGGGGTGGAGCACCAGGCCGTCCACCCCCAGCCGGGCGCAGCGGGTGAGCTCGTCCGCCAGGGCTTCCCGCGAGCGGGTGAGGAGCGCCGGGTCGGTGGCGCAGAGGTTGATGAGATAGCCCGCATGCGCCACCACCGGCCCCACGGGGCTGGCGGCACGGGCGGCACGGAAAGCGGCCACCTCCTCGTCGCCCAGCTCCCGCCATTGCCACTGGTTGGCATTTTTAACGAACACCTGTGCGGCCGTGCAGCCGAGAGCCGTGGCCCGCTCGATGGCCTTGGGCATGCCGCCCGCCACGGAGACGTGGGCGCCCAAGGGCGGCAGGCGCTCGAGCCGTTTTGGCGCTCTCGGCGGCGGCGCAGGCAACGCAGGCATGGCGCGGCATTCTAGCCGGGGTGATGCGGGGCTCCCCGCTTTGCTACACTGCACCCATGCTGTCGAGGCTCCTTCGCTGGCTGGGCAGGCTGGCTTACGCATTGCTTATCGTGCTCGTCTTCGGTCTCGCGGCTTACACGTCATTCAGTGTTTTCGTACGCAGCGGCGCCACCACCGTGCCGACGGTGATCGGGCTCTCCCGCGGCGAGGCGGCCAACGTGCTGGCCGACCAGGGGCTCGTGCTGAAGGGGGTCGAGGGGGCCGGCCGCTACGACGACAAGGTGCCGGCGGGGCAGATCGCCCGCCAGAACCCGGACCCGCGCACCCTGGTCAAGCGGGGGAGCCCGGTCACCGTGGTGACGTCGCTGGGGCCGCGGCGGGTGGAGGTGCCCGACCTGCTGGGCCAGACGTTGCCGGCGGCGCAGTCGGCGCTCTCCGGCAGCGGCCTCGCCATGGGACGCATCCTCGGCGCCTTCTCGCCGGGGCAGGAGGCGCCGGGCTCCGTCTTGCAACAGGACCCCGATGCCGGCGCCGCGGTGGCCCCGGCCACCGCGGTCGACCTGCTGCTGGTGATGACCGTTCCCCGCGAGCGCTTCGTGATGCCCGACCTCGTCTACCGCAACTACGAGCAGGTGCGCCCCTACTTCGAGCAGCTCGGCTTCAAGCTCGGCAGCGTCAAGTTCGAGCGCTACGAGGGGGTGGCGGCCGGCGTCATCCTCCGCCAGTTCCCCCTCCCCGGCCATCCCCTGACCCGCGACGACGCCGTGTCGCTGGTGGTGGCCACGGCGGACGCTCCTTGACGAGGATGACGAACGTGACCCGCATGCGCCTCGCCCCCTCCCTCCTCGCCGCCGACCCGGCCGATTTCGGCGCCGCCCTCGCCCTCTACGAGCGGGGCGGGGCCGAGCTGATCCACTTCGACGTGATGGACGGGCACTTCGTGCCCAACCTTTCCTTCGGCATCCCGGTGCTCGCGGCGCTTCATCGCCGCACCCGGCTGCCGTTCGACGTCCACCTGATGGTGGCCAACCCGGACCGGCTGCTGGACGACTACCTCCAGGCCGGCGCGGCGCGGGTGGCCGTGCACTGGGAGGCGGCACCCCATCTCGACCGCACCCTCGATCACGTCCGCAAGGCGGGAGCCAAAGCCGGCGTGGCCGTCAACCCCGCCACCCCGGTGGAGCTCCTGGTGGATGCCCTGCCGCGCCTGGACTACGTGCTCCTGATGTCCGTCAACCCCGGTTTCGGCGGTCAGGCCTTCCTCCCCCGCGCCCTCGACAAGGCGCGCCGGCTGCGGGCGATGATCGACGGCGCCGGCCTAGGCGTCGAGATCGCCATGGACGGCGGCATCGACCGCGATAACATCGCCCAAGTGGTGGCCGCCGGGGTGGAGGTGTGCGTGGTGGGCTCGGCGATCTTCGCGGGCGGCGATCCCTTGGCAACCATGTCCGAGCTGCACGCGCGGGCTCGGCCGGAGACTCTATGAAACGAACCCTCATGGCGGCGGCGTGCCTCCTGGCCCTGGCGGCTTTCGGATGCCACGGCGGCGCGCCCGAAGATCCCATCCTCAAGCTCTCGGCCGAGGAATCGCTGGCGCAGGGCAAGGAGCTGCTGGCCAAGGAGAAGTACGAGAAGGCCCGCCCCTACTTCACCCATGCCTTCGAGGTGGAGCCCAACTCGACGGTGGGACGCGAGTCCCTGCTGCTCGCCGCGGACACCTACTACCTCCAGGGCGGCACCACCAACTACGTGCAGGCCGAGGCCAAGTACCGCGACTTCCTCAACCGCTTCCCCACCAGCGACCAGGCCGCCTACGTGCAGTTCCAGATCGCCAACAGCCTGGCCAAGCGGATGGAGAAGCCGGACCGCGATCAGAACGTCACCCGCAAATCCATGGAGGCCTACCAGGAGCTGATCCGGGTCTACCCGACCAGCGAGTACGCCGCCCACGCCCAGGAACAGATGAAGGCGGTGCTCGACAACCTCGCCGAGCACGAGTTCACCATCGGCTACTTCTACCTGCGCTACGGTGCGCCGAAGGCGGCGGCGGAGCGCTTCGACTTCCTGCTCAACACCTACCCCAATTACTCCGCCAAGGACAAGGCGATCTACAACTTGGGGCTAGCCTACGACCGCAACCGCCAGCCCGCCGAGGCGCGCAAGGCCTTCGACCGGCTGCGGACCGAGTACCCCCAGAGCCCGTTCGTGCACTCGATTCCGGAGATCAAGGCCGGGGAGGCCACCCCGGCGACAGCCCCGAAAGCAGGTTGACGATGCGCTGTTTCACCTTTCTTCTCGTCCCCCTGTGCCTGCTGGCGGCCGGCTGCGCCGGCTCCTCCCTGCGCGGTAACGACGACGCCCGCGAGCAGGAGGTCCAGGCCCTCAAGGCCCGCCTCCTGCAGCTTCAGCAGGAGGCGGCCATGAACCAGGTGGAGGTCGCCCAGCTCCGCCAGAAGGTGGCGGAGCTCGAAGCCAGGAACGGCGGCCCCCGGCCGGCCCCGTCGGCCACCACCGCTCCGGCGGCGGCGCCGAGCCCCCCGCCCCGCTCGGTCCAGGCCGCGCCGCCGCCTCTGCGGCCCGAGCCGGTGAAGCCGTCGGCCGCGCCGCAGACACCGCAAACGGTAAAGCGGGACGACCCGCCCATAGTCGCGCCGCGCCGCGAGCCCGTGAAGGCCGCCGAGCCCATCGAAGAGGTGGACATCGACCTGCCCACCGCCGGCCCGCAACCGCCCCGGCCGGCACCGCCTGCCCAGCCGGCACAGAAACCGGCCTCCGTCCCGGCGCCGAAGCCTGCGGCCCCGGCGCCGGCGCTCCCCTTGCCCGCGGCCCCAGCTCCGGCCGCGCCTGCCCCGCCCGTTCCCGAGGGGGGGGCCGGCGAGCCGAATTCGCCGGCCAGCCAGGCGCTCTACGACCGCGGCTACTCCCTCTTCCATCAAGGTCACTTCGTGGATGCCGAGTCGAGCTTCGTGCGCTTCCTGCAGGCGAACCCGAAGAGCGAGCTGGCCGACAACGCCCAGTACTGGATCGGCGAGTGCCGCTACTCCAGGAACGACGTCAAGGGGGCGCTCACCGCCTTCCGGCAGGTGGTGGAGAAGTACCCGAAAGGGAACAAGGTGGCCGACGCCATGCTGAAGACGGGGCAGTGCCTGGAGGCGATGGGCGACGTCGAGGGAGCGCGGGTGACCTATCGCGAGGTCATCCGCCGCTTCTCCGGCACGGCCGCGGCGGCCGCCGCCGAGGAGCGGCGGGCGAAGCTGCCGTGAGCGCTCGGCCCCGGGCCGAAGCTCAAGCAGAACCTGAGCTTCGGCCTGGTAAAACTTGACAGACGCAGGCGGACGTTCTATTTTAAGCCATAGAAGCTCGACTATAGTTATCCCTCCCGGCGTGCGGTTCAGGAGGCTTTTCATGAGATTGCGGCTCCCCGGTTTCATGCTGGCGACCTTGATGGCCGGTGCCACGGCTGCGATGGCGGCCGATCGTCCGCCGGCGGACCTCCACCTGGTCAACGGCCACTGGACGGCCTGGAACCCCCCGGCGCCTCCGGCGCCCCCTAACAACCAGCAGGTCCACATCGTCGTCAAGGGCGACACCCTGTGGGCCCTGGCCGGCAAGTACCTGGGCAATCCCTACCTCTGGCCGCAGATCTGGGAGAAGAACCAGTACGTGCTGGATGCGCACTGGATCTACCCCGGAGACCCGCTGGTGCTGGGCCTCACCGTGGCGCCGGTGGAGAACCTGGCGCAGGGTCCGGGAGGGCCGGGTGGGCCGGGGACCGGCGAGCCCGGCTCGCCTGAGCCCATTCCGCCGCCTCCTCCCGGCGCCGTCACCGCGAGCCAGGCCGCCGGCTCCCCGGTGCCGCTGGGCGCCGAGAGCGACATCTACTGCAGCGGCTACGTCGGCGAGCTCGACGAGCAGTTCCCCTACTCGATCATCGGCTCGGAGTACGACTCCCAGGTCTTCGACCTCTCCAACTACGACGTGCGCACGGGCAAGCAGATCCAGGGGCGCTATGGCGCGGCCACGACGGTGAAGTTCGGCCTCTCTTCGGGAGACGTCATCTACGTCGACGGCGGCAAGGCCAAGGGGCTGACCGCCGGCAGCCAGTTCACCGTGGTGGTGGCCGAGCAGCCCATCGTCCATCCTCTGCGCCGGGAGGTCGTGGGGCGCTTCTACCGCTACCTCGGCCGGGTGCGCATCCTCTCGGTGCAGGAGACGACGGCCATCGCCGAGATCATCCAAGCCTGCGACCCTGTCGTGGTGGGTGCCTTTCTGACGCCTTTCCAGCCCGAGCCGGTGCCGTTGGGGCGCAGCACGGCCATGCGCCCGGTCAACTACCCCACCGCCGCCGAGAAGCTGGAGCACGCCCCGGCGATCGTCTTCGCCAAGGACGACGTCCTCGCCCTGGGGGCGGACCACGTGGTCCACATCGACGTGGGCGAGGCCGACGTGACGCCGGGCGACATGTACACGATCTACCGGCAGAGCGCCAAGCCGGGGCTCCCACCCGTCATCCTCGGCGAGCTGGCGGTGCTCTCGGTGCACAAGCACTTCTCCGTGGCCAAGATCCTCGAGTCGCGCTACCTCATCCGCCTGGGCGACCGGCTCGATCCGAAGTAGGTACCCTCCCGGGGTCTCGCTGGTCCCGGGAGGCTGTGTTAAGCTGTCCGCTTCCGTCTTTTCGACCTCCGGAGGGAGCAACCATTGGCAGACCAGAACCTCAACGGACGCCTCCACCTGATCGTCGATGAGCTCGTACGCCGGGGCGTGACCCTGGAGCAGGCCCGGCGGGAGTTCGAGCGGCAGTTCATCGTCGCCTCCCTGAAGTCGAACCGCGGGAACTTCTGCCGCTCGGCGCGCTCACTGGGCGTCCACCGCAACACCCTCCGCAACAAGGTCTGCGACCTGAAAATCGAGGCGGAAGACTACGACCTGACCGGCCGGCGCCAGCCCCGAAGGCGCCCCGGCCGCCCCTCCGAGCCCCCCATTTCCTGAGGCACCCCGCCGCCTCCGGCGGCCCGCTCCTGGCACTGATCTCGCAGGTAATCCATCCCAGAATCGCAGCGGGCACACCCCGGCCGGAGGGCTGGGGTGTGCGCTTTTGAGATCAACATGTGGCCGTGGGGCTCCGGTGTGCCGTTCTGGCGCTGGAACCTGCGTAAGGCGTAAGAGAGGATCGATCGGCCCATGCAAAAACGCAAGAACGTTCGATATTCCTTTGTATCTTTAGCCGCAGTCCTGTTCCTGGCCGTCTCTTTTCACTCCACGCCCTCCAATCCCTCCGTTCCCGGCCCCCAAGACCTGCGCACCCTGCCGGCGGCTTCGCCGCTCCGGACGGAAGAGCTCACCCACTGGCTGGCCACCGGCGACCATTCCACCTTGGATTCCACCTCGAGGGGCTTCCACGTCTTCCGTCCGGCGGACCTTTCCAGCTCGCAGACGGGGGAGCGCCGGCTCGGCTTGTTCCAGCCCGGGCCTGGGGACGAAGCCGGGGATGTCGAGGCCCGGCGGCGCTTCCTCTACCGGATGCCCTACGGCTCGGCCATCTCCATCGCCGCCGAGCGCCATCATGCCGACGGCCTGCTCCTCGCCGCGGTGGTGTCCGTGGAGTCCGACTTCACGCCCCGCGCCGTCTCTCCCCAAGGAGCGCTCGGGCTGATGCAGGTCACCCCGGAGGTCGGCCAGGCCTATGGCGCCAGGGACCTCTTCGACCCGTTCGTCAACGTCGACGTCGGGTGCCGCTACCTGAAGAGCCTGCTGAAGGGTTACGACGGCAACCTGGAACGGGCTCTCGCGGCCTACAACGCGGGCCCGGGAGCCGTGGAGCGCTACCGCGGCGTGCCCCCCTACGCCGAAACCCGCTCCTTCGTCCGCGACGTGCTCGACCTCTACGCCGAGTACAGCCGGAAGGCCGGTATCCGGCAACTGGGGTAAGGTCCCTCCTCTGCTCCTCTTCCCAAGAAGAGGGGCATCCTGCGGACGCGAGGAAGCCGTGGAGGGGACGACCGGCGGAGCTCAGGTGTTCCGGGTGCCGGTCTTCTCGGGGATCTGATCCTGCTCTTCCCCTTCTTTCATCCCCTTCTTGAAGTTGCGGATCCCCTCACCGATCCCCTTGCCGATCTGCGGCAGGCGGCTGGCGCCGAAGAGGACGATGATGATGAGGAAGATGATCATGAGCTCTGGGACGCCGAGGGAAGGCATACTGAAGATCTCCTGGGGCGGTCTCCGCCCCGCTTGGCCCTTTGCAAGGGCTGAAAGAGTGTAGCAGATCAGCGGGGCGGGGGCTCCACCTCATGGCGCCAAGCCGCGCCAAGCCGCGCCGCGAGGCCCTCGCCCTCCGGGATGCGCGAGAAGCTCCGCACGAAGCGGGCCAGGGTCGGCGGGATCAGCGGCAGGTGGCGGATGGCTCCCCGCCGCGCGAAGGAGGCATAGGTGCCCACGGCCTTGAGCGTGCGCTGGGCCGCTGCCCGGTAGTAGCTGACCCGGCCGGCCGCCGCGGGAAGGAGCGCCGCCACGAGCGCCTCCTCCGCCGCGGCCGGGGGGAAGAGCGTGTCGTTGAGCAGCGAGGCCACGTCGTAGCACGGCGGCCCGAGGCGCAGGTCCTGGTGATCGAGCACCGCCAACTCGCCGCCTGCCAGCGGGATCAGGTTGCGGGCCATGAAGTCGCGGTGACAGGGGACGGGCGGCTCGTCGCCGAGGGCGGCGCAAAGGGCGTCCAGCGCCGCGCGCAGCGCCGCGGCCAGCCCGGCGTCGCTCAGCAGGCCCCGCGGCTCCAGGAAGAGGTCCCACGTCTGCGCCAGCTCGCGGCGCATCATCTCCGTTCCCAGCACCGGGTTGAGCTCCGCGACCGGGGCGGCCGGCAGCCGCGCGATGCGGGCGGCGCTCTCCAGGGCGGTGGCGAACCAGGGGGCGAGCTCGCTCCACGGGCGGTCCTTGCCCCACTCGGCGAGCGTCTGGGGACCGGCGTCCTCCAGCAGCATCCAGCCCTCGTCGCAGTCGCTCGCCAGGACGAACGGCACCCGTGCTCCGGCTCCGGCGAGCAGCTCCGTGGTACGCAGGAAGCGGACGCAGGTGGCCCCGATCTCCGGCGGATAGGTGGCGAGGATGGCGCTGCCGCCCGCCGCCAGCACGACGCGGGAGTAGCGGCGCAGCGACACGTCTCCCGTCAGAGGCTGGACCTCCAGGGCCGGGAAGCCGGCCGCCACGAGGTTTTCCAAAGGATGGGCCAGGGGTGTGGCCGCGGCCTGGATCGGCTCGCTCATGTTCTGCTCGTCCCCACTGTTGAAAGCCGCCGGAAAAGCTGCTGAAAACGGCCAGAGAGTACCATGCTAGACTTTTCCCGAAACGCCGGGGGACATGGGGAGTTGGGAGCCGCGGGCCGGTGGTTGCGGACCGGTTTGACTCCATTGAAGGTGCAGAGGATAATCCGCTTTCGGCCCCATTGCAGGAGCCTGGAGGAATGAAGCTGGACGACAAGCTCCATCAAATGCTGCGCGAGTTGCGGCGCGCCCTTTCCGAAGCGATCTCGGAGAGCTCGGACGTGAACCGCACGCTGCGGCGGATCCGCGAAGAGGGGTACGCTCTCTACCTGCTGGTGGACTGCAAGCGGGAAGCGAACGAGATCGAGCCCCTGACCTTCGCCACCACCGCGCCGCGCCTCTCCTCCGGCGAGCCGGCCTTCCAGATCGACGGCCGCGACCTCTTCTTCCTGCGCTCCATCGGCATCGACCCCACCCGCAGCCTGCGCCGCCGCCGCGCCGTCGTGGACTGAAAGCAGACACGGACCAACACGGACAGCCACGGACGATCACGGACGAACGGCAAGGTCGTCGCTGGTTTTGCCTGTTCGTCCTTGTTGGTCCGTGTTCAGTCCGTGTCCGTCCTTGAGTCTGTCCCCCGGGAACACCTCCCCCACCCTTCCGCGTTCCTCTTGCCATGAACCTTCTACCCGAAATGGCCGAGCGGACCGACGTTCTCGGGCTCTCCCGCGAGCGCCTCGCCGAAGCCCTGGCGCCGGTGGTGGACAAGCCGTTCCGGGTGAAGCAGGTCTACCAGGCCCTCTACGAGCGGGGGGCGCGCGACTTCGGGGAGATGACCGATCTCTCGAAGGAGCTGCGGGCGCGGCTCACGGAGCGTTTCCGCATCGGCCTGCCGGCCATCGCCTCCCGTCACGAATCCGCGGACGGCACCTGCAAGTACCTCTTCCGCCTGTACGACGGCGCCACGGTCGAGGCCGTGGACATCCCGGACGAGGGGCGCCACACCTTCTGCATCTCCAGCCAGGCCGGCTGCGCCCTGGCCTGCACCTTCTGCGTCACCGGCTACTGGGGGGCCGGACGGAACCTCACGGCCGGCGAGATCGTGGCCCAGGTCCTCGCCATCCGCGCCGACCGTGCCCTGCCGGCCGAGGGATTGAACGTCGTCTTCATGGGGATGGGCGAGCCGCTCCTGAACGTCGAGAGCGTCGCAGCGGCGGTTGAGATCCTCACCGAGTCGATCTCCCCCCACCGCATCACCGTCTCCACCGTGGGCATCCTCCCGGGTCTGGAAGAGATGGCGCGCTGGGAGCGCCGGCCCAACCTGGCCATCTCCCTCCACGCGCCGGACGAGGAGCGCCGCTCGCAGGTGATGCCCGTCAACCGCACCTATCCCCTCGCCGAGCTGCTGCCGGCGCTGCGCCGCTATCCGCTGGAGAAGGGGCGCAAGCTGACCTTCGAGTACGTCCTCATCCGCGGCTTCAACGACTCGCTGCGCGATGCCGACCAGCTCTCGCGGCTCCTCACCGGCCTCAAGGCCAAGGTCAACCTCATCCCGGTCAATCCCGACCCCGTGCTGGGTCCGCGCATGGTGCCGCCGGACGACGCCCGCATCGAATCGTTCAAGGAGCGCCTGCGCCAGCGCGGCTGGATCGCCACCGTCCGCCGCCGCCGGGGCGACGACGTCAGCGCCGCCTGCGGCCAACTCCGCGCCTTCGGTCGGGAAGCGCGGGGATTCCGCGGCAAGGCATAGGCATGGCCTGATCTGACCGCCCGCCGTCCCGGATCGGGCCTGTTCGCCACCGGCAGAGCCCGCGATGCGGCACGGCGAGCCGCTCTCCCACCCTCGTGAAATGTGCCGCAAAGTTGGCGAATTTCGGCTTGGGCTCGCGAACCTTGTTGCAAAATTCGCGAGTTTTGCGGCAGTTCAGGGCAAGGGGAGCGGCACCTGTGGAGCATCGGCGAACCTGCTATACACTATTCGCAGCCTTCCGAGGGCGCGGGCGGCTACCAACCTGGTGGCAACACGTCCACACTAATGTCTGCGTGGACTCTACAAAGGAGTTGCGACGTGAAGAAGAGGATGAAGAGGATTCGGCTCAACCGCGAAACCCTCCGCCATCTCCAGGTCGGCAACCTCGAGCACGTGGCGGGAGGCAACACCCCCCTCTGCACGAGGGCCCTGAACTGCTCGGCCAACCCCACCTGCCCGGCGACGGTCTGCGTCTTCTGCTCATCCCCCTGCTGAGACTGAAAGCCTGATGGCCCATCCCCGGGCCCGGTAGGCGCGGGCCCCGGGGAGAGTAGGTCCTGTCCGTCTGAAGAGGCCGGAGCCCACGTGGGCTGGAATCTGTAACCGGCGTTCTTTCCTGTCGCAACGCAGCGACGCTCGACTGATGGTCGGCTCAGCGATTCCGCGCCTCCACTCCACCGAACACCTGAAAGCTGGCCCAAGTCCAATCGGAGCCGTCCGGGTGGGAGGAAAGCTCCGCCAGTTGCGCGGTGCGTAGCGCTGAGAGTGCATCGGCGCCCCTCAGCAACTCCTGATGGAAGCGGACCGAGAGGCGCTCGGTGCTCCCGTCGGTGACGTGCCATAGACTCCCCACGACGGCAGGAGCTCCGGCAGCGAGGAAAGCATGAGCGAGGCTCAGCGAACCCTCGCTCTCGGATACCGGACCTGCTTGGGTATCGCAGGCCGCCAAAAAGACGAGGCGCGTCCGGGTCAGCCGAGCCCGGAGAATGTCCTTCACCGAAAGATCTCCCGGCTCCTTCCCCGTCGTGGAGAGCACCAGGCGGGAACGCGTTGGATCTTCTCGATCCTGCTGTCCATGGACCGCCAGGTGAGCAATGTCGTACCGACCCAGAGAGTCGAGCACGCGGGAGGGAGTCGCCGCTCGCTTTGTCAGCACCTGGAGATCGAGGCCATGATAGATCGTGCTCAAGCTCTCGATCTCTCGTGCCATTCCCGGCGTCGAGGGCAACTGCGGGGCAAGTTGCCGGTTGAAAGAGGGGTCACCTACCAGAAGAGCGCTTGCGATTGGCTCGGCGGAGAGCCAGCGGTCCCGTTCCACTGCGGCCACGAATTCAGAGACGCTTGGGGCCACCCCCACCGCGTGATCCTGGACCAGGAAGCGGCCGGAGCCGGGAGCCCGGAGCGCCGCGAATGGGATGCTGTAAAGAGAGCGGGTTGGAACGAAGATGATCCGGTCGCCGGCGCGCGTCTCTCTCGACGCGGGCTCCACGAGTTCGCGATAGAGTGGCTCGAGAATCTCATAAAGATCCGCCGTCTGTCGGCCGTCCAAGATTTCCGGCAGGCGTTGTACGAGTGCGGAAACCGCGTTCCATCCCGGCTGGTGCGGTGAGACCGAGATTCCAGTTGGCCGGACGATCCAAGTGATCAGCCGGCCCTCTACGACAGCATAGACGAGGATGGTGGTTTGCGCAGGCAGCCGCTGGCTGAGGTCGCGCCAGCTCAGCGGTGCGGACGGCTTTTCTCGGTCCATCTGGTCAAGCAAGGTACGGGCGCGGAAACGCTCCAGCGCCTCCAAGGCCATCTCCGGCCTTCCGAGGTGTAGTTGCAGCGCCACCATCCTCATGTAGAGCGGCTGCGCTTGATCGAAGAAGGAGACCCGGTCGCTTCCTGGAGCGACCTTCGCGCGTTTCCGGTCCAACTCATCTAGCGCGCGGCCAAGGTTCTTTTCAGCGCCGGTCGCGTCGCCCCGCTGGAAATCCAGGTCAGCAAGAGCGCCCAATTGCGCCGATGGCTTTAGCTCCAGCGTGATTGCCGCCGCCCGATCTTCGCTTTCGTCGATCTCTCTCTGCACGACATCGAAGCTGGCCGCGAGTGCCTCCCGAGCTTGGGGGACGTGGTCTTCCATGGCATTCATGGCATTCAATGCCTGTGAGAAATCGCGTTTTGCCTCCTGCTGCTTCCCCAGAGCGACCTCGATCCGAGCTCTGTCAAGAAGGGCCTCTACAATCTGCCCGCCTTCTCCAGTCAATCTTGCTATCCATACGGCACAGCTCTGGAACTCAAGAGCTGCCATGGTTCGTCGCTGGGCGAGCGAATCGAGGGTCGCTCCCCTGAATGACCTGAGTGCATCGGACATCTGCGGGCCGGAGGGCTCCTGATTGCCGCTCAACTCCAAGGCGCGATATCTATATCGCCACGCTTCTATTGACTTGCCGAGCAATTCCATTGCGTCAGCCGAGTCGTTCAAGACCGAAGTTCCTGTTGTTCCCACTTTGACCGATCCCATCTCCAGGAGAGGAAACTCTCCGCGAGAGCTGCCACCTTCGATTGCCGAGAGAGGAGCTTGGACGCGCCTCAATTCACGCCCAATCGACAAGGCATAAACCCGAGGATTGGCCAGGCGGTTCATGACCCTAAAGCGCGACCGAGCCTCGGCAGCCCATGGCGTGTTGGAGTCCGCGTACCCGATCGGTAGCGGCCCGAGTAACGAGGGCTCGATCTCTAGGTAACGACCCCAAGCGTCGTTGGCATTGGTGTACAGGAAGAGATGCTCTAGAGCGACGCCTCGATTGAACATTGCCTCTGCCAAGCCAGGCTTCAGAGATAAGGCACGATCGGCCATTTCCAAGGAAGCAACGTAGTCCTCGGGCCGGTCTTTCGCGCGTGCGCGCTCGCCGTAGAGGGCAGAGAGATCAGAGAGCAGTGAAGCCTCTCCGGGCGCTTTCTGGACCGCCTCTTCAAGGTCGGCGACCGCCGAGTCCAGATTGCTGTACAGCAAATGAAGGAACCCGCGATCCCGGAGAGCCGCTGGAGACCGTGGAGCTGCTCTTGCCTCCTCCAACTCTCGTTTAAACTTTAACGATGGATGGAAAGGCCGCGTCGGATAAGGCGCAAAGGCGGCCCCAGTCATCCGCCCTTCCGTGAGGCGCACCGGACCGAGCATCGCAGCCAGTGTCTTCGCGCTCGCCGCCGGACCTTCCCTTGAAAGAGCCCGTCCAGCGCTCAGCACAGCCAGCGTCACTGTGCACCCCAGAAGGGCCCCCCCGGCGATGTGCTTCCAGGTCGGTGGTCCGCTCGGTCGCATGATCCTTCTCCGGAGCCTGTTGAGTTGCTGTGAGACTGATGGTAGCACCTCAAGAGAGACGGACTTCGATGGTACCCTTCCCAAGAGGGACGACAGCGGCCAGAGGCCAGAGATTCCGGAGGCGTTCGGATAGGTCGGCTTCATGAACGACCTGGAACCCCCTTTTCCCTTGAACTGCTTGAGGCGGCGGCGCCGTCCGGCGCTTCACAGTAGCCCGGGTTTCGCTATCTGGTTCTCGGTTATGATTATGAGGATGGACGAAGAACACTCAGGCTACAGCGCTCAAAGCGCCGGGTGCGTCGGGCCGCCTTCGAGGTGGTCGCGAAGCAGAGCGGTAAAGGTGTGAGAATCTTCCCGAATCACGGATAGAATCCGCTCCTGTGAACCACCAAAACGGAACCGGCGATGACGACGGCCTGTACCTGCTTACCGTCAGCGAGTTCATCAAGCTCGCAGGCGACAGAGACAGGAAGCTGTGGACGATCGAGGATGCGGGGCGGCTGCGGATGACCGACGGGAAGAGGTCTTATCCTCTCCCCCGGTTACACGGGGGGCGGATGCCTCCCGAGCTCGTGGCTTCCCTCTTGGTCTACTTTGCGATGGAATCCTTGGCCCCGGATTTTGCTCTCGACCCTGCGCCTGAAGACTAGGCCGCAGCAGGCATGGGGAAGAGCCGGGTATCGACCGCCGGAACCACCTTCCGGGGCTTGAGCGGTGGCGAGGTCTTGGCCTGGGCGAACATGTCCCAATAGTGCTGCGGCGCAGGCTTGAAAGCCCAGAAAGGCTCCTGGCCCGATTCCTTGTCCGCCTTGATCTGGCCCAAGACCTGAGACAGGAGCTCGTTCGGCAGCTCTTCCAGGCTCTCGGCACAACTGACAAGGTTGTATTCGAGGCATTGCGCAACCCACAGACCATGGCGCTGAAAGGCAACTGCGTTGATGGTGACGTCTGGCATCGAGCCCCCTTCCACAAGCTGCACAGGGGCATTGTACCGCAGATCCGCGACAGCTGGCCTTTCTCCGCTGACCTCTCTCCCCGGCATCTCTCTTGCTTCAAAGTTCGCCTCGTGGCCTTTTTCTCGGGAAATGCTTGAGCCGCAGAGGTTTTCCGGATAACCTTGGGTCCGGAGTCTGGCCAGAAATCACGGTTCGGAGGGGCGGATGTTTTCCATTGAAGAGATCGTGGCGCGGGAAATCCTCGATTCGCGGGGGAATCCCACGCTGGAGGTTGACTGCATCCTCGACGGCGGCGTGGGCGGACGGGCGGCGGTGCCGTCCGGCGCTTCCACGGGGAGACGCGAGGCGCTGGAGCTGCGCGACGGCGGCAAACGCTATGGCGGCAAGGGAGTGCGCAAGGCCGTAACCAACGTCCAGGAAGAGATCGCGCCCCGGCTGCGCGGCATGGATGCCCGCGATCAGGCGCGGATCGACCGCACGCTCTGTGACCTCGACGGCACCCCGGGCAAGAGCCGCCTGGGTGCCAACGCCATCCTCGGCGCCTCGCTGGCCGTGGCCCGCTCCGCGGCCGAGGCGAGCGGCCTTCCTCTCTATGCCTACGTCGGCGGACCCGCGGCCACCATCCTTCCCGTCCCCCTGCTCAACGTGCTCAACGGCGGCGCCCATGCCGACAACTCGGTGGACATCCAGGAGTTCATGCTCGTGCCGCTCGGCTTCGACCGCTTCTCCGAGGCGCTGCGGGCGGGAGTCGAGGTCTACCACGCCCTCAAAGGGGTGCTGAAAGGTGACAGCCTGGTCACCGCCGTGGGCGACGAGGGGGGCTTCGCACCCAACCTCAAGAGCAACCGCGAGGCCCTGGACCTGCTGGTCCAGGCGATCGAGAAGGCCGGCTACAAACCGGGCAAGCAGATCGCCCTCGCTTTGGACGTGGCCGCCAGCGAGCTGGTGGAGAAGAAGAAAGGAAAGGGGAAGGGAGGGGTGCGCTACTCCCTGGCCGGCGAGGGGCGCTCGGACCTCTCGGCCTCGGACCTGATCGCCACCTACCGCGACTGGCTCGGCGCCTACCCCCTCGTCTCCATCGAGGACGGCCTCGCCGAGGACGACCGCGAGGGGTGGAAGGAGCTCACCGCCGAGCTCGGCGGCCGGGTCCAGCTCGTGGGCGACGACCTGTTCGTCACCAATCCCGAGATCCTGGCCCAGGGGATCGCCGACGGCCTCGCCAACGCCCTGCTCGTCAAGGTCAACCAGATCGGCACTCTGACCGAGACCCTGGAGGCGGTGGAAACGGCGAAGACCCACGCCTATACCAACGTCCTGAGCCACCGCTCGGGAGAGACCGAGGACACCACCATCGCCGATCTCGCCGTCGCCGTGCGCGCCGGCCAGATCAAGACGGGCGCGCCGTGCCGCAGCGACCGGGTCGCCAAGTACAACCGTCTGCTGCGCATCGAAGAGGAGCTGGAAGGCGTAGGCACTTATCCAGGTGCCCGGGCCTTTCCCCGTTGGACGCCGTGACCCGCCCCGAGGCGCCGGCCCGGACCGACTCGTTCCGCCCGGTCCTGGGCGCAGCCGTGGTGCTGTTCCTGGCACTGCTGGCCGTCGCCGCTCTCAAGAGCTACCGCGACCTGGCCTCGGCCCGGGCGCGCGAGCACCTGCTGGCAGCGCAGATCGAGGAGACCAAGGCGCGTAGCGAGCGGCTGCGGGCGCGCATCGACCGCCTCCACCACGACCCCGGCATGCTGGAACGGCTGGCCCGCGAGGACCTGGGGATGGTCCATCCCGGGGACGTGATCATCGAGCTGCCGGCAGGGGCGGTGGCGCCGCGGAGCCCTCGCGCCCCGGCCCCCTCTCCCGTGACCGCCACGCTCCCCGGTCTGGCGGTCACTCCCGGGCCGGAGCTGATGGGGCCGCCGGCGCCGCCGGTTTCGACGGTCCCCGCTTCCCTCCCTTCCGGGCACCCCGGGCAAGGCTGACCTTCAGGGCCGGCGGAGTGATGAGGGTGGTGACGATCACCATCACCACCACCGCCGCGAAGACCGGCGGCGTGATCACCCGGTGCCCATGGAGGAGGAGCTGGGCGCCAATCCCCGCGAAGATCAGCCCCACCTCTCCCCGCGGCACCATGCCCACCGCCACCGAGACGCGGTCGAGCCCCCGTTCCAGCACCCCGGCGGCGCAGACCATCTTCCCCAGGATGGCGGCAGCCGAAAGCACGGCCGCGAATCCCAGCACCCCCACGTGACCGAAGGTCGAGAGGTCGACCCGCACGCCCATCAGCACGAAGAAGACCGGCACCAGGAAGCTCACGAGCGGGCTCACCAGCTCTTCGATCCGGTGTTTGGTGCGCTCCCCCAGCTCCTTGTAGCTCACCCGGTCGAGGATGAGGCCGGCAGCAAAGGCGCCCACGATGGTGGCGAGGCCGATGCGATCCGCCAGCCAGGCGAGGAGGAAGCAGATGCCGAGCGACAGCGCGAGGAGGGTCCCTTTGACCCGGAGGAAGCCCGCCACGAGGAAGACCCGCGGAGCGAGCCAGCTCCCCAGGAAAAGGGCACCCACCAGGAAGACCAGGGCCTTGGCCACGATCAGCAGGGTATCCACTGTATCCAGGCTGCCGCCGGTGTTGGCGGCGGTGATGGTCCCCGCGACCACGGAGAGGATGACGAGGCCGAGCACGTCGTCGATCACCGCGGCGCCGAGGATGATCTTGGCTTCCCGCGTGGCGAGCTTCCCCAGGTCGCCCAGCACGCGGGCCGTGATCCCCACGCTGGTGGCGCTCAGGGTGGCACCGATGAAGAGGTGGGCGAGCGTCTCCTCCTCCGGCAGCAGCCAGGCCGAGACGCCCCAGCCGAGGAGGAAAGGCGCGATCACCCCCAGCACCGCTACCAGCAGGCTCGACCAGCCGACGGCCACCATGTCCTTGACGTCGGACTCCAGCCCCACCTGGAACAACAAGAGGATGACGCCGAGTTGGGCCAGGATCTCCAGCCCCGGGTCCGTGGCCAGGAAGCCGAGGCCACCATACCCCACGAGCGACAGGTTGCCGAGGACGATGCCGAACAGCAGCTCACCCAGCACCGCCGGCTGGCCCAGGCGCTCGAAGAGGTCGCCCCCCAGCTTGGCCGCCGCCAGGATGAGGATCAGTCCCAGGAGGACGGGCACCACCGGGCCGCCATGGCCATGCTCGGCGGCTGCCGCCGGGAAGGCGGCGAAGAGGGCGAGGAGGGCGAGGGCCCGGCGCATTGAGGCGATCTTAGCGGATGCCGGCCGGCTGCCCCCTACCCCCCGCTCCGCACGATCGCCGTCACGTACGACACCAGCTCCCCCGCCTCGCTCTCCGGCAGCAGGTTGCGGACGATCAGGGACTGGAACGCCGTCCACTCCTCCAGCGCCTGGAAGACGAGCCGGCGGCGGCGCTGTGAGGCGGGCTCGGCCGTGGAGTGGAGGCTCGCCTCGTCGAGCAGCAGGAGGTGGTCGGCATTGTCGAGGATCTGCTCGGCCGAGAGACGACGGGAGGAGCCGAGGACGAGCCCGTTGAGGACGGCGCGGGTGGCGTCCGAGGCATTCCTCAGGAAGACGTTGAACACCCGCCCCAGGTCCACCTCGACGGACTTGGCCCGCAGCACGTCGCGCAGCAACATGAAGGAGCGGTTGAAGGTCTCGATCACCGCCCGCAGCTCGGCGGTCCCGGGGTCCATCCCCTGGGGGGAGCGGGGGCGGGGCTCGTCCGCCACCTCCACGACGCCCGCCTTGAGCAGCTTGTAGAGTTGCTTGAAGGTGTTGAACTCCCCCCATCCGGTGGCCCGCACCAGCTCTTCGACGGTGCTGCGGCCGTCCACCAGCCCCAGCACCCGCGCCATGCGCTCCGAGAGCTTCGCCTCCGCTTTGCGGCCGGTGGGCCGCAGGACCGTGCCGTGGCCGCGGATGTGCTCGCCGATCAGCCCCAGCTCGTCGACCCGCTGGTACCCCTCCATCAGGACGTTGTTGGTGTCGATCGAGAAGACGGCGAGGTCGTCGTCCACGAAGTCGCCGTCGAAGAGGAAGAAGCTGCCGTGGACGAGGCGGAAGATGGAGTAGATGATCTCCTCCACCTGGTACTTGACGCCCCAGAGGAGCGACTGGGGATCGATCAGCTTGCGCTCCAGGAGCATGGCGCCGAAGCGCTGGCTCGGGCTCACGTGGCGCTCGGCTTGCGCCAGGTCCTCCAGCGAGAGCTTGCCGGTGCGGTAGAGCACCTGCCCCAGGCGGTCCTCGGGCAGGTTGCTGCCGGCGAAGACGATCTCGCCGCGGCGGAAGTAAACGGACTTCTGCGCCTGCTCGGCGATGAGCAGCAGGAGGCCGCTGCGGCGGCTCATGTTGAGCAGGGAGAACAGGTCGGCGATGCCGAAGCTCTCGAGGTTCCCCTGAAGCGAGACGCGCTCCGCCTTGAGCAGGGCGGCGGGGCCGGCGTCAGCGCGGATCATGTGCACGAACTGCCGCCCCTCGGAAAAGACGAGGAAGGGCTCGGGCCGCAGCAGACGCAGCTCGTGCAGCACGCCGTCCGGCAGGGTCAGCTCGCCGCCGCGGCCGACGGTGGCGAGGCGCTCGGGAGTGACTGGCCCGGCGCTGGCGGTGAGGGTGACGTTCATGCCAGGGCTCCTTCGTGCAGGGCGAAGCCGCTGCGTCCCAAGGCGGCGGTGACGGTCTTGGCCGTGCGGCGCACTCCAGCGGCGAGCTGGGAGAAGGCGGCCGGGTGCCGCTCCTGCCCCAGGGCGCGGCTGGAGACCCCGGCCAGGCTCAGGGTGGTCAGGGGGACGTGCACCGGGTTCCCCTTCTCGTCCCGCGCTTCGAAGAATCCGCGGTCGCGGTCCGCCGGTCGGAAGAGGTCGAGCTTGCCGCGGTCGAAGCGGGCACAGACCTCCCGCAGCACGTCCGTCCCCACCGGCCGGGGGCAGACGAGGACGAAGTCGTCGCCGCCGTCGTGCCCGAGGCGGGCCTCCCGCCCCATCAGGCCGAGGGCGTCCGTGAGGACCTCCGCGGCGCGGCGCACCAGCTCGTCGCCCATCAGCAGGCCGTGGACGTCGTTGTACTCCTTGAAACGGTCGAGGTCGGTGAAGAAGACGGTGAGGGCTCCCTCCCGGTCGTCCGCCAAGCCCCGGCCGATCCAGTCCTGGATCACCCGGCCGCCGGGCAGACGGGTCAGGGGGTTGGAGAGCTGGGCGATCTGCACCTCCAGCTCCGCCGCCTTGCGCAGGAGCTGCTTGATGGTGACGATCCCCCGCAGCCTCCCATCGCCATCGACGACGAGGGCCGGGTCATACTGGTCGTCCCGCGGCCGATCCAGGGCCAGGGTGGCGAGGGAACGCACCGAGACGTCTTCCCCGACCACCAGGGGCGACGGCTTGGCCACCGCCTCCGCCGGCTTCTTCTGGTAGAAGGTGAAGCCGTAAGGGCCGCCGGTGATGGTGTAGTAGTGCTCGCGGGTGACCAGCCGGAGGGGGCGGCCGGCGGCGAGGATCACCACGCAGTCGAGCTCGCGGTCAGCCTTGAAGATGCGGTCGAGCTGCTCGGCCAGGGCCGCGCCGGTCTCCAGGGTGACGGTGCCGGCGACCATGGGGCCCACCGGCTCGTCCATACCGAGCGGGAGCCAGGGGACGGTGACGGCGGCGGCTGGGATGGTGTCGCTCGGCATGCCTTGCTCTCCCGATGGAAGAGTGATTTCAGCACGGGGGTGCGGAAACCCTGCGGCGCCGGCGTGTCGCTTCTGCGGATTCGGGGTGACGGCGTCGCCGTCCAGAGACGAAGGCGCCCCGCCAGGAGGGTTCCGGCAGGGCGCAATGAGTTCAGGGAAGGGAATGAGACGCAGCTAGGAGATCTTGACGACGTTCTTGGCCTGGAGGCCCTTGGGACCCTCTACCACGTCGAAAGAGACCCGGTCTCCTTCGCTCAGGGTGCGGAAACCCTCGGCGATGATCGAGGCGTGATGGACGAAGACGTCCGCGCCCCGCTCGCGCACGATGAATCCATACCCCTTGGCATCGTTGAACCACTTCACCGTACCTTGCTCAGCCATGCTCTTGCTCCTCGCTACAAAGAAACAGGTTTGTGTTCGCCGCGCGAAGCGGCATCCTCCGGCCCCCTGACCGGGGGGCGAAAATCAATAAAGTCGAAGCCGTGCGCTCAATTAGAGCAATAAAATAGCGTTCGGAACTTCCCGTAGCGCACTCGGCTCGATTCTCCAAGCTCTAGGCCCGCTCGCGCCTCCCTCGATGCCTGGTGATTCTCATATTTTGCACGACTAAGGAATATATGCGCTTGAGCGGTTGCTACGGTGGGGGGTACGGGCGGGGGGCTATCTCGTGGTAAAACCGATTCCAACCTTATCTTCTGCACCGACTCGGAATTTGCGCGCACTATGGCACCTGCCGGGGAAAAAATCAAGGGGTTCGTCCGCTAAACTTACTCCCATGTCGACGCGGATACCCAGACAGCTCGATCCGGTGGAGATCCGGGTGCTCGGCTCGCTGCTCGAAAAGGAGCAGACGAACCCCGAGACCGTTCCCATGACGGTCAACGCCGTCATTCTCGCCTGCAATCAGAAGACGAATCGCGAGCCGGTGATGCAGCTCACCGAAGACCAGGTGGTCAACGCCCTCGACCGCCTGCGCCAGGACGTCCTCGCCTGGCGCACCGAGGGCGCCCGCACCGAGCGTTGGCAGCAGAGCGTCGTCCGCCGCTGGGGGCTCGACCGGGCGGGGAAGGCCCTGATGACGCTCCTCCTGCTGCGCGGCCCCCAGACCCCGGGCGAGCTGCGCACCCGCAGCGAGAGGATGTTCTCCTTCGCCTCCCTGGAGGAGGTGGAGGAGGCCCTGCGTCGGCTCGCCGGCATGGACGAGCCTCTGGTGCGGGACCTCCCCCGCCGCCCCGGCCAGAAGGAGATCCGCTGGATCCACCTGGTGGGGGAGCTGGCCCCGGAGCCGGACCCGGTGGAGGTCGCCGAGCCCCCGGAGGCGATGGCCCTGGCAGCCGCCCGCCCTGGCCTCGCCTCCCGCGTGGAACGTCTGGAGGATCTGGTGGAGAAGCTCGCCGCGGACCTGGAGGAGCTCAAGAAGCAGCTCGGGATTTGAGGGCGGAGCGCCACGGAAACACCCCCAGCCCTCCCGCCAGCAGGAGGTGGATCGCCCCGCCGAAGGCGAGCCCCGAGAAGAGCAGGGCCAGCCAGCCGGAGACGAGGACCAGGCCGGCGACGGCCCGGATTGCCGAATTTCGCATTCGAGCAAGCTATCACAGCCCCGGGTCAGGTATCCTCCTCTTATGATTCAGGCCGTGACGTTCGACGTCACCCATACGCTGATCCACGCGCCGCACCTCGGCGACCTCTATTCCGAGGTGCTGCGCAAGCACCGGGTCGAGATCGACCCGCCGGCGGCGGAGCGGCTGGTGAGCCAGGTGTGGCAGGAGCTCGCCTGCAGCGCGGACCCTGGGCGCGACCGTTTCGCCAACCATCCGGAAGGGGAACGGGGGTGGTGGCGGCGGTTCCTGGAACGGATGTGCGAGCACTTGGAGGCTCCCATCCCCTCCCGGTTCGCGGCGGCGGAGCTCTTCCACCGCTTCGGCACGGCGGAGGCGTGGGAGGTCTATCCGGAGGTGCCGGGGGTACTGGCGGAGCTCGCCGGCCAGGGGTTGCGGCTGGGAGTGGTCAGCAATTGGGACCACCGGCTGCCGGGCGTGCTCGAAGAGTTGGGGATCGCCCACTTCTTCGGCGCCATCACCTACTCCCAGAAGGCGGGGGTGGAGAAGCCGGACCCGCGGATCTTCCTCCAGGCCCTGGCCGCGCTGGAGGTGGAGCCCGCCGCCGCCCTGCACGTGGGGGACGGCAAGCTGGAGGACGGCGAGGGCGCGGTGGCCGCGGGAATGAGTTCCCTCCTCCTGGCCCGCCAAGGGACGGGCGTCGATCTGCGCGACCTCTCCAGCCTGCCGGCGCGGCTGGCGTCCGGGCGCGCCGGATGGACCGGGCGAAGGCCACCGGACCCTGTGCTAGACTTCTGATCGTTCAGGAACGCCATGAAAATTTCTACCAAGGGCGAATACGGCATCCGTGCGATGCTCTATATCGCGATGCACGCCGACCAGGGTCCGGTCACCAGCCACGAGATCGCCACCCACCAGGGGATCCCGGAGCCGTACCTGCGCCAGATCCTCGCCCTCCTCTCCAAGGACCGGCTGGTGCTCTCCAACCGGGGCCCCCAGGGCGGCCACGCCCTCGGCCGGCCGGCGAGCCAGATCAGCCTGCGGCACATCCTGCTGACCCTCGAAGGGCAGACGACGGCGATCGACCAGATCCTCGCCCTCCCCTGCACCATCGACGTCGGCACCGAGCACTGCGCCATCCGCGAGGTCTTCCTGGAGGTCAAGCAGGCGGTGGAGCGCATCCTCTCCACCACCACGCTCGAAGACATGGTGAGCCGCCAGCGTGAGATCCTCAGCCGCCACATCTCGGTGCCGCTCGACACTCCCGGGGCCATTTCGGCCCGCGCCGCGCTGCTGCCGGTGATCTCCGAGTGAGCCCCGCCGGCCTCTTTCGCCGCTGCCGCCGGACGCTTGTGAAAGGTCGCACAAGCTGCTATGCTCCGCCCGCGTTAGGGCAGGTGTAGGGAACTTTCCCGCTTGGCGATGGCAGCAGGACCGAAATCGGGCTGGCAGGCCCTGTCCGGCATAGGCTTCGAGCTCGTCGCGGCGGTAGTAGGTTTTACACTGATCGGATATTGGTGGGACCGGCACTTCGGCAGCAGTCCCTGGGGTCTTCTAGCCGGCGCCGTCCTGGGCATGATCGGCGGGATGTACAACCTGATCCGCCGTTCGCAGGCCGCCTTCAAGGAGACGGGCAGCACGGCCGAGAAACCAGGCGGCGACCCTGAACGATGAGTGCCGCACGGTCGACGGTTGCAGAGTATTTGCGGTTCCTGAGCTGGGCGGTCGCGGCCGGCGTGGCGCTCGTCCTGCTCGGCTACGCGCCGACCCGGCGGCTGGGAGGCGAGGGTGCGCTCCCCGCCATGGTCGCGGGGTGCGTCATCGGAGTCGTGGCCTCGGCCGTAGCGGCCCTGGCGATCATGCGCTCACGGCGGCCGGGCTCCGGGATCTCGCTGCAGGGGATGATGACCGCGCTGGCGCTGCGCTTCGTGACGGTGTTGGTTCTGGGGCTGGCGGCCGGCCTGGCCGGGTGGTTCGAGACCCGCCCCCTGTTGATCTGGATCGCCCTCGGATACGTGGCGCAACTGGCGCTCGACACGTGGTACGCGACCCGCGGCTCATGAGACTCGGAGAAACTGGAGAGGTCAATGCTCGCTTTGCTGATTGAGAACCCGCTGGAGCACATCGTGCGGCACCCGATGATCCAGCGCAACGGGTTCACGCTGCTGGACAGCCACATCGTGATGATGATGCTGGCGGCGTTCCTGCTGATCCTGCTGGTGCCTATCGGGGTGCGCCGCCGCCGGGGAACGGACGAGGTCGGCGCCCTGGTGCCGGCGGGAGCGGGCAACGCCATCGAGGCGATCTGCGAGTACCTGCGCAACGAGGTCGCGCGCCCCAACCTCCACCAGCACACGGATCGCTTCATCAAGTTCATCTGGACCGTGTTCTTCTTCGTCTTCGCGGTCAACCTGCTGGGGTTGCTGCCGCTCAGCGGCATCAAGCTGTTCGGCGCGCATATCGGCGGCGCGGCCACGGCCAATCCCTGGATCACGGGCGCCCTGGTTCTCGTCACCCTCGGCATGGTGGTGGTGAACGGCTTCCGGCTGGGCGGCAAGGAGTTCGTGGCTCACTTCAGCCCCGGCCCCATCTGGCTGTCGTGGCTGCTGATCCCCATCGAGATCATCGGCTTCTTCTCGCGCTTCTTCGCCCTGCTCATCCGCCTCTGCGCCAACATGATCGCCGGGCACGTGCTGCTGGCGGTGCTCTTGAGCTTCATCCTCCAGGCGGCGGTGAAGGGGATCGGGACGGCGCTGGGTGTCGCCGTGCCGGTGGTCCTGGGCAGTGTCGCGATCACCCTGCTGGAGCTCTTCGTCGCTCTTCTCCATGCCTTCATCTTCACCTTCCTCACCACCCTGTTCATCGGCCAGGCGGTGGTGTTCCACCATGAAGGACATCACGAGGAAGCAGAGGCACACTGATCGAACCGGGCCTCCCGAGGCCCTTAAAACCCTAAGGAAAGGATTCTTTTCGATGAGCAAGAGAACTGCCAGACTCTCACTGACGATGATCGCCCTCGGCTTCGTGCTGATGTTCGCCTCGGTGCCGGCCGCGCACGCGCAGGCGGACGGAGCCAACCAGGCTGCCAAGGAGCAGTCGTACTTCCTCACCACCGATGGCGCCCGCAAGGTGGGCGGCGCGATCGGCGCCGGGCTCGCCGTCATCGGCGCCGGCGCCGGCATCGGCCGCATCGGTGCGAGCGCGGTCGAGTCGATGGCGCGCCAGCCCGAGGCTTCCGGCCAGATCAGCACCGCCATGATCATCACCGCGGCGATGATCGAGGGCGCCGCGCTGTTCGGCGTCGTCGTGGGCCTGCTGGCCTCGTTCTGAGGCCCCTATGAAGAGAGCACTGATTGCATGGCCCCTGCTGGCGCTGGTGGTTCCGGCGCTGGCCGCCGCGGCGGAGGAAGGCGCGGAGTCCCCGAGCCTGTTCGCAGGCGATCTCGGCAACTCGTTCTGGGCGCTGGTGATCTTCGTGATCGTGCTGGTGATCCTCGGCAAGTTCGCCTGGGGTCCGCTCCTCAAAACGCTCCAGTCGCGGGAAAACTTCATCCGCGAGGCGCTGGAGAAGGCGAAGCACGACCGCGAGGCGGCCGAGGCGCGGCTCAAGGAGTACGAGCAGAAGCTCGCGGCCTCCCGGGCTGAAGCCACCGCCATCGTCGAGGAAGGACGCCGCGACGCCGACGTGGTGAAGCGGCGCATCGAGGCGGCGGCCAAGGAGGAGGCGGACAAGATGATCGAGCGCGCCAAGCGCGAGATCCAGATTGCCACCGACACCGCCACCAAGGAGCTCTACACCCTGTCGGCGAAGCTTGCCACGCAGTTGGCCGCCCAGGTCATCGGCCGCGAGCTCAGCCCGCAGGATCACCAGCGCCTGATCTCCGAGGCCATCGAGGGGATCGGCGGCGCGGGACGGAACTAAACGCCCATGGCAAAAGTGGACGATCGCGACCTGGCCGTGGGCCGTCTCTACGCCGAAGCCATGCTCGGGCTCGCCGAGGAGCGCGGCCAGAGCGAGGCGCTCGCCGGCGAGCTCAAGGAGCTGGTGGAATTCCTCGACCAGAATCCCAAGGTCGAGCACTTCCTCTCCAGCCTGATGGTGGACGAGGAGGGGCGCGCCCGGGTGCTCGACGACCTGTTCCGGGGCCAGGCGAGCGACCTGCTGCTCGACTCGCTCCAGGTGATCAACCGCAAGGGGCGGCTCGGCCAGCTTCGCGCCGTCGCCGAGGCGTACCGCGCGGCGCTGCGCGACCTGCGGGGGTGGGTGGACGTCCACGTCCGCACCGCGGTGCCGCTCGATGCGGTGCTGCGGGCCCGGCTGCAGGAGGCCATGACTGCGTCCACGGGGAAGAAACCGGTGCTGATCGAAGAGGTGGACCCCTCGCTGATCGGCGGCTTGGTGGTCGAGGCCGGGGGGAAGAAATTCGACGCCAGCGTGGCGTCCCGCCTGCGGGATCTGAGCGCGGCGCTGCTGGCGCGGGCGTCGAGCGAGATCGTCCGCGGCACCGCCTACGTTGCCGAGTCGTAAATAGAGAGGCAAGGAGCCTTCATGAGATTCAAAGTCGACGAGATCGCGTCGGTCATCGAAGAAGAGATTCGCAAATATCGCACTGAGGTCGACCTCAGCGAGGTCGGCAAGGTGTTGGAAGTGGGCGACGGTATCGCCCGCATCTACGGTTTGACCGGGGCCATGGCCGGCGAGCGCCTGGAGTTCGCCAACGGTGCCCAGGGGCAGGTGTTCAACCTGGAGGAGAGCTCGGTGGGCGCCGTCGTCCTCGGCGACTACCTAGGCATCAAGGAGGGGGACGAGGTGCGCCGCTCCGGCGAGCTCCTCTCCGTGCCCGTGGGTCCGGCGCTGGTCGGCCGCGTGGTCGATCCCCTCGGCCGGCCGCTCGACGGCAAGGGCGTCATCGAGACCCCCCACCGCCGCCCGCTCGAATGGAAGGCCCCCGGCATCGCCGAGCGCCAACCCGTCACCGAGCCGCTGCAGACCGGCATCAAGGCCATCGACTCCATGATCCCCATCGGCCGCGGCCAGCGCGAGCTGATCATTGGCGACCGCAAGACGGGCAAGACCGCGGTGGCGATCGATACCATCGTCAACCAGCGCGGCGGCGACGTGATCTGCGTCTACGTCGCCATCGGCCAGAAGGAATCGACCGTCGTCGGCCTGGTGGACCGGCTGCGCGAGGTCGGCGCCATGGACTACACGATCGTCATCTCGGCCGGCTCCTCCGACCCGGCGCCGCTCCAGTACATCGCCCCCTACGCGGGCGCGGCCATGGCCGAGTACTTCATGTACCAGGAGGGCCGGGCGACTCTCTGCGTCTACGACGACCTGTCGAAACAGGCGCAGTCCTACCGCCAGCTCTCGCTGCTGCTGCGCCGGCCGCCGGGACGCGAGGCCTACCCGGGCGACGTGTTCTACCTCCACTCCCGCCTCCTGGAGCGCAGCGTCAAGCTGCGCGAGGAGTTCGCGGTGGTGCCGAAGGACACGCCGGCCGACAGCCGGGACCGCGGGCTGGTCAACAAGCATCCCCAGGGCCTGCAAGCGCCGCCGGAGCACCGGCCGGACGACCTCGACGGCACCTACCACCGGCCCCACGGCCGCCACAAGGCCGAGGCCTGGCTCGGGACGCTCCCGGATCGCGACAAGTACAAGGTCCACCGCTTCCCGGACACTGGCGGCTCGATGACGGCGCTGCCGGTGATCGAGACGCTCGAAGGCGAGGTCTCGGCCTACATTCCGACCAACGTGATCTCGATCACCGACGGTCAGATCTACCTCGAGCCCGACCTCTTCTTCGCCGGCGTGCGGCCGGCCATCAACGTCGGCATCAGTGTCTCGCGGGTGGGCGGCAACGCCCAGCGCAAGGCGATGAAGAAAGTGGCCGGCTCCCTGCGCCTCGACCTCGCGGCCTTCCGCGACCTCGAAGCCTTCTCGCAGCTCGGCACCGAGCTCGACGCCGCCACCCAGCGCCAGCTCGACCGCGGCCAGCGCATGGTGGAGCTGCTCAAGCAGCCGCAGTACCAGCCGTACAACGTCAACGAGGAGGTGCTCTCGATCTTCGCCGGCACCCGCGGCTTCCTCGACGACGTGCCGGTGAAGGACGTGGCGAAGTTCGAGACGGCGCTCCTCAAGCACTTCCGCGACGAGCACCCGGAGATCATCGAGGAGCTCGACCGCACGCGCGACCTGCCGAACGACCTCGCCGACAAGGTCGGCGCCGTGATCCGCGACTTCAAGACGCAGTGGAAGGCGTAGGAGCCTGGGATGGCCAATCGCAGAGTCCTCGTCAAGCGGCGCAAAGCGGTGCGCAACATCCGCAAGATCACGCGCACCATGCAGCTCATCGCGACCGCCCGCTTCCAGGCGGCGTTCAACCGGGCCGTGGCGACGCGGCCCTACACCGAGAAGCTCGCCGAGCTGGTGGCCGACCTGTCGCGGGCGGCCGGCGACGTCGATCACCCGCTGCTCAAGACGCACGACGAGGTGAAGCGCTCCGCCGTCCTCGTATTGACGAGCGACCGCGGCCTCGCCGGCGGCTACAACGCCAGCGTGCTGCGCACCGCCGTCACCCATCTCGACCAGCAGATCGAAGCCGGGATGGCAAACGACGTCCACATGGTGGGCAAGAAGGGGATCTCCTACTTCCGCTTCTTGAAGCGCGAGATCACCGAGCAGACCTCGGGGATCGGCGACAAGCCGCGCTTCGAGCAGGTCGAGCCGATCGCCAACGCGCTCATCGACCGTTTCGTGCGCGGCGAGATCGCCTCGGTCTGGGTGGTCTACATGAAATTCCTCTCCGCCGGCCAGCAGCGGCCGGTGGCTGTGCAGCTCCTGCCGCTCAAGCCCGAGGTGCGCGAGGGAGAGAAAGCGGCGAGGCCGGTCGAGTACGAGTTCTCGCCCGATCCGCGGCAGCTTCTGGACGAATTGCTGCCGGCCGTCGTGCGGGTGCGCCTCTTCCAGGCCTTCAACGACGCCGCCGTCTCCGAGCAGGTGGCGCGCATGGTCGCCATGAAGGCGGCGACGGACGCCGCGGCCGACATGATCAAGGCGCTGACCCGGGAGTACAACCGCGCCCGCCAGACCCAGATCACCATGGAGCTCCTGGACATCGTGGGCGGCGCGAACGCCCTGTCCTGAGCACCTTCAAGAGATCGGAAAGCATTATGGAAAACGTCAACTACGGCAAAGTGACCCAGGTCATCGGCTCCACTCTGGACGCGCATTTCTCCGAGGACCGCCTGCCCGGCATCTACAACGCCTTGCGCGTCGAGGTGCCGCGGACGGTGCTCGGCCAGACCAGCACCGAAACCCTCTGGTGCGAGGTGGCTCAGCATCTTGGCGGCGGCCGCGTGCGCGCCGTCGCTCTCGGCTCGACGGACGGTTTGCAGCGCGGCGTCGACATCCTCGACACCGGCTCGCCCGTGACGGTGCCCGTCGGCCTCGAGACCCTGGGGCGGGTCTTCAACATGGTGGGCGAGACCATCGACGGGCTCGGACCGGCGAAAACCACCGAGCGCCGCCCCATCCACCACGAGCCACCCGAATTCGACGACCTCTCGTCGAAGACCGAGCTCTTCGAGACCGGCATCAAGGTGATCGACCTCCTCTGCCCGCTCGTCCGCGGCGGCAAGGCCGGCCTCTTCGGCGGCGCCGGAGTGGGCAAGACGGTCATCATCCAGGAGCTGATCGCCCGCCTCGCCCGCTTCCACAGCGGCTACTCCTGCTTCGCCGGCGTCGGCGAGCGGACCCGCGAAGGAAACGACCTCTGGCTGGAGATGCAGGAGGCGAAGATCGGCGACACCGGCAAGAGCGTCATCGACCAGACCGTCATGGTCTTCGGCCAGATGAACGAGCCTCCCGGCGCCCGCCTGCGCGTCGCCCTCTCGGCGCTCACCATGGCCGAGTACTTCCGCGACCAGACGGGCGTCGACACCCTCCTCTTCATCGACAACATCTTCCGCTTCTCGCAGGCGGGCTCCGAGGTGTCGGCGCTGCTCGGCCGTATGCCTTCGGCCGTGGGCTATCAGCCGACCCTCGGCACCGAGATGGGCGAGCTCCAGGAGCGGATCACCTCGACCAGCCGCGGCGCCGTGACCTCCATCCAGGCCATCTACGTGCCGGCCGACGACTACACCGACCCGGCGCCCGCGACCGCCTTCACCCACTTGGACAGCACGGTGAACCTGGAGCGGTCGATCTCCGAGAAAGGGATCTACCCCGCCGTCGATCCGCTCGCTTCGAGCAGCCGCATCATCGCGCCCGAGTTCATCGGCGAGGACCACTACCGGGTGGCCCGCCGCGTCCAGCAGATCCTCCAGCGCTACAAGGACCTTCAGGACATCATTGCCATCCTGGGTGTCGACGAGCTGTCGGAAGAGGACAAGGTCATCGTCCGCCGGGCGCGCAAGATCGAGCGCTTCCTCTCGCAGCCGTTCTACGTCGCCGAGCAGTTCACGGGCTACCCCGGCGTCTACTGCTCGCGGCAGGACACCATCCGCTCCTTCGACGAGTTGTGCGACGGCAAGTGGGACCACCTCCCCGACCAGGCCTTTATGTACGTCGGCACCATCGAAGAGGCGGCGGCCCAGGCGGAGAGGCTGGCGAAGGGATAAAACCCCATGGCTGCCACGAACACCTTCCACTGTAGCGTCATCACCCCGGAGCGGGCGGTCCTGGAGACCGAGGCGACCTTCGTTGCCTTCCCCGCCTGGGACGGCGAGGTGGGCATCCTCCACGACCGCGCGCCGCTCCTCTTCAAGATGGGGACGGGCGAGCTGCGGGTGGAGAGCCCGGAGGGGAACCAGCGCCTGTTCGTCGACGGCGGCTTCGCCCAGATGGTCGACAACAAGCTGACTCTCCTCACCGAGCAGGCGAAGCGGATCGAGGAGCTCGACGCCGCCGCGGCCGAGCGCGCCCTGGCCGCGGCCCGCACCCTGCCCATGACGACAGACGCCGAATTCGCCGCCCGCCAGCACGCCGTGAAAAGCGCTCAAGCCCAGCTCCACCTCCTTGCCAAGCACGGCGCAGGGCACCGGAACTGAGCGAATACGAGCCCCTCTTCGATCCCCAGCGGACCGGCACCGACGACCTGGAGCCGGTCCGCGAGCATTTCCGGGCCGCCAGCCGGCCCTTCCTCACCTCCCCCTGGACGTGGTTGGGCTGGGCCCTCCTCCTCCCGGCCGCCGCCCTGGCGACGCCCCTCGTCCTCGCTCGCTTCGGATTCCCGGGCGTCCTCTTCACCTGGTCAGCGGTGATCCTCCTGGGCGGAGCAGTCGAGATCCTGAACATCCGCCGCTCGGGGAGGCAATCCGGCCGCAGCACGCTCGCCTCCTGGGTGCTCCGCCTCCAGGGGAACCTCTCGGTCGTCGCCCTCTTCCTCTCCGCGGTGCTCATCTGGCAGGACGTAGCCTGGCTCCTCCCCGGTCTCTGGCTCCTCCTCCTGGGGCATTCCTTCTACATGCTGGGCGGCTTCGCCTTCGAGCCCTTCCGGGTCTGTGGCTTGATCTACCAGGTGGGGGGAGTCGTGGCGCTTTGGCCGGGAGGCTCGCCGCTGGCCGTCTTCGCTGTGGCGACCTTCCTGGGGAATTTGTGGATGGCGATTGGGGTGTGGCGGCAGGGGGGCACCTGAAGAAAGAATTGAGTGTCCTTCTCAATCCTGAAGGACTTCATCCGCCGAGGCGGCCAAGGCTCCCCGGCTCACCCAGCGATCCAGCCGGTCGAGATCGGCGCAGCTCAGGATCTCCCGCCTCTGATCCGGGCTCACGGCGATGCCGCGCATCTCCAGAACCCTGAGAATGGACATAGCCATCCCTTTGGTCTCACCTTCGCTCCTCGCTGCGGCTTCCCGCCTGCGGAGCGCCGGATTGTCCTTGGCAGCCAGCGCCTCGATCACGGCGTCGTCAGCCGTCGCCGCATCCAGCAACGCCGTGACTACGACCGGAAGCGCCAGGCAGGTATCCTCGATCCGGGAGTCGTGACCCAAGGGCCGCCAGCTCCCCTGGCCCGTGGGAGACCACTCACAGACCTGCTGGCTCTTGACGAAGATCGCAAAGATCCGTCGTATACCCCGGTGGTGCATCCGAGGTACTTTCTCCGAGACCTCCTGTTCTGTCTGCTCCGAAACCACCTCGAACGCCAGCTCCTCGAGGTAACGCTTGCCCGTCTGCGGATCGACGCCTGCTCTGCGCACACAGACGTCGCTGGCGAAGTCCGATTTGAAGTCGAGACGGGTCAGCAGGTCCACCGCCGCGACGTAGCCCGGAGCGACATGCGCCCGCAGGACGTATTGGAGCTCGCCGTGCCGATCGGCATGAGGCGCTTCGGCCGGAAACGCAACCACCCGCGGCCACCGATGATCTCGTCGCGTGTGACCTCGGGCTCGACCAAGTGCTCGTCGATCGGAGGAAAGTATCCCCGGCCCGGCAAGTGCAGAGAGCTGCCCGAGGCACCGGGCGCTTTGAGGCTGTAGCCTGGACGCTCTTCATCCATGTCCGGCATCATAGCAGACACCGGTCTACGGACCCATAGTCTTGGGTCACGATCCTTTTTCCGAGCAATAGGACCCACGAATCGCTGACTTGGTCGGCTTGGCCGGTAGCGGTCTTTGCGGCCCAAGGGGTCGCGAGAGTTCAGCCCAGGGCTGAGGCCGAAGGCCGATGCCCTGGGTCCTCAGGCCCCCACAGCCCTGCGGCCTGAAAGGCCGCGAGAAACCTGAGAGGATCGAACCGACTCCGACCCTCCTCCCCCGGCCGCAGCCCTGGCGACGCCCTCGCCCTCGCTCGCTTCGGGTTCCCGGGCGTTCTCTTCACTTGGTCGGCGGTGATCCTACTGGTCGGGGCGGTCGAGATCCTGAAAATCCGCCGCTCGGAGAGGCCGCCTCCAGGGAAATCTCTCCGTCGTCGCGCCCTCTTCCCCTCCGCGGTGTTCATCTGGGAGGACATAGCCTGGCTCCTCCCCGGCCTCTGGCTCCTCCTCCTAGGGCACTCCTTCTACATGCTGGGAGGCTTCGCCACTTCCGGGTCTGCGGGCTGATCTCCCAGGTGGGAGGAGTCGCGGCGCTCTGGCCCGGAGGCTGGACGCCGGCGGTCTTCGCCGTGGCGACCTTTCTGGGGAATTTGTGTATGGCGATTGGGGTGTGGCGATAGGGCGGCACCTGAGGCGGGGAGCACCCCTAGGATCGCCGGCGAGGTCCAGCGCCGACACTCAGGCTCCAGGGGATGCGAGCGGAAGCGACGCGACAATGCCTACCCTTCCAATAGAAGTTTACCGCCCCGCCCTCCCCAACCTCCGGCCCAGCAACCTTGCCAAGAAGCGGCCAGCGTGTAGTAGGCTCCCAGACCGGGCAGACTGGGGCGAGGGTTGGAGCCTGTTCTGAACCTACAGCTTCACCGCCGCCCGAACCCGAAGCCCCTCCCACAAGGTTGCCGGCCTAGGGTCAGCCAATATCTAAACCGGTAGGCTTCCAAGAATACACTGGCCCCCATTCCTGGAGAGTGCTAGGCTTAGGCCTCTTGTTTGGCGCGGGCGCCATGGCTGCCGTATTCCGGCTTCCGGCACCTCGACCGCGGCGATGATGCGTATTTGCGACAATTTTGCATCGAATTGGGGGTAACAGCTCTCTAGGGAGTAGGGATAACTAAATGTTATCCATGGTGATCTTAAATGACGCTAGTTCCTAAGGGTGGCACCCTAAGCGCCTTTCTTCAGGCTGGCGACGGGGAAGTGCAGGTAGATTTCTCGAAGATCAGCGTCCAAGAATTCTTCAAGAATGATATAGTGAAGGTTCGGATTTCCGGTCTTATACCAAGATTCCCTGACCCTTTTT
Organism: Thermoanaerobaculia bacterium; assembly: GCA_036275055.1. GTDB lineage: Bacteria > Acidobacteriota > Thermoanaerobaculia > Multivoradales > UBA5704 > DATARR01. The sequence continues at coordinate 43,571 of DASUEN010000210.1, forward strand.
TGGTCAACTTCATAGAGTCCATACTTTACGAAGTTACTGCCTACGACGTAGACTTCTCTCGCTGCGACTTTAAAGACACGCTCATCAAAGAGTCAAATTTTAAGCACTGTGTATTCAACGATTCTGCGTTTGCTACGTCTTTTTTCGTCAACTGCGAGTTCGAGGATTGCACCTTTAATAATACTGCTATTCATAGCTCCGAATTTCATCGGACAGAATTCCATCTTTGCGATCTTACAAACACTCTTGTAAAATCGTCACGCTTCATCGAATGTACATTCGACTGTTGCTCCACCAACAACAAGCTAATGGAAATGTCGACTTTGGATAAGACAACATTTATTCGTACTGACATTCAATTGCAAACTATTACAGGTAATTTCGGCCTAACCTTAGATGATATCTCTGGTAGCGGTATCCGTAGCGGGCGTACCCGGGAAAGTTTCAGTTTTCTGGATCCCCTGGACCTGCAAGCCGAACTCCAAAGTGACGGTTGGTCGGCCATAGAGAAATTACGCATAGAATATTTTTTAAAACCCGATCTTACGCAAGGCTCTCAATATCTTGACCAGGCACTGGATCTCACTCGGTGGACAGAGGTCTACAAGAATCCAGGCAGCTTCGTAGAGTTACTTGAGAGCTTTTCTGAATTTATGACTCATCTCTATTCTTGCGACCGTCTTACCGTGCATACAATTCTTCTTTTCCATAACATTACGAGCCAACTCACAGATGCGCTGCCGCAACGGGACGATTTTCACCGGCTGGCGATGTCACTGGGAGGTGCTCACATGGTTCTTTCGCGGATTGTGGAAGAATACTTGGGGTGCCTGGATCTAGTTCTTGCGAGATCTACCAGTAGTATAAGCTTACTTGTAGAGGGCCCTTTCGACAGAGATTATTACGCACAAGCTCTTGCTCCTTGGTTTACTCCGGCGGAAATGTCTATTGACTTTCTGATCGAGCACAACTCGCCACTCGAGTTGGGCGTGTCGGCAGGAAAAGTTGCTGCCCTCATCCCATTGCTCGCCGTATTCCTGGCAGCAAGGACAAAGATTGAAATAGTAAAGCTTCACGAACGGAATTGGGGAAACCCTTCGCAAAGGGGGAAGGAATCGCCAAACCTTTTGCTTCCTTCTCAGCAGACGCAGCGGCGTAATCAACTATTGTCAATAAGTGCAGGACTCACTCCTGATAGTCCAAGAAGATATGAGATCCAGGTTAGATCTTTACTTCCCGGCTCTCTGCTCATGGATCTGCAGCTACAAGTCGGAACGCAAATCATCGGCAAACTTCGAAAAATCATCTTAGATTTGCTTTCATGAACCGGCCAAGAATTCACCGAAGTTAAAAACTGCTTTAAGTACGTGTTTCGGCTGATTAAAGTAGTTTATTCGCACTTTTTCCCAGTTTGGGTCGAATGCGAATCTCATGGTAGAGCTGAGCAATACCGGCATTCGGCGGTCGAAACAGAAGCTCAGAAGTCTCTTGCGCTTCTGTTCATGACTACCTGGAATCGATTTTAAATCAAGCATTGCGGAGCCAATGTAACCGTTAACAAGCCCGCTCATTCTAACCTCACTGCCGAAAGCAATCTTGTCGGCTTTAGCTCGCAAAGAGGTAGTCTGTCTATTAGCAGTTTCGAGGAGAATTTTAAGTCTCCCTGTTGTATCGGCTATTGCTACTGCTACTTGCAGGCTGAATGAATCGAGAGATGACCCAATCAATTCTTGGGCTGCCTCTAGCTCGTTCCTGAATCTCGCGTCATGAAGTACGAATGCAAGCCGCAGGCCATTTAGACCTACTCCTTTTAGAAAACCTCTCAGGCGCAAGATATTTGGTCGGTCGACTCGACTCCAGAGATCTCGAAGATGAGACGGAAAGCGCTGCTCAGTGGCTTCATCAATAACCAGGAAATCTCTAGCTGATAAGGTTTCCAATGCGCTATTGATGAACGAAGTTGGTTGGTCATATCCAAGAGACATCCGCGGTTGAGTTAGCCATAGAGCGATAGGCGTGGTTGCGCTGAGGTTCATCGCGTCTAAGTGCATCTCATAATCATCGTCAATATAGGTTGGACAGAGTCGCGTTGCAAGGCCAACGTAGCGTGCTTGTTTAATTGAGACTCCATAGGCGGGTGATTCGAAGACTATAGTAGAAATACCATTGCTCTTAAGAAATATGAGAGCCATCAAAGATGCCTCAGAGACGGAATGGCATAAGGTCACATTATCCATTTCTATCTCATATTGTTCCCAGTCCCGAAGAAGTGCAACAATTTTTTCCTTAGCTGACCCCAGACTTCTGCCTTCGTCGATTCTATATTGGGCTAAATTAGTTACTCGAAAAGGCGGCAGCAAATCCGCGGCGGCGGCATATGTATCTATCCATCCAGAAGGATCGGCATCTATCTGGGCGCCATCTCGAAGGGGTAGGAAGTAGCGGTAGAGTTCGTCATAGTCATCCTCTTGAAATAGAGTAGAGTTGTTCATGATTCTGACCTCCCTTGCCCCTTAAAATCCAGGCGTGATGGAGAACATTTAGTTATCCCTACTCCCTAGAGAGCTGTTACCCCCAATTCGATGCAAAATTGTCGCAAATACGCATCATCGCCGCGGTCGAGGTGCCGGAAGCCAGCGGTGATCGTTACGAGCGGAGTGGACACAGGAAGTGCTATAATGTTGACCTTGGAACCTGACATCTGATAAGCTTTTAGCCAGGTGGGAGAGAAATCAACCATGAAGGAATGTTTCGACATCTTCCTGAGCTATACCGCTACTGACCGACCGAGCGTTCGCCGGCTTGCGCTTGCCTTACGCGCACGCGGTATCCGAGTGTGGTTCGACCAATGGGAGAGCCCGCCAGGCTCTCGGTGGCAGGAAAGGCTGGAGGAGACCATAGAGACCATCGGGGCAGCAGCAGTTTTGGTGGGGAAGGAGGGGAGGGGGCCCTGGCAAGACCTCGTTTCGTGGGTTTACCTGAACAGATTCGTAGTAGAGGGCCGGCGGGTCATTCCTATCTTGCTGCCGAAGGCTCCGAGCAATCCAAGTCTGCCGCTATTCCTTGCGGAGTTTGAATGGTTCGATCTACGAAGAGGCCTTACTGAGGCAGCTCTGGAGAGGCTGGTCTGGGGCATTACCGGCCGTTACCGACATTCCGCAAGGCCCGCTGGCCGGCACTGCGCATTGGGTGATGACTCCCACTGTCGGCAGGCTCCTACAACTACGGCTATGAATACCTATTCTGACTTTTCCATCAAGATCGAGCCGAAAAGCGGGGGAGAATACCCGCTTCTCGTCCTCGCTTCGCCAGCAGGACAGGGACGCGGAGTGCTCCCTGCGCCGTTCTCTTTCAGGGAGCTTGGAGCGACCCTAAATGACCTTGGGCTAGCCGTTCGTAGGAGCGCCAAGGAACCGCTGCTGTATAGCAGAGAGCTTTCTTCCGCCGGCCTTGCGAGCACTCTTTCCCCGAGAGTGGTCGGAGAACGACTCTTCCATGCAATTTTCCCGGAGCCGGTACTGCGACTCTTCGATCGCAGCCTCGGAATGCTCGAAGGTCGGACGGAGGAAGAGGGTAAGCAGGGGGAGCAAGCGGGCTTGCGACTCGCACTCCACCTCGCTCCCGAACACCCAGATCTCGCCTTTTTCGCTAGTCTTCCTTGGGAGTTGCTTTACTGGCTAGAGCGGCGGGAGTTCCTATGCCTCGGCAGGAAAACCTCTTTGGTCCGTCACCTCGACGTACCCTTGCCTTCGCACCCGCTGAGTGTCGCAGGCCCCCTTCGCATCCTAGTCGCAGCCGCTTGTCCGAACGGTTTACCGCCGCTTAATCTCGAAGATGAACGCCAGAGGATAGAAGAGAGTTGGGCCTCGCTCGGTGGAGTGACGACCGAGTTTCTTGAGCACACCTCCGCCCCAACCCTTCGCGTCAGGCTACGCGAAAAGCCGTTTCATGTTCTCCACTTCATGGGGCACGGTTGCTTCGAATCGAAAACAGGCGTCGGCGCGCTTTTATTCGAGGGAGATAACGGTGGGCGGGTCAGCCTTCCGGGTTCCGTTTTAGGTGAGTTGCTACGCGATTTCCCCTCACTTAGACTCGTCTTCTTGAACGCTTGCGATACCGCGCGGTCGAGCAGTAACGATGGGATCGACCCCTTTGCCGGCGTAGCGGCGGCCTTAGTTATGGCTGGCTTACCGGCAGTCGTTGCTATGCAGTTTCAGATTTCGGATGGTGCGGCCATCGCCTTCAGCCAAGCTTTCTATGAGCACCTCTCTACTGGAGCTTTGGTCGAGGCTGCTATCGGAGAGGGCCGGATGGCGATTCGTCTTCGCGACCCTAGTTCGCTCGAATGGGCAACTCCGGTCCTCTTCATGCGTGGCACGAGTGGAGCGCTCTTCAATCTCTCGGAGTAAAAAACTATTGTACCATTAGCCAGAATGAATCGCACACGATTCGAAACAGATTTCTCTTTTTGCGAGACTAAAACTAAAGCGCTTAACTGCGATCAAAAAACGCCGATAAAATTACTAACTATCAATGGTAGGCTGAGGCCGGGAGGTTTTTCTCGATATATGATAGCAGTAAAGCCCCTCAGCTAGACAGCTAGAGTATGCCGACCGTGCGAGCAATCTCCCCTCCAGTCGCTACCGAGGCGGTGATACCGTAACCGTTGTACCCTCCGCCGAAAAGAATTCTCCTGTCTAGCACTGGACGAACCCGTTCACTGGTTTCTTTGAATCGCGAGATCAGACCACTCCAAACCGACTCAGCAACGGCGTTCCGCAACTTTGGCAGCTTGTCCCGAAGATCCTGGACAATTGCCCTTCTTGAATAAGACTCGAATTGATCACGTGGGCCTTCCTTGCTACCGAACAAGAACCTGCGGTCGCCAATTCGCCTCCCCCAGACGAACTCGTCGTCGTCTCCGCCGCCAATTGAGCGGTAATACACCCAAGGAATCTGCGAGGCTTCTTGACTCTTTAGCCGCACAACGACGCAAACTTGACTAGTGGTATCAAATTCGCTCCCCAATAATCCGTTCCACATTCCTGCATAAGCATCAATCGCGAGCACCACAAACCGTGAACGCACCAAGAAACGACGCCCTGTAATGACGACATCCGACTGATGCGCCGCGATACCACTCGCGGCCGAAGCCTCATGTAGTTCAACGCCAATCTGGGTGCAAGCTGTTGCTAGTTCACGGGTAAGGCTAAGTGGATTTAATAGGTCGTTGGCATATTCATTTGCAACATCCGCGAGCCTTCCTTTAGAAGAAATCAAATCGCAATCAATACGCAACCTATCCATTAAGTTGTAAAAAAACTCGGCATCTCCCTCTGAGTTCGGAACAGATTTGTCCTTGACTATAATTCCACCCGCCATCCCGCTCGAACCTGCCGCAATCTGCGCGGCCTCGATTAGTACTACTTTCCAATTGCTGTGTTTTTCCTTTGCGTGAAAAGCCGCGGAAAGGCCTGTGAGACCTCCACCTATTACCACCAGATCGGCGCGGTGTGACCCAATCAGGCGAGAACCTAACCGCCCAGGAGGCTCTGGGCTCCAAAACCGGGGACGCCAGTGCTCAAGAGCGTATGAAGGTCTCGCTAAGCTCGCCGCGAGAGGTGTCATGAATGCAACATACGAAATAATGCGCATCTAGTCAACACGCCAGCAGAGATTAGGTGCCAGCCCAATTCGCGACAGCCAGCCGCGAGGACCGAGACGCCTCCGGCCAAGAACCCCTTGGCGTGGCGACAAAGCGACGGGCGGAAAGCTGCCCGCCGGGACTGGCTGTCCGGTCGCCCGCTCAGCCGCGACAAACCAGCGATAGGCTTCATCACCATAGTCTCTTCCGTAGCGTAGGGAGGACGCCGGCCGTGCTCCTCTTGCCCGCTGCAACACTATTCAAGCTACTTAAGGCTCCCGCGCCTTCACCGCGAAGCGCCTGTCGGCGACGCCTTGACTGACGCTTCACTCCGTCCGGATCGCCTCCAACGGCTCGACGGCGGCGGCGCGGCGGGCGGGGAGCCAGGTGGCGAGGAGGGAGACGGCGGCGAGCAGCAGCGCCACGGCGGTGAAGGTCCAGGGATCGGTGGGGCTGACGCCGTAGAGGAGGGCCAGCATCAGCCGGGTCGCGGCGAGGGCGCCGGCGATGCCGAGGACGATGCCGAGGGCGACGATCCGCAATCCTTCCCCCAGCACCTGCCGCGAGACGTCGCGCCGCCGCGCGCCTAGCGCCATGCGCACGCCGATCTCCCGCGTCCGCTGGCTAACGGCGTAGGCGATGACGCCGTAGATCCCCACCGCGCCGAGAAGCAACGCGACGGTGGCGGCGACCGCCAGCAGGAGCATGGTGAAGGAGGTCCGCACCATCGAGCGCGACACCACCTCCTGCAGCGGCCGGACATCGGAGATCGGGAGGTTCGGATCGAGCCCGCGCACGATCCGGCGCAGGGGATTCGCCAGGCTGGCAGGCGCCGTCCGGCTCCTCACCACCAACGTGAAGGGCCACTCGGAATCGAGGTCCCGGTCGTTGAGCCGCAGCATCGACCGGTACATGCGGTCCTCCACCGGCTTCACCAGGTCGCGGCCGTGGACGTCGCCGGCGATGCCGAGGATCCGGTACCAGCGCCGCGCCGTGTCCGGCCCGTTGAAGAACCGCTTGCCGAAGGCACTGCGCCCCTTCCAGAAGCGCTCGGCGACGCTGCGGCTCACCACGATCTCCTGCTCCCCCGAGCGCGGCGCCGGGCCGTCGAAGACGCGGCCGGCCTGCCACGGAATCCCCATGGCGCGGAAGTAGCCGGGCGTCACGTAGGTGATGCTGAAGGCCGGCGGGACCTCGCCCGGCTTGATGGGAAAGTCCTCGACGATGTAGACGCCGGTGTTCTCGGGATCGGTGAGCGGCAGCGAGGTGACCGCCGCCGCGGCCGTGACTCCCGGCAGCGCCGACGCCTGGGCCAGGAGGCTTTCGAGAAAGCGGTTGACGGCGGCGGCCTTGGAGTAGGTGCCACCCGGCAGCACGATTCTCAGCGTGAGGACGCCGTGCGGATCGAAGCCGGGCGCGACGTTGCGCAGATGGCGAAAGCTCTTCAGCATCAGCCCCGAGCTGACCAGCAGCACCAGCGACAGCGCCACCTGGGCGATCACCAGCAGGTTGCGGGTCCGCAGGCGCCCGCGCCCCGCCGTGTCGCCGCGGCCGCCTTCCTTCAGGGCCGGTGCCAGCCGGGCCGGCGAGCCGAAGCGTAGCGCCGCGAGGCCGCCGCAGAAGAGGCCGGCGACGACGGAGAGCGCCAGGGTGAAGGCGACCGTGCGCCCGTCGACGCCGATCTCTTCCAGGCGCGGGATGCCCGGCGGCCGCAGATGCACGAGGAGCCTCGTCGCCGCCCAGGCGAGGGAAAGCCCCAGGCCGCCGCCGGCGAGCGAGAGGGCCAGGCTCTCGCCCAGGAAGAGGCGGGCGATCCCGCCCGTCGACGCGCCCAGCGCCGTGCGTACCGCCACCTCCCGCTGCCGCCCCTCGGCTTTCACCAGGACGAGGCTCGCAACGTTGGCGCAGGCGATCAGCAGCAGGCAGGCGACGCTCCCCAGGAGGATCCAGAGCACCTGCCCGACGTTGCCGACGACCTCGTCGCGTAGCGTCGCGAGGTGGACGGTCATCCGCTCATTCGCCAGGTAGGCGCGGTCCATGCCCTGTCCCGGATAGACCTCCGGAATCCGCCAGACGAGCGCGGAAAGCTCGCGGGTGGCCCGTTCCAGGGAGACGCCCGGCCGCAGACGGCCGATCCCCGGCGTGCTGAAGCCGCCGAGGTTGAGGTGCGCGTGATCGAGCGTGTGCGGCAGCCAGATCGCGGTCGCCGGCGTGGGGAACGGGAAGCGCGGCGGCAGGACGCCGACGATCCGGCGGGCGACGCCGTCGACGTCGAGGAGGGAGCCCACGGCGCTCGGGCTGGCGCCGAGCCGCCGGCGCCAGAGCTCGTCCGAGATCACCACGACCTTCTCCGCTCCAGGCTTCTCGTCCGCCTCCTGGATCGTCCGGCCGCGGGCGGGCGGCACGCCCAGGACGTTGAAGACCGAGCCGGTGACCGTGGCCGACGCCACGCGTTCCGGCGCCAGGCCGCCGGAGACCGTCGCCTCTTCCGGCGAGTAGATCCCGAGGTCCGAAAGGACCCGGTTCTCCTTCCGGTAGAGGACATAGACCGCCTCCGACATATCGATGAGCTCGCCGAGCTTGAGGCCCGGCGCGTCGTGCCGCACCACCACCAGGCGGTCCGCCGCCGGGAAGGGGAGCGGCCGCAGGAGCACGGCGTCGACGACCGTGAAGATCGCCGCGTTGGCGCCGAGGGCCGCGCCGAGGGTGATCACGGCGATCGAAAGAAACGCCGGATGGCGCCGGAGCTCGCGGGCCAGCGATCGCAAAGGGTCGGGAAGGACGCTCATAAGGACGCTCATAAAAACGGGAAGTCGCCGCTGCTAGTCAACAGCCCGCCACGCCGCGTCTACTTCCTCGCGAAGCGGAACTCCCCGGAGGGATTGCGTTGGATCAGCGCGGTCACCTTGCCGTCCTTGACCTCGAACTCGAAGACGACGTCGGAGAACTCCTTGATCCGGAACTGGCGCGGCTTCCAGGCCTGAAGAACCTGGAAGAGGCCCCCCGGGGGCTGTATTCCGAAGCTTCCGTCCTCCTTCAGGACGACCTGGATCTCGGTTCCGGTCGGGGTCAGGTACGCCCCGGTGTAGGCGCCGAGGGTCGCCGGGCTCGACAAGCCGGCCGCGACGCGGCGGGTGAAGGTGACCTCGGCCTCGTCGAGAGACATCAGGGCCTTGTCGATCTCGCCCTGCGGATTGGTCTGGAAATTCACCGTCCACTTGCCGTTCTCTTCGTCGTTGGGGGTTTCGAAGCGGTCGTAGTGGAAGTGGTTGAGCGGGAGGCGGACCTTGTGGAAGTCGAAGAGCAGGGCCTTGTCCTTCTCAGAGATGGTCATTACCCCGTACGCCGGATGCTCGTACTCGCCGGTGAAGTCCGCCAGGGGGTGCGACGGCTTGGTGTCGGGCACCCGCTCCGTCCCCGCTTTCGCCCTTGCCGCCTTGCCGGCCTCCTTGGCCTTGAGGCGGATGTCCAGCGTGCGCTCGCTCCACGGCGTGCGGCTCAGCCCGAGCAGCCGCTCGTAGACTCCGTAAGTGACCACGTTGTAAAGCGGCGCGGCGTGATCGCTGATCACCAGGACGATGACGCCGTAGCCGTCCTGCGGCATGATCGAAACCTGGGAGTGAAAGCCGTTGATGTCGCCGCCGTGATAGGCGATCAGATGGCCGCGGTAGGAGCCCGTCCAGCGGCCGGTGCCGTAGACGGAGTTGAGCAGCTCGCCCCAGCCGCGGGCTTCGAGCGCCGCATTCGGCAGCGCTATGGCCGGCGCCAGGGTCTCTTTGATCACGTTCGCCGGCAACACCTGCCGGCCGTCGACGACGCCGTTGTTGAGCTGCGCGATGAGCCAGCGCGAGAGGTCCTCCAGGTTGGAGTTGATCGCCCCCGCCGGACCCACCGCCACCGACTCGCGGTAGAAGGGGATCTGGTGCAGCTCGAAGGAGTCGCGGTGCTCGCTGTAGGGGACGCCGTGGTCGGGCAGCTTCTCGAGGTCATCGATCGAGAACACCGTGTTCTTCATCCCGAGCGGCACCAGGATGCGATCGTGCACGAAGTTTTCCCAGGTTTTCCCGGACAGGAGCTCCACGACGTAGCCGGCGCCGGTGTACATCATGTTGTTGTAGAGGAAGGTGGTGCGTAGCGGCTTGGTGGGCTCCAGATATTTGAGCCGCTCGAACAGCTCGCGGCGGCTGAAATCCGACTTGTACCAGATGGTGTCGTGCCGGGTGATGCCGGTGCGGTGAGAGAGCATGTCGCGGATCGAGACCTCGCGATTGAGGTCGTCGTTGTAGAACTGGATGCTCGGCACGAACTTGCGGACCGGCTCGTCCCAGGCGAGCTTGCCCTCCTCGACCAGGAGGCCGCAGGCCGTCGCGGTGAACAGCTTGGTGTTCGAAGCGATGGGCACCGTGGTCTGGGGCGTGAACGGCAGCTTCTTCCCATAGTCGCGGTAGCCGTATCCCTTGGCGAAGACGAGCTTGTCCTTGACCACGATGCCGACGCCGATCCCCGGGACGTTCCAGTCCTTGAGGATCTTGGCCATCTCCTCGTCGAAGCCCGCCAGCTTGGCGTCGATGGAGGGCTCCTGGGCGCGCAGCGGCCAGGCGGAAGACGAGAGCACCAAGGCAGCGAGAGCGAGGAGGAAGGGACGCAGGCGGTACAGCAGATGGCGGGACCTCATGGTCGGGAGCTCCTTTCTGGAGACGTCTTCGGGGGCAATCGTAAACGAATCCATCAGGTAGAATACAGGCGATAGTCCCTGGAAAAAGGGGGGAAGCGATGCTCTCTCTACGGATCGAAGGGGTTCTCGTGGGTTTGCTGCTCACGGTGCCGCCGGCCTGGGCCGATGGGGCGCCGCACCTGTTGGCGAATCTCAGCCGCGAGACAGTCCCGATTTCGTCCCTGGAAGAGCCCCTGGGAGAGCCGGCCGGATTCTTCGAGCTCGGCGGGCGACTGTTCTTCTCGACCGCGACAGGGGACCCGCAGTCCCTGGACCAGGGCATCCTCTGGCGCACCGACGGCTCCGCGCGCGGCACGGAGCAGATCTCGACCTCCCTCTGTCCGCCTCCGTGCTCCGGCATCGTGCCGCTGGCAACCTGGCGCGGCATCAAGCTGCTGCGGAGTGCATTCAGCGACGGCTTCGAGACGATGTACCGTCTCGGACGCACGGATGGAACGTCCGCCGGGAGCTTCCTGCTGCCGGGAGACCTCTTCCGCGACGAGGATTACAATCCTCCGCAAGTCTACGTCGTCGCCGGTGCGGACGCCTTCTTCTACTCCGCCTGTCAAGGGGACGATTGCTTGCTCTGGCGGAGCGATGGGACCCGCTCCGGAACGACGGCCCTACACGGGGTCGATGGGCTGCCGTTCTTCGATCCTATGGGGCTCATTGTCGGGCGAGACCGCCTCTACTTCGTCACCTCGCAAGGCGAAGGGCGTGAGACCGGGCTCTGGAGCACCGATGGCACGCCGGGTGGGACCCGTCTGCTCCGCAACGGGGACGTCGGGTCGCTGGTGGCCACCTCGTCACGCTTGTTCTTCACGTCGGGAGAAGCGAGCGAGGAGCTCTGGGTCACCGATGGCTCGCCAGCGGGCACCCGGCGCGTGGCAGCATTCGACCCGCCGGGTGTCGGCTCGATCAACGCGTCAGGGGACGAGGTCTACTTCGCGCTGCGGTCGGGCGGCGATCGGCTCGAGATCTGGCGCAGCGACGGCACCAGCCAGGGCACCCGTCCGCTGACCCAACTCCCGCCGGAGATCTTCACGGCCAGCCACTTCCAGCGCGTCGGCGGGCACTGGCTCTTCCTCGCCGGCGACGAGGACGGGCATGACGCCTTGTGGACCGCGGAGGAGGGCTTCCGGACTCCCGCGCCGCTCGTCTGCAACGGCGGCTGTCCGACCGTGTATGAACCTCCTTACAGCACCGCTCCCGGCGTCTGGCTCTTCTCGGCTTCTGACGGCCAAGGCCCCGCGCTCTGGAGCACCGACGGCACCGGTCCAGGCACCCGGCGCCTGAGAGGCTGTGAAAAAATTCCGGATAGCCGCCTCTGATTGGCTCGTGTTCGTGAGATACTTCACTCATGAGCGAGACCCTGTTCCCTATCCCCGAGCCGGAAGCGAAGACGGCGCCCTCCCCAGCGAAAGGGAAGC